>JAYVEV010000082.1:0-19933 GCA_043773745.1 Burkholderiales bacterium | reverse complement strand
TTTCGTCCCGTCTCGTTGGAATTCGCGCCCCGTATTGCCTGCGCCCCGGTCGTCATGCTGATGCTGTGGCGTAACTCGTTTGACCTTTGCAGTGCGGTGCCAATGGATCCGATTGCCTATCTGGATGCGCATACCGATATGCTGCTGCATAGTTTGAGCGTGCGTCCGGTTTCGCTAGCGGCCGCACAACCAACAACACCCACACACTCTGCAGCGGCCACGAAGCGAATAAAACCGTAACAGGTAGCACCTCACCAAATAGGGATGACGCACTGTTTGACCTTAGGTTTGATAAACTTGCCATCAGCAAAAAAACGAAATTTAAGCCTTTGAAGATTGTAAATAGACGTGAACACCATGACCTCTAATCTGACTACCTCCGCCGATTTTGAAAAAGCACGGTTCCTGATGGTGGAGCAGCAAATCCGTACCTGGGAAGTGCTCGATCAATCCGTGCTGAATTTATTGCTCACGGTCAAACGCGAAGATTTCGTACCCGCTGCCTATCGCTCTCTGGCGTTTGTCGATATGGAAATTCCTCTCGGCCATGGCCAGTATATGATGGCGCCAAAAATGGAGGCGCGTATCGTACAAGAGGTTGCGCCAACGGCAAACGAACGGGTGCTGGAAATTGGCACCGGCAGTGGCTACCTGACGGCATTGCTCGCCAAACGCGCCGCGAACGTTACCTCCATTGAATACTTTGATGAATTTTCGAGTGCTGCTGCCGACAGACTCGCCAATGTAGGCATCAACAATGTTCAATTAAAAATTGGTGATGCCGCTGAATCAGCCGCCGGGGTGGTGGGCATTCATGAGCGCTATGACGTGATCGTATTGACCGGCTCCGTTCCGGTCCTGCCACCACAATTTCTGGATTGCCTCAATCTTAACGGCCGCTTGTTTGCCGTTATCGGCGATGCGCCTGTGATGCGTGCAACGCTCATGACCAAGACCGCTGAAACAAGCTTTAGCTCGACTGATTTGTTTGAAACGGTGGTGGCCCCGCTCATCAATGCAAAGCAGCCGTCGCGCTTTAGTTTTTGATGCGACTTTCCCTTTCCACTACCGCAGCTATCACCAATGCGTCAGATTACCGCTTCTGAACTTCACCATATGATGGGCGCCAACGCGGCAGAAATGCCTGTCCTTCTGGATGTGCGTGAGCCCTGGGAATGGAACGTGGCGCGTATTGAAGGGGCAAAAAATATTCCGATGGGACAGATTCCGGCGGCGGCGGATGCGCTTGACCGGGAGCGTCCCACGGTCGTTATTTGTCATCACGGGGTGCGTAGCCTGCAGGTCGTCGCATTCTTGCAGCGCTTAGGCTTCGACAACCTGCATAATCTCGATGGCGGAATTGATGCATGGTCTCGAGAGGTTGATTCGCAAGTCGCGCTTTATTAATTGCTGATAATTAAATCCAATCCTCCTCCAAACATCATCAAAGCCATCATCTAACGATAATTAGTTTTTAACCAACGCCAACGACGCGGAATATTCCAATATGACACCCAGAATCAAGACCCTTGCTGTTTTAATGACAGCCCTGCTTGCCAGTGCGCTTACCGGCGTTGTTCCTGTTGCAGCCGCAGATTTAATGGATGTCTACCGCGATGCGCTGGCGCAAGACCCTGTATATGCCTCAGCGCGTGCATCAGCGCAGGCAGGCAAAGAAGCGCTGCCACAGGCGCGCGTTGGCCTATTACCGAATGTCAGTCTGAGCGGCAATTACGCCCGCAATACCCGTGAGACCATCGGCACGCCGGCGGTCGATTACAACACCAAAGGCTACACATTGAGTTTGTCGCAGCCGTTGTTCCGCGTGCAAAACTGGATTGTGGCCGATCAGGGAAATTGGCAAGTCAAGCAAACTGACGCCGTGTTTGCTGATGCCGCACAAAGCCTGATATTGCGAGCTGCACAAGCCTATTTTGATGTGCTGCTCGCGCAGGATAATGTGGCGCTTTCTGCCGCGCAAAAAAACGCCTTCGCTGAGCAACTGGCCCAAGCAAAGCGCAATTTTGAAGTCGGTACCGCGACTATTGTGGATTCTTATGAAGCGCAGGCGCGCGCTGACCTGTCCGGTGCGCGGGAAATCGCCGACCAGAATGACCTTGAAATCAAAATGCGCGCTTTGCAACAATTAATTGGCAAAATGCCGCCTAGTCTGAGCCCACTAAAAGATGGTGTCGCGCTGACCCTGCCGCAGCCTGCGGATATGGAAGAGTGGGTAAAGGCCGCGGAAGCCGGAAGCCCAGTCATTGCCCAGCTTCGCGCCGTGTATGAAATTGCCGCGCTCGAGGTTGGCCGCACCCGAGCTGGACATTACCCAACAGTTGATCTGGTGGGCAGCTATTCTGACAACCGTTCGCCAACAATCAATATATTCGGCCAAACAGGGCCAGAGCTCGCCACCAAATCAACCCAGATCGGATTGCAATTAACTGTGCCGCTTTATCAGGGTGGCGGTACACAATCACGCGTTCGCCAATCGTTGTCAGCCCGCGAGCGGGCGGAGCAAGATCTGGAAAACACCAAGCGTACTGTCGCCCAATCGGTGCGGCAATCATTCTTGGGCGTTAAAAATGGCGTGGCGCAAGTAAAAGCCTTTGAGGCTGCGCTGGTGTCAAATAAATCCTCGCTTGATTCAACCATTCTGGGGCGAGAAGTCGGGGTGCGAACCAACGTTGATATTCTGAATGCCCAGCAACAACTGTTTCAAGCCCGTCGTGATTTGCAGCAAGCACGCTACAACACGATTTTGTCGCAACTGCGTTTGAAGTCCAGCGTGGGCCGTCTTCAGGAAGAAGATGTGGCGGAAGTTAATCGGCTACTGGCCAAGTAGCGGCATTCATTTCAGCATTCAGCGCATGGGGTTCATTGCCTGTGCGATGAGCCCCATTGTTTTTGTTGTTGCACCCCGATGTGCTTCAGTAAATTTTTGTGCGGCTTGGCCCATTTGCTGTTGGGCAGATGTATCATTAAATAGTAGTTGTGCCGCCCGCATGGCAGCCTCGGCATCGGCTACTTGCGTGAGCGCGCCCGCGTCTTTTGCCAAACGCACTGCATCGCTAAAATTAAAGACATGCGGGCCGACAATGATGGGTTTGCCCAGTGTTGCGGCCTCGATCAAATTTTGCCCACCCAACGGCGCGAAGCTGCCACCGATAATGGCGACATCACACAATGCGTAATAGGCGGCCATCTCGCCCATTGAGTCACCCAGCCATACTTGAATATTTGCATTAAGCGTTGCCGCATGGCTTCGTCTGATCACCCATAAGTCGTTCTTTTGAATCAGCTGAAAAACATCATCAAAACGCTGCGGATGGCGCGGCACGATGACCAGCAATATTTCACTGCGCGCAGCTGCGTCAAAAACTGTCAAATAGGCCTCAAGCAGCATCGCCTCCTCGCTTTCGCGCGTGCTGGCAGCCAACAGCACATGTTGTTTGCTGGCGGGGATGGCCGCACGCCACGCGTTGCCGCGGGCAACTATTTCAGCATCAGGGGTGAGATCAAATTTCAGATTGCCAGTTACCACGACGTTTCTCGCGCCAAGCGAGGAAAATCGTGCGGCATCGGCCGCGGATTGTGCGGCCACAACTGTCATGCTGCCCAAAGCCTCGCGTGTCAGTAAATGTATAGGTGCGAGCTTGGCATAACCGGCGCGCGAGCGTTCTGACAGTCGGCCATTTACCAGCAGTACAGGCACATGCGCCTGATGACAAACTGCGACCAAACTAAACCAGATTTCGGTTTCCATGATGAGCAAACAAGACGGCTTGAAATGTGCCAATAATCGTTGCGTTGCGAACGGAAAATCGTAGGGCAAATAAGCGATGGCGGCGCGATTTGCAAACAGTTCGTTGGCCATTGCCCGACCCGTTGGGGTCATGCAAGTGATGAGAATCGGCTGCTGGGGAAATTGCTTCTCGCAGGCGGCAATGAGAGGGAGAGCGGCGCGCACTTCGCCGACAGAGACCGCATGAATCCAAATGGCATTTTTAAGCGGTGGTTGCGGATAGCGCCCGAATCGCTCGCCAATATATTGTCGATAACCCGCTTCTTTCCGGCCGCGCCACCACAGTCGGCCCACAATAAGCGGTGTGGCCAGCGCTAGCAGCAGGGTATAAATCAAGCGCAACATATCAGGCCAGCCAAGGCTGAAGCGCCTCAAGAACCGCATCCACGCTGGGGTTTGCGGGCGCTAAACGGGCGCCTCCACCCAAGTTAACGGCTGCGCTTGAGCTAAATAAACCAGTTAGTTCTGGCGAGGTCGTGAGATACAGCCCAACGGTGGGGCGGCCGAATGCAACCGCCAAGTGAGTGAGTCCAGTATCCACACCCACAACGGCGCTGGCACCGGCTAATAGCCCGGCCGCTTCCGTCAAACTCAGCGCGGGCGGCACAACAGGGCTTTCTGTATGAGCCAATAAGTCAGCGAGTGCTTCACTGGTTTGCCGCTCAGCATCACTGCCCCAAGGGAAAACCAAAGTAAATCCTGAGGCCTGAAGGCGTTTGCCCAACGCGATCCAATTTGCAGCGGACCACTGCTTGTCCGCACGGCTGGTAGCGTGCAGCATAACAATATATCGTTGCCCCGAAAGCCAAGGGGGGCGCGGGGTTTGAGCCAGAATGCCAGACAAGCCGTAGTCAACATTTCCAGCCAACGAATAGCCAAAAGCCGCTGCCGCCAACTGTCGATTGCGGGTGACGGCATGACTGTTTTTACCAATCGCAAACGTATGTTGGTAAAACCGCGCCGCCAGTGGCTCGCGGACCGTGTCGCGCGACATGCCATAGCGAGGCCCTGCTACCCAGCAGGCAACTATCGCGCTTTTAACCAGTCCCTGGGTATCCAGAACGGCGTCGTAATCCTGTGCGCCTAGCAGGGCACGGTCGTGCGACAGCTGCGCCCACTGAGCCTGTTTCCACCACTGCTTTTTAAGTGAGCGTAAATGCACAGGCAGTGCATGGCTGACACCCGGGTGCAGCGCAACCAACGGCGCATACGGCGATTCTGTAACCCAGTCAATGGTGACGCCCGGAAACGCGCGAACCAAATCACTCACCACCGGCAAGTTGTGGATCACATCACCCATCGAGGAAAGCTTGACCAACAAAATTCGCATGCCTGCATTCTAGCTGAGGCTTGCGGTTGAGCCACCACGACGCACAATCGCTTTACAATGTGCTGTATCACTTACAACAATGCATTTAAATAATAATTAAACCGCCAAAAATTGTGACAGTCAAAAAAATACCCCTTTCTGTTGTCATCATTGCCAAAAATGCAGCCTCGCAAATTGGCGCGTGCATTGATAGTGTGGCGTTTGCGCGCGAAATTCTTGTGGTCGATTCCGGCTCAGAGGACGCAACCCGCGCGCTTGCTGATGTTAAAGGCTGTCGGGTGATTGAAAAGGAGTGGCTGGGCTTTGGACGGCAAAAGCAGTTTGCGGTCGGTATTGCCAAGCACGATTGGGTGCTCTGCCTCGACGTGGATGAGCGTGTTTCGGCCGAGCTGGCGGACAGCATCTGCGCGGCAATGCAAAACCCGCCGCATCAGGCTTACCGTATGCCACGCCGTAACCGGTTCCTCGGCAAATGGTTGCGACACGGTGAAGGTTATCCCGATTGGTCGCTGCGTTTGTTTAACCGCCAACACGCCAGCTGGAGCAATGACGAAGTGCATGAAACGGTGATTACGACCGCCGATGTTGGGCGGCTAAGTGGGGATTTGCTGCATGATTCGGCTGAGGAAGTCACTAACTACCTCGCCAAGCAAAACCGCTATTCCAGTCTGCATGCGCAGGCGCTTTATGATCAAGGTATCCGCGCTGGTTACGGCAAACTTTTTTTTAGTCCGCTGGCCCGTTTCATTAAATTTTATTTTTTGCGCCTGGGTTTTCTCGATGGAGGCCCCGGTTTTGCGCATGTGGCGATTGGCTGCTTTGCCGCTTTTGCCAAATATGCAAAGTTAATTGAACTATCGAAGCGTCCTTCTCAAGACTGAAGGGCTAGTTCTTCGGCCCTAGCCCAGCTGTACCGGGTGTATTAAGGCGCCGGCTTGGTGGCGACAGGCGCGTTTTGCACCAGCTCAATTCGTCGACGTAAACGTTCTGTCTCGCTGGTGTCGCCCGCTTTCTCGGCGCGTAAGCGCTGCACACCCAACCACGCCAGTAGTGGTCGTCGCCAGCCTTGCGATGATGCGGTTTCCACCGCCAAGGCCAGCGCATCCGGTCCTGCCTGCTCGCGCCGAAATAATACGCCGGCTGCCACTAGTTGGGACATTGGGTCAGTGATGCCCTGCAACGCCTGGACTGCGGCGGTATCGTTTGATCCATTGGTGACCACCCTGGCAACGGCGTGATGCTGTGGTGGCAGTAACGCAAGATCCTGAGCCTGCAAACGTCCGGCTAAAAAATCAGCATAAGCACGTTCTGGCTTAGCCGCGTCGGAGCGGAGTTTTTCAAAACCTCCACAATCGTCCAAGGCCAAGCTGGCTACCTGACTGGCGCACCGTATGAGTTCAATGCGTGCGAGCAAATCAGCCCGGCCGGTGCGAGCAATCTCACTTTTTGCGCGGGCAAATTCCTGAACTTCAACGCGCACATTCCCGGCCAGATACGCCTCAATCGAGCGCTCGATGGCATCCTGTGCGTTCATTTGCCAATCGGGCGGCGGCGGGCCGCTGCTACAGGCAACCAACAACGACATCAAGCCAACGGATAGTGCATGGCGGAACATTAAAAGTTTCATGGTAAACGTAGCTCCGTATCACGTCGAAATGGCCATTTTCGATTGATTTCATTAACCAGATGATCAACTTTGCGCAGACTGGTTTCGACATCCGCGCGAAGCGCGCCCAGATCAGTGCTTGCCAAGCGCACGTTAGCACCAACAGCCTGCGCCTCGACCAGCACCGCATCCACTTTTTTCAAGCTGGCTCGGGCATCGAGCAATAGTGCATTGAGCTGAACCACCGCAGCCTGCGTATCCTTCATCACACCGCCGGGGCCAAATACCTGAGCATCCGCTTTGGCAGCCAAGCTATCCACCTTAGCCAGTAAAGAGTTGACTTGGTCGAGCGCCAGGATTAGTTTCTGCGCATTTTTCTCATCACCCAATATCGCGCCCAAAGCGCCGCTGCGTCCATTGAGCTTGTCGGTGAGTATTTTTACATTACTCAAACTTGCATCAAGCGAGGAATCAGCCGCGGTGAGTGTTTTCAGATTTTGAATGAGTTCTTTAGCGGCGGCTACCAGTCGCGGAATTTCTGCCGTGGCATCACCTACCAACAGGTTACGCGTAGCGCCATCTTCGAGCGCCGGGTCGGTCAGAATGCCGCTGTAGGCGCGCAGATGTGTATTGCCCACTAGGCCGCGCTCCAGAGTGAAAATGCTCGATGAGCGCAGCCAATGGGCGTCGTTCTTCGGAACATTCACGATCATGTGCACGTTACCCTTCTCGCTAAGCTCAATACGGCCTACACGGCCAATCGGGAAGCCGGAAAATGTTAGATCCATACCGACCACCACACCTTCTGAATCATCAGCAACCAGTACCAGTTTTTGTGTGCTCTCAAACACGCCGCGGACGTACATGAGATACACCACTGATCCGCCCACCAGCAACAGCATCAATATCAGCAGCAGCGCGGCCTTGATCTGAACATTCGGCGCTTTCATCGGCGCAGCACTCGCGGCTGTACCTGCCGCCTGAGTTTCAGGCTTTGGCGGATTGGACGTGGTATTCGGCTGTTCGTTCATGGCATGAAAATCCGGTTAATTTGCAGAGCGTGATGACAATATCAAAGCGATAAAC
Source organism: Burkholderiales bacterium (assembly GCA_043773745.1). Classification (GTDB taxonomy): domain Bacteria; phylum Pseudomonadota; class Gammaproteobacteria; order Burkholderiales; family Usitatibacteraceae; genus UKL13-2. The sequence goes on along the minus strand of JAYVEV010000082.1, from coordinate 12,103 downwards.
CAAAGTGATAAACGCACGCGGCTAATAATAATTACCGATTAAAGAGGCGACTTCAATTACTAAAATGACCGAGAACAGTCGCACCATGCTGGCCAATTCGCCGGCGGCCTTGGAGCGACTGTGCAACGATATGTTGGCGGTATCGTAAAGCGCAGAGGCCATCGGAATCAATGAGACCGCCAAGCTGAAAAACACGGTCTTCAGCACGAAAATTATCGTAACAGCCGGACTAAAAACCTGGCCAACCCCCCGGTTGTAGCCGGCAATGCCCCAAGGGGTGAAGCCATAGATGCTCAAATAGGCCAGCAGTAGCGAGGTGACGCAGCACACCGCGGCCAGCGATAGCACTGAAAATACTCCCGCCAGCACACGCGGCAAGGCTTCTCGCTGAATCGGGTCAATACCTTGTTGTTGCAGGGCCAGCAAATCACCGCGGGCGCGCATTTCAGCCAGTTCAACACCATCGGGCAGGGTGCAGCGTAGCGCCACAAATGCCGCCGCCGTCAGCGGAATAAGCTCAAGCACCAGGACCCGTACTACCATCTCCAGCGCGAATTTTGAGAGTCCATAACTCAATGCGGTCACCACCACAATCCGAATCAGCACCAGGCTGACCAATGTGCACAGCACCGTAAACCACAATAAATTCGGCCACATGCCGTCGACAATCTGTCTGGCAATGGCGGCGCGGCTGTCACGGTCATAGGTGGAGGGAAAAATTGCCAGCGACAGAATTAGCGCGGCAAAATGAATGGTGCGCCAGGCTCTTGCAAGCCATTGGCGCGTTAGCTGATTTAGGCGCTTTAATGGCTCTAGTATCGTATCCATATTGTTACCCGCAAGGATGCTCTGGATTCATGCGACTATATTAGCAGTGAAACTGGGCTGGCCAGCTCCGCCAGACGGCTAAAAATGCCAGCGTTGACAACCAATGTGCGTGATGATGCGTTATGCGGGTCTGAATCGAGAATATTTGTGGTGGTGCGTTCCGGTAATAATCAAGTGTGCGATTGCTCACATGCCGTAATGCGCTTGTTAGTTGTTTGCTATGGAGAATCAAAATGATCAGGAAAAATATCACCACAATTGCATTTGTACTGACAGCTGGCCTGGTGTTTGCAGGTGCCGCCAATGCATCGGAAGAGCTGGCCAAAAAATCTGGCTGTACTGCATGTCATGGGGTAGACAAGAAAATAGTGGGGCCGGCGTTCAGTGATGTGGCAGCCAAGTACAAAGGCCAAAAAGGCGCAGAAGTCACACTGGCGGCCAAGATCAAAAAAGGCGGTTCGGGCGTTTGGGGCGTAATTCCTATGCCACCCAATGCCACGGTGACTGACGATGATGCGCTCACGCTGTCAAAATGGGTTCTGAAGACAAAGCAATAAATTCCCACCTTTTGCGCAGCGCCGGCTGGCGTGCGCAATCGCGGCGGTTGTCGGGAATGTTTATAGACAGCGCGGGGAAATAGCCGCCGCCGCTGGTAAAATCAGTGCTTCCCAAATATTGCGCTGTCGCGCTTCGTGTCTGTGCGGAGCCAAGCGTCTGAAGCAAACATGATTATCGTTACCGGTGGTGCCGGATTTATCGGCAGTAATTTTATTCGCGACTGGCTCGCCGCCAATGCGGAACCCGTACTCAATCTCGATAAGCTGACGTATGCCGGCAATCTCAAATCGCTTGCCGATGTTGAGAATGACGCCGGGACGAAAGCCCGCTATCGCTTCGTGCGCGGGGATATCGGTGATCGCGCATTGCTGGCCAAGCTGCTGGCCGAAACCAAGCCGTCCGCGATTGTTAATTTTGCCGCCGAAAGTCATGTTGACCGCTCCATTGCCGGTGCGGATGAGTTTATTCAAACCAATATGGTGGGTACCTTTAATTTGCTTGAAGAAGTGCGCGCATATCATGCAAAGCTGTCGGACAGCGAAAAATCAGCCTTCCGGTTTTTGCATGTTTCCACTGATGAGGTCTATGGCTCATTGAGCCCAACCGACGCCCCTTTTACCGAGCAACATCAATACGAACCCAATAGTCCCTATTCGGCGTCCAAGGCGGCCTCCGACCATCTGGTGCGCGCCTACCATCACACCTACGGCTTGCCGACGCTGACAACCAATTGCTCGAACAACTACGGCTCCTATCATTTTCCGGAAAAATTAATTCCACTGATGATTCAAAACGCGCTGCACGGCAAGCCTTTGCCTGTTTATGGTGATGGCCAAAACGTGCGGGACTGGCTGTATGTTGCCGACCACTGCGCGGCCATTCGTGCGGTGTTGGCAAACGGGCGAGTTGGCGAAACCTATAATATCGGGGGCAAAAACGAGCGCACTAATATGGACGTGGTAAATACCATTTGTGCGCTGTTGGATGAGTTGCAGCCGCGCGCCGATGGTGCCAGCTACACAACGCAAATATCGTTTGTTAAAGACCGGCCGGGCCACGACCGTCGCTACGCCATTGATGCCAGTAAACTGGAAAATGAATTAGGTTGGCGTGCCGTTGAAACATTTGAAACGGGCATTCGCAAAACCGTTTCGTGGTACCTCGCCAATCAAGCCTGGGTGCAATCCATTGCTAGCGGTGAGTATCAGCTGTGAATGCAGGCGCAATATGGGAAGGCGGCAGCATGAATCGCAAAGGAATAATTTTGGCTGGCGGCAGCGGCACACGCCTTTACCCGGTGACGCAGGTTGTATCAAAGCAATTGCTGCCGATTTACGATAAACCGATGGTTTACTATCCGCTGACGACCCTGATGCTGGCCGGTATCCGCGATATTCTCATCATTTCCACCCCCCAAGACACGCCGCGCTTCCAGGAGCTATTGGGCGATGGTGCCAAATGGGGCCTCAATTTGACTTATGCAGTGCAACCATCGCCCGATGGTTTGGCGCAGGCATTTTTGATCGGCGAAAAATTCATTGACGGCGCGCCTTCCGCGTTAATACTCGGCGACAATATTTTTTACGGCCATGACTTTTCATTGCAGTTGCAGCGTGCCGATGCAAGGCCGAACGGCGCGACTATTTTTGCCTACACGGTAAACGATCCCGAGCGCTACGGTGTGGCCGAATTTGATGATCAGGGGCGGGTGCTTTCGCTGGAAGAAAAGCCGGCAAAACCCAAATCGCGTTATGCCGTGACCGGCATTTATTTCTATGACAATACGGTGTGCGAGTTAGCCGCGAGCCTGAAACCCTCAGCGCGCGGCGAATTGGAAATTACCGATTTGAATCGGCTCTATCTGCAGCGTGGCACTCTTACTTGCGAAGTCATGGGCCGCGGCATGGCGTGGCTCGATACCGGCACCCATGAATCCCTGTTGGAAGCATCGCAATATATTGAAATCATTGAACGCCGCCAAGGTTTGAAAGTAGCCTGCCCCGAAGAGGTTGCCTACCGTCAGGGCTGGGTCAGCGCCGCCCAGATTGAAGCGCTCGCGAAACCGATGCTCAAAAACAACTATGGCCAGTACTTAATGCGGATGCTGACTGAGAAACTACACGGATAATGCGCGGATGAATATTATTGATACAGCCATAGCCGACATTAAAATTATTGAGCCCAAAGTATTTGGTGACGCGCGCGGTTTTTTCTTTGAGAGTTTTAACGAACGCGCTTTTACAGAAAAATTAAGCGCATTTTCCAATTCCGCGCCGACATTTGTGCAGGACAATCATTCCCGCTCATCACGGGGCGTCCTGCGCGGCTTGCACTACCAAATTCAAACAGCTCAGGGAAAGTTGGTGCGCGCCGTGATAGGCGAGATATTTGATGTGGCGGTCGACATCCGAAAACATTCGCCGACATTCGGCCAGCATGTGGCGGTACGGCTATCAGCTGAAAACAAGCGTATGTTGTGGGTCCCGATCGGTTTCGCACATGGCTTTTTAACGGTTTCAGATTTTGCCGAAGTGCTTTATAAAACGACCGATTACTACGCGCCGCAACACGAACGTAGCTTGCTGTGGAATGATCCTGTACTTAAAATTGAGTGGCCCATCGCTGAAAGCGGCCCGCCACAATTGAAGCCGGCCGACATGAATGGCAAGGTCTTGTCTGATGCAGAATTGTTTGTCTAAATGAATAGCGCCAACTCCGAGTTTCGCATCCTGATTACGGGCAAAAATGGACAGCTGGGCCATGATCTTGCGCGCGGGTTTACTGACCTGCTCGGCTCGCAGGGTAAAGTAGTGGCGCTTGACCGCGCCACCATGGATCTCACCCATCCCGAACAAATTCGCGGCAAAGTGCGTGACCTTAAACCGCACCTGATTATCAATGCTGCCGCGTACACTGCGGTTGATCAAGCCGAACGTGAGCCGCATATCGCTATGCAGGTGAACGGCGTGGCCCCCGGCATTCTCGCGGAAGAGGCTAACCTGCTTGACATTCCCCTCATACATTTTTCGACCGACTATGTGTTCGACGGTGCTGCTACTGCGCCCTATCGGGAAGCCGATGCAGTGGCCCCGCAAAATATATATGGCCAATCAAAATTGGTGGGCGAGCAGGCAATTATGGCCATCGCCAAACGCTATGCGATTATTCGCTGCAGCTGGCTGTATTCAAACCGGCGCCATAACTTTCTGCTCACCATGCTGCGCCTGGCGCGTGAGCGTGAAACCTTGCGAGTCGTGAATGATCAGCTGGGATCACCAACCTGGGTGCGCAGCGTCTCCGATATCACGCAGAAAATGGTGTTGTTATCAACCGCAGCGCACGCGATTGACCTTGCCATGCCGAAGGGGATTTACCACGTCGCGGCCAGCGGTGTCACTTCTTGGCACGGCTTCGCAGCAGCCATTATTGACGGCACGACAGACTCAGAACGTAAGGCAAAAAACGTCGAGACAATTAGCAGCGCTGAATTCAAGGCGCCGGCCAAACGTCCCGCCTATTCGGTGTTGGCGCACGATAAAATTGAAGCCGCACTCAACATTAAGATGAGCGACTGGCAAACCCAGTTGCAGGCTTGTATTGCAGAAAGAAATGCTTTGAAAGTGGCGCCAGTGCTAGAGTTTGGCGCATCGCCTGAGTCAGTTATTACGCCGGTTCAGTTGTTCGTGCCGACCTTTCGCATTGACGAGTGTCTAAGCGAAATTCGTGAATGTCTTGAAAAAGGCTGGACTGGGTTGGGCTACAAAACAGTCGCTTTTGAAGCCGCATGGCAGCAATACACAGGCTTGCCACACGCCCACTTTTTGAATTCTGCCACTGTTGGTCTGCACTTGGCGGTCGAAGTACTGAAGAAAAAAAATGGCTGGGCAGATGAAGATGAAGTTATTACCACGCCGCTGACATTTGTGTCCGACAGCCACGCGATTTTATACGCCAAAATGAAGCCGGTATTTGCGGATGTGGATGAATCGCTTTGTCTGGATGCCCAGGATGTCGAGAAAAAAATCTCGCCGCGAAGCCGCGCGGTACTGTTTGTCGGTCTGGGAGGTAATAGCGGGGGCTATGCCGAAGTTTTGAAACTATGCCGTGCGCGTGGCTTAGCGATGATTCTCGATGCCGCGCATATGGCGGGGACGCGGGTTGATGGCAAGCATATTGGCCACGACGCGGATGTTTCAGTGTTCAGCTATCAAGCCGTCAAGAATTTGCCGACAGCGGATTCCGGCATGATTTGTTTTCGCGATGCGGCAGATGATGAGCTGGGCCGCAAACTGACCTGGCTTGGCATTAATAAAGACACTTACTCGCGCACTGCATCTCAGGGTAACTACAAATGGATGTATGACGTCGAGCATGTCGGCTACAAGTATCACGGCAATTCCATCATGGCGGCCATCGGACTGGTGCAGCTCAAATATCTGGATGCCGATAATGTGATTCGTCGCGAGATGGCGGATCGCTATCGCGCCGGTTTTAGACAGGCATCACAAATTGCCACGGTGCCGATAACATTGGGTTGTGAATCGGCAACCCATCTTTTTCAAATCCGCGTAAAAAATCGCGATGAAGTAATGGCAAAGCTGAACGAGGCGCAGATTTATCCCGGCGTGCATTACCGCGACAACACTGAATATAAAATGTTTGCTTATGGTCAGGGTACTTGCCCCAGCGCGCACCAAGCATCTAATGAAATTATTTCGCTGCCGTTGCATTTGCGCATGTCGCTGGCCGATGTAGATCGCATTGTTGAATGCGTAATCAGGTTTGCAGCAAAATGAGTTTGGACCGGTAGTAGACATGATTGTCGTTAAGCCAGTCGTGCAACCCATTTCCGGCGAAGGGATTCGACTGCGCTTGCTGACAGAAAATGATTTGCCGCTTACCCTCGCGTGGCGCAATCGTGATGCGGCACGCAGCCAGTTCAGGCATGCGGAAAAATTAGTGCCGGCCGAGCATCGTGCGTGGTTTGACCAACAAAAAAAATTGAATGACCGTTATTATTTTATGGTGGAAAACGCTGAAGGCGGACGCGCCGTCGGGCAAGTTGCCATCTACAACATCAATCACGACGCCCGCTCAGCGCAGGTCGGCGCGTTTGTGGTCGCGCCCGAAGCGGAAGGTCACGGTTTCATGAAACGCGCGATCCTCGAATTGATTAGTTGGGCGTTTAATGTGCTGAAGCTCAGCCGCATTTGCTTGGAAGTCTATGCCACCAACCAGCGTGCAATTCGGGTTTATGAATCATGTGGTTTCATGCAATACGGACAAGTCGGCGAAATGCTGCTGATGCAAAAAATCAAAGAAGAAAATAATCCTGACCCTGTCGTCAGCGCAGGCGCTTAGGACCACTTTATGTCTGCCACTCTAATCAAAGACAATCTTCGTGCGATACGCAACTGGCGGGTCTGGTTTCATCTTGGCATGGCTGATATTCGTAATCGTTTTGCCCGTTCCTTCGTCGGCCCGCTGTGGATCGTGTTAAGTCTGGCGTTGTGGGTTGGTGGAATCGGCGTCATTTATGCCGCGCTATTTCGTCAGGAGACACAGCAATTTTTGCCGTTCCTTACTATTGGTTTTGTTGTTTGGGGTTTTTTAACGCAGACCATTACCGATGGTGGTAATGCGTTTGTCTTTGCCGAGGGCTACATCAAACAGTTCACTTATCCCAAACAAATTTACGTGCTTCGGGTGTTAGTTAATTCCGTTGTGCCGCTATTGATTGGCACGGTGATATTTTTTATCGTCATGCTGGTCTTTGCGAACCCGATCGGCTGGGGGATGCTCTGGGCGATTCCAGGTTTTGTGTTGGTGTTGCTGGCGGCTTATTTTCATGCCAGCATCATGGCCTATGCCTCGGTTCGTTTTCGTGATTTGCCGCACGGCATGACCTCGCTCCTGCAAGTATTATTTTTTGTCACGCCGGTTTTCTTCCCCGTCAAAATTCTTAAAGAGCGCGGACTGGATTTTATTTATCAGCTCAACCCGCTGTACTACTTGATCGAAGTGGTGCGGCAGCCGATGATCACTTTAAACCCGGCTCCCGCTGAGGTTTATGTCATCACCGCGGGTTATCTGGTGTTTTTGTTTGTTGTCATGATGGCGGTGGCAAAGCGTTTTGATAAACGCGTGGTGTATATGCTATGACGCCCATGCTATGACCTTAATGCCATGACTCTTTCCATTACCGTCACCAATGCGGTTGTCCGCTTTCAAGTGGGCAATGCAGATGGCCAAACCCTAAAAGGTTTTTTGGCGTCGCTTAAAGGCGGCCGTCGCGCCGCGCCGTTTGTGGACGCGTTAAAGGGCGTCAGTGTGAAGATCGTCGCGGGTGAGCGGGTAGGGTTGATCGGGCATAACGGCGCAGGCAAATCCACGCTGTTGAAAGTCATGGCAGGCATCTATCCGCCGATTTCGGGTAAGGCGGTCACAAAAGGCCATGTCTGTCCACTGTTTGAATTTGCGACGGGCTTTGAATATCACCGTTCTGGATGGGAAAATATTCGCATACGCGGCATGTTGCTCGGCATGTCGCCCGATGAAATCGAAGCAAAGCTGCCTGAGATCGCCGCGTTTTCAGAGCTCGGTGATTTTCTGGATTATCCGGTCCGCACTTATTCCACCGGTATGTTTGTACGTTTGGCGTTTGCGGTTTCGACAGCGGTAAATCCCGAAATTTTATTGCTCGATGAAGTGATGGGCGCCGGTGATTTGGCGTTTACCGAGAAAGCCAACAAGCGCATGCGGGAGTTTATGGATCAGGGAAAAATTTTGGTGTTCTCCTCGCACAGCATGGAGCTATTGACAGAATATTGCTCCCGCACTATCTGGATGGATCATGGCGTGATTCGTGAAGACGGACCCACTGCTGAAGTGGTGCACCATTACAAAGAGTCAGTATTGGGCGCAGCTTCTGTGTCGGCATAAAGGCATTCATCTGTGCGCCCAGCCATCACCACTATTGCCCTGATTGTCGGTGATGCCGCCATCCTCAAAGCCGAAGCCATTCGCCTGCTGTTTGAGTTGCGTTACTTTGTCGAAAACCGCCGCGATCCTGATCCGATTATCGTCGCCATCGATGGTCCCGAATGGCGACAAGTGTTGCCGGATGACTTGCTCATTGCCCCTTGGCTGACGGTCATGGTGCTCGATACAGCGAGCGATTTGCCCGCTGCGCTCATCAATCGTGCATTGGTTGAAGTCAAAACGGAGTGGGTGTCATTTTGCTGGCCAGGCACCGAGGTCAGTACCTGGTATGCCAATAAAAACGATTTGCTGGAGGCGGGGATAGCCCGCAACGCAAATATCGTTGCGGGCTATCGAGGCTCCGGTGAAAATCGGTTGCAGGCGGTCGGCAGCACGGAAAGTATGCTCGTTCACCCCGATGATGGATTCTCCAGCGACTATCCACGAGCCTGGCTACAAATGCTGGACCTGGTGCCAATGGCCAACGCCATCGTGTGCACAGCGTTTATTCGCGATCTCGGCGGTTTTACAGTAAATCCTTTGCTACAACGGCATTTTTGGTGGGACTTTACGTTGCGCGCCAGCGCTTCGCTTGCAGGCAAAGACGATAAAGGCGGCAAAATCGAAATCGTTCCGCTGCAGCCCATACCGGTGCAAAGCTGGCATCGTTATCAGTTTGTCACCAAGGCTGTCGCGCCTGAACTGACGGCGAATGCTGATCAGGCGGTACGAGTGATGATGACGACAGCGTCTACTCAGGGAGTGGAAAGAGGCGCGTTCAGTGATTTGCTATGGGCCAATCTGCCACAGACTTTGCGCAATAAGCTAGCTGCTTTGCGCGCGCTCAATAACGGTGAAGGGTTGCGTATTACCGTTTTGGGCGGGGTCAATGAGCCTGCCCATAATCAATTATGTTTTTTTAATTTTTTTGAATTGGTGAATGACTGGGGTGTCTTAACGTGGCGGAGCATGCTGGATGAAATCACGCATCCTACCGATTTGGCACAAAGTGATTTGGTTATTTTCAGCCGAGTAAAAAGTGCCAACGGGGCAGCGCTGATGGATTTTTGTGTCTCGAAAAAAATCCCCACCATTTACATGCTTGACGACAACTGGTTCTGGCTGGGTCGCGAATGGCCAGAATATGAGCACCTGTTTACACCGGGCAAACCAACCTTCGAGCATTTTATACATTGCCTGAAGCATGCCGAAACCGTTTTGACCTACAACCAGCATCTGGCGGCCGATCTCGCGCCGTATGCCCGACAGCTAAAAATCTTGCCAACCAATGTGGATTTGGCATGCTTCCCGCGTCGCTTGCGCTTACCATCTGACGCCATGACGATAGGCTATGTCGGTTCGATCCGAAAAAACGCGCAGCCCTTTCAGGCGCTGGTTGAAATTGCCCGCGCACGGCCGTATGTCAGGCTGTTCGTGATGTCGAATACGCTACCGGATGAGCTCAGCACTTTGCCCAGCGATCGAGTTACTTTCCGGCCATACCAATTCAACTACGCCGCCTATGCCGCGACCGTCTGTGCAGCCGCGCCGGATGTGCTGATTGCGCCGGTCGGGCGTACCCGTTTTGAAGCCAGCAAATGTCCCAATAAATACCTTGAAATTACCGCCTGTGGTGCTGTGGGTGTGTATTCGCATGCACCGCCGTACACCGATTACGTGCGCGAAAATGACAACGGCGTATTCGCGGACGATGATATTGCCAACTGGCGCAGCCAAATTGAGCGTCTGATTGACGACCACGCCTTGCGGAGCGAGATCGCACAGCGCGCATTAAACAATGTTCAGGCCCAATTTGATACGCGGGCCGTGCTGCCAGCCTTCCTGGATATGCTGATTGAAGCGGCGAAACTTTGAATAACCGCAAACTCTGAGGCATTAAAGGAGTCTGATTTAAACCAGCACCGGTTTTACGATTACCTTTGATCGGCAATCCGGCAAAATTTAGTTACATGATAAGTGGCTCCTAGAGCCGCGCTACAGTCTTGCGGCGAGGGTGTCGCTGTTATACTTTCAGGCCATACCGAGAGGAAGCAAGTTGGAATCCACAACACAAAAGCTGGGCGAGATTCTGGTTGGACGCGGCAAACTGGATGCGGCCAATTTGGACCGTGCGCTGAAGGTGCAGGAATCTGCGTGTGAAGATGAAGGCTCAACCGAAAAATTGGGCTCAATCCTGACCCGCATGGGCATGGTCTCCAGCCGAGATTTGGCGGAAACGCTGGCTTTTCAGAGGGGCTGGACGATTGTTGAAGCCAATGAATTTCCTGAGCTGCCGGTGTTGGAAGAGTCGGTCTCATCAAGATTTATTCAAGAATCGCGCGCCATTCCGGTGGCAGAAAGCGAAGAAGAAGTTGTCGTTGCAATGACGGACCCGGCCGATCATTACACCCTGCAGGCTTTTGGTGCCGCCACCCAAAAACGCGTGCGCTCCAAATTATTGGCCCTGAATGATTTTGATATTTTGTACGAGCGCCTGTACGGCAGCGGCAAATCGTCGATGGGTCAGATTGTCGATAATATTTCTACCCGTGATGAAGAGCAGGAATTCGGTGATATCGAGCAGCTAAAAGATTTGGCCTCGGAAGCGCCGGTAATTCGACTGGTGAATCTGGTGATCAATCATGCGCTGGAGCGCCGCGCATCGGACATTCATATCGAGCCGTTTGAAAACCGGTTGATTGTGCGTTACCGCGTTGATGGTGTGCTGCACGAAACCGAATCACCGCCGCGTCGCCTGTCCGCCGCTGTTATTTCGCGCATCAAAATCATGGCGAATCTGGATATTGCCGAACGGCGTCTGCCGCAGGATGGCCGCATCAAGCTGCGCATCCAGGGCAAGGAAATTGATTTGCGCGTATCCACCGTGCCCACTATGCATGGCGAATCAGTGGTCATGCGCATTCTGGACAAAGGCGGAGTGGCGCTGGATTTTTATGCGCTAGGTTTCGATGACCGTAATCTGAAAATATTCACTGATATTCTGTCGCAACCCCACGGCATTATCTTGGTCACCGGTCCAACCGGCTCCGGTAAAACCACCACGCTCTATACCGCGCTTGACCGGTTAAATCAGCCCGACATTAAAATTCTGACAGTGGAAGACCCGGTCGAATATCAAATGCCGGGCATTAATCAAATTCAGGTTAAGCCGCAAATTAATCTGACCTTCGCTAACGCATTGCGCTCGATCGTTCGGCAGGACCCGGATGTGATCATGATCGGCGAGATACGTGATCTGGAGACCGCGCAAATTGCGGTGCAATCCGCGCTCACCGGTCATTTGGTATTAAGCACTCTGCATACCAATGATGCTGCCTCATCGATCAACCGGCTGCTGGATATGGGGGTGGATGATTATTTGCTGACCTCAACCGTGATTGGTATTCAGGCGCAGCGCCTGGTGCGTATTCTGTGCGGTCATTGCAAGGAAAGCTATCACCCGGTCGAAGAGGTGGTTGAGCAGATGGGATTGCGTCGTTTCCTAAAAAACGCTGCCGATGATAAAAAAGTTACGCTGCACCAGGCCAAAGGCTGCGAGCATTGTGGCCACACCGGCTACTTCGGCCGCGAGTCCATCATGGAAATCTTGCCAATGAGTGATGCTTTGCGCAGTTTGGTAATGCGCCATGCAACCTCGGGTGAGCTGCGCGCGGCGGCGATTTCAGAAGGCATGGAAACCATGTATGAAAACGGCCTAAAAAAAGCCGTCGCCGGC
>JAYVEV010000081.1:0-12526 GCA_043773745.1 Burkholderiales bacterium | reverse complement strand
GTCGATACCTCGCCCTTGCGGAATGTCGGTTTCGACTCGGTATCAAATCCAACCGCATCAGCCGCCATTAAAGCAGCTATGGCTGTGACAGCATCGTCGGCCGATTCAATCAGCCTGACATTCTCAAGCTTGATGCCTTCATAGGGCGGCAGCGAAGGTGGGGCTAGCGTTGCCACTCCCGCCGTGCCGACTTGCGCCACATCATTCACGATAGCAATAATGATTTTATTTCCACTATTTGCCAGAGAGCATGGTTTGCGGATCGTGATAACTCATACCTAGCGCCGTTGCCACGCCTTCACAGGTAATTTTTCCGCGGCACACATTCAGGCCGTTACGCAAATGTGCGTCTACACTCAGCGCACGTTGCCAGCCATGATCAGCCAATGCCAACACAAACGGCAGCGTCGCATTGTTAAGCGCAAACGCCGATGTGCGTGGCACACCGCCCGGCATATTTGCCACACAGTAGTGGATGACGCCATCAACTTCATAAACTGGATCGGTATGAGTGGTGGCATGCGAGGTTTCAAAACAGCCGCCCTGATCAATCGCCACATCCACCAGTACTGAGCCTTTTTTCATGCGGCCCACCATCTCTCGCGTCACCAGCTTGGGTGCAGCCGCGCCAGGAATTAAAACACCGCCGATGACGGCATCAGCCTGAGTCACATAATGCTCAAGCGCATCGCGCGTTGAGAAAACGGTTTTAACGCGCGCGCCAAATTGCGCCACCAGGCGCCGCAGCACATCGAGCGAACGATCCAGCACCACCACATCGGCACCCGCACCAATCGCCATATAAGCCGCATTGGACCCCACCACACCGCCACCCAAGATAACGACGCTGGCTGGGGCTACACCGGGAACACCGGAGAGCAACACCCCCAAACCACCACGTGGTTTTTCAAGAAAAGTGGAGGCGACTTGAATCGACATGCGCCCCGCCACTTCCGACATCGGTGCCAATAACGGTAAGCCACCCGTGGCTGAGGTAACGGTTTCATACGCGATACAAATAGCACCGCTGGCAATTAAATCATCCGTTTGCGGGCGATCCGGTGCCAAATGCAAATAGGTGAAAAGAACCTGATCCGGGCGCAACATTTTTCGCTCAACGGCTTGTGGCTCTTTGACTTTCACAATCATATCGGCACGCGCAAATACATCGGCCGCCATAGAAGAAATTCTTGCACCCGCCCGCTCATATTCCGAATCCATTACCCCAATACCGAGCCCGGCATTGGTCTCAACCAATACTTGGTGGCCATGATCTACTACTTCTCGCACACTCGCTGGTGTTAGGCCGACACGATATTCATGGGTTTTTATTTCTTTGGGTACGCCGATCAGCATGTATTTCTCTCCGAAAAAGTTAGATAATTTTTCTACGGCTGCGCTCGTGGCGCATCTCAGCTGCTATTTTGCGCCTTTTCAACTGTTTTTTTATTTTGGCAAATTTATGGTTTCCACTAAATTCATGAAAGGAACTCAACATGACAGCCCCTAATATCCGTCCACCCTTACCGCCTTTTACGCGAGAAACGACAATCCAAAAAGTTCGCATAGCCAAAGATGGCTGAGGCGCTGTCTGAAAAATCAAACCGATCGCAGTAGTGCCACGGTGCCAAGGCCGCCGTCAGCGCAGATGCTGACAATGGCAGTTTTACCGCTGCCCAAGGCAGCCAATTCTTTTGCTGCCTGACTCAAAATTCGCGCGCCAGTAGCGCCGAATGGATGACCAATCGCAACACTGCCGCCATTCGGATTGAGACGATCCCACGGAAATTTTCCGAGCGCATGATTGACGCCAACTTTTTCGCGAACGAAGGCTTCGCTTTCAAGCGCCGCAACATTGCACAGCACTTGTGCGGCGAAGGCTTCATGGATTTCCCACAGATCAATACCGTTGAGTGCCAGTCCGTTCCTCGCCAGCAGACGGGGTATCGCATAGGCGGGCGCCATCAACAGGCCTTCGCTAAAAATATCCACTCCAGCGACTTCATAATCAAGCAGTTGCACCGGCGTCAATTGGCCGGAAAGCCTCGCCAGCGCTGGCTCTTGGGCCACCCAGATAGCGGCGGCACCATCCGTCAGTGGCGATGCATTCCCCGCTGTAATAGTGCCCGCACCGCGGCGGTCAAACGCCGGCTTCAATGTCGATAATTTTTCGACAGTAGAATCCGCGCGCGGTATGCCGTCCTTGGCGGTACCGTTAATACTGATGACCAGATCATTAAAAAAACCGCTGCTCATTGCGCTGACAGCACGACGGTGGCTTTCAAAAGCCACCCGGTCCTGTGCTTCGCGCGGGATTTTCCACTGCTGAGCCATCTGCTCGCAGTGCTCGCCCATATTCTTTCCGCTTGAACGATTTTTGACGCTCGGAATATCGAGCTTGACGTTGGCAATTTTGATCGACGCAATGGCATCAAGCCGCTGACCCAAACTGCGCGCCTGCATGACCGCTCTTAACCAGTTTGACAATCCCTGGCTGAGACCAATCTGTACCTGGCTCATCGCTTCCACGCCACCCACTATTGCCAACGGTTTCTGCGGCGTAATCATGCCTGCCGCCTCGAATACACCGACCATTGAAGTCGAACACGCCTGCACGGTTGAGAAGGCGGGGATAGTCGGATCGAGCTTGGCGTCCATCTGCAATTCGCGCGCGATGTTGCTCCAGCGCAGTGAAGGTATGACTGTGCCCCAGACCAGAAAATCTGGCCGGGCGGTTTTCGCCATCGCCTGCGCCACCGGCACGGAGAGTTCTATTGCGTCCATGCCCCTGAGTGGTCCATCGACTTTGCAAAACGGCGTGCGCACGCCGGGGATCAGATACGTAGGCAGTTTCGCTTCGGTCATGACGGTACTTTCTTTGGACGGTTATGAACTTTTATGGGCACTCATTAATAATCAGGCCGCAATCAATCAGTTCAGTCTACGCCCAGTTCAGAATCACTTTCCCCGATTTGCCGGAGAGCATAGCGGCAAATCCTTTTTCGTATTCTTCAACGGGGAACTGGTGCGTCAATATCGGCGAAAGATCGAGCCCACTTTGCAGCATCGCGACCATCTTGTACCAGGTCTCGAACATCTCGCGGCCATACACGCCTTTGATTTCGAGCCCTTTGAAAATCACCTGGTTCCAGTCGATCACAGTGTTGGAAGGCGGAATGCCGAGTAGAGCGACTTTGCCGCCGTGATTCATCGATTCCAGCAGGCTTTGGAAAGCGGAAGGAACGCCGGACATTTCCATACCGACATCAAAACCCTCGACCATGCCCAATTCCGCCATGACTTCTTTGAGGGTTTGTTTTTCGACATTGACCGCCCGTGTTGCGCCCATCTTCATCGCGAGCCCCAGACGGTAATCGTTCACATCGGTAATCACAATATGGCGTGCGCCAACATGACGGGCGATAGCCACCGCCATAATGCCAATCGGCCCTGCGCCAGTGATGAGCACATCTTCGCCCACTAAATTAAAGGACAGCGCCGTGTGGGTAGCATTACCGTACGGATCAAAAATGGCGGCGAGATCATCACTGATACTTTCGGGAATCTTGAAAGCGTTGAATGCCGGGATTACCAAAAACTCAGCGAACGCACCTTCACGATTCACGCCCACGCCAACAGTATTGCGACAAAGATGGCGGCGTCCGGCACGACAATTACGGCAATGGCCACAAGTAATATGGCCTTCACCAGAAACGCGATCGCCAAGGGCAAAGCCGCGCACCTCCTGGCCCATCTCAACGATTTCACCTACATATTCATGGCCAACATGCATGGGTATTGGAATCGTTTTTTGCGCCCATTCGTCCCATTTCCAGATATGGATGTCGGTGCCGCAGATCGCGGTTTTTTTAATTTTGATCATCACATCGTTGTGTCCGACGACTGGCTTTTTTACATCGATTAACGTCAGACCCGGGCCCGGTGCCAGTTTTGCAAGTGCTCTCATGTCGATCTTCTTTCGTATTATTCATTCCCCCGCAAGCCGGGAGAAAACCTGAATCTTAAATGGCGCCCAACGCCTTACCTACTTTGGCAAACGCGGCCGCAGCACGATCAATCTGCGCGGGCGTATGCGCCGCTGACATTTGTGTGCGGATGCGTGCGCGGCCTTTGGGTACCACCGGAAAGCTGAAGCCAATAACGTAAATGCCTTCCTGCAACAGCGCATCGGCCATACGGCTTGCCAGCGCAGCATCGCCCAGCATTACCGGCACTATCGGGTGCTGCCCAGGGACGAGATTAAAGCCATGCGCGCTCATTTGCATCCGGAAGCTGGCCGCGTTTGCACTCACCTGCCTACGTAATGCAGCCCCTTCTGCCGATTGCAATAACTTCAGCACCGCGAGTGATGCGGCCACGATGGAAGGCGCTAGCGAGTTGGAAAACAGGTAAGGCCGTGAGCGTTGCCGGAGTAAATCAACCACCGGCTGCTTTGCGGCAATGTAACCACCCGAGGCACCGCCCAGCGCCTTGCCGAGTGTGCCGGTATAAATATCGACGCGATCCGCCACACCGCAAAGCTCCGCTGTACCGCGACCATGCTCGCCGATGAAGCCGACCGCGTGCGAATCATCGACCATCACCGTGGCGTGATATTTGTTCGCAAGATCGCAAACTGATTTCAAATTGGCAAAGCTGCCATCCATTGAAAACACCCCGTCAGTCGCAATCATCTTAAAGCGCGCACCAGCCGCATCAGCCGCTTGCAATTGCGCTTCGAGATCGGTCATATCATTATTTTTATAACGGAAACGCTTGGCCTTACACAGCCGAATGCCGTCAATAATGCTGGCGTGATTAAGCTCGTCGCTGATCACGGCATCTTCCTCTCCCAACAAGGTCTCGAACAAGCCGCCATTAGCATCAAAGCACGATGAATACAGAATCGTGTCTTCCGTGCCAAGAAAAGCTGAGATCGCCCCTTCAAGTTCACGATGCGCGGTTTGAGTGCCACAAATGAAGCGCACCGACGCCATGCCAAAACCATAGTCATCAAGCCCCCGCTTCGCCGCCGCGATGAGACGCGCGTCATCGGCCAGTCCCAAATAGTTATTGGCGCAGAAATTAATTACTTCGGCACCATCGCTTAATTTGATCGTCGAGTTTTGTGTCGACGCGATCTGCCGCTCTCGCTTGTAAAAACCATCAGCCTGAATCTGCTGCAGCGTGTGGCCGAGATGCTGGTAAAACGAATCACTCATTCGAGCTCCTTGTGCTTCACGCCGCTCCTGTGGAGCCGACTGAAGGGATGGGCTTTGCAATGCGTAGCGCAAAGTAGTGACGCATTTTATAAGAAATGTGATGCTTGGTTAGGGCAGCATCAAATCATAAAACTCTATATCTGGCGCGACTTTCCGGCAGTTTTTGGCTTGAAACACCCGTGGATACTAGAGTTTCATATAGAGCTAGATTGCCTGACTGTATTGATTATTTTTGTCAGCTATTCAGGCTGGGGCTATTGCGAGAACTCACACATCACTCGCTATACCCACCGTAACACCATAGGCAGCTACCCATGCCAGAATCTGTGGCTTCTCAGAAGTTCTAGCGTGGCAAGATGAACAATAACGCGGCTATTCAACTTCTTTGATAGTTTTTGTCGGCCCATTAGTTTGGACAGATTCAATACCGTTATCCCTTGCTGATGCGCTGCTATACATCTCGCTCGTACCAATAACCAGCCCATTTCCTGCGGTCAGCACAAAATACGGCGATTCGTCTTTTGCAACTTTTTTCTCGTACTTATCAGCTTGCGGCGAGTTTTCTTGCACCGATGCAATGCCCTTCTGCGCACCATCTTTACTTGAATACCGCTGGCTTGTCAGAATCGTTTCATGATTGCCCGCTTTAAGATTGAACATAAATTCTTCACTTCCTGCACGCTTCAATTCGTAATAACCATTCATAGCTCACCCCATTAATATTGATTGTTAGTAAAAATTTTAAAAAATATCTCCGCTAGCAAAGCGGCTGATGTAATTAGCGCACTGCTTTTTTGACGTTACTCTTCAAATCGCCATAGCTCGCTTGGGCTTTGCCGAGTTGGGTTTTCACTTTGCCTTTTACTTGCATTTCCTTGTTGCCAAGGAGCTTGCCTGCCACCTCCTTGATTTTGCCAGCCACTTCTTTTTCCCTGCCTTCGACTTGATCTTTGTTCATCTTAATTTCCTTGCATAATTATTAAAATAAATAGAGTGACTGCGTGGTGGTGCCGCCAGCCATAAAAATATAATGCACGCCACAGCACGGCGCATCCGTGCGGAAGCGCACAAAACGCAATAATTGTTTAAAAATTTTTAGGCTGCGGTCTCAGGACGATAACCGCGACGACGATTTATCTGCTCGAAGGGTTCAGACAGTTTTCAAATTTACAAATGCACGTTAAAAATTTGTCGCAACATCGGGCTTGAACGAACCTGTCTTGGCAAAAAAGGGCCTCTTGCGAGGCCCTTTTCCGGTTTGCTGCCCTGCGCTCTGCAGAGCACTCAGCTTATTTTTTTACAGCAGGGGGTGCAGCCGGCGCCTTGGGCGCTGTGGCCAGTGCGTGAGGAGCGGTAGGTGCATCGGCATTCCAGATGTCGCGAATATAAAGCCACTTGCCATCTTTTTTGCGAGAGACAGAAAGGAACTTGCCCGCCTCAACGACAGCACCCTTCATCGTCACGGAATAAGTTCCGGACTCCCAACCCATGTCGCCTGAAACGCCGACATCTGTTTTGGGATTGATGTTAAAGACCACACCGCCCGCTTTCGAGCCCGCGATATCTTTGGTCATAAATGCCTGGATCGCTGCTCGACCGCTCACCCCCGCCGCACCCGGTGGCAGCAGCAGCGCGTCTTCCGCGTAGAGCGCAGCAACCGCTTTCGCATCACCGCCGTTATAAGCTTTCACCCAGCTTGTGGTCTGGGCCCGAATGGCCGCTTCATCACCACCTGCGGCTGGTGCCGCAGCGTTTGCAAACCCCGCCAGTGCAACGAGACCCGCAGCAAGCCATGAAATGTTCTTGAATCTCATCATTTGCTTTCTCCTTGTTTATTTTTGAATGTGGAACTGCCTAGACAGCGCGCATAAATCATACTCGGTTTGAAATATTTTGGTTTGTTGGCGATTGCACGTGATGTAACAACGCCAGACGCAGCAAACGATAACCTGCCCGCTTTGACTCAAAATAATTTCGGGCAAAGGCACGCAGGTGCAAATAGTAAATTCAGCTTAGGGACCTTAATTGAATCATGTATATTCAAGGACAAGCATTTTTGGCGGAAAAATATGAAAACTATAGGCATCGTCTTGGCAAGCATTGGTGGGTTTGTAGCGCTCGCCATCCTGTTTGTTTATTTGTCGATCACACAATATCCGAAGATCATGGCGGAATATGGCCCAGATATTCCGGTCGATGCTCAAGCTGAGACACGCAAGGCAGAGGCCAAACTAAAAGCGGCGCCGGATGACTACTCGCGATGGGTTGCTCTCGGCGATGAAGTCTATTGGCAATCAACCCAGCAGGACACTGACGCTGTACGCGCGCATGCTGCGGAACTGCTCATCATGACTGAAGGTTATAAAGCAGACTGGAACTATGGAAACGCCATTCACAAAGCAAACTCTGCACTGGGTCGCATTGCATTGCGTATTGGCGATAAAGAAAGTGCCCGAAAATATCTTCTGGCTTCAGCCCGCTCTAAAGGGTCGCCGCAAATGAACAGTTTTGGGCCCAACATGGGTTTCGCCAAGGAAATGCTCGAAGCCGGGGAGAAAGATGCCGTCCTAAAATACCTCGCGATGTGTCGGCAGTTTTGGGATTCGGGACATGGCGAGATTGATGTGTGGACCCGAATGATTGTTGACGGCCGTTCACCCAAGTTTGGCGCGAATCTGCTCTTTTAAAGAAGAGAAATTTTGCTGACCCTAGCCTAGACACGCGCCTAAGTTATACAGCATCCGGGTGTGAATTTGTCTGCCGCAGAAAATCTCAGCTCGAAGGCCAGAGTTCATTTTCGAAAATGGTTTCTGATTGATGCCACGAGACTAGCCTTTTGTTTAAAGCGCAGTCTTCCAGAGGTTGATGACATGCCCTTAAACCGGAATCCACAGCACCGGCAATCCCGGCAAGCCCCGCAAAATCTTCGCTAACGAGCCATCCCTCACCAGCCCTGTGGCAGCTTCAATATCCGGCGCCAGATAACGGTCCTGTGGCATAGCGGGGCATTGCGCGCGCAGCAAAGCGTGGGCGGATTCAAGCGCATCGGAAGACTGTAGTGGACGCAGGAATTCGATGCCTTGTGAAGCGGCGAGCAACTCAATGCCGATAATGTGCGCCGTGTTGGTAATCATGGCTTGCAGGCGGCGGGCAGCGAAGGTGGCCATCGATACATGGTCTTCCTGATTGGCGCTGGTTGGCAGGCTATCGACACTGGCGGGATGGGCCAGCGACTTATTTTCTGAGGCGAGCGAAGCGGCGGTCACATGCGCGATCATGAAGCCGCTGTTGAGCCCGGCGTCTGCGGTCAGGAACGGCGGCAGCCGCGAGACGCTGCTGTCGATCAGCATGGCGATGCGGCGCTCGGCAATCGCGCCGACTTCCGCAATCGCCACGGCCATTGCATCAGCTGCTAACGCAACCGGCTCAGCATGAAAGTTGCCGCCCGAAATCAGCATCGCATCTTCGGTGAAGACAAGCGGGTTATCAGTAACCGCATTGGCCTCGCGCAACAGCACTAACGCGGCGTGGCGCAATTGATCGAGACACGCGCCGACCACTTGCGGCTGGCAGCGCAAACAATATGGGTCCTGCACACGATCATCGCCGTCAAGATGCGAGCGGCGGATGGCACTGCCACCGAGCAACGCGCGATAATATTTCGCCACATCGATCTGCCCCGGCTGGCCGCGCAGTGCATGTATGCGCGGATCAAACGGGCCATCGCTGCCGCGCGCGGCATCAACAGTGAGCGCGCCCACCACTAGCGCAGCCTCAAGAACGGGCTCGAATGCAAACAGCGCATGCAGCGCCAGTGCCGTCGATGTCTGGGTGCCGTTGATGAGTGCCAGACCTTCTTTCGCACCAAGCTTGAGGGGTGTGATGCCCGCCTTGAGCAGCAGCCGTGCGGCGGGCAGCCTCTGGCCATCAACAAGCATTTCGCCCTCGCCCATCAGCGCGAGCGTCATGTGTGCGAGCGGGGCGAGATCACCCGATGCACCGACGGAACCCTGGGATGGAATATAGGGCACCAGACCGGCGTTGTAGACAGCGAGCAGGGTTTCGATAATCTTAACCCGCACCCCCGAATAGCCGCGCGCCAGACTGCCCGCCTTGAGCGCAAGCATCAGCCGCACCACCGCCGGTGCCAGCGGCTCACCCACCCCGACACTATGCGAGCGGATCAGATTGACTTGCAAGGTGTCGAGCTGCGCCTGGCTGATGCGCTGGTTAGCGAGCTTGCCGAAGCCGGTGTTGACGCCATACACAGGGATATCGCCCTGCGCGGCTTGCTGGACAATGCGGGCACTGCCGCGGACGGCATCCCATGCGGATGGTTCAATTGTTAGCGACTGGCAATCGGCATGAATGGCTTGTAGTTGATCGAGGGTGAAATAGCCTGGTTTAATTAGCACGTTAGTTTCCCAGCATCGGTAAATTGAGACCCTGCTCACGCGCACAGTCGACGGCGGTTTCATAGCCCGCATCGGCATGGCGCATCACGCCGGTCGCGGGATCGTTCCACAATACCCGTTCGATGCGTTTGGCGGCGGCAGCGGTACCATCACACACAATCACTACGCCTGCATGCTGCGAGTAACCCATGCCAACACCACCGCCGTGATGTAGTGATACCCAAGTGGCACCGCTGGCGGTATTTAAAAGCGCATTCAGCAGCGGCCAATCGGACACCGCGTCGCTGCCATCGCGCATGGCTTCGGTCTCGCGATTGGGGCTAGCGACCGAGCCGGAATCAAGATGATCACGGCCGATCACGATCGGCGCTTTCAGCTCACCGCTTCTGACCATTTCATTGAAGGCCAGGCCGGCACGGTGCCGGTCGCCCAAACCGATCCAGCAAATGCGCGCCGGCAGTCCCTGAAAAGCGATACGCTCGTCGGCCATATCGAGCCAGCGATGCAGGTCTTTATCCTCCGCAAACAACTCTTTCATTTTTGCATCGGTCTTGCGGATATCCTCCGGATCGCCCGATAACGCAACCCAGCGGAATGGGCCTTTGCCGCGGCAAAACAGGGGGCGGATATAAGCGGGCACAAAGCCGGGGAAATCAAACGCGTTTTTCACGCCGCAATCCAGCGCGACCTGACGAATATTGTTGCCGTAATCCACCGTCGGCACTCCCATGGTTTGGAAATCGAGCATCGCCTGTACATGCACCGCGCAGCTTTGTGCAGCAGCCGCACGCAGCGCCGCATGCTGTGTGATATCGCTTTGCGCGGTACGCCATTGTTCTATTGTCCAGCCGGCCGGTAAATAACCGTTGACCAAGTCATGCGCTGAGGTTTGATCGGTGACCAGATCAGGAAAAATGCCCCCTGCTTTTGCGCGTCTCACCAGCTCGGGCAGGATGTCTGCCGCATTGCCCAGCAGCCCGATGGAGACAGCTTTTTTCTCACGGGTGTAGCGGGCGATGCGGGTGAGCGCGTCGTCGAGATTATCGGCTTGTTCGTCCAAGTAGCGGGTCTTGATGCGGGCGTCGATACGCGATTGCTGACATTCAATATTGAGTGATGTCGCACCCGCAAAGCTGGCCGCCAACGGTTGCGCACCGCCCATGCCGCCGAGGCCTGCGGTGAGGAACCAGCGTCCGCTCAGATCGCCGTTGTAATGCTGGCGGCCGGCTTCGACAAATGTTTCGTAGGTGCCCTGCACAATGCCCTGGCTACCGATATAAATCCACGAGCCGGCTGTCATCTGGCCGTACATCATCAGCCCCTTGCGATCGAGCTCGTCAAAGTGTTCCCAGGTCGCCCACTTCGGCACCAGATTTGAATTGGCGATCAATACCCGCGGCGCATCAACATGAGTGCGGAATACGCCGACCGGTTTGCCGGACTGGATCAGCAGCGACTCATCTTCATTCAAAGCCCGCAGCGCCAACAAGATGGCTTCATAGCATTGCCAATTCCGCGCCGCCTTGCCGATCCCGCCATAGACCACCAGCGCGTCAGGGTTTTCCGCAACTTCAGGGTCGAGATTATTTTGCAACATGCGATAGGCTGCTTCGATCAGCCAGTTGCGGCAAACGATCTCGGTGCCACGCGGCGCACGCACGGGATGGGGCGCAAAGGTATTTTTAACGGCAGATAAATCGTTCATGCGGGGCTCCTTCTGTTTAAGCACAACCCAAAGCAAAATCTGAGCAAATATTTGCTCGAAATAATCTGGAAATCCTACTTGTCTAGACAAGCACAGTCAAGTATTCTTTCAGCCATGATCACTCAACGCCCTACCAATTCTGCGCCCTACGCTCAGGTCAAACAGTATTTGAAGGAGCATCTTCAACATGGCCGCTGGCCGCCCGGCTCGCTGATGCCGTCAGAGGCGGAACTGGTCGCGCAGTTTGGCGTAAGCCGGATGACGGTCAATCGTGCGTTTCGTGAATTGCAGATCGAAGGCCTGGTTGATCGGGTGCAGGGAGTGGGCACGTTTGCGGCCCAGTTGCACCGGGTTTCTTCGACCCTGACGATTCGCGATCTGCACAGCGAGATCGTGGCGCGTGGCCATAGCCATCACGCGGTGGTACATATTGCGCGTCAAGAAGCCGCTACTGCCGCACTGGCTCCGCGACTGGGGCTGAGCAAAGGCGCGCCGGTCTTTCATACGTTGATTGTGCATCATGAAAATGGGGTGCCCTTGCAATGCGAAGATCGCTATGTGAACCCGTCATGCGCGCCTAATTATTTGAGTGTTGATTTCACCGAGACTACGCCGACACATTATTTGCTGGAGGTCGCGCCGCTTTGGGAGGCGCAGTATTCGATTGAAGCCAGTGCGCCAACCGCAAAGGAAGCCAAGCTGCTCGGCATTGGTCGCCACGATGCTTGTCTGATTATTGTGAGGCGTACGGTTAGCCATAAAATAAGCGGCAGTGTGCCCATCACGGTTGCGCGCTTAGTGCATCCGGGCACCCGCTATCTACTGGAGGGACAGTTCAAACCATGAAACCGGTGATAATTCATATTGATGCTGTCACACCTCAGGCATGGCGCAACGGCGGTGGGCAGACGCGCGAACTGCTGCGCTGGCCCGCTGATGCAGACATCCCGTGGCAGTTGCGCATCAGCCTGGCCGATATTGACAGTAATGGCCCGTTTTCTGCGTTTGAAAATGTAGAGCGCTGGTTTGCGGTCGTGCAAGGTGCAGGGGTAGTGTTAAGTTTTGCTGATGGTAAAAAGCGCTTGTCCAACACCAGCTCGCCGCTGCGCTTCGATGGCGCTACGCCGCCGCAATGCGAACTGATTGATGGCCCCACCCGCGATTTGAATCTCATGCTGCAAAAC
>JAYVEV010000080.1:0-18970 GCA_043773745.1 Burkholderiales bacterium | reverse complement strand
ATTGAACAACCGACCACGCAAACGCCTAGGCTGGAAATCACCGACTCTAGTACTATCCGAGATGACCGCCGCGGCGACAAGTTAAACGCGAATCCACCTTTTTGGCTCAAACAGCAAGCTGGATGCGGACTTTGCGTTTTTGCATGCGGTCAGCATGATTAAGTCACCCGACTCTGCAACAGCTTCTTCGCCAACTCCACAAACCCCGTGCCGGAAGATGAGGGCGTAATCCAAGCAGGCAAGGTGGCAATGCGGTCTATATGCGTCATCACATTGGCGACACCCACCGCATTCGGAAAATAGCTGAACATCGGCGCATCGTTGGGTGAGTCACCGATAAACACCCAACGTTCACGCTCTGCTTCCTCGCTGATGTCGCTGGCAAATTCTTCCGCTAGCATGCGGCGTGTCGTGCTGAGTTTGTCATAATCGCCGAGCCAACCATTCACATGGATCGAGCTTACCTTGGCGGTGAGTCCAGCTGCGTGCATTAAACGCACGATCTCGTCGATAGCAGCCGGTGGCAGCGGCGTGACATCTTCACAAAAATCGATGGCGATATCAGCCATGCGGCAGAACTGGTCTGACGCCATCGCACAACCGGGAACAACGGTGAGTATTTGATGCGCCAGCAGATCGAGCTTGGCTCGGCGTTGCGCGTGCAATGAGGCATCGGCTACCGTCACCGTGCGCAGTCGACCGAGCTTGGTGTCGTACCGCATCCAGAATGCACCGTTCTCGCCAACCACCGCATCTACCGGCCACATACGGGCGATCAGGTCGCACCAACCGGCGGGGCGGCCCGTGACGGGAATAACGATCAAGCCCGCCGCGCGCAAATTTTCCAAAGCCGTATAGGATGCAGCGCTGAGTTTGCCGTCGGTGGTTAAGGTGTCGTCAATATCGGCCAGCACACCTGTGATATTGCGGCAACTTTCCGCCGTGAATTCATGCAGGGGGTGCAATGAAGGACGCATTATAAAATTCTTTTTCGCACCGAGGTAATCACGATCTCGGCCACCACCACGATCGCAAAGATGGCGAGCAAAATGACCGCCACACGTTGCCACTGAAACAGATCAATCGCCGACTGCATCGCCATACCAATGCCGCCCGCACCCACCAGGCCGAGCACGGCTGACTCACGCACATTGATATCCCAGCGTAGCAGCAGGATCGAAAAAAAAGCGGGTTTGATCTGCGGCCAGTAGCCGTACCAAAGCAGTTGCCCCGCATCGGCACCCGTCGCAGTTAGCGCCTCCAGCGGCCCGCGTTGTGCCTCTTCCAGTGCTTCGGCAATCAGCTTGCCAACAAAGCCGATAGAGCGAAACGCAATCGCCAGCGTGCCCGCCAATGCACCCGGCCCAAAGATGCCGACGAATAGTAAGGCCCACACCAGCGAATTCACTGAACGGCTGGAAACCAGTACCAGCTTGGCAAAATAATTCAGGGCTGGCACCGGTGTCAGGTTGCGCGCCGCCAGCAGGCCGAAGGGCAGGGCCAACAACACCGATAGCAAGGTACCCAGGCTGGCGATATGAATCGTTTCGATCAGCGCTTCATGCACGCCTTTCGGGTAATAAGCAAACTCCGGCGGCCACATGCGTACCAATAAATCCTGCATTTGCTCCGGCGCATCGAGCAAAAATTCGGGAATGATTTCGATGGTTTTAACTGAGGCCACCACGGCAGCGACCATCACAAAATAGACGGCAAATCGCGCCAGCCGCTGGCCGTTGTTAAAGCGCTGCCAACGCCCCGTTGTGACCATGGTTGATGCGGCCATCACTCCTCAGCCTCGCGCAATTTTGTGTTGAGTTCGATGCTGAAACCATCGAGGAATACCGCTCGCAGCAAATTGGCGAGCACTTCGCCGAGCATGATGATGGCGATAATCGAAATCAAAATAGCGCAGACAAAATCATAATCAAAACGCTGAAACGCGGCGAACAAAGTGCCGCCAATGCCGCCCGCACCGACAATGCCGACCATGGTTGAATTGCGCAGATTTGAATCCAGCTGGTAGGTGGCAAAGCCGACGAAACGCGAGAACACCTGTGGCAACACGCCAAAGGTAATCACATTGGCAAACGATGCACCGGTCGCACGCACGGCCTCCACCTGCTTGAGTAAAATTTCTTCAATGGCTTCGGTAAACAACTTGCCAATAAAGCCGATGGAGGCCACCACCAGCGCCAGAATCCCGGCGAGCGCGCCGAAGCCGACGGCCTTGACAAAAAATATCGCGACAATCACCGGATGCAGCGCACGACATGCCGCAATCATTGCCCGCGCAGGCCAAGTGGCCCAGACCGGCATCAGATTACGCGCGGCCAGCACGCTCAGCGGCAGCGATAAAACGATGCCGGCCACCGATGCGAGCACGGCGATCTGTAAACTTTCAGCCAGTCCTTTTACCAGGGCTTCCCAATTCGCAAAGTTGGGCGGAAATAGCCGGGACAAAAAACGCTCGCCATTGCCCAGGCCACTGATAAATCGGGCCCATGTGAAATCGAGCTGGCTTGCCGCATAAAGCGCATAAACAGCCAGCAACAAAAAAGTGACGCGTGTGGCGTTGCTGGTGCGAAACGGCGCGGATAGGGCGATCGTCATACTATTGCAGCCAATCTTCGCCGCCGTAAATTGTTTTCAGTACATCATCAGTGAGCGCAGCGGGCTCACCATCAAACACTATGCGGCCATCACGCATGCCGATAATGCGGTCCGCAAACCGGCGGGCCAGTTCCACATCGTGCATATTAACGATGACAGGAATGGCGTTGGCCGCGCCTTGATCTTTCAGCAGCGTCATGATCTCGACCGAGGTTTTGGGATCGAGCGATGAAGTAGGCTCGTCGGCCAATAGCAGCTGCGGCTGTTGCATCAGGGCGCGGGCAATCCCCACCCGCTGCCGCTGCCCACCGGAAAGACTGTCGGCGCGCTGACCCGCAAAACTGGCGAGGCCCACTGTATCGAGCAAGGCAAGCGCACGGGCAATATCGGCAGGCGGGAACCGGCGCAGCCAGGCATTGAGCGCGCCCACATAACCCAGACGGCCAGTGAGCAGGTTCTCCATCACGGTCAATCGCTCGACCAGGTTGTACTCCTGAAACACCATGCCGATGCGTCGGCGGGCGTGACGCAGCGCGGCACCGCGCAATTGAGCCAGATCCTCAGCGCCAAACAAAATCGCGCCCGCGCTCGGCTCAACCAGACGGTTAATACAGCGAATCAGGGTGCTCTTACCGGTTCCGGAAGCGCCGATGATGGCGGTTAAACCCGCTCCTGAAAACTCAAGATCAACCCCTTTCAAAACCGGCAGCCCGGCTCGATATGCCTTGACCAGGCCGCGGATTGACAGCGTTTGCGGCGGGATTTGCGGCAATACGCTGACACTCATTTCTTGTTCTTGCGGGCTTCTTCCTCGCGCCTGGATTCCTTCTCGTAGGCAGCGCGGTTAAAACTCTCGCCACCGGACTCGGCAACCTGACGCACGATTTCCCAATCTTTTTGATAGGTAATCGGATAAAAGCGATCGGCGCCATCGAAGGTTTTTTTCATCTCGTCGGTGAAACGATACTCATAAAAACACTTCAGCATCTTGTCGCGGAAAGCAGGTTCCAGATCGTGTGCATAGGCAAACGAAGAGGTGGGAAATTTTGCGCTGCGGTAGATCACGCGGAAATCATCTTCTTTAATCTGGCCGCGACCGACCATGCGATGAAATACATCGGATGCCACCGCGGCGGCATCATAATCGCCCGAATTGACCCCCATCACCGACTGGTCATGTTTGCCGGAGAAAAGAATTTTGTAGTCTTTGTCGGGAGTAAGACCTTCTTTCGGGAACAAGGCAATCGGTGCCATGTGACCGGAGTTGGATGACGGCGAAGTATGAGCGACCTTCTTGCCTTTCAGGTCTGACAGCTTCTGGTAAGGGCTGCCTTTTTTGACAATCGTGATCAGGTTGTAGCCCTGAAATTCTTTCTCATTGCCCTTCACCGCAAATGGCACCGCACCAGCAATATTGACCGCGAATGCTGTCGGGCCAGTTGAGAATCCACCCACGTGCAAGCGACCCGAACGCATGGCCTCAATTTCAGCTGCGTTGGATTGCACCTGATAAAACACCACTTTCTTCGCTGTGCATTGCGCCAAATAGTCTGTAAACGGCTTGAACGCTTTTTCATAGACGGCCGGGTCTTCAACCGGTGTGTAGGTGAACACGAGGGTGCCCGGTGTCTTGTATTTTTTGGGGTCTTTGGGCAAATCAGCAACGAGATCTTTGTTCTCATCGCAATAATTGGCATCCAGCTCACCGCGATTTTTGCAGTCGCTTTGTGCCGATGCAGTGTGGACCTGAACGAGCAGGCCGCCAAGCATGGTCAGCGCGATCATGATTAAGCTCTTGGATTTCATCAATGCCTCCGAATGGTTTATTTTGATTTTTTGGATGGTCTGTATTGCTGACACAAAACTGATGATGCAGATAATACCGTACGGCCTTGCGCAGTGTGTGACAAGGTGAATCACCCTCAATTTTTGGACTACACTTCGATGGTCAACCAGCCAATTGATTTAGACATGAAAATTGACCCCTCACGGCACTGTCCTAGAAAATGCCCCAAACGCCGCGCCCAGCCTAGAGTTTGGCTGCTGCCTCACCCGTACGTTACCCCGCCAAATCATAAGCCTGTTCGAGCCACAACTTCACATGCAAATCAAAATCGGCCAGCGTGGTGATACGAACCCGATGGCTGAGCATGCCGTTCCAGGTGCCGGCTAATTCCAGCTTGCCGGTTAATTCGATATTTTTCAGGCTGAGGCCGATATCGAGCCGGGTGGCGGTGGAGGGCTGCAGGATGGCGAATTGTTTTTTTCGGCGGACGCTGACGTAATCTTTTTTGGGTACGAATTCGATATCCTTGCCGAAGGTTTTAATCGCTTTGCAGATTGCGTTATAGGCGGGGCGAAGCGCGTTTTTTTCGCCCGCAAACAGCGCTTCGATCGGATCAACTTCCACTACGGCATCGGATTTGCGGGCTTCATGCGCCACCAGATTGGCATAGCTGTGGCTCATGCGGCCTTCGGTTTTGAGATAAGCCACGATGTCACTATGGTTGCTGGTGCCGAGCGCGCGCGCGATGGTGATCCAAGCACCCAGTGATTTGCCGGTGCGTTCCTGGATATTGGCGCGCATGCGCACACTTTGGCTTTCACTGGGCGTGGTGTTGCTGTTCATGAATGCAACCGGTTCTTAGGCCTGGACATTGACGGTCTTGGGAAACGTCGGCGCACGGCGTTGCTTGCTGGCCTGCTCGTACGCATAGGCGAGCTTGATCAACACAGGCTCGCTCCACGCGCCACCGACGAATGAGATGCCGATCGGCAAGCCGTAAACCGCGCCCGCTGGCACCGTAATATGCGGATAGCCCGACACCGCTGCGGCATTTGAAAAACCGCCACCGCTGTTATCGCCTTTGATGAAATCGGTTAGCCACGCAGGCCCGCCTGATGGTGCAACCAGGGCATCGAGGTTGTGCAGCTTCATGATCTGATCAATCCCTTCGGCGCGGGAAAGACGCTGGTTGTTGGCGAGAGCATCAAGATATTCTTTGCTATCCAGCCCGCCTTTTTTGACCGCACGCAAAAATGTCTCCTGATTAAAGTAGGGCATTTCACGGGCGCGATTGGCTTCGTTGAAATCAATGATGTCCTGCAGGGATTTGATTTTTGATTCGGGCACAAACTCGGTTAGATACGCCGCCATGTCCGCCTTCAATTCATATTGCAAGACTTCAAATTCAGTTCGGCTGTATTTGCCGGCATTGGGCAGTTCAATCGGATCGATCAGGATGCCACCTTGTGCCGCGAGGACTTTGAGTGCGGCTTCAATAACGGTGGCAACTAAATCACTGCCATTCTCAATATTGGCGCGTACCACGCCGATGCGCGCACCCTTGAGGCCGTCAGCCTGCAGGAATTTTGTGTAATCGAGTTTGCGGGCATTGGCTTCTTGGGTGGCGGCATCGCGCGCATCGCTACCCGCGAGTACGGTGAGTAATGCTGCTGCATCCGCCACGGTGCGGGCCATCGGTCCTGCCGTGTCCTGCGAATGGGCGATGGGAATAATGCCGTTGCGGCTCACCAACCCCAGAGTCGGCTTGATGCCGACTAAGCCGTTCGCGTTTGAAGGCGAGATAATCGAGCCATCAGTTTCGGTGCCTACCGCGACTGCGGCCAGACTTGCCGCAATGGCGGCACCCGAGCCCGAACTTGAACCGCTGGTGTTGCGGTCAAGCGCATAAGGGTTTTTGGTTAGACCGCCGCGACCGCTCCAGCCGGAGGTAGAGCGCGACGAGCGAATATTGGCCCATTCGCTGAGATTGGTTTTGCCAAGGATCACCGCACCCGCTTCGCGTAATTGGGTGACGATGGATGCGTCACGCGCTGGTTTACTACCAACCAGTGCAAGCGAACCTGCGGTGGTCTGCATTTTATCGAGGGTAGCGATATTGTCTTTAATCAGGATGGGAATGCCATGCAGCGGGCCGCGTGAGCCTTTAGTTTTGCGCTCCTTATCGAGGGCGGCTGCAATCGTGAGCGCATCCGGATTTAATTCGATGACAGAGTTGATGCGCGGGCCGGATTTATCTATAGCTTTGATGCGAGCCAGGTACTGTGCAGTGAGCGCTTTGGAGGTCAGTTTGCCAGCCGTCATGGCAGCTTGCAGATCGGCAACCGTTGCTTCGACGATAGATGCGCCGGTGTTGTTTGCCTTGCTTAATTTTTTGGCTGCTGCCATAGCGTCACTGCCGCTTACTGCCCCTATTGCGCCTGCACTGGCCATGCCGATCTGAATAAAATTTCTGCGGTTCATGTCGATACATCCTTATTAAATTGAAATCGATAAAAAAAGCATCAGTGTAAAAAGTGTTATTTGTCGCGCAATTCGCGGCGTAAAATTTTGCCCACATTTGATTTCGGCAATGAATCACGGAACACAATGTTCTTGGGACATTTATAGCCGGTAAGATTTTTTCGGCAGAAATCCATAATGATTGCCGCGGTGAGCGCGGGGTCTTTTTTCACCACAAAAAGTCTGACAGCCTCGCCTGATTTGTCATCGGGCACGCCGATCGCGGCGCACTCCATCACCCCCGGGCAGCTTGCCACCACATCTTCAATTTCATTCGGATAAACATTGAAGCCTGACACCAGAATCATGTCTTTCTTGCGGTCAACGATTTTGACATGACCATTCGGCAGCATGATGCCGATATCACCCGATTTGAAGTAGCCATCCTGCGTCATCACCTTGGCGGTTTCATCGGGCCGCTGCCAGTAGCCGCGCATAACCTGGGGACCACGAATACAAATTTCGCCAGGTTGACCCAGCGCGACTTCATTCTCTGCATCGTCACGAATGGAAATTTCGGTACTGGGCATCGGCATACCGACATCGCCGTTATAGGCCGTATTGAGTACTTCGTTACAGGTGGCACCACTGGATGTTTCGGTCAAACCGTAACCTTCAACAATCGGGGTGTGAGTAGTACTCAGCCATTTATCAGACACCGCGCGTTGCACCGCCATGCCGCCGCCGTTCGAAATACGCAGCGCTGAAAAATCCACGCTGGCAAAGCCAGGATGATTAACTAGTGCATTGAACATGGTATTGACGGCAGGCAAGACAGTGAATTTATATTTGCTAATGGTTTTTATCATGCCGTCCAGATCGCGCGGATTCGGGATCAGAATATTGTGTCCGCCGGTTTTGATTGCGAGCCACATGCAGGAAACGAGAGAAAAAATATGATACATCGGTAACGCGCAAATGATCACCATGGGGCCATTGGCCGAGCCTTTTTGAGTGTCGCTGAGAGCCGGCTGTAGCCATGCTTCAGAGACCAGCGCATTGCCGTAAATATTGGAATGTACCAGCACAGCACCTTTTGATACACCAGTGGTGCCGCCGGTATATTGTAGAAAGGCAATGTCATCGGGGCCCAAGGTGGGCTTGGACAATTGCAAGCTGCGGCCCGTACTCAACACATCGTTAAACCAGACGGAGCCATGCATGCTGAATTTGGGAACCGCTTTTTTGACGTGACGCACCACGAAGTTGGTCATCATGCCTTTGGGGAAACCCAGTAAATCGCCTATGGACGCCAGCACCACATGCTTGATTTTTGTCTTGGGCAGCACTGCCTCTAGTGTGGTGGCGAAATTTTCCAGAATCACGATAACTTCCGACCCGCTATCGTTTAATTGGTGTTCAAGTTCACGCGGCGTGTAAAGTGGATTCACATTAACTACAACATAGCCCGCACGCAGTACAGCCAGAATGGCGACGGGGTACTGGAGAATATTGGGCATCATCAGCGCGATACGCGCACCTTTTTGTAACCCCTTGGACTGGAACCATGCACCCAGTGCAATCGACAGTTCATCGACTTCACCGAAGGTCAGGGTCCTATCCATGCAGGTATAGGCGGCCTGGTCGCGATATTTTGCAAAACTTTCTTCGGCCATGGCAGGTAGGGAGGAATAGCGCGACAAATCAATATCGTGTGCTACACCGGCCGGATAATGTTTCAGCCACCATTTTGGTTCCAATATTGATGCCGTGTCCGCCATGACTTGCTCCTCGAGAATATTTATATTTTTCGTTTGGTGATTAAGAATAATGGCCAGCATTTTTTGCGGAAAAACTATTTTTTGGTGAGATATTTCCCGAACTCCATTTTAGCCAGTGAAGCGCGATGCACTTCATCAGGGCCATCTGCCAAGCGCAGAATGCGCGCCCAAGTGTAAGCATAGGCGAGCGGAAAATCTTCCGTCAATCCGGCGCCACCATGCGCCTGAATCGCCCAATCGATAATCTGCTGCGCCATATTGGGCGCGACAATTTTGATCATCGCAATATCGGCCCTGGCGACCTTGTTGCCGGCGATATCCATCATATAGGCAGCCTTTAGTGTCAGTAACCGCGCCTGCTCAATCATGCAGCGCGATTCCGCAATACGTTCGCTCCAGATGGATTGGGCAGCAATGGGTTTGCCGAATGCGGTGCGCGACTGAAGACGCTTGCACATGAGCTGCAGTGCACGTTCTGCCAAGCCAATCAGCCGCATGCAGTGATGAATGCGGCCCGGCCCCAGACGGCCTTGCGCAATTTCAAAACCGCGGCCTTCGCCCAACAACATGTTTTCTTTTGGCACCCGGACATTGTCGAAAACAATTTCACAGTGGCCATGTGGTGCATCGTCATAGCCAAATACGGGAAGTGGGCGTATCACGGTGACGCCCGGCGCATCAGAGGGCACCAGAATCATTGATTGCTGAGAATGTACGTCCGCATTCGGGTCGGTCTTGCCCATCACAATATAAATTTTGCAACGCGGATCGCCCGCGCCGGAGATCCACCATTTGCGGCCATTGACAATGTAATCATTGCCGCTACGCTCAATACGGGTAGCAATATTGGTGGCATCGGAAGATGCAACTTCGGGTTCGGTCATGGCGAAGGCAGAGCGAATTTCGCCTTTGAGAAGTGGTTTTAGCCATTGCTCCTGTTGCTCTGGAGTGCCGTACTGGTTGAGTACCTCCATATTGCCGGTGTCGGGTGCAGAGCAATTGAAGACTTCGGGCGCCCAGTGCACACGGCCGGTAATTTCAGCCAGCGGCGCGTATTCATGATTGGTCAAGCCGGCACCGTGTTGGCCAGGCATAAATAAATTCCATAAACCGGCTGCCTGGGCTTTGGGTTTTAATTCATCGAGCAACTGCACGGGCGTCCAGCGTTTGCCGGCTTTTGTATTGGCGTCGATATCATCATGAAACTGTTGTTCGTTGGGCATGATGTGCTCGGCGAAGAACGCCTCCATTTGCTGCTGAAGTGCGATGACTTTGTCGGAGTAGGTGAAGTTCATGAGGTTTTACTTTCGTTTAATCGTTGATGCAGACTTTTATTTGCTGCTCGCTTATCAATCATTTGCCGATTAGTCGTTCGGCGACTTTCCAGCCTAGCTCGGCAATCGGTCGAGCCGCTTTACCCATTGCAACAGCCTGCTCGGATGCGGCGGTACCATCCACCACACGCTTCATGATGCCCTGCAAAATACCCGCCATCCGGAACATGTTGTAGGCCAGGTAATACTCAAAATTCTCAATGCCATCGGTACGGCCGGTGCGCTGGCAGTATTGGGCGATATAGGCTTTTTGTGAAGGGATACCCAGCGCTGCCAGATCGAGACCCGCCAGGCCGCGGAATGCGCTGGGCGGCACCTGCCAGGTCATGCAGTGATAAGCAAAGTCTGCCAGTGGATGGCCGAGTGTGGAAAGCTCCCAGTCGAGAATGGCGAGAATGCGTGGTTCGGTGGGATGTAAGATCAGGTTGTCAAGACGATAATCGCCATGCACGATACGGGTTTCTTCGCCGGCCGGAATATGTTGGGGGAGCCAATCAATCAGCTTATCCATTGCGTCGATTTTTTCAGTTTCGGATGCGCGGTATTGTTTTGTCCAGCGGCTGATCTGGCGCTCAAAATAATTGCCCGCCTTGCCGTAGTTAGCCAAGCCAATAGCCGCATAGTCGACCTGATGCAAACGCGCGATCACGGCGTTCATTTCATCGAAAACGGCGCCGCGCTCAGACGGCGTCATGCCCGGCAATGCGGGATCCCACAGGACGCGGCCCTCGACCATTTCCATGACAAAAAAAGCGCGGCCAATCACTGCCTCATCGTTACATAGCGCAATAGTTTTCGGTACCGGTATATTGGCGTTGGTGTCCCGTGCGAGGCCTGTCATGACCTCAAACTCGCGCTCAATCATATGTGCGGATGGCAGCAGCTTTGCCGCGGGACCGGGCTTGGCACGCATTACATACGAGCGCTCGGGCGTCACCAGTTTGAATGTGGGGTTGGATTGCCCGCCTTTGAATTGTTCAATGGTCATGGCGCCAAAGTCCGCGCCAGTGCTAGTGTTTAGCCATGCCGCAAGGGCCCGCACATCAAACTCATGCTGTTTTGAAACAGGCTTGGTACCTTTGAAATGCTCAAAATTCTGTGAGGATGTTGGAGCCTGCTTTGCATCAGACATCGAGTTTTTCTCCAAATCGGCCGCGATATTTTTCATACTGCTCGTACAGTGCTTCCATAGTGGTCTTGCGGGTTTCAGTTTGCAGGTAATCGGTAGGCGAAATATTCATCGCCCGCAACACCACATCACCTTTGGCGTCACCAATATCAAGCGCATTAATGCACGCTGGTGCTTGGGCAAAGCCGCCCATCATCAGGCGTTGGCCGCTCACAAGGTAGGACAAAATAGCGCGGTTCACACCGCCATGCAGTACCAGCAGTGCGATATCCCAATCGGTGGCGGCACGCAGAGAATCGATTTCGGGGATGACACGATCTAGCAGTTCGCCGACCGATTCACCGCCGAGAAAGCGCGCGTTTTCATCCACCATGCCGTCAAAGGCACCATGGAATGCGATCTTTAATTCAGCGTCGGCAATACTGCCCAACTGCCCGCCTTTGAGTTCAACCAGATTGGGGCGCGTTTGCAGACTGATTTGTTGGCCGGTCTCGGTCAGTACAAGTTGCGCGGTTTCGACAGTACGGTTAAGCCCGCTGACGATGACCCGATCGAACCGTGCTTGTTGCCCTGCAAACAAGCGCCCAGCCGCCTTTGCTTGCATGACACCATTTGAATTTAGTGGTGCGGTATCGGGCGCCAATGGCTTGCCGATCGAATCAAAATAAGTCACGCTGCCATGCCGCATCAGAAAAATACGGCGCCGATTGGCATCTTTTGGGATCATCAGATTTTAACTTTACCGGTCAGAATTTGCCCGTACATAATCCAGTCGCTGACGAAGCTGTAGAGCGGATACTTGAAGGTGGCAGGGCGGTTATGTTCAAAGAAAAAATGCCCCACCCACGCAAAGCCGTAACCGGATAGAAGCGCCAGAAACAGCCAGTTTGGATTGCGCGCAAAAATCGCCACACCGATAAAAATCAGTACCAGCGTGCTCCCCGCAAAATGTAGGCGGCGGCAGGTGAGGTTTGCGTGTTCCGCCAAATAATACGGGTAGAACGTTTTGAGTGAGGTGAATTTTTGCGCAGAAGCGTCCATGTTTTGTGTGCCTAACTTTTATAGGAATCGTCAGTTCTGTCCAGCTTGCGCAGCAGACCCGGCCATGCAAGACCACCACCCAAGCCCTTAGTAACAGATTTTGCCTGCGCGGTTGCACCGTCCAAAATCGCCTGCGGTATCAGGGTGAGTTCGCCGCCGCCTGCCTGGGCGCGCACCTGAATCATGCAGCTTGATTCGAACAGGTACATGAACAAAAATGCATCCGCGATCGTTTCTGCGACGGTGAGCAAGCCGTGATTGCGCAGCATAAAGAAATTTTTATCACCCAGATCGCGCACCAACCGTGGTTTTTCATCATCGTTTAGTGCCACACCTTCGTAGCTATGATAAGCAAGACCCTCCAGTACAAAAATTGATTGCTGTGAAATCGGCAGCAAGCCATTTTTTTGTGCTGATACTGCAATACCGTTAGGGGTATGGACGTGAAGTACACACTTGGCATCCGTTCGCGCGGCGTGAATGGCGCTGTGGATGACAAAGCCTGCCGGATTGACGGGGAAGGGATTATCGGTATCGAGTTTAACCCCGTCTTTATCGACCTTAACCAGGCTGGACGCGGTAATTTCCTCAAACATCAGGCCGTAAGGATTGATCAGAAATTGATTTTCTACACCGGGGATTTTGGCGGTAATGTGGGTGAACACCAGATCATCCCAGCCGTATTGCGCAACCAGCCGATAGCAGGCAGCGAGGTCAATGCGAGTCTGCCACTCTTCGCTGGAGACTTTGCCTTTTACAGACGCCATTATTTGCATTGTGCATTCCTCGGATTGAGCATCGTGTGCCTTGCCCAGCAAGCCTCACGGAGACCACGTTATTACATCAGGCTTGTTTACCCAACTATTGTATCTCTCGGCATGAGGAGAGAGATATTTTTAGGATGGAAATTTATAATGGCGTTGAACCTTTGAAGCGCTTGACTCCCGCCCTGAATTGTCGCAAAGCTGTCTTCAGGCGGGCTCTATGCTCAGCATTCACCCCGGTTGCGGCCAATTCGCCGTAGCGGAGTTGAATATAGGCTTCAAACAATGGACGCGCCTCGGCTGCCAGCGCGGGCGTCCGGGCCTGAATTCGGTTGATGAAATCCACCGGGCCTTCATCTGGCTGGCGTGCGATGCCAGACTTAGCAAGCTTGGCGCACAGCCGGTCGTAGGCAGCGACGATAGGCTCTTTGCGCGTCTGGTACGCGCGCAGGAACAAGAAGGTGCCCACTGAACCTCCGGCTAGCATCACCCCAAAAATCAGGGCAATGCCCAGCGAGCGCCAGTCGACATCACGCATGCCAAAGCTTTCCAGCAAGCTTTTTTGCCGGTCTGCGCTGAAACCGACGACCCATTGATTCCATTGACTATTCATGGCATCCCAGGAATAGCGCAGCTGACGCAATACCCCAAGCTTGTCGGCGTCCATGATGGTGTTGAACATGCCCACCGGACCCACAGCGGCACTGAGGCCCCGGTTGATGCGCAGCGGTGAAACGAACGAGGTGGGGTCAACCCGCAACCAGCCCAGGTCGTCAAACCAGACCTCCGTCCAGGCATGGGCGTCGGATTGACGCACGATCAGTTGCCGGGTAATCGGATTGACATCGCCGCCCTGATAGCCGGTAACGACGCGCGACGGAATCCCGGCAGCGCGCAGTAACCACACAAAGCTGCTCGCATAGTGCTCACAAAAGCCTTTTTTTGAATCGAACAAAAATTCATCCATTGAATTTTCGCCCAGCAGCGGTGGCTCCAGTGTGTAGGTGAATTCATTGTTGTAAAGCGTAAACAACTTATCGACCAGCGCTTTGGGATCAGGATTTTCTTCAGCCAACTTTTTACCGTAGGCAATGGTGCGGGGATTAAGGTTGCGGTCGTAATTTAGATAGGCGCGGCGTTCTGTCGCATTCAACTCACCCAGCGTGCGGTAGCCAATAAACGATGTCATCTCATAGGATTTGATCTGGGCCACGGGGCTGCGGGAGCGCAGCTGAAAATCAGCCAGAAAAGTAACCCCGTCCTGAAAACCGCTTGGCAAACCTGCGGGCAAATCCAGGGCAAACAGCCATAGCTTGTTGTGGGGCTGCAGGGTCACGCGATAGCTGATGGGTGGCGATTTTTTTTCAAAATTAAGCTGGATGCGTTCTTCAACCGCATAGGGTGTCCAACCGCGGCCAGCTTGCCTGCCCAGCACGGGACCGCGCCAATATAGATCTTGGCTTTGCGGTACGGCGCCCTCGAAGTCAA
This sequence comes from Burkholderiales bacterium, assembly GCA_043773745.1. Taxonomy (GTDB): domain Bacteria; phylum Pseudomonadota; class Gammaproteobacteria; order Burkholderiales; family Usitatibacteraceae; genus UKL13-2. The sequence goes on along the minus strand of JAYVEV010000080.1, from coordinate 4,574 downwards.
CCCTGAATGCGACCGCATCCGACAGAGATAACCGGCTGATATCACCCGGAGACATGCTGCCAGACAAGCCCGATCTTGCCTGCTCATCCTGCGGCATGCTCCAAAGTGGCCCAGTCAAGCGGGGAAAGAGAAAGAACAACACTAGCATCATAGGAATGGCCTGCAGCATGATCCAGCCCGCGGGGATCACCCGCTCCTTGATAGTCGCTTCGGTATTGATACGCTGAAAGCCGATCAGGGTAGCAATAAAAATCCACACGCAGCCGAACATGTAGGCGCCCATAAAGATGGTTTGCGAATATAAAAAATTGGTCAGGGCCAGAAAAAACCCCAGAAAAATCACGACGATGGCATCGCGCTTCATTTTCATCTCGAGGATTTTGAGACATAGCATCACAATCAATAAGGCGACACCAACATCGCGTCCAAACAGGCGGCGGTATTCAAAATAGGCCCCGACGGTAATCGCTATTGACAGTAATGCCATCAGCCCCCAATGGGGTGCACGCAGACCTTTTCGCGCGATCCAGAAACGCCATAAACCTGCTGCAATACAGCAAGCCGTAATCCAGAGCGGCAACCGTGCAGCATGCGGGGCGATGACAAACGACATCGCCGCCAGCAGCCAGATAATATTGGCAACAGTGAGTGCGCCCCGATTAAGCATGAGCGGCCCCAAGGCCAAACAAGGCTAGCGCGCGCAGGCACTGCTCACGATGTGCATAGCCAATGGAAGGACGAAAGGATTGGCCGGGCAATTTCAAGCCATAGGGGACCTGCAAACGTTCGGCCTCGAGCACCCACCATGTCAAACGACTCAGCCGCTCTTCCTGCCCCAGATTGGGCATGACGTCGTAATCAAGCCAATAGTCTGCGCTGGCCGTTGAGCCAAATTCCTTGACCAATAATCCCTGTTCGCGCGCTAGTGCCTTCCACGCAATCTGGCGCGGTGTGTCGCCCGACCGATAGGCGCGCAGCGACTGAAATTCTTCGTCGCCCGCGATAGGTATATTGCCATCGCCGCCGGCTTGGGCATTACTTGGTAGTGCACCGCTGCCCGCATCGGGTTTCGGATAGGTCAGGCATTGCATACCAAAATCGACATACGACCATGCATGAAACAACCCAACTGGGTATTCTGTAAATATTTCTAAACGTCCGCAGAGCGTAAAACCACGCCGTTCAGCCACCATGGGAACCACAAACGCGGTAGTGCCGTTGCTTGCAACATCGCCAAAAGTAGGTTCTGCATCCTGCAATCTGGTTCGCTTAACGCCGATGGCGAAGCGGGGCAGGTTTGCATTGGCTAAGACCAGCGCAAAGTGGGCGGTCTCCCCCGCAAATGTCGGCTCAACCTTGCCGGGGCTGATCGACAAGTGTGCCAAATTACGGAAAGTATGCAACATGGAAATACCGCCCATGCCAGCCAATAGAAAAGTTAAAAAATAGCCGAGCGACAAACTGTAGTTGATGGATGCAATCAACAGCAACAACAGCACAAAGGCGAAAAAATAACCGGTCCGCGAAGGGATAATAAAAATGCGCCGCTGAACCAGAATAACGGGCGCATCTTCGGGTGTTCGCGCGCGAAAAATCCAGTCTGATATTTTCTGGCGAAGGTTATATCCAAGCGCGCTGCTCATAAAGCGAATGGCATCACGGCATCCTGATGCTTACTTTATTTTTTTACTTCACCGACTTTTTGCCCTGCTGACGGCTCTGCCGACTTAGTTTCGGTCAGTTTGCCTTTATTGCAGGCCTTCAATTTGCGCTGAAACTTTCGCAGCTCGGCGGACTCTTCACTATCGTTTCCGGCAGATTGGGTGACTTTGCCGGCCTTTGATTGAAATTCAATCAAAGTGTCGTTCAACAAATTTAGACGCTCCTGTTTTGGCTTCCAAAGCGCCTCAGATTTTTTTATTTCACCACTGCGATAAGCCGCGTCTATTTCAATGGAAAGTCCTTCCCGCTCACATAGCCGTTCTTCATATTCAGTAAAAAGGCTTTGTAATTGCTGCATGGGGGAAATGCTTAGCTTGGAGGTGATGCCCTTGGCCGTCGGCTTGGAGAGCACGTCGTTGTCTGCGGCACACGGGCGGTCGCTGTATTCAATTTTACCATCGGCAGCTTTGCATTTATAACTTTGAGCCGATGCTTCATTGCTGACGCCTGCCAAGGCGACGGTACAAAAAGCAGCTAGAGCGATTGAAAAATTGCGCATAATTAGTGAGTATATGGGTTGGTGAGAGTAGGTGAGAATTGAGTGAAATTACGGAATGGCTACATTGCGCAGTAATTCCTGCGCGGCATCCAGAATTTTAGTATCACCATTAGTAACGGGGCGCAGGCGATGGCCGACTACAGACGGTGCAATTGCCTGAACATCTTCAGGCAAAACTTGGTTGCGGCCTGCCATCATGGTCCACGCCTGTGATGCACGCAAAAGTGCCAATCCGGCCCGGGGCGACAGGCCCATTTCAAAGCGCGCTGAATCGCGGGTGTGATTGATGAGCGCTAGCACATAATCAATCAACGCATCAGAAACAAAGATACCGGTCACTTCTTTTTGCAACGCCAGCAACTGAACGACTGTCATCGCGGGCTTGATTTTTGAAATCAGTTCGCGCCGGTCTTCACCTTTCAGTAAAGCGCGCTCAGCGGCTTGATCAGGGTAACCCAGCTTGATGCGCATCAAGAAACGATCCAGCTGAGACTCCGGTAGCGGGAAAGTGCCAATTTGGTGCGACGGATTTTGGGTGGCAATCACAAAAAAAGGGTCAGGCAACGGCATTGTCTGACCATCAGCTGTGACTTGATGCTCTTCCATGGCTTCCAGTAAAGCTGACTGGGCTTTTGGCGAGGCGCGGTTGATTTCGTCGGCTAGTATGACCTGGGAAAAAACCGGGCCGGGGTGGAAACGAAAAGTGCTTGATTCACGGTCAAAAATTGACACGCCCACTATATCGGCCGGCAGCAGATCGCTGGTGAACTGGATACGCTGGTAATGCAGGCCCAGCAGGCTTGCCAGCACATGCGAGAGGGTGGTTTTGCCCACACCGGGAACATCCTCAATCAGCAGATGGCCGCGTGCCAAAATACACGCCATGGACAGCTTGATTTGATGATCCTTGCCAAGAATGATGTTGCCCGCCTGCGCCATGACATCAGTGATGGGATTGGTGATTGCCGTCAGGTGTTCTTTTTTCTCGAATAACATTGGCCAGCTGATCCTGTTGATGATGCCTGGTTGATCATTGCGGTAAATTTGATTGTACGCTGGGTACGTTCGCCACAGAAGTCTGGATGTTTTACGATGCGATTTACAAAAACCAGCAACGCCCGCGAAACCTAATACTATATTGTGACCTTGCATGAACGTCTTGTGAAACGGACCACGCTCGACGAAAATAGTTTAACCATGATTTGCCGGAGACTTTTTTGACTACTGCCTTTATTACCCATCCCGCCTGCTTAAAACACGAAATGGGTGCCCACCATCCCGAGTGTCCGGAACGCCTGCAAGCCGTTTACGATGCGTTTGCGCAATCGGGGTTGATGACAAAAATGGATCAAATTGAGGCACCACTCGCCACCCAAGCGCAACTGAGCGCTGCCCATGCGCCAGACTATGTCGATTCAATTTTTGCCGTGGCACCTTCACATGATTATGCGTATCTGGACCCTGATACGGCGATGAATGTCTTTTCGCTGGAGGCTGCCTGCCGTGCCTCGGGTGCGGTCATTAAGGGCGTCGATATGGTCATGTCGGGTGAGGCGGCGAATGCATTTTGCGCAGTGCGCCCCTGCGGTCATCACGCTACCTATGATCGGGCAATGGGCTTTTGTATTTTTAATAATGTAGCGGTCGGTGCTGTTCATGCCTTGAATGCACATGCGCTTGAACGCGTCGCCATCCTGGATTTCGATGTTCATCACGGCAACGGCACTGAGGATATTTTTCATGACGATGGTCGGGTTATGCTTTGCTCCAGCTTTCAGCATCCGTATTATCCTGGCACCGGCGCTAATACCGGCAATCTGCACATCATCCCCACGCCGTTACTGGCGCGCACCAGTGGCGCAGAATTTCGTCGCGCCATTGATGCAACCTGGTGGCCCGCACTGGAACGATTTCAGCCCGAACTCATCATCATTTCGGCAGGCTTTGATGCACACGCCGATGATCCGCTGGCTTACCTGGAATTGCATGAGGATGATTATGTTTGGATCACCACTCGGATACGTGAAATCGCCGATACCTACGCACAAAGCCGTATCGTTTCGGCATTGGAAGGCGGCTACAATCTCGGCGCATTGGGGCGCAGCGCCGTGGCGCATGTGGGTGCATTGCTTAAAAATTAATACAAACACCAGCAATGACGGTCTATTCAAGGCAAAAATGCTTGTTAAGGGCCGTGGTTTCTGGGGTTCAATTTTTTATATTTAAATAAGCTGACAAATCTGACATGTAAGGATGGGGGTGCGGCGGATTTCTTGGACTGGTTTAGATTGTAAGCCCGAGACTTGCCCGGTATTCAACGGGACTGCGTGAGCCAAGCGATATCTTGATTCGC
>JAYVEV010000079.1:0-81479 GCA_043773745.1 Burkholderiales bacterium | reverse complement strand
GCCGAGACTTTGGAAACAGCTGTTTGCAGACAATCCGCTGCGATCCGATTTATACGACCTGACCACACGACGCAATAACGCCGGCTAGCTACTGGTTACCAGCACTTAGCATCAATTTCGCTACGGCGTTGCAGTGGAACACCATAGAGCGAATAATCAGCGTTTACGCTGATTTCAGCCACGACGGCCATTCAATCTAAAGTAGATAAAAATTCAACTAACTTTGTAGAACTAATGCATTTGAACCCATAATGGCAAAATAAAATTCCCACTACAATTCGCCGCCATGAAACGTGACTTTTACGACATTCTAGAAGTTCCCGAAAACGCCAGCCCCACATGGATTATTCGTGCTTATCAAAAACGGCTGCTGGCTGTCGAGCAAGACGCATCGCTGAAAGCAAAAAAACGCGCCGCTTCCATTACTGAAATTAACGAAGCCCATCGTATCTTGACTGATGCCGCTTTGCGTACAGCCTATGATGCTGAACTTTCGCAGGCTCGCGAAGCGGCAAATAAGCCGTCTACTTTGTCCTTGGTGCTACGAATCGCTTTGATTGCGGGCATACCACTCATTGGTGTTGGCACTTATTACTATTTTGATTCACAGGCCAAAGCGCGGGCGCAGCAGGAGCAAGCAGCACAAGCGGCAGAAAACCAGCGTCAGGAAGCGCAACGCAAGCGGATTGAAGATGAGCGTCTGGCTGCTGTCGAGCGCGACCGACTTGATCGTGTGAAAGCCGAACAAGAGCGCATTGAAAACCAACGTTTGGCGCATGATGAAGAAATGCGCACTAGGCGCTTTGTTGCCGCGCCAACGCTGGAGCAAATTGCCCGCGATAAATTAGTTGCCGAAGCTGCTGAACGCACGCGCCAGATGCAAGACGAGCTTGATCGGCGCAAAGCACAGGCTGAATTAGAGCGCCAAAAACGTTTTTTAAGAGAGGCAGGTCAACATTAGCGGGTTGCTTGGCGCTTGCTCGCTTTGTACTCTTCAAAATATCCTGCTTTTTTGTTCTTGCGCACATTATCCCAGGCAAACCAACGTCCATTCATGGCCACATAGACGCCCGGCGGCAGTAACTGTGCATAAGCCATGGCGCTGCCTAGATTAAACAATCCATCGGATGAGCCAAATTTGTAAGGCACCATCGCGCCCGTCAGAACGATCGTTTTATTAAATTTTTCGGCGGCAAACGACCCAGCCAAATAGCGCGCTGTTTCTTCCATGGTATCCGTACCGTGAGTAATGACGATATGCTTTTCCTTGGCGGTTTTGCAGGCTTTTGCAATGACGCCGCGGTCTGCATCGGTCATCAATAGGCTGTCTTTCAGCATTAATGTTTTTGCTTTTATCGGTAACAGCGAGCGTCCCAGAGTAAGCATTTCTTTGACATGGGTTTTTTCAAAAAAAAGCTCGCCATTAAGCTCGTTATAAGTCTTGTCGAAGGTTCCACCAGTGATGAAAATTGCGATTTTCATGGACTTCCTTATACGGAAAACGGGTTATGAGCAGATACCCTATTTTAAATAGGATGCGATTAAAGCAATTATATTGAATTGCTTTCCATAATCTGCATTAATGTAGTCGCTTGACCGTTGCTACTCAATCAGTGATGCTTCGTCATATGAAAAATATGAATGATTCCTCAATAAAATTAGATGGGCGCTGGCTGCGCTTGGTTTTGTATGGCATGGTCAGTTTGTTGATCGCTTCGTCGATGGCGGCAGAGTCAAATGAAGCCCTTCGCATCGGTTCAAAGCGATTCACTGAATCGTATATTCTGGCGCAGATTCTTTCACAAACAGCCGGCGCCTCAACCAAAGTGCAAGTAAGGCAGGGTCTTGGTAATACCGCCATTGTTTACGCTGCGCTGTTGGCAGGAAGCATTGATCTTTACCCGGATTATGTCGGCACCATCAGCCAGGAAATATTAAAAAGCGCCAAGCCGCTTTCGATTGAGGAAATAAACGTACAACTGACGCCGCATGGCTTGGGAGTGGCTATTCCGCTAGGATTTAATAATGGCTATGCACTCGCCATGCGGGCCGAGAGCGCGGATAGTTTGGGCATTAAAACATTGACTGATCTCGCTCGTCACAATGAGCTGCGCTTAGGCTTATCCAATGAGTTTATCGGCCGCCAGGACGGTTGGAAAGGCTTGGTGAAAAAATATAGTTTTTCGCACTCGCCCATTAGCTTGGACCACGGCCTCGCCTACGATGCGCTTGAAAAAAAACAGATTGATGTCACCGACATTTATACGACAGACGCCAAAATAGCTCATCTCAAGTTGCGGGTATTAAGCGATGATCGCGCCTATTTCCCGCGCTATGATGCGGTTGTTCTTTATCGGCTGGATGTGCAACAGCGCTTTCCAAATGCGTGGAAAGCCATACAAAAACTTGGTGGCACTATAGACGAGGCGGCCATGATCGCCATGAATGCCCGCGCAGAGCTAGATGGTGCGACGTTCGAGGAAATCGCCCATGATCATTTGGCTACTTCGGCTGGAGCATCATTGCCACCGAAAAAAATTGCAGCGGTTAACGCCGAAGCTGGACGCAGTTTTTTTTCAAAGCTGGCGGGCCAGGATTTGTGGCGCCTTACCTTAGAGCATTTGGGGCTAGTGGTCATTTCCGTTGCCGCTGCTGTACTGATTGCGGTTCCATTAGGGATCATTATTTTTCCATATCGCCGATTACGTGCGGTGGTGTTAGGCACTGCGGGGCTCTTGCAAACGGTGCCATCGCTTGCCATGCTGGCGATACTAATTTCACTGGTTGGCGTCATTGGTAGCGTTCCGGCGCTACTCGCGCTTACGCTTTACGCATTGTTGCCTATCATGCGTAATACCTGCGCAGGACTCGCCGAGGTTCCCGACGGTTTGCGGCAGGCGGGGAAGGCGCTTGGTATGTCTTCGCATGACTTGTTGTATCAAATTGAATTACCGCTCGCGCTGCCTACCATCATCGCCGGTATTCGCACCGCAACTGCTATTGCAATCGGCACAGCAACGATTGCAGCATTTATTGGTGCGGGCGGATACGGTGAGCGGATCGTCACCGGCCTAGCGCTTAATGACCAGGGATTAATGCTAGCGGGCGCTATTCCGGCCGCGGTGTTGGCACTGATGAGTGAGCTGGGTTTTGAATGGCTCGAAGGCGCAGTTAACAAGGCGCAGGGTTTCAGGAATATCCCAGTTGTGGGTCAAACGCGCAGCTAGAGCTTGTAGCACGAATGTTTTGTATGGTGGCTTAATTGCGGATGCCGATTTAATTTTTTTTTAATAGATTGTGATTAACAAGGTGAAGCTTAAACTCAAGCGCAACAAGATCACGGATTGGTTACTATTACATATTAGTGGACCGCCTACGCAAAGCAAAGTCAGCGCCTGCACTATTATTTTATGCGCTATTTTTATTATTGGCTTATCCGATTATGCTACCGGCATTCATGTGTCGCTTTTGCTGTTTTACTTCATACCGATAATACTTGCTGTTATTTGGCTAGGAGCGCCAGCCGCAGCCGTGGTTGCGATTACATGCATATTGCTACGCGCAATGGGTGACGTGGCGGCTAATAACGGCAATGAACTTCCAACATGGTATTTATGGAATGCGCTGACAGCACTGACGGTTTTCATGATTTTAATTTGGATTTTGAATGCCTTCATTTCATTGCATCGGCAACTAGAGCAGCGGGTAAAGGATCGGACCGCTGCATTAGTTGAGGCCGCCAGAACCCGGCGCCAGCTTGAGGAAGAATTGCTGGCAGTTGGCTCACGAGAGCGAAATTTGATCGGGCATGAACTCCATGATGAAATTTGCCAGCATCTGGTGGGAACAGCATTGGCAGCACAGGTGCTGGCTCAATGTCTTAATGAGAAAAATAGCGAGTTAGCTGCTGATGCCGAAACGATTGTGGGCTTGCTGGAAGAGGGTGCGGACAAGACGCGTCAATTAGCACGCGGTCTCCTGTTATCAGAGATTGACCCGGAAAAACTGTGCGATAAATTATCAGAAATAGCTGATCAGACTAACGGATCTGGCATTCAGTGTCATTTCAAACATACAGGAAATACATTAGTTCGCGATGCGGGTACCGCCGCGCATTTGTTTCGTATTGCGCATGAAGCAATACGTAATGCTCTTAAGCACGCGACGCCGCATCGCATTGATGTTTCTCTATTGGGCAATGAAATGGGTATTGATTTAATTATTGAAGATGACGGCGTCGGCATTCTGCATACCCAGTTTCTCAAAAGCCAGGAAACCTCAGGAATGGGTTTGAAAATCATGACAAACCGGGCAGCCTTCATCGGCGCGACACTGTCTCTCATTCCCGCCGCCAATCAGGGTACTAAAATCATCTGTCATCTTCCACGCTTTCAGGATTTGGCATGATTTCGAGCACAATTCGCGTTTATATTGTTGACGATCATCCTTTGGTACGCGAATGGTTGGGTAATTTGTTGCGCTTAGAAAAGGATATTGAAGTAGTAGGAGAAGCTGATGAGCCAAATGCAGCATTCGCAGCAATTGATGACGCCGCACCTGATGTTATCGTGGTTGATCTTTCGCTCAAGCGCGGTTCGGGCCTTGACCTTATCAAGGCCATTCAAGCTCGCCCAAATAATTCGGGGCAGTTTCGAACCTTGGTACTGTCTATGCACGAAGAAATCGGTGACGTGGAAAGAGCACTAAAGGCGGGCGCACGGGGTTATGTCATGAAACGGGAATCCACTAGCCAAATTGTTAACGCTATTCGCGAAGTGTATGCCGGAAAAGTATTTGTTGCGCCTGACTTGCAAGCAAGGCTCGCTGAGAGAATGGCGAATTATTCGCCTATTGAAATGTCCGCGAGACCAGTCGTTCTAAGTGATCGTGAGCTTGAAGTTTTTAGACGTATAGGTAAGGGGCATTCGACGCGACGAATTGCCAACGATTTGGGTGTGAGCCAAAAAACGATCCAAACATATTGTTCGCGGATCAAAGAGAAATTTGGACTCACCGACGGTTCAGAACTCCTGCGAGCCGCCGTACGTGCCTATGAACAGGATCGTTTGTAGGGCATCACCGGACAGATTTTTTCAGGTGTTGCTGCTACGCTGAATGCATGAAAAAAACTTCTCGTCTTATAAAATTTCAAGACGCGCCATTAAGTCTGATAGTAAAACAAATTTTTGGAAGAAATGAATTGTCCTGTATTGAGCAAGCCAGCCAGTTACGGCTTGGTTTCCATGCAGGTTATCTCGTGTCCATCATTTTTGTTCTTTGTGCTTTGCCGCAGGCTACTTTCGCACAATCTTGTCTCGCGTTCTTAGTGCCTGCGGATGAAAAAATCAGTATTAGCCTCGGCATGGCAGAAGCTCGCCTGATTAATTGCAACCGTGATGTACTTGCTTCGCGGCGTTCAATTGAAGCAGCTGAGGCTGATCGCGTTACGGCCGGGCAGCGTCCCAATCCCAATTTGACCGTGGGCGCTTCTAACATTAACCGCGCTGCAGGCATAGGCTCGGGGCCGCTGCAAGATAAGACCATCGATAGCTCGGTACGGTTGGATCAGCTTGTTGAACGCGGCGGAAAAGCGACGTTGCGCGAACGGCAAGCGGATGCGGCCATCAATGCAGCGCGTGCGGATTGGCAGGATGTGATTCGCCAGCAACGTTTGCTGCTTAGGCAAAATTATTTTGAATTGTTATTTCAACAGGCTCGCGTCGATACACAGCGTGAATTCGCAGGCTATGCGCACTCAAGCTTGGAAGCAACTGAAAAAAGACTGAAAGCCGACGATATAGCACCAAGCGAGGCAAATCGATTCCGTCTGGACGATGTCCGTGCACAGAATGATTTGCGTCAAGCCGAAATTGATGTGCGAAAAGCGAGACTTGAGTTGGCGAAATCAATTGGGGCCGAGGCTAATGCGCAATTTTTCGCTGTCTCGGCAGTCAAATTGCCCATTAACGACGGCGTCAAAATTCCGCCAAGTTTAGACGACCGTGCGGACTTGGTTGCCGCTGCGCAACGTCTGGAGGCGGCAGAGGCGGGGCGTGCGCTAGCGGCTAGTATTGCAACCCGTGACGTTACAGTCAGTGCGCAGTTTGATCGGTGGCCCGCATCGGCTACTAATCCGCAAGGCACGGGCAATTCATTCAGCTTTTATTTTTCGATACCTCTGTCAGCTCGACATGCAAATGAAGGTGAGGCAAGGCGTGCATTAACTGATTTGCAAGTCGCCAAGGATGCGCTGGCACGTCTTAAAGTGCAGGCGAAGTTTGAAGCAAAACTAAATCTTGAGAGCTGGCATGCCGCAGTTGATCGTGCGTCGCGTGTTGAGGGTGAGATCCTCCCATTGGCGCGCAACGTTGCTAAAGCGGCTGAATTTGCTTACGGCAAAGGTGCGACAAGTGTGCTCGATTTACTGGATGCCCGTCGCACGCTTAAGCAGACTGAACTGGATGCTTCGCAGGCCAATACTGATGCAGGCAAAGCGTGGGCGCAATGGTCCGCGAGTGTCGAGTTGATTTCAGACAAGGCGGTAGAACAAATGACGAGTGAAAAACCATGAAAAGCGCAATTTATAAAACGGGGGCAAGTTTGATCGTTGCAGCATTATTCTCACTTACGACGGGTTGCGAACACAAAACAGAAGTGCCGGAGGAAGCAAAACCCACCGTTTTAGGTGATGTCATTACGTTTCCAGTTGCGAGCCCTGCACTCAAAAATATCGTGACAGCGAAGGTTGCAGCACCCCGAGATGGGGAATTGAGTATCCCGGGTCGCTTGGTATGGGATGAAGATCGTACCGTACGAATATTCACGCCGTTTGCCGGCCGAGTGAGCAGGCTCGTAGCACAAGTCGGCGATAAAGTGGTGGTTGGTCAAGTACTAGCTGAACTACAATCGCCCGACTTTGCGGCCGCACAGGCAGATGCCCGGAAATCACAAACCATGCTCACGTTCTCCAAGCAAGCGCTGGGTCGCGTCAAAGAACTTGTTGCCAATGGTGTTGCGGCAGGAAAAGATTTGTACCAAGCAGAGGCTGATTACGCTAATGCAGAGGCTGAGGCTAATCGCGCGCAGGCCCGGCTCAAGCTGTATGGCAATAGTCAAAACGTTGACCAGCGTTTTAATCTCGTGAGCCCAGTAGCGGGAACTATCGTTGAACGTAACATCAATCCCGGGCAGGAATTGCGCCCTGATCAGCCAATTGTGCCGCAATTTGTAGTGACTGATCCAACCAGACTTTGGGTGCAGCTTGATGCTGCCGAGTCCGACCTCAAACTACTTAAACCGGGCGCTCCGATTGTTGTGACCAGCAATCAATATCCCGACGATTCCTTTGCGGGCGAGTTAAAGCAGATTGCTGACTTTATTGACCCCGTCTCGCGCAGCCTCAAATTGCGGGGCGTGGTGCCGAATTCGGACCGTCGTTTGAAAGCGGAAATGTTTATAAATGCGCGAATTGCGATGGCAAAAGGTGAATTTCCAACGGTGCCCGAGAAAGCGGTTTTTTTGGAAGGGATTCGTCGTTTCGTCTTTGTTAAAACAGGGCCGGGAAAATTCGTGCGCCGCGGCATAAAGGTTGTGCTGGGTTCAGCCAATACGGTCGCAGCCCAGAATGGGCTCAAAGTTTTGAGCGGTCTTGAAGTAGGTGATGAAGTCGTTGTGTCTGGCAATCTGCTGATGCAGCAGATTGTGGCAGCGACAAAAATGAGCGAAGAGATTTCTGAAAAATCTTCCAAGAGTTTGTCGTTAGTGGCGCCCGCTGCAAATGACAAGGCGAATACCAAACCATGATGAACCGCATCATTACGTTTTCGTTGAAGCAGCCGTTGTTCGTGCTGCTTGGTACCGCGCTGTTTATCTGTGCCGGTATTCTCGCGTTCATAAATTTACCGGTAGAAGCATTTCCGGATGTGTCTGATACTCAGGCGAATGTCATTGCGCTATACCCAGGGCGTGCTGCCGAGGAAGTAGAGCGTCAGGTAACCATACCGATTGAAACTGCGCTGTCAGGCATGCCCAATGCTGTGCGCATGTTTTCGCATACCCAGTTTGGTCTCTCGTACATCATTCTCACGTTTAATGATAAACCGACCGACCAGGTAGTGCGGCAGCAGGTGATCGAACGACTTCGCGGTATTGATCTGCCGTCAGGCGTAGAGCCGCAACTGGCGCCACTCTCGACCGCCATTGGTGAAATTTTCCGTTTCCGTTTGCGTGGTGATGCCTACACCGCGCAGGAGCTTCGGACATTACAAGACTGGGTTGTTGAAAAACAGTTGCGTCAGGTTCAGGGGGTGGCTGATCTGGTCACGATGGGTGGGACTATCAAGCAGTACGAAGTGAATCCTGATCTCGCAAAAATGCGCGACTATAAGGTGACTCTGGGGCAGCTTTTTGGCGCACTACAGCGCGCTAACTCAAACGCCGGTGGCGGCGGTGTGACCCAAGGCCGCCAGCAATTTTTGGTGCGCAGTTTGGGAAGCTTTAAAAGCTCGGCAGATATTGCGCAAGTCGTCGTAGCCGAAAATAAAGGTACGCCAATTTTAGTGCGCGATATTGCCCAAGTATCGGTAAATGGCGCTCCGCCGCAGGGCCTGGCTGGACAAGATGATGCGGACGATATTGTGAATGGCATTGTGGTGATGCGTAAGGGCGAAAATCCATCAACGGTGCTGGCCGGGTTGAAGGAGAAAATAGCCTTTGTGAATAAATCGATTCTGCCCAATGGGGTAGAAATTGTTCCTTATTATGACCGTTCATGGTTGATTGATAAGACGCTTAAAACTGTCTTTAGTAATCTGACCGAAGGTGCAATGCTGGTTACGCTAATCCTATTTCTTTTTTTAGGGAATTTGCGCGCCGCCTTGATAGTGGCAGCAATTATTCCGCTAGCACTATTGGCAACGTTTTTGGGTCTGACATTAGTCGGTATTCCAGCTAATTTACTTTCGCTGGGCGCTATGGATTTCGGCATTATTGTCGATGGGGCAGTGATTGTTGTCGAGAACATCGTTTATCGATTATCTCTGTTGAAGGAACACGGAATTGCGGATAACGAATCGCGTTTTTCGGCGATTCGCGATGCAGTTGTGGAAGTCGGGCGCCCAACGGTGTTTTCGATGATCATTATCATTGCTGCTCATATTCCTATATTCACACTGCAGCGCCATGAGGGCCGCATTTTTTCACCCATGGCATGGACTGTGACTTCTGCGCTAATCGGCTCGCTTGTATTGTCGCTAACTTTAGTACCGTTGATGACATATTTATTGTTAAAAAAAGATGTGCCACATGGTGATAACCAGCTCGTTGCCAAGCTGAAATCATGGTATTCACCTGTCTTGTCATGGGCGCTGACACGCCCCCGCTGGATTATTGGCACTGCGCTTATTGCGCTTATTCTCAGCTTGGCGGGTGCAACCCAGTTGGGTAGTGAATTTTTGCCTGAACTTAACGAGGGCTCGATTTGGGTGAATGTTACTTTACCGCCATCAGTATCACCGGCCGAGGCCCAAGAGCAGGCTCGCGCTATCCGCCGCGCATTGCGCAGCGTGCCCGAAGTCAGTACCGTCATTTCAAAAGTGGGCCGCCCTGACGATGGCACCGACCCGAAAATTTTTAACGGGGCTGAATTTTTAGTTGACTTGAAGACTGAGATTAACTGGCGTCCAGGCAAGACTAAAGAAAGCCTGATTAAAGAGCTGGATGATGCCGTTTCGGCATTGCCTGGCGTTGAACCATCATTTTCACAGCCGATCCGCGATAACGTTCTTGAATCGATCTCACAAATTGACGGTCAAATCGTGATAAAGGTACGAGGGGATGACTTAGAGAGTTTGGTTGCACACGCTGAGCGTATACTGGGGCAAATATCCAATGTGAAGGGTGTAGTGCGGGCGTTCATTGATCGCAGCGGAACCCTGCCGCAATACGTTCTTGATATAGATCGTTTGGCAGCGGCGCGATATGGCATCAATGTTGGCGATATTCAAGATTTAGTCGAGATTGCATTAGCAGGCAAAGCAACCTCTGAGTTGTGGGAAGGCGAGAAACATTTTAGTGTCGTAGTACGGTTAAAAGAATCGGAAAGAGCGCTTCCAAATTTGCCTAATCTGCTGGTAGCTAGCCCGAACGGCGCACAGGTGCCGCTCTCACAATTGGCACGATTCAAAAGTATTTCAGGTGCCATGAATATTGCACGGGAAAACGGCCGACGGGTTGTTTCTATCGGTGTATTTATTCGCGACCGCGATATGGGCAGCGTCGTAAAAGATATGCAAAATAAGGTCGGTACAGCGGAAGAACTCGCTAACGGCGAAGAAGTGACCTGGTCTGGGGAGTTTGAAAATCAGGAACGAGCCATGAAACGACTCTCCTGGATTGTGCCGCTCTCTATATTGCTGATTTTTTTACTGTTGTTTGATGCATTTGGCTCAGTCAAAAGTGCTTTGCTGATTGTGGCCAATATTCCGTTTGCGCTAATTGGCGGCATTGTGGCGCTGCTTTTGACCGGCATTCCACTCTCAGTGTCTGCCGCCATCGGATTTATTGCGTTATTTGGCCAAGCCGTATTAAATGGTGTGGTGATGGTGACTTATTTTAATCAGCTGCGCGATTCAGGCATGCCCATATTGGAAGTGGTCATGTCAGGTTCAGTTCAGCGACTCCGTACTGTGCTGATGACAGCGTTATTAGCCATGTTTGGTTTGCTGCCTATGGCATTGTCAAAAGCCATAGGCGCAGAAACCCAGCGCCCGCTTGCTATTGTGGTTATTGGTGGATTGGTGTCTGCAACAATCCTTACATTGATTGTGTTGCCCACTTTGTATTTTGTTTTTTTCGCGCGCGATAAGTCAAGCAGTCCGACTGAAGGCAGTAGTCCAACCGCGATTAATCATAGTCAGCATCATGCGTCGCAATGATGCTATAAACTTTTCAAGGGGTCGTGATAGTTACGAGCCTGAAATGCCTAGCTCAAACGGGGACTCATCTGTCATAGCTGAATTGCCTCCAGGCCGGCATGATCCTTTCCATCTCGCATTTTTAGTTGCGCTAGTCGTAGCTTACATTCTGCCCAGTATCGCCGCCTTTGGTCCATGGAAGCCTGACGAACCGTACATGTTTGGGCTCATCGACAGCCTTGTAAAAACGGGTGACTGGGTGGTGCCCACCTTGGCGGGTGAACCGTTTATGGAAAAACCGCCACTTTTCGTCTGGGTTGCCGCATTAACGTCAATACTTGCTTCGCCATGGCTGGAAATTGAATATGGGTCCCGGCTGGCTATTGGTGTTTTTATGCTGATCACATTTGTCGGCACCGCCTGTGCGGCGCGGCGATGGTGGGGGCGAGGCTACGGTCGGTATGCGGTGCTGGCCTTGCTGGCATCAGCCGGTCTTCAGCAGCATGGAAGGATGATGATCCCCGATTTGCCGCTACTTGCTGGATTTGCCGTAGCATTCTGGGGTTGGGCATGGATTCAAGAGCGGCCACTAAAAGGCGGCGTTTTGCTTGGTACAAGCATGGGAATGGCCTTCATGGCGAAGGGTTTGCTGGGACCTGGCGTATTAGGGTTATCGGCGTTGTTGTTACCCTTGGTATTTAGGTCGTGGCGGAGCCGCTCATATGCGCAGGGTTTGATGTTTGCGCTATTGGCAATCCTGCCGTGGTTGTTGATTTGGCCAACTGCGCTTTATGTGCGCAACCCGCAGTTATTTGCGGAGTGGTTCTGGGTCAACAATGTGGGCCGCTTCCTAGGATTTTCTGTTCCAACGCTTGGTGCAACTCATGAAAGTGGACATTTAGTCGAAACCATCCCTTGGTTTACTTTCCCGGTGCTTCCCTTAACTATTTGGGCGCTCTGGAAAATGCGACTGACGGCACTTGCCCAGCCTTGTTTTCAGGTGAGTTTACTCGTGTTGGCAATTTTGATGTTGGTACTCGTCAATTCGGCTTCTGGACGCGTTGTTTATCTCCTGCCCATGCTCATTCCTTTGGCCGTCGCAGGTGCGCCAGGAATGATGTTATTGCCATCTCGTATTAGCCAATTTTCTGATTGGACTGCTCGAATTGTGTTCGGCATCATCGCAGGATTGTTCTGGGTCGTCTGGTTTTGTGTCTTTGTTGCAAGTGAACCGCTAACGTTGCCGATTTTAGCGAAGCACTTACCGATGGATTTGCCGTTTCAGCTTTATCCTTTTGGTGCTGTATTGGCATTAATATTGATGGTGGGCTGGTTATATATAATCAGCCAATTGTCTCGGTTAAAAGCGCGCGCAGCGATTAGTTGGGTAAGTGGAATCGTGTTGGTTTGGGGAACGGCTTTTGCATTGCTATTGCCGTGGATTGATGCGGCAAAGAGCTATCAATCGACATTCGCCGAGCTGGGTGAGGCATTAGTTGCCGAGAATTCCCATTGCCTCGCAACTGTTGGGTTGGGGGAGTCTGAACGGGCGATGCTAAATTATATGGTTGGCTTGGAACCGCAGCGGTTGGAACTCAACAAAGGTCATGATTGTGATGCATTACTGATGCAAGGCGTTGCAAGTAATACGCCACTTGATATGGACACCAACGGCTGGAAGTTACGATGGGAGGGCGCTCGCCCTGGTGAACGTCGGGAACGGTTCTGGCTACTTACGCGACACGCTCCATTACTGGTAACGGACACTAAAATAGCATCGCCGCCCCATGGCGGACGATGATGCAGATACTGTAACTCTCATTTTGATCCTATAGTGCCCAATAAAAAACCGTCGGTTCTCCTACAATCCTGCTATGCCTTGCTTGGTGCAATATGGCATGTTTCAGCAGGTACTGTTTTTGCACAGCAAAACGAGATCAGTAATGCTGGTGCCGATGCTCAGACCAATGTATTTGCCGGTAACACAGCCATGGAAGCGAAATTTCAATCCACCTACATATGGCAATCAAAACGGCCGTTCCCGGCCGCCTACTCGGGACCTAATAGTCTTTCGACAAAATATGAAAAAAGTTATTCATTTACTGCGACCGCTTTTCTTGGCGCACATCTATGGAATGGCGCGGAGGCTTACTTAAATCCTGAATTGGTGCAGGGAGTACCCATGTCTAATTTGGTGGGACTGGGCGGATTAACCAATGGTGAGTTACAAAAAACAGCGGGTGCCAAGCCAAAACTTTATCGGGCGAGATTGTTTTTGCGGCAATCATGGGGCTTGGATAATCAATATGAAAATATCGAGTCAGACTTCAATCAATTGGCGGGTAGTCGTTATAAAAATCGTATTGTTGTGACGGTTGGCAACTTTGCCGCTTCCGATGTTTTTGATCTGAATAGTTATGCGCATGATGCACGTACGCAGTTTCTCAATTGGGCGCTGTTGACGCACGGTGCGTATGATTTTGCTGCTGATGCCCGTGGCTATTCATGGGGTGGTGCGGTTGAATACTATGACGGTGATTGGGTATTTCGCGCAGGACGGTTTTTGCAGCCCCGCGAATCCAATGGCTTGCCGCTAGACTGGCATTTTTTTGTGCATTATGGTGATCAGCTTGAGATCGAGCGCGGTTATGAATGGGCTAACTTACCCGGCAAGCTACGGTTACTTGCCTTTCGTAATGTGGTTGTGGCGGGCTCGTTTCGCGATGCGCTTGCAGTTGCAGCCCAGCACGGAAATGCGCCTGATGTTGGGCTCGTGCGTAAACAACAAACAAAATATGGGGTGGGGGTTAATTGGGAGCAGGCGTTGACACCCTCTACTGGCTTGTTCGCTAGGGCTGCCATCAATAATGGCGCGACTGAAACCTATGCATTTGCAGAAATTGATCGTTCTGTTTCTGCCGGAGGGTTAATTAAAGGTGCCAGCTGGAGCAGAACCGAGGACGTAATCGGTATAGCATTGGTGCGAAATAGCCTGTCTGCCACACATCGTGATTATTTGTCGGCCGGCGGACTGGGCTTCTTTGTTGGTGATGGACGTCTTAGCTACAAACAAGAGAAAATTTTTGAGATTTATTACAATCTCAATATAAGCAAACGTGCAACGATTGCATTCGGTTTTCAACGCATAGTGAATCCCGCCTATAACGCGGATCGCGGACCGGCATCAGTGAGTTCAATACGCTTACACTCAGAGTTCTGATTTATTCGCCTAACCTTGTAATGACCATTAGTAGCGATACACGAATTACTTGGCTTGGCTCGCGTCTTTCATACTGCCCGGTCTAGGCTGCGGTGCCATCGGCGGGACGATCGGGCTTTCATTAAGCCTTAGAAACTTGAAACCCATAAGTTGCAGGCCTGATTTACCCAGCGTTTTGTTGCGTGATTCGCGCGTTTCGGCGCGGCTTATAAATTCTTCGAATTTCTCTTCCCGCACGCGGGGTGCTGAGGAGTGCAAGAAATGGCGCTCGCCGTTTTCACCAATGACCACCAGCCCTACATGAGAAGCAAGGTATTCGCCATCTTTTTGCGAGATAACATTCACAAAGTCCCCCGCGTTGAGTTGCGACAAAACTTTGGTCGCTAAAGCCTTGGGAACGTAGGATTCGTTAATTGTTTGCGGTGCAACTTGTGCGTCAACTTTATGGGTGTTTTTTAGAAAGGCAGCTCGGTCAATAATCGAGGTGTAAGTGGAAGTTTCACCACCGGCAAGTTGCTTGCTAATATCCGTTACCAGCCAGGCGTTTTGCACATTCCAATCGGCCTCGGTGTAATGATTGCGTGTACTAACACCAATGACACCGTTAGCATAACGAATGCGCTGCAAAACCCAAAAAAAATCCTCCCATGAACGACTAAGTGCCATGGCATATGTATGCTCTACGAATACCACGCAATCACTGCGCTCGAGGCTAAACAGCGGTTGATTGTCGTAAAGCTCATACGGAAATTCACCCAGTAAAAAAATTTCATAAGGCTGGCCGATATTTTTTCTGGCCAGTGCCGAGACGCGCGCGCGAACGTCGGGTTCTTCTTCGTGTAAATAAGCGATATAGCGGCCGACTTCTTTGGGGTTCATTTTATAAAGTGGCTTATTGAATAGCATCGTCAATTCGGCCTGATTGATCCCAATTCTTGTGGCCACCTCAGTTTGATAAGCCGTAGGCTGAAATATGCGGTGCGATTGGTTTTGTCTGTGGGTTTGCGCCTGCGCTTGGACATTGGCGTGCGCGCATACAATACACGCTATCAACTTTATTATTTTATGAATAATGTTATTCATCACTAACCTTGAAAATTTTTTGAACGCGTCTGAACGTTATCAAAATGAAATGTAATTTGAGGTCACTCAGCCACATGGTTGACCTAACAACCTAAGTGGCATATTAAACGCAAATATTGTTGCGATAGGATGTGGCCTTTGCCGTAGGATATTAATTGCCGAGTTCAGCAAGACGTCTTGCTCTATCGAGTTCTTCCCTGACCGTTTGCGGGCCTTGGGTCAGGCCAGTTGCGAGCTTGCGGCTCACGCTATCCTGAAAGAAAAGAGCAGTCTCGCGGGCAACGATTTCACGTTCATTATCCATGGTGATAATGTGATATGAATTATCAAGAAGAATCTTGCGCTTGATTGGCGAGCCGACACGGTCCATAGCAAACTCTGCTGCTTTCGGACTCGCTGTTTCATCGTCAACAGCATGGATTACAAGCAAGTCAGATTTTGCATTTGGGGCCGCATGCTCAACATACTTGGCAAGCTGGCGCGCCTGAAATAGCTGCTCCATAGAAAGACTCGATGGACCCACATCAGAAAAAGCTGCAGTGCTCATAGCCTGTGCTACGCGCTTTC
Organism: Burkholderiales bacterium; assembly: GCA_043773745.1. Lineage (GTDB taxonomy): Bacteria > Pseudomonadota > Gammaproteobacteria > Burkholderiales > Usitatibacteraceae > UKL13-2. The sequence continues at coordinate 65,696 of JAYVEV010000079.1, read as the reverse complement.
TTAGCTGAGTATTCTTAAGCCCGTAAGGTTCGCCTTCGTTGAACCGGTAAACCTTGCGCAGCGGGGTGTAATAAGCAATATTAAATAAAAATCGATACCACGGCACTACCCACCCGTCGTAAGTCAGGGTGAGTGAAAGTAACGCAAGTGCTGTTATGTCGCGCTCCTGTGAGGCAAGCGCCAACGCCAGAGTTGCACCCATCGACAGACCACCTACACAAACAGTCTCGTAACGACGTTCCAAATCTATATACTCAGCGCGTAGAATTTCGATCCAATCCTGCCACGTGCCACAGTTCTGCTGGCCGTCTGAATATCCATAGCGTGGTAAGCATGGCGCTGAAACAGTGAAGCCGGACCGATTGAGGGAGGCCGCAAGATAACGGACTTCTAACGGACTGGACGCCAACCCATGCACGAGCAGCACAGCGTGTTCATTACCTTTCATAAAAAATGAGCGAGTTGGCATGCTGAGAGCTGTGTTAAATTTATCGAATGGTTGCGGCAATTAAAACATTGCGATTCCAGAGATATACTTCTGCATCAGTATAAACGATCGTCAATACATGCTTATCAAGAATGCAAAACGTTGGGCCCCATATGGGGCGAGGGGCTACGTAGTGGCCGCACTCGCATTTTTTCTTGCGTTTTCCATTCGTTATGCATTGCATGAGTGGCTAGGTGCATTGCTACCTTACATGACATTTCTGGTTGCAATATTGCTCGTCGAGTATTACTACGGTATGGGGCCATCAGTAATGCTAGCAATTGTGTCAATTCCAGTTGGCGTTTATTTTTTTGTTCCACCTTTCAATACTGTTGACCTAGCCGAGGTGCAGGCATCGGATGTATTGGTGACGATAGGTTATGCCTTGACGATGGGGTTAGGCATTGCACTAATTGAGTCATTGCAACGCTCGCGATATGAATCGCGTTTGCTGGCAGAAGTGGCGCGTACTCGATACGAGGTACTGTTGCGGTCAGAGGACGAACGTCAGACTGCAGTTGCTTCAGCTCGCAAAACTCGTGAGCATTTTCACACCTTTACCACGACAGTGGGCGAGGTGTTATATATGAAGCGTGTTGGCGGGGGGTTCGAGTATGTCAGTGATGTCCTTGCCAAGTTGTCCGGGACGCCCATTGAACTGCTTATGGGTGGAAAGTGGTTGTCAGTATTGCATCCTGAAGATGCAGTATCTATCGAAGAGCAGCTCGCACAAGTATTAGATACGCGGCAACAAACGCTTTCTGAATTTCGATTGCGCACTGCCGAAGGCGGGTATATAACATTTGAAGGCAAGTTGTCGACGATGGAAGATGCGCGGGGTCTAGTTGTACGCTGGACCGGTGCTATCCAGGAGCCCTTTGCCGGGAATTAATCGCCTGCGATGTTACTGGCTGCGATCACAGCGCCCAGCCGTAACCCAAGTAAATTTGCTGGCTGCGATTGTTTTCGACAATGGGGCTACGCGTTACACTTTTCGCCAGTTTGCCCACATTTGCCCCAAATATGAATGCACCGTGCGTGCCAGCGCGATAAGTGCCGCCAATGCCAAGCGAGGCAGTTGTACCTGCGCCCGCTGAAAAAGCCGGACGAGATAAGTTGGACTCGTTTGCCCTAACCCCAAAAAAATAATCAGCAGTCGCGGCACTCATGCGATCTGCGCTAGCGACAATGCCAATTTCGCCGCGACTTGTTTTTGATAGCGGGTGATATAAGGAAAATCGAATTGATGCTCCCCGGCTGGCCTTAGTCATGTCCGTCAGCCACGCAGCGCTGATGGCAATCGTTTCAAAATCCCAATCAAAGGTTAAGCCACCCTCCAAACTATTGCGTCGGGTGGACATGCCAGCCAGTCGCTGACCATCGCTCGATTTGAAACCTAAACGCGGCTCTACCGCCAAGCCCAAGCCGATTTTTTTATCGTCGCTGGCCAGTACGTAAACGCCAACACGCTGAATCTCGACGTAAAAGGTTTCGTTATAATTTATCGATAACAACGGTAATGGCAGCGCCTGCAACTTGTTGCCGCCGGTATATTGGGGTATGACCATAGGCCCGATTCCAACGGTACCGTTCCAACCACGCACATCTTTATTGTGCTCATCGGCTGCATTAACAGCAGTTGAAATTATGCCGAGTAAAAGCACCGGTGCAATCATTAGTACTGAGAGGCGATTAAGCATGCGTTGCTTCCTCCAAATGCGAATGAATTGGACATTACATGTCGGAGAGCTATACCTTCGCGTGCAATATTGGCAACATAGTCCAAATCACACTCAGGGTCGTATTCGGTAAGATTAATAGTAGGTGGCAAAAAACTTTCCCGTAGTGCGCATAGTGCTGCAACAAACTCGATCGCTCCTGTTGCGCCCATGACGTGACCATGCATAGATTTAGTGGACGAAACTGGTAGCACTTTAGAATGCTGCCCAAACACTTGTTTAATTGCAATAGTTTCGACAAGGTCGCCCGCCTGCGTAGCAGTACCGTGGGCGTTCAAATAGTCAATTTCGGTAGGCTCCAGAGCGGCTTCCTGCAACGCGGCGCGCATGGTGGCAGTTTGGCCATCTGCGTCTGGCTTAGTCAGGTGGGTTGCGTCAGTTTTTGCGCCATAGCCGGAAATTTGCGCATAGATGGTCGCGCCGCGCGCTACCGCAACATCAAGTGCTTCGAGCATTAAAACAGCGGCACCTTCAGCAAGTACCAAACCTGTCCGATTTCGCGAGAAGGGTCTGCAAGAGCTGCCTGGATTTTCTGCATCGGGTATAGCCAATGTTCGAAGCGCGTCCCAGCCGTCAAGTGTGCCGGGCGTGAGCAAAGCTTCAGCACCGCCAGCAAAAGCACAATTGATGTAACCGTGTTTAATAGCCCTGTAGGCTTCACCAATTGCCATAGCAGATGAGGAGCAAGCGGTTGAGTAGGTCATAGACGGGCCGTGGCACTTGAACTCCATAGCAATATGACCCGCTGATGCATTGTTCATTGCCTGCACAACAGTGAACGGCTTGATTCGCCTGCCATCGCGTAAAAAATGTTCGCTATAGGCATTCTCAAGGGCTTGTATGCCACCGATACCGGTACCGAGATAAACACCAGCTTCATCAAGTTGCGGTGCCAATGACGCATGCTCAGCTGCATTCTGAACAGCCTGGGTAGCGGCAATTAATGCAAGCGCACTCACTCGATCCAAGACTGCAATTTTTGAAGATGGAAAATAGTCGCCTAAATTAATATCAACTTGCCCGCCAACCCGCAGATGGCGTGAAGCAGGTTGGTTGGACAATATACGTATCCCCGAGCGGCCGGTATGCAACGCATTAGAAAAACTGGTAAGGTTATTTCCGATAGGGGAGACAATACCAATTCCTGTCACGCAGACTTGTCTAATGCTCGGGGTAATCATCCTGAAAGTTTTTGGGCTTTCGGTGTTGCTTTGTCAATCTCAGCAAACACATCTCCAAGAGTCAGGAGCGGTGTGCGAGAGTCTGGCATTTCTAAACCCAGCTTGTCTTCAACATTGAACATAAAATCTATTAACGAAAGCGAATCAATACCCAACGCTTCCATCGTCATGTCAGGAGTAAGTTTCTCCAATGGAATGTCAAATTCCTCAGAGATCATTTCTGTAAGCTTACTGCGCAGTTCTTCGTTGTTGAGGGCCGACATATAATTATTCCTGACAATTTTTCAAGATGCTACTGACAATATTTCAAACTATTTTTTGTAATTCAATATGTGTATGCAACTGGCCAAAGTGTAACAACAGGTTACAAAGTTGCCAAGGTTTTGTTGGGACAAAAAGTTATTTAGTATGATGCGGCTACAAAATAAAATGTTAAAAGTTGTTAACTATAGGCTTTGTATGTTCTCAAAAAAAATCAGGATGCAATTGCGGTCTTTGTTTCCTTTGGTAGTTAACCTTGTTATCAGTTTGTTCATTTTGCTGTTTGGATTTCAGTCACGCATTGTTTTCGCCGCAGTTGAACCTAATTCCACATGGCCCGCTGAGCAGCTTACGGGGCTCTGGGAGCAATATGATGACGACACAAAAAAATTATCAAGTTTGGTGCGAATCATAAGACTGCCGGACGGCCACTTTGAAGGTGCTGTCGAGAAAATCATCCCAGGGCCAGGAGAAGAGTCTAATCCAAAGTGTACCAAGTGCGACGGCACGCTAAAAAACCAGTTTGTAATGGGCATGCGCATCATCACCGATATTTGGCGTGTCGATGTGTTGCGGTATGAAAAAGGTGAAATTCTGGATCCTGATTCTGGCGACAGGTATCAGCTTCGTATCACTGTTCTTGACAATGGTAAAAAGCTGGATGTTCGCGGCTTTCGCGGCATCTCATTATTCGGACGTTCACAAATTTGGCGCCGTGTCATAAACGACTCTGTCGGTGCGTATTGATGCGCCGAATGGTAAAGAGTCCCGCGCAATATTGGATACGGGTATTTTTTGCAATCTTGTTTGGATTGTTGTTAGTTGGAGTATTGGTTATCTATTTGGCTGCCAGGGGCAGCATGCCAATATTGGATGGTCAAATTTCGCTAAATCAATTGCAAATGCCGACGACCATCACGCGTGATGCGAACGGCACAGTTGCGATTCGTACTGAAACCTGGGCCGACGGCGCTCGTGCGTTAGGATTTGTGCATGGTCAAGAGCGTTTTTTTGAAATGGACCTTACCCGCCGCTCGGCTGCCGGTGAGCTTTCTGCGCTACTAGGAGGCGAAACATTGGCGATGGATAAGGAGAAACGTCCTCATCAATTCCGCGTGCGCATGGCAGAGCAGTGGCGAAGATTGCCTGCTGAAGACAAAAAGATATTGACGATTTATGCAGAGGGGGTAAATGCCGGACTTAATTCTCTGTCTGTTCGTCCATGGCAGTATTTGCTGCTTGGCGAGAATCCAGATGCATGGCGCGAAGAAGATTCGCTGCTGGTGGTTGCCGAGATGTATTACGTGCTGCAATCACGCAATATTCAGGATGCTTTTGCAGAGGCCGCACTTCGCCAAAGCGCTGGGGATCGTTTATTTAATTGGCTTAAACCGCGCGGCGGGCGCTGGGATGGTGCATTGGACGGCTCGGTCCTTACCCAATCCTCAATGCCCACTATCGACGAGATAAATACTCGAAAAATAAGACATGTTGATCGGTGGCAAGCAAGCATTAATTTAGGTGCGGAATTTCAAACTGGGTTAGCAGACAATTCCGACTTCAAGCCAGGCAGTAATAACTGGGCGGTATCTGCCGCAATCAGCAAACATGGTATTCCCATCCTTGCTGATGATATGCACCTTGCGCTCAGCGTGCCCAACATCTGGTTTCGAGGTGAATTACATATTCGACGCGCGCCCGATGGTTCCCCAACCCGCGTCACTGGTATAACCCTGCCTGGAGTACCAGGGTTTGTTGTCGGCAGTAATGGTCATGTAGCGTGGGGATTCACAAGCGCGGAAGGAGATTGGTTCGACTGGGTACCTATTCAACGCAGCACCGATGGGCATGGCTATGTTGATGATGGTAAAACAATTCAGTTTGATATCGTGCAAGAGGTGATCGCGGTGAGTGGCGCACCATCAGTGACGATTAATGTTAAGCGCACTCTCTGGGGGCCGGTGATGCGCACTTGGCATGGCAATGAATATGCACTTAATTGGGTGGCTCATTGGCCCAATAGTATCAATGCCAAGCTGGAAGATATATTGTTTACCAAGACTGTTGGCGCCGCCATTAAAGTTGTGCAGAACAGCGGTGTGCCACAACAAAATGTGTTGATTGTTGACAAGCATGGCAGCATGGCCTGGACTATCGCCGGGCGTCTTCCGCTTCGTCGGCACTTGCGTATGGGCGAGCCGCGTAAGGGATTCACGCCGCCTAATGAATTGCCAATTCCGTGGCTGCCAATCAGTCAATATCCGCTTATCAAAGATCCAGCGAACGGTAGGCTTTGGACCGCAAATAGCCGTCAGTTGGGCGGCATCGTAGGCGAAAAAATAGGTGAGGGACGCGGGGACCTTGGCGCCCGCAGTCAGCAGATTCGTGACCGCCTTAACGAAGCGGATCAATTTGATGAATTCGGATTATATGCAATACAGCTCGATGACGAAGCGCGCTTCATGAAGCATTGGATGAAGCTAGTTTCTAATGTGGCGATACAGAGTCCTGATCGTCCAGCGTTCGCAGACGTAAATCGAATTGTCACAACCTGGAATGGCAAAGCCAGTGCAGATCAGGCGGCCTATGCCATTGCGAGAGTGTTTCGTTTCAAGGTAATGGAAACATTAAGGACGGCGTGGGTGAATGCATGTGCGCCTAATTTAAAGCTCCATGTTCGCTGGGATGGACGGATGGAATATCCCGTCTGGACCGCGATCTCGGAACGCCCACCGCACTTGCTACCCATGCCGTTCGCTACCTGGGATGATTTTTTAGCCCATGAGTTGTCCGTTGTTGTTAGAGAACTGGTGCCTAAATACGGAAGTCTAGACCGGGCAAAATGGGGCGACCTCAATAAAGCCAACATTGTTCATCCTATCTCCCAGGCGGCTCCAAAGCTGCTAGGTTGGTTAAATATGCCCTCTACGCCGCTATCAGGCGACAATCATATGCCGCGCGTTGCGACAAAAACGGATGGTGCCTCACAAAGGCTTGTGGTATCTCCAGGGCGGGAGGAGCAGGGCATATTGACGATGCCGGGCGGACAAAGCGGACATCCACTTTCCCCATTTTATGGAGCGGGACATTCCGATTGGCTCAATGGCGTACCAACACCGCTATTGGCAGGAGAAGTTCGCCACCGTTTGGTTCTAGAGCCGCGTACACCAAATTCTTAGAGGATTACTGATTTATTGTCCGGCAGGAATTTTCATGCAACTTAGAACAACACCAAGCTAAGCCAATAGGCAACCGCTGCAACAAATGCACTGGCAGGGATGGTAAATATCCAGGCCCAAACAATATTGCCTGCTACGCCCCAACGTACCGCACTGGCGCGCTGTGTTGCGCCGACACCGACAATTGCGCCTGTGATGGTGTGGGTGGTGGAGACCGGAATGCCCATCGCAGTGGCAAGGAATAAAGTAACTGCGCCGCCAGTCTCCGCACAAAAGCCGCCAACCGGCTTGAGCTTGGTAATTTTTTGTCCCATCGTCTTGACAATGCGCCAGCCACCAAACATGGTGCCTGAGGCGATGGCCATATAACAACAAACAATGGTCCACATCGGCGGCGAGGCATCAACGGCAGCGGTATAGCCGGTTGCAATTAATAACATCCAGATGATGCCAATTGTTTTTTGTGCATCGTTGCCGCCGTGACCAAGGCTATACGCACCTGCCGATACGAGCTGCAGTCGGCGAAACCAGCGATCCACCCGGGATGGTGTGGCACGACGGCATGTCCATGAAACAAGCACCATCATGAGTGAGCCCAATAAAAAACCTAAGACAGGCGACACAAAAATAAACGCAACAGTTTTCAAAATGCCACCAGCTATCAAAGCGCTCGCCCCGCCTTTTGCCACTACCGCGCCGACAATGCCACCAATCAATGCATGCGATGAGCTACTCGGAATACCGTAAAGCCATGTAACGACATTCCAGGTAATCGCACCAATCAGCGCGCCAAATACGACGTGCGTATCAACAACGCCGGGTTCAACGATGCCTTTGCCGACAGTGGCAGCAACGCTCAAATGAAAAATAAATATCGCAACAAAATTAAAAAAAGCTGCAAAAATAACGGCTTGTCCAGGCTTTAGAACGCCGGTTGAGACCACTGTTGCAATCGAATTTGCGGCATCATGAAAGCCATTCATGAAATCGAATACCAATGCCAATACAACCAGCATTGCTACGACCCAAAAAGCTACCTGAATGGTCTGCATAGTTTCGGTACTCGCGTCGCAGGTTAAGAGTTTTCGAGGACGACGCCCTCGATCACATTGGCGACGTCTTCGCACTTGTCAGTAATAGTTTCTAGTAATTCATATATAGCTTTTAATTTAATCACTTCGCGAACTTCGTCATTGCCGCGGAACAGCTTGCTCATGGCGGAACGCATCACCCGATCGGCATCCGATTCAAGCTGATCAATTTCTTCGCAGGTTTTCAGTGCGGCCTCGGCCGTGGCTGGCTTTGATAAATCGCCGATCAGCGATACTGCGTGGCGCATGCGCTGGCAACATTTAAGGCTAAGGTCAGTCAGACGGATGATTTCTTCGGTCGCGTGGCGCACATCATAAAGCGCCATGGTTTGCGACGAATCCTGGATCAAATCGGCAACATCATCCATGGTGTTAATCAGTGTATGAATTTGTTCGCGATCAATCGGTGTGATGAAAGTTTTATGGAGCGTCCGGTTCACTTCGTGGGTAATCCGGTCCGCTGCATGCTCTGCGTCATCTACCTCGCGGGTATATCGTTCACGAAGTTCAAGGTCGCTGTAGTTGGCTACCAGCTTGGAAAGTGCTTCGGCAGCCTTGACAACGCAATCCGCATGCTGATTAAACAGGTCAAAAAAATTGCCATCCCGTGGCAGCAGTTTTCCAAAAAACATTGTGAACTCCCTTTATGGTCACCGTTGATTTGATTCTGGCGACGTTTCATAATTTTATGTTGATGCAATTAGTGGATTTTACACAGGTGTTTATACTTCGGGCGAAGCAATGTATTTTAGTTTAGCGCCTATCCGACTAACCCTTTTTTTATCAGCATTGGAATCACCGTTGGCTCTTTGCCCCGAAACGCGCGATATGCTTCCATCGGCGGTCGGGTATTGCCGCTTGAATAAATGTATTTCAGCAGCCGCTGGGCGGTGGCGGGATCAAACGGGTTACCAGCCTCAGTGAATGCTTCAAAGCCATCAGCATCGAGCACCGCCGCCCACAAATAAACATAATAGCCCGACGCATAACTTGAGCCGGAAAAAAGGTGCTGGAAATGCGGGAAACGATGGCGCATGACAATTTCTTTGGGCATTCCAAGACGGGCGAGTTGTTCTGTTTCAAATTGATTCAGGTCAAGCCTGTCCATATTACTGCGGCTATGCAGCGCCATATCGAGCAGGGCTGAAGCGACAAATTCGACGTTCTCAAATCCTTGATTAAAGGTGCGGGCCTTCTTGAGCTTTGCAATCAGCTCATCCGAAATCGGTTCATTGGTTTGGTAATGGCGGGCAAAACGCTTGAGCACTGCGGGCTCGCTGAGCCAATGTTCAAACAACTGCGAAGGCAGCTCAACAAAATCGCGCAACACACGGGTGCCTGCCAAGCGTTCGTAATGGACATTTGAAAGCAGTCCATGCAGCCCATGACCGAATTCATGGAAGAGGGTACGGGCATCATCAAAACTCAACAGTGTTGGTTCGCCCTTGGCAAAGTTATTGTTGTTGACGACGATGGGAATAATGTTGCCATCGATTTTACTTTGCGAGCGATACACGCTCATCCACGCACCGCCGCGTTTGGTGGCGCGGGCAAAATTGTCGTGCAAAAAAATGCCTATAAGTTGATTATTTGCGTTGTGGACTTCGTATGTCTTTACATCAGGGTGATATGAATTTATATTGGACTGTTCAGTAAAGCGGATGCCGAACAAGCGATGCGCGCAATCAAATATGGCTTCGACCATACGGTGCAATGGGAAATACGGTTTGATCTCCGCTTCATGCAAATCGTAGCGGGCTGCACGAACTTTCTCGGCGTAATAGCGCCAATCCCAAGGCTCAATTTTGTCAATGCCGGCGATCGCTTTTAGTGCGGCGCATTCTTCTGCCGCCTTGATTTTGGCAGGTGTCCAAATTCTCATTAGCAAATCGGCTACTGCTTGCCGGGTGCCCGCCATCATATCTGCCAAGGCATAATCAGAGTAATTATCAAAGCCATGTAGCTGTGCCTGTTCCAGACGCAGTTTCATTATGTTGACTGCGACCGAAAGGTTATCAACTCCGGTGCTTGTGTTGCTGCTGCCTCGCTCAGTCCATGCCTTAAACGCCTTTTCACGCAAATCACGACGATCTGAAAATGTTAAAAATGGCACCACCAACGATCTTGAGAGAGTAATAACGTATCCATCAGTGCCACGTTCGTGTGCGGCCTGTTTGGCCGATGCGATGACCGCATCCGGCAATCCGGCAAGGTCATCGGTACCCAGCACCAATTGATATTGGGCCTCGGCAGCTAAAACATTTTGCGTAAATCGCGTGGTGAGTTCGGCGAGTTGCTCCATGATTTTGCCGTAGCGAGTCTGCGATTCGAGCGAAAGCTTGGCCCCGGCGCGGACGAAATCGAGGTGCACGCGCTCTAGCAGTCGGAGCTGTTCTGCATTCAGCTCCAAGCCACTGCGTTGTTGAAATAAACCATCGATGCGTTCGAACAACCCGGCGTGCATGTAGACAGCGTTGCTGTGCGCGGCCAGCGGCGCGGCCATGTTGCGTTCAACTGCCTGCAGTGCCGTCGAGGTTTCAGACGCGGTCAAGTTATCAAAGAGCGCCTCAATACGATTGAACAAGCGGCCGCTTTTATCGATTGCCGCAATAGTGTTGTCAAATGTGGCGGGCGCCAGATTGGTTGCGATTGCATCCAGTTCATTGCGGTGTTCGCGTAGGGCGACTTCAAACGCGGGTTGAAAATTGGCCGCAGAAAACTCGCCAAACGGTGGTAAGGCATACGGCGTCTTCCAAATCTGCAATAAAGGGTTCGCGATATCAGGTGCAATCAAGTGGGAATCCATATTGGTCATTTTCTTCGTTAAGCAAGCGTTCTGATTGGTTCGTAAAGATTCTGATTGGTTCGTAAAGAAGTACGCTCTGTGTTTAGTTGGAAATGCATTTTTGCTACAGCTTAACGCTGAAGGCTGCCAGTTTAACAGGGCGCTATAATCTGGTCTAACGACAATTTCAGTATGACGATAAAGCGCTGAGGTTTAAGCTTTGGCAGCGCGCGTCATCAACCCCACGATGACGCCTGCCGAAACGCTACAGCTTTTAAGATCTACCACTGATTTTATGCCGCTAGGCGAGTCAACTGGTAATCTCACCTTGGGACACGGCACGCTTAATGGATTTCCAATACATATTGCATTGGTCGAAAATAAAACCGCATCGGGCTCGATTGGTGCAAGAGAGTGCAACAAGTTAGCAAGCCTGTTTCGCATCATCACTACGCAAAAAACGCCGTTGTTGCTGTATCTGGATTCTGCCGGCGCGCGCGTTTCGGAAGGTCTATCTGCGTTGGGTGCATTCCGCCAGATGTATCGTGCAGCGCTGGAAATGGCGCTCTCCGGTGCGCCGATCACTGCGCTGCTGGGAACACATTGCTACGGCGGTGCCAGCATGCTGGCAGCATTGGCTGATTTGCGTGTATTTTCAACGAGTACTCAGCTCGCTATGTCTGGGCCAACCATTCTGGCAGCAGCTGCCGAGGCATCTGCCCTGGATGATGCCTTTCGGGCGATTACCGAAGCAGGCATTGGGGCTGCCGCGCGCGCAAAGCTTTCGCCACTTAACGTGTTGCATTGGGATTTTGACGCTGCCCCAGCAGAAAAAAATTGGTATCGACAACATCAAATACTGGGCGCGCATCCAGGTATCCAGTCGGCATTGACGGGGATCAAAGAAGAACCGGTTCAGCGCAAAGATTTAACAGCACTTTATCCACTGGGCTATCAGGGGTTCGAAACGGCGAGCGTATTTTTTGGTAATGCACAAGACGCAGATGGCAAAATTTATTTGCTGGGCATTATTGATAAACGGCTGCTTGGAGTGGCGCGGACCTGGGCGCTGGCAGAGCGTGTATGGAGCCTGGTGAAGAAAGCACCTACGCGATTGCACATACTGGTCGATTGCGAGGCGCATTCGGCGCAGCTCGATGATGAGCGCGCAATGTTATCGTGCTATCTAGCTGATTTGGCACTTGCACTGATGAGTTTGGCTAAGGTCGGAACCGTGATTGAAACTACTGTGCTGGGACGCGTCGGCGGAGGCGTGTATGTGGCACTAGCGGCTGCGTCGCACAAGGTGAATCTACTGCATGGTGCGAATATTCAATTGCTTCCGAGCAAGGCAGTCGCGAGTATTTTAGGCGAAGCTGAAGTTGCGAAATATAATCTGTCTGATTACTTGAAGTCAGGTGTGGCTGATGATGAATTGAAGGTTGGTTTCCTGCGTAGCTAGAGATCGCAGAAGCCATTGGCATAGGATGAACTTATAAATAATGAGCCAAAGTCTGAAGAACAAAAATCTGTATGCACTTTTCGAGTCCCGATTCCCGAACGATAAATCACGGGTCGTTATCGAAGCAGCGGGAACCGGGCTAATTAAACGCATCATCACATTTGCGGAATTTGAAGCGACGATTGCGCAATACACAAATTTTATTCGAACATTAGGCGTTGCGCCGGGCGAACGTGTTGCAGTACAGGTTGAAAAATCACCTGAGGCGTTGATGTTATATCTGGCCTGCCTGAAAGCAGGGGTAGTTTATTTGCCTCTCAATAGTGCTTATCGTGAAGGCGAAATCGCTTATTTTTTAGGAGACGCCGAGCCGCAGCTTGTGATTCACTCACCGCAGGATGAAAGCTGGATTGCGCCGATTTGCATGCGGCTGAATATTGCACATCGCTATACGTTGAATGAGACAGGGGGGGGTTCTTGGGGTATAAATGCCTCAAAAGCCTCGTCTAATATAGAGTTTTCATCTGAAATTGTTCGGCGTGGGGATGATGATCTTGCCGCAATACTCTACACATCGGGCACCACTGGCCGTAGCAAGGGTGCCATGATCACCCATCGCAATCTGAGTTCGAACGCACTCACACTCCACCAGCACTGGGGCTTCCAGTCGGGCGATGTGCTGTTGCACGCCTTGCCGTTATTTCATGTGCATGGCCTGTTTGTAGCGGCGCACACGGCGCTACTTAATGCGGATCAGGGCGGACGCATGATCTTTCATAATAAATTTGAGGCCAAAGCAGCGATTGCTGCATTTGAACAGGCCACGGTTTTCATGGGTGTGCCCACGATGTACACGCGACTATTAGTCGAGCCTTCGTTCAACCGGGAAACTTGCAAAAATATTAGGCTGTTTGTGTCGGGCTCGGCACCTTTACTGGCCGAAACTTTCAGTGAATTTCAAACCCGCACTGGCCATACGATACTGGAACGCTACGGCATGACCGAGACTGGCATGATCACATCCAACCCGCTGATTGGCGAACGCAAAGGCGGCACAGTTGGCCAAGCTTTGCCTGGTGTGACCGTGCGTATCGTCACTGAAAATGAAGGTGAAGGTGAAGGCATCACTATTGCCAAGCCAAATGAAGTCGGTGCCTTGCAGGTCAAAGGCCCCAATGTATTGCCTGGCTACTGGCGCATGCCCGAAAAAAACAAGGAAGAATTTACCGGAGATGGCTTTTTCAAAACCGGCGATTTGGGGCTTTTGGATATTGATGGTTATATCAATATCGTGGGTCGTTCGAAAGATCTCGTTATTTCCGGCGGATACAACATTTATCCGAAGGAAATTGAACTGTTGATTGACGACATTCCCGAGGTGGCAGAAAGCGCGGTGATTGGCCTGCCACATCCAGATTTTGGTGAGGCGGTGGCAGTGGTGATTGTGCCAAAGTCAAAGGTGGATTCGGCTTCTGGAGAATGGCCGGCAGGATTATCAGAGCCGATCATCATTGCCATGCTCAAAGCGAAACTAGCCAATTTTAAAGTGCCAAAACGGGTTTTTTTGGTGGAAGACCTGCCGCGCAACGCAATGGGTAAAGTGCAAAAAAACGAGTTACGAAAGCGCTTTGCGTCCACTTTTAAGCCATAGGCTGCGTTACTTGATAACAGGGCAGTCGCTTTCAACTTGAAAATTAGTCATTCATCACCATGTTGTAGTGCAACATCACGCACTATTCGCCATTGAAATTTGAGAGCCTAATGATCGTTTTTAACTTATCTTGTTCGGAGCAGCATACCTTTGACGGCTGGTTCCGATCGGCGGACGATTTTGATCGTCAAGCTGCCAGCGGCTTGGTGGAATGTCCGATCTGTGGTGATAAACACATTACCAAGCAACTTTCAGCGCCGCGTATTAACTCAGGTGCGTCTGCCACGCGCGGTAAAGATAGCGACAGTGCGCAAAATCGCGCTTCCCAAGCCCCTGATGGTCAGGAGGTGCTAGCGGCCTCCATGCTTCCCGGTTTGCAAGAACATATGCTCAGGCAGTTCAAAAACTTTGTGCTGAACCATACCGAAAACGTCGGTACGGAGTTTGCTGAGATAGCGCGTCGCATCCATTACGGTGAAGAATCGCATCGCAATATTCGTGGCCGTGTGTCGGTTGATGAGGCCGTTGCATTGCGGGATGAGGGCATTGAGACTGTCTCGTTACTGCCGGGTGTGCTGCTGGACGAAGGTATTCAGTAGCTTGGCTTTTGCATCAGCGCTCAGACCGAAGTGGCTTAAGCTTCAGCATTAAAGCCAGCGCTGCCATCGACAACATTAGAAGGCCTGCAACGACAAACGGGGCCTTAACATGAACGGTCTCTGATAGGCTGCCTGCTGCCGCCATACCCGCTCCCAATCCGCAGACAATAAAGGTCGCCGACCACGTGAACGCTTCGGTTGCATATTTAGCGGGCGCGAGGCGTGAAACCATCAATGTTTGCGCGGCGAATGCCGGAGAAATTGTGAAGCCTGCGATAAAGGCGATGGCTGCAAATCCAAGCTGACTGTCGATCACGCCATGTAACATCAATGGCACTGCAAACAGCCCCAATAGCAGCGAGAATTGCCGTTCAACGGGCATCTTGATATGCAAGCCGCCATATATTGCGCCGCCGATTGCGCTGCCCATTGAGTTAAGTGCCAATAGTAGCCCCGCAAAGGCGGGAGTTGCCAACGCTGTCGCGTACGCGGGATAGCCCACTTCCATAAGGCCGCAGGCCGTCGTTAAGCCAAATACGGTAATGAATAACAAAATCAGTTTAGGTTCCGTCAGCGGCCCCAATAAATGCCGTTCTGTTGGTAGCTCCTGCTGCCAATATCTGAGCGCAGGCGAACGCAAAAAAGCAATGATCGATAACGAGAGCACCACCCACGCTGTGAGGATGGCTGCACGTGGATTGCTGAACGCGAGAATCGCGCCCATCAGCGCCGGACCGATAGTGAAATTCATTTCCATCAGCACGGAGTCGACTGAAAAAGCCATGCGACGATCAGCATCGCTCTCAAAACGATGACGCCATAAAGTGCGTGTCAGTACTGTAATGGGGGGTGAGAAAATGCCCATCAGTGCGGCAAATATAAATACCGTGGCAATTTGCCAGTGCCACCAAAGCGCAGCGATAAAGAACGCGAAGGCCACCGGCTCCAAGACGCCGGTTACGCGCAGCGGCAGCAGTGGGCCGATCCGGTCAATGATGCGACCCTGCACAGGTGCCGCGATGGCCATCGAAAAAAAATATATGCCCAGCACACTGCCGGCTACTTTGAAATTTCCCAACGATTCGCGCAGATACATCACCATTGAGAGCCCCATCATACCAACCGGCATACGCGACAAAAACGTGATGATCAGGGTCACACCAACATCAGGAAGATTCAGAAAATCGCGATAGGGTGTGAAAAAATGGGTAACGCGTTTCAAATTGATATCAGGCGGTAAATGTCAAAAAGTAAGTCAGGGAGACAATCAGGCAGCGGGCGGTTTTGTCAAAATCGCTATCGTAAGGCGAGAAATCGTGACGAGCTTGTCTGCTTCATCAGTGATGCGAATTTCCCAAACCTGGGTGGTCTTGCCGATGTGCAGGGGACGCGCCGTGCCAATCACAAAACCCGAGCGTACGCCACGAATATGGTTGGCGTTAATCTCTAGCCCGACTACATTGTATTTGGTATGATCCACCGCCAGAAAGGCGCCTGCACTGCCCATAGTCTCAGCCAGTGCCACCGATGCGCCGCCGTGCAATAGGCCCATCGGCTGGTGGGTACGATGATCCACCGGCATACGCGCTTTCAGATAATCGTCACCGACTTCGGTGAACTCAATACCCAGATGCGTTACCAAGTTTGGTGCCGACGGATTATTGAGCTCTTTTAATGTGGGGCGGTGGTACCAGATAGGCTCGGTCATATTGATATCAGTATTTATTAAATAATAGTTATAGTTTGGCAACAGCAATGGCCAATGTGACGATCACAATAAAAGAAATAATGGACCGTAATTTGTAAAACCAAGCTGGGATAAGCTTCTGCAAATTCAGTAGTGTATCAATGGTCCACACAAAGCCGAACAGAAAAATGGCGACCAATATGCGTGAGGTAGGGTGCGACACAAATAACATGGTCCATGCCAGCAAAGATGGCACGATGGATAAGAAAAAAAGTGTTATCGCACTGCGTGGTGCGGTGTCGGAGACCGCAATGCCCAAACCCCATTGAATGCCGCCAAGAAACGATAAAATAACAGTCGCGTATGTAGTCAGCAGCTGTACGGTCTGTTCAGTTTGCGTTTTTTGCGTAGTATCGCCAATAAACAGCATAGCGACCAGCGCTACAAATGGAATAGCGCCCAGCAATGTTAACCACTGGGCAACCCGCTGTGGGCTACCCGTTGTTTTGGATTCCATTATAAATTAACCGTTCGGGAGGCACGTCTGGCTTTTGCGAGCAGGGCGATTGAAAATGCCGCCAGTAAACTAAACCAAATCAGTGACCAAGCGGCTACCGATATACCGAGTATGGGTGGATATTTATCTGCACAACCACCCGTTGCAAAAAAATACTCAGGCCACCAATTAGCGCTGGGTAATGTGTTGACAAAAGTGCCAATGGGATCAGCCAAGCAGGATTGCATGGTGTCACCTTTGCTGAGCTGCCAAACTGCGCAAGCGGCTCCGGAGAATGCGATCAGCGCGATGATAGCGTTGTAGATCATGCCGGCAGCTCGTCGCGGGCCGTGAATGGAACCGACTAACGCAACCATGGCAATGCCCATGTAAGCATACCGTTGCAAAATACATAGGGGGCAGGGCTGCTGGTGCTGTGCGCCGTACTGCAATTGATAGGCGGTCGCAAGCAATGCTGCGCAAACCAGTGCAATAACCGAAAACACGGCACGTGCTGAAAGTTTGATTACCATGCGTATTAGTCCTAGGCCAGCACGCGAAGTTCACGCAGCAATACGGACAACATAGCTAAGTCCGATTCTCGTGCATGCTTCAGGTCGTCCATCACTTCACGCATTCGGTTGAGCGCTTTCTCATGGTGAGTCGACCAGGCGGCGATAAGCTCTGTCGCATCGCTTAGCTGAGGGGACAGACTCAGGACGCAGGCAGTCAGCTGCCGCTGCAGGTTGGCGATATCGTCACGCATGGCAGCGCGCGCCATTGCCTGCCAGTGCGTATCGGCAGGGAGTGCAGCGATTTGGCTGGTAGCCCAACGCAGATCCAATTTGCCGACTAGGGCAAAATAAACAGCACCGGCAAGTTGTACTTCTCGCGATTTTTCCACAGAGATTTCAACAATATCGAGCACCGAATACATTGCATCCAGTCTCGCCACTGCTATCGCCAATTCAGTGGGAACACCCCGTTCGGTGAGGTGGAATTCAGCCTGTTTGATGGCGGCGAGATCTTCAGCTGATAAAAACTGACCCAGCTGTGATGAAACTGCCGCCACGCCGGGAGCAAAAAATGCCAGCACTTGTGCAATCGGCATTTGTTCCGAGCGACGACGTAAAAACCAAAGGGTGGCGCGCAGTACCAAGCGGCCGACCTCTATCACCATCTCGTTTTGGATTGCTGCGGGCACTTTATTGTCGAGTGCGTCAATGGCTTGCCAAACCGGCAGCAGGCCAAACACATCACGCGCCAAAATATAGCAGCGAACCACTTCGGGGGCCGAAGCGCCGGTTTCCTCAAGCATGCGGTTTACAAACACGCTGCCAGTGCGATTGATCGTGCCGTTGGCCACGACGGTTGCAATAATTTCACGCTTTAAAGCGTGGCTTGGCATGATCGACGCAAAGCGTTTTTGTAGCGCAGTGGGGAAGTAGGTAATCAGTTCTTTTGCGACATATTCATCGTCAATCAGGGTTGATTTGAGCAACTCGTCGAATAATTCCATTTTGCTATAAGCGAGTAGCACTGCCCGTTCCGGCGAGGTAAGGCCTTTCTTATTGGCTTTACGTTCGGCGATTTCCTCGTCGTTAGGCAGATATTCCACCGCACGATTGAGGCGTCCGGTTTTTTCCTGGTGGCGAATGAAGCGGGCTTGCGCATCTAGTAATTTTTCAGCCCGCACACCCGAGACTGACAATGTCTGGGTTTGAAAATAATTGTCCTGCAATACCAGCGCCCCGACTTCATCGGTCATGGAAGCCAGCAATTCATCGCGCTCGTCGAGTCTCAAAGCGCCCCGATCAATAATAGCGTCAATCAAAATTTTGATATTCACTTCATGGTCAGAACAGTCTACCCCGGCCGAATTATCAATTGCATCGGTGTTAATACGTACGCCATTCATGGCTGCTTCGACGCGACCCAACTGGGTCGCGCCCAAGTTGCCGCCTTCGGCGACGACCTTACAGCGGAGCTCATTGCCGTTGATACGCAGCGCATCGGTAGCACGGTCGCCGACTTCTGCATGGCTTTGGTAACTGGCTTTTATATATGTGCCGATTCCACCGTTGTAAAACAAATCGACCGGTGCTTTCAAAATGGCGCGCATCAACTCAACAGGCGACATGCTATCTGCACTTATATCGAGGGACTTTCTAACTTCCGGTGAAATCTGGATCGATTTCGCGCCGCGCGGAAACACACCGCCACCTTTGGAGATTAAAGCCTTGTTGTAATCATCCCAGCTTGAACGGGGAAGATTAAACATGCGCTCGCGCTCAATGAAGCTTGCGGACGAATCAGGATCCGGGTCCAGGAAAATATGGCGATGGTCGAAAGCCGCCACCAAGCGAATATGCCGGGAAAGGAGCATGCCGTTGCCGAATACATCGCCCGACATATCGCCCACACCCGCGACGGTAAAGTCCGTCGTTTGAGTGTTGAAATCGATTTCGCGGAAGTGCCGCTTGACGCTTTCCCAAGCACCTTTGGCGGTAATACCCATTTTTTTATGGTCATAGCCAACTGAGCCACCGGAGGCGAATGCATCACCCAACCAGTGACCATATTCCTTAGAAATGGCGTTCGCATAATCCGAAAATGTTGCCGTACCTTTATCGGCAGCGACGACCAGATATGGATCATCCTCATCATGCCGCACCACTTGTTTTGGTGGTACAACCTGACCTTTGACTAGGTTGTCGGTTAAATCCAGCAGCCCACGCAGGAAGGTTTGGTAGCACGCTACACCTTCCTTCATATAGGCCTCACGGTCCGCGGCCGGGGGAGCTGCTTTCAACACAAAACCACCCTTTGAACCCACTGGCACGATCACCGCATTTTTTACCTGTTGTGCTTTTACCAAGCCGAGTACTTCGGTACGAAAATCTTCCGGCCGATCAGACCAGCGCAATCCACCGCGCGCAACTTTGCCGCCGCGGAGATGGATGCCTTCGACACGTGGCGAATAAACAAAAATTTCAAACAACGGTTTTGGTTCGGGTAGCTCCGGCACTTTGGCGGATTCGAGTTTCAACGACAAATAGGCTTTGCGATGTCCGTTGTTGTCGAGTTGGTAATAATTGGTGCGTAGTGTGGCTTGAATCACAGACAGGAAGCGCCGCAAAATACGGTCCTCATCCGCATTGACAACATTATCAAGCAACGCTTGGATGCGTTTGACGGTATCTACCGATGTGGCTTCACCAGCGGACTGTGAAGGATCAAAACGTTGATGAAACAAAACTGCTAATGCCTGTGTAATAGCGGCGTGATTGGCGAGCGTCTGTTCAATATAGCTTTGGCTATAGGTAAATCCGGCCTGCTTCAAATATTTTGCATAAGCACGGAGCATGATGATTTCTTCGCTTGCCAGTGCTGCCGCCAGAGTCAGGCGATTAAAGCCATCATTTTCGACTTGTTTGGCCCAAATGCGTCCAAACGCATCTTCAAATTTTGTCTTGACGACGGCCAGATCAAAAACTTTGAGTGAATGAACAAGACCAAAATCATGAATATGAATCGCCGGGTCGGTATGACGTTCGATTACATAGGAACGCTCGCTGTCGACCTTCACGCCCATGTTCTCGAGCATCGGCAAGCTTGCGGAGAGCGGCACAGCCGCGCCTAGGCGGAATAGACGAAAGCGCAAGGTGTTAGCACTGGCCCCAGCAATTTGATAAAGCGACATTGCGACCGCATTATCGGCAGTCAGTTTTTGCGCCGTCGTGAAGTCTTGCACAGCCTCAACAGCTGAAACATCTTCCCGATATGCAGCAGGGAAGGGCAGCACAAAGTCGCGGCGCGCGGCATTGGCAGCGGCCTCTCCGCTAGTTGCATTGAGCGCGGCAAATACCCCGTCCTCCCAGCGGCTAATCGCGGCAACAATTTCAGCCTCGAGTGCCTTCAAATCGACATTGGTATTTGCCGTGGGGGAGGTGCGCACCAGCATATGCACGCGTGCCAGCACCGACTCGGACAATTGCACATTGAATTCTGCGCTCGTGCCATTGAATGCACGTTTCAATATTTCCTGAAGTTTGACGCGAACTTCCGTATTGTAATTTTCGCGGGGCAAAAAAATCAGACAAGAATAAAAGCGCGCGTAAACATCTCGGCGCACGAATACACGAGTTCTCGCCCGCTCGCCCAAACGTAGAATACCCATCGCAGTATCAAACAGTGTTTCTTCGTCAATCTGAAACAGTTCATCGCGCGGATAGGTTTCTAAAATAGAGAACAGATTTTTGCCGGCATGACTAGAATGCGGAAAGCCCGCGCGAGTCATTACGCGTTGAATTTTTTGGCGCAGCAGCGGAATTTCCTGCGGATTTGCGTGATACGTGCTTGATGTGTATAGCCCTACAAAACGACGTTCACCAATCACCTTGCCGTCAACATTGAAGCGCTTGACACCGATGTAATCCAGATAGCCTACACGATGGACCGTGGCGCGTGAATTCGCTTTGGTAAGCACCAGCAACTGCGGTTGCTTGGCCAGTGCGCGAATTTCGGGTGGCAATTCATTAAAGCTCGCGGAGACGCCGCCCAGCTTAGGCTCCCGCAAAATCCCCAAGCCAGATTTGGACACTATTTTCAACACATCCTGACCATTTTGATCGGCCAGTTCATAGTCGCGAAAGCCCAAAAACGTAAAGTGATTGTCGCCAACCCAGGTCAAAAATGCGCGGGCTTCGTCCAATTCCTCAAGCGGCACTACCTTTGCAGCGCCGCTCATGGAGCTCAAAATTTCGGCAACTTTTGCTTTCATCTGCGGCCAATCTTCGACTGACGAGCGCACATCACTCAGAACTGCTACCAAGCCATCACCCAGGGCTTTAATGCGCGCCGGATCGGTGATGCGCTCAACCTCGACATGTATCCACGACTCGAGCTTTACACCATCGTGAGGGGGCGTTAATTCGATCAATTGGCCATGGTTGTCGCGCGATGCGTCAAACAGCGGATGAATCACAAAATGCGTCGCAATGCCCTGACGATTGATTTCCATTGCAATCGAATCGACCAGAAAGGGCATATCGTCATTAATGAATTCGATAACGGTGGTTGAAGATGTCCAGCCATGCTCGTCCATCTTTGGGCTGAAAATGCGCATTTTCGCCGCGCCCGTTTGAAATTCCTGACCAAATCGCAAATGATTCAATGCGATCTCGCACCAGGATGCCGCATCACGGGTCGCAAAATCCTCTGGGTCCATTTCACGGTAGTAGCTGGCGGCAAATGCCTTGGCTGCTGCCCGATCTTTGGCAGGCACTTTCTCGTCAATGAGCTTATCCATCTCAGCCAAGAGAGTATTTTTTCGTTGTTCTGCGCTATGTGAAGTCGATGTTGTCATGGGTAGTGGCTTGAACAATCAAGCAATTATTCGCGAAGCCCGCATTATAGGCTTGTCGCGATTTAAGCTCTTGGAATTCGCACGGAAATGTTATGCGCCTTGTGCATAGTTATTGAATTTATGCTCTGCCAAGCCAAAGCCATCCATCCCGGTATCGAAATATGCCGAATTTTTTAAACTTCTCATAGGGTGAGTGGCTAGGGAGTATTTTCCAAAAGTGAAATGAGCCTGAGCGTCAAGTGCTCAGGCCGGTTGTTTTGGTTTTGAAGATTTGTTTAAAGATTTTGTTACGTTGCGAAGTAAACAGTGCGGCAGCCTCATTATCGGTCATGCTCGTCGAATCCTTGTCGAGCTGTTCAAACGTCACGCCGGGTTTGAGAAATGAATCGGCGTTTTGAAGAGACTTTAGCTTCTCATAGGGCGTCATCATATCCACGTAGCGGTAGCGCTTGACGGCTTTGCCCTTGTCATCGATCTCGGTGTTGGGAAAGAAGCAGGGCCGGTGGAAATTCAGATACACGCGCAATGAAGCGATGCAGTAGGCCACGCTGGCGGCGATCACAACCCTGATAGGCAAACTGGTTTAGGGTGCGCCCGATCCAGGCATAGCGTTCTGATTCCGGCGGCGGGCTGAATCCGACCGCTGCAGCACCCTGCAAAAAGGCTTCAACTTGTTCAATGGTGCGCAGACGCGCAGTGTCGAGTGCCACGATCATCCCCTGAGGATGACCTGCCCGCTGACCGTTCAGGCTCATTTCTCGTTGGAATCACGCTAACCCTCCAGGCTCATGTGTCATTGGAAGAGGCTTAGGGTGGCGTCAAAGGCATAATGCCCCTATACTTCAACGCTTTATCCTCGCGCCCAGCTGCTCAATGCTTCGTTCACTCTATCCGCTGCTTGTGTGGCGCCTTTACATGGGCATTTTCTTGGCGGCACTTTGTCTCACGACGAGTCCGCCAAATCAAGCCGAGCCATCCGGAACGGAATTATCACCACCGCGGATAGTACTGAGCGAGTCTGTCGCAACGGTAGAAGTGTGGCCGTCAATAACACTGCTCTCGGATCCCGATAAAAAGCTCACGCTACAGGATGTTCTGGCTTCGCCAGCAGGCTTTATCCCTCCGCGATCAGCATACGAGACCTTGGGTTTTCGCAAGGAGGTGGCGTGGTTAAAAGTGCCGATTACGCTGACGGCCCGGGCTGAGGATAAATGGATTCTCGATATTGATTACAGCTTGTTGAACCGAATAGATGTTTATGCCGTCGGTGAAGGGAAAGTCATACGGCAAGCGGTATTGGGTAATGCACAGCCGTTTGCGTCGCGCCCTTTAGCGGGCCGCTCACATGCGGTTGCGTTGGATTTCAAACCCGGTCTTAGCTACGACATTTTGTTGCGAGTCGAGACTAGCGGCGCAATGATCCTGCCAATTACTTTAAGCAGCCTTTCGGTGTTTCATGGCCGCACGCTCAATGAGCAAATGCTGCAGGGGGTGCTGTCGAGTCTTGCGCTTTTCTTGTTGCTTTACAGCTTATTGCAATGGTTTAGCCTGCGCGAACCCTTGTATCTGAAGTATTGCCTGCTGGTTTTCTTTAGCGCGCTATTTTCAATCCATTTTTTTGGTATTGGCGGCCAGTATTTATGGCCCGATAACATGTGGATGGAACGGCATATGGCGGGCATCACGGCTTTACTAGCCTCGGCCAGTACGGCGCTATTTATTGAAGATGTGCTGGGGCCTGACATGGGTCGGGTGTTGCGTGTTGCCATAAAAATGACTATCGGGGTTTTGATGGCAGCTGCCATCGGTCACGCGCTAGATATTATCGATATACATGTGGTTAGTCTGATTATGAGCACCTTAGGGCTAACGCCTACATTGATGGCTATTCCTGGTGCGATTAAAAGGTGGCAGCGCGGGGATAGTGTGGGCATCTATTTCCTGTTGGCTTGGCTTGGGTATTTCATTGCGAGCGCGGTGATGGTCGGCATGATTAAGGGCCATGTGGGTGTCAATTTCTGGACAATGCACTCGTTTATTATGGGTGCCACGTTAGACATGCTGATATTCATGCGAATCGCAGTCCTACGCACTAATGAGATTCATGCTGCCGCCCAAAGCGCTACGATTGAGCGTGATGCGCTGCACTCACTCGCGCATACCGATCCCTTGACAGGCTTAATGAATCGCCGCGGTTTGAATGCCACACTGGCCACTGCTTTGCCAAGTGCCACACCGGACAAGATACTTGCTGTTTACATGCTGGATATGGATAACTTCAAACCGGTCAATGATCAACATGGTCACGATGTTGGCGATGAATTGCTGATCGTGGTGGCCGCACGTCTGAAGGCCACGATGCGCGTTGGCGATGTGGTGGCGCGCGCGGGCGGGGATGAATTTGTTGTCGTCGCTAGCGGCCTGCAAAGCGATGCACAAGCAAAAGACTTGGGTGATAAATTATTGGACGTCTTTAGTACGCCATTTGCCCTAGACGAGCAAACTTGCTATGTGGGTATTACTATCGGCTACGCGCTGGCACCTCATGACGGCAAGGATGCAACAAGTCTTCTGAAGCGCGCTGATGCTGCGATGTATGCTGGCAAGCAAAGTGGCAAAAATCGTGTAGGTCGCGCTCTGGAAACGGCGATTGCTTAATAAGCTAATTTTTTAGTGCAGGTAAAAAAGCCGTTTAATGTCAGTCGCCCTGTTAACGGGTCTGCGCTCATTTTTTCAGGATGCGGAATCTCGCCGCTATGAAAAATGCTGCCATCATAAAAAATCATCCGGTTCCATTTGGCGGGCACCGTGTATAGCTTCTCAAAATAATCGTTCGATTCATTCAAATATCCCTGCCTGATACCGTATTTCTGTGCAAACACTTCGTTTGATGCGGTACCAGAGTCATGCACTAGCAGGCTAGTGTCGCCAGCGGACTTTTTTGGCACAAAAAAACTGGTGCCCCCCAAGGCTGTGTTGCGAAACAAATAAAGCACAGAGGCGGCGATACATTGGCCGGGTTCAAGCC
This sequence comes from Burkholderiales bacterium, assembly GCA_043773745.1. Lineage (GTDB taxonomy): Bacteria > Pseudomonadota > Gammaproteobacteria > Burkholderiales > Usitatibacteraceae > UKL13-2. Next base: position 40,682 of record JAYVEV010000079.1, on the reverse strand, counting down.
CCGCGCTGTCTCGATGGCAAATCCATTGCCGCGGCTGTAATTCTTTTGGCTGCAAGGTCACCATCGCCAAGCGACAATGCATGCGCAAGGTTCGTCTGGCGTTCAGCAAAGTGCGAATATTCAACCTAAAAAAATCATCGAGCCGGCCGGAAATATCAGCCGCCATCGGCAGTTGAATTCCAGGATAGGCATTGAACTGTGCCAGTTGAAACGCATGCGACTGTTCAACGGCCAACTGCAACAGGGCTTCAGGTTTGACCAGCGCATCATCGACAATCCAGCATGATTGCCCGTTGGGGAAATGAATCGCCTGAATTTGCGGGCGCGGATTAAAAATAATATCGTGATCAGGCATGTTGGTTAATCAACTAATTAAAGATGTGGTGCGTCAAGCTTTGGCGCGCTAGCGTTTTAGGTCAATTCCAATGCGGTATCCAGCGCGATTTCAATCATTGCGCCAAAGCTGGTCTGGCGGGCTTCCACACTGATGGATTCACCCGCACGGATATGATCTGACACGGTCAAGATGCCTAACGCGCGCGCGCCATATTCTGCCGCCAGACCATAAATGCCGGCAATTTCCATTTCGACAGCGAGTACATTCATTTTTTCCAGCACATCGAATAACTGGGTTTGCGGTGTATAGAAAAGATCACTGGAGAACACATTGCCAACCCGTACTGCATGACCTCGTGCCTTGGCCATCACAACCGCAAGTTGCAGCACCTCAAAGTCAGCAATGGCCGAATAGTCATGATCCATAAAGCGGATTCGATTGACTTTGCTATCCGTGCAGGCACCCATTGCGATGATGACATCACCCAGTTTTACGTGCGGCGATAGCGCGCCACAGGAGCCGACACGAATAATCGTTTTTACCCCATAGTCTTTAATTAGCTCGGTAGCATAAATGCTGCACGAGGGGATCCCCATGCCGTGCGCCATCACGGAAACCCGTTTGCCTTTATAAAAGCCGGTATAGCCGTACATGTTTCGAACTGCCGTTACTTGGCGTGCGTCGGTTAACCAGTTGTCGCTGATGAATTGGGCGCGTAGCGGGTCGCCAGGCATGATCACGGTTTCTGCAAAGTCGCCTGGCTGGGCACTGATATGGGAAGTGGGCATATTTTCTTTTTAGTAAGTTTTCGAGATCGCATCGTGGCGTGATTTGCGCAGAATATCAAGCTACATTTGCTATGTTGCAGCGCGTCATGCGTGTTGGCAATTTTGCTCTGTCATAATGTTTGCATGATGTGATTCCATGACGCATTGTGCACAACTCAGCGCAATGTTACCTACTCACCCAATTGAGTCAAAAACTCAAACAAAATAAAACGGACGCCATATGGCCATTCAGCATTTAAGCGAGGAACAAATTAGTACCTGGACCCGGTCTCAAAAAGACGAGTGGTGGTTCAAAAATATCTTTCGTGGCGATATGCCGCAGCTCACGATTCGGTCGGGCATAACGGGGTTTTTATTGGGCGGTGTACTGTCGGCGACAGCGCTGTACATAGCGGGCAAAACGGGCATAACCATTGGCGTTGGGCTTACGTCAGTTATCCTATCTTTCGCGATATTTCGCGCGATGAACAAAGCAGGCTTGGCTTCTGATTACACCATTCTAGAAAACAATTGCACACAATCCATTGCCACTGCGGCGGGCTATATGGTAACGGCGTTGGTATCAAGCCTCGCGGCGTACATGCTGGTCACCGGCAAAATTATTCCATGGTGGCAAATGATGACGTGGATGATGGTATGTTCCATCCTCGGCGTGTTGGTCGCGTTCCCTATGAAGCGTCGATTTATCAATGAAGAACAATTGCCCTTCCCGGAAGGCCGCGCCTGCGGTGTTGTGCTGGATTCACTCTATACCGGCAGCGCCGAAAGCGGCGTATTCAAGGCGAAGTTGCTCGGCTACACCGCATTATTGACGGGCCTCTATCAAATGATCGTCAGCGATGGCTGGATGAAATTAGTCCAATTCAAAATATTGATGCTGGACAAATGGGCAGGCTTGGCAGAGCCGTGGCACCTGAATGAGCGCCTTGATACTTATTACTACACTGCCGCGACCAAGATGAGCTTGTGGCTACCGCAAATTTTGGGCACGGATATTCGCCAATTGGGATTACGTTTCACGCTTGATTTGTCGATGATCGGCATCGGCGGCCTCATGGGCATCCGCGTTGCAACGAGCGTGATGCTTGGCGCCTTTATTAATTTTGTGATCCTCGCACCGATCTTGATTCAAACCGGAGAAATCGCTCCCCGTACCTTATCCAGCGGCGCGATTGTGGCGATTTCCCGATCAGAAATTGTCAATCAGTGGGCATTGTGGTGGGGCGTGACCATGATGGTGGTGGGCTCGCTAGTGAGCTTGCTGGCGCGCCCTGAAATTTTTACCAGCGCATTTAAATCCCTTTTCGGCAAGAAGCAAGCAGCGCCGGAGGGAGCAGATTTATTGAAAGATATTGAAGTCCCGCTTTGGATATCATTCGTTGGTGTGCCAATTTTCAGCGTGCTCGGCGCAACAGTGACCCATGTGTTTTTTGATGTGCCTTGGCTACTGTCCTTTATTTCGCTGCCGCTGATTTTCGTCCTCACGATTATTTGCACCAACTCCATGGCGCTCACTTCATGGACGCCGACGGGTTCACTTTCGAAAATTACCCAATTCACCATGGGTGCGATTGATCGCGTAAATCCGGCCAGCAATCTTATTCCTGCCGGTATGACAGGCGAGATTGCATCCAACGCGGCCAATTTGCTGTCAGACATCAAGCCTGGTTATATGTTGGGCGGCAAACCGCGCCATCAGGCAATTGGCCACGTCATTGGTATTGCGGCGGGTGCGCTGGCGGCGGTGCCGCTGTTCTTCTTGCTGTTCTTGCCACCCGATGCCAATGGCCTGCGCTCAACGACCACGATCGTTTCTGAGCAATTCGCTATGCCAGGCGCGTTGCAGTGGAAGGGTGTTGCTGAAATCATTGCCAAAGGGGTGTCCAGCTTATCGAACTCTGCTATTGCCTCGATGATTATTGCTGCCGTTGCTGCCGCAGCCATTGAGATAGCGCGCATCGTGACGAAGGGGCGCTTCCCGCTTTCCGCCGTATCGGTAGGGCTTGGTGTGGTGTTGCCTCCCGAGGCAAGTTTCATGATGTGGTTGGGAGCGCTGCTTTTCTGGTGGATGGGTCGCCGCAATCAAACGCCAGGTACCAAAAGCCATGATTTTTGGGTAGAGGGCTGTGAACCGATTTGTGCGGGTTTAATTTCGGGTGCAGCACTAGTGGGTATCGGCAATGCGATTCTGAATGTTATGTTGACTTAAGCCTGTTCCTTGGCGGGGCTATTGCTGGAATTAGCAATAATTCCGCCAAAATTCAGGTGATTTCAGGTGATTGTTAGGCCCACCGCTGGATAAACGCATGCTAAAAACAGATAATTCAAGACGCGCGATTCGGTGGGGCATTATCGGTTGCGGTAACGTCACCGAGGTGAAAAGTGGTCCCGCTTTTCAGAAGGCTGAGCGCTCAGAGCTGGTGGCGGTTATGCGCCGCAACGGCGATCTTGCCAAAGACTATGCGGCGCGGCATGGTGTAAAAAAATGGTTCGACAATGCGCAAGACCTGATTGCCGACCCTGAGGTGGACGCGGTCTATATTGCAACCCCACCATCGTCGCACAAGCTTTATACCTTGCAGTGCGCACAGGCAGGCAAGCCTGTTTACGTTGAAAAACCAATGGCATTGAATCACGCGGAATGCCTGGAAATGATCGCGGCCTGTGAGCATGCAAAGGTGCCGCTGTTTGTGGCTTATTACCGGCGCATGTTGCCGCGTTTTATCAAAATAAAAGAGCTCATCGAAAGTGGCGCGATTGGCGATGTTCGTTTTGTCAATACGGTATTGTATCGGCCAATCACTCAGGCTGATCAGGATGCGGCCGATAACTGGCGCACCGATCCGATCCGTTCAGGTGGCGGATATTTTAATGATCTTGCCTCGCATATCCTGAATTTTCTGGAGTACGCGCTGGGCCCAATCACTGAAGTAGCCGGATTCGCCGGTAATCAGGCGCAGCAATATGCAGCCGAAGATATTGTCAGTAGCAGCTTCCGGTTTGCCTCGGGCGTACAAGGTACGGGTAACTGGTGTTTTACGGCCTACGAAAAAAACGATATGACCGAAATCATCGGCACCCAAGGCAAAATCAGCTACGCTAATTTTGATGAAAGTCCCATACTCTTGAGTGCGCCTGGTGGGCTCAACCGGTTTCAGATCAACCATCCGCCACATATTCAGCAGCCTCTCATCCAGTCGATAATTGATGAGTTGCTGGGGGTTGAGAATAGTGTCTGCCCAAGTCGCGGTGAAAGCGCCGCCCATACCTCATGGGTGATGGATCAAATGCTAAAAAATTACTACATAAAAAATTGATTATTTAAAGGGTAGCTATGGTCACAGCATGGAATGCGAAACGTGTCGTTTTCAATATTTTTAGTAGACGCGTAATGGTTGGATTTGGCGTTGTGCTTGGTTTTTTTCAAGCCACCACCGCACTGGCGCAAGTAAGTGCTGAGCGGGTTGAGGGCTTGCGCGATAACACACCCCGTTGGCACGCCATCACCGGCGTACGCTTAGTATTGGCACCCGGCAAAGTTATTGAAAAAGGCACGCTGGTCATTCGTGATGGTGTGATCGTGGCAGTTGGTACCGACATTGCGCTACCCGCCGGGGCGCGAATCTGGAAGCTCGATGGGCGCACGGTTTATGCGGGCTTTGTTGATTTATCAAGCACGGTTGGCTTGCCGCCCGCGCTGCGCCCGCCAATTTCAGCCGCGGCACCATGGGCCAGAGGAGCCGGCCCTGCTGCCAACACGCCGGTTGAATCAAAACAATTGGCTGCTAGGGCATTGGCGTCACGCAACCGGTTCATTCGCGCCGAGATTGATGTTGCACAGCAGCTCGAATTGAAGCCCGATGAAATTAAGGCAGCTCGCGAGCTGGGTTTTACCAGCGTACTGGCCGCGCCGGCTGTCGGTATATTTCGCGGGCAAAGTGCGCTCCTGAATATGGCAGACGGGCAAGATGCAAAATTGCAAGTGCTGATGCCGCGTGCCGCGCAGCACATTGGTATGGAGTTTGAGCGCTCTCCTGATTCAGTCTATCCCGGCTCGCTAATGGGCTCCATCGCGCTTATCCGGCAAACGTTTTACGACGCCCGTTGGTATCGCAATGCGCATGAGACTACCAAAACTAACTCAACCTTTGAGCGTCCACAGCAAAACGCATCGCTTGAAGCGCTGGCCGCACCGTTAGCGGGCCGTCAGGCCATCATCTATCAGGCAAACACTGAGCAGGACTATTTACGTACCGCGAAAATCCGCGATGAATTCTCGCTTCGTGTGATTGGGCTGGGGAATGGTTTTGAATACCGGCGCGCCGCACAACTGAAATCGCTTTCCATGCCCATGATTGTCCCCATCAATTTCCCTGCGCCCCCTGAAATTGAAAACCCGGATAGCGCCATTGATGTGCCGCTCGAAACATTACAGCACTGGGAGCAAGCACCGTCCAACCTCAGCTACCTGAATCAGGCTGGTATTGAGTTCGCGATTACAGCGCAGGGGCTGCGTGATCCTGGTAAAGAGTTTTGGGCTAATTTACGTCAGACAATACGCCGGGGCCTGCCTGCTGATCAGGCGCTCGCCGGCTTAACGACAGTACCCGCAAAGCTGATTGGCGCTTCACAGCAACTGGGCACGCTGGAAGTGGGCAAGTTGGCGAATCTGATTATTGCCAACGGAAATTTATTTGAAAATGACAATGCGGAAATTGAAACCGCCTTTGTAGAAGGTCGCGCCTATCCAATGCCCGCGCAAGACCGCGCCGATTTGCGGGGTCTTTGGGCCGTCACTGATGGCGATACCACAAGCCAGTGGGATATTGGCGGCACCAGATTAAAGCCGCAATTAAAGCTGGAGGGAGCTGTGTGCGATTTGAATGTGCGCGGCCTTCAAGCCGTGATCACACTGCCTTGTAAAAAAACAGAGGTCACCCCCAATTCCGACAAAACTGCTTCCTCGTTGCGTCCGTCACAAACCATCATCGCTGATTTTGGTACCGAGACCTTACGTGGCAGTATCCAAAACGCGAGTGGCAAACAGACACCCTGGTCGGCACAGCGGGTAGCTGCATTTGTTGAGCCAGTTGGTTCGGCTGAGACAGGACCTAAAAAAGAAGTGTTGCCACCAGCCTTAACCAATAGTTATCCGGCGGGCGCTTATAGCGTGGAGCTGGCCAAACGCCCTGCACAATTGCTCATTCGTAATGCAACAATCTGGACCAGCGCTTCCGCAGGACAGCTAGCGCAAGCCGATATGCTGGTGCGTGATGGTCGTATTGCAGCAATTGGAAAATCGTTGGTTGTACCGACTGGCGCCGTGGTAATTGATGCAGCAGGTAAGCATGTAACACCGGGCATTATTGATGCGCATTCACATACTGGCATTTCAGGCGGCGTGAACGAAAGCACCAGTTCGATTACAGCAGAGGTTCGCATTGGTGACGTAATTGATGCGACCGATATAAATATTTACCGCGAGCTTGCCGGTGGTGTAACGGCCGCGAACGTATTACATGGTTCAGCTAACGCCATTGGCGGACAAAATCAGGTCATTAAGATGCGTTGGGGGAGCGACGCGGAAGGCTTGAAATTTGCCGACGCGATGCCGGGCATCAAATTCGCGCTGGGCGAAAATGTGAAGCAGTCCAACTGGGCAATCACCGATCGTACCAACGCACGTTATCCACAAACCAGAATGGGCGTTGAGCAAATCATGCGCGATGGCTTTCAGGCTGCTCGGCAATATCAACAGCGTTGGGCAACTTGGCGCACCGCGGCAAAATCAGGCTCAAAGATGTCCGAGCCGCGCCGTGATTTGCAGCTCGATACCTTGGTTGAAATTCTCGATAAAAAACGCGTGATTCATATTCACTCCTATCGGGCGGATGAAATTTTAATGTTTGTAAAATTGGCGAAAGAGTTTGGTTTCACCGTCGCCACATTCCAGCACGTGCTGGAGGGATATAAAGTGGCCGATGCCATCGCCAGTATCGGGGCAGGGGGCTCGACATTCTCCGATTGGTGGGGTTACAAAATGGAAGCGCTCGACGCTATCCCAAGCAATGGCGCCATCATGCACAAGGCAGGCGTGTTGATGACCTTTAATTCTGATAGCGATGAGTTGGCTCGCCGTCTCAATACTGAAGCCGCCAAGGCGGTCAAATACGGTGGGCTGGCGGAAGCGGATGCACTCAAGTTTGTCACCATCAACGCCGCTAAACAATTGCGTATTGATCACCGGGTAGGCTCACTCGAAGTCGGCAAGGATGCTGATTTCGTTATCTGGAATGACAATCCATTATCTACCCAAGCGCGCGCAGAAGAAACCTGGATTGACGGGCAACGTTACTTTGATCTCGGTACCGATACTGGCTTGCGCGAAAGCGCCAATAGAGAGCGTCAGCGTTTGGTCGCAAAAGCGTTGCCGATTCGTCAAGCGCGCATGAATATGTCAAGACCCGGCAACGGTGAGGGTATCGCAATACCCTCGTCCGCTTCGCCCACACCGTCATCAGTATCCGAGTTAATGGAATATCTCGCCTTCCAAAACTGGCTGCATCAATCAAGTCATTACCGCGATGGCTATTGGAGCGGCGGACAGTGGCATGAATGCACGGAGGACGGGCGATGAAATCAAATTATTTTTGGGGCTCGATTTTTAAAATGAAAAAAATATCCTTGCTTGCTCTCGTGCTTGTTGTTGCCATTTCAGGCTTGGCTAGTCCGAATGCGGGCGCGACACCCAACATCCCGCCACCGCCGCAACGCCAGGCCATAGTCATCACGGGCGCCACCCTGCACACTGTCAGCGGGCCGGTGATCGCCAACGGCCACATGCTGATTGATCAGGGCCGCATCGTGGCGATCGGCAGCGCGACAGAGGTAGCAACACCATCCGGCGCACAAATTATTGCGATGCCCGGCAAGCATGTCTATCCGGGTTTAATCGGCGCCAACACGACGCTCGGCTTGGTTGAAGTGGAATCGGTGCGTGGAACCATTGATTCAACTGAGACGGGTGCAATCAATCCAAATTCGCGCGCGCTGGTGGCAGTGAATCCCGATAGTGAGCTGATCCCGGTTGCCCGCGCTAATGGTGTGTTGGCGGCACTCTCGGTGCCGCGCGGCAGTGCAACCGGACTGATTGCGGGCACCTCGGCTTTGTTGCAGCTTGATGGGTGGACTTGGGAGGAAATGGGTTTGATTCCTGAGGTTGGACTGCATGTCGCATTGCCGACCATGCGTCTTAACGCCGCACTGTTTCCTAATTTACCCCAAGCCCGTCTTGATGATATGCAGCGCATAACCAGTCAGCGTTTGAAGGTATTAGAAGACGGCTTTGAAGCCGCAAACGCTTATGCCAAAGCGCGGGCAAATGAAGCCACCACGCCACTGGATAGTCGCTGGGAAGCGATGTTGCCGGTGGTGGCGGGCAAGCGGCCCGTGTTCATACAAGCAAACGAACTGCCGCAAATCCGCTATGCACTGGGTCTGGCGAATCGATTCGGATTCAAGTTAATTATTGTCGGCGGCATGGATGCATGGCGTATTGCAGCCTTGCTCAAAGAACGACAAGTGCCCGTTATTATTGGCGGTGTTTACCGGCTGCCCATGCGTCGCGGCGATAACACCGACGCGCCGTTTCGTCTTGCCGCCCAGCTTTTTGAAGCGGGAGTGCGCTTTTGCATTGCGCGATCAGGGAGCGAATTTGATGCCGCGACTGAACGTAATTTGCCTTTTGAGGCCGCCACTGCAGCAGCACACGGTCTGCCACGTGATGAAGCGCTGAAGGCCATTACTTTATACCCCGCGCAGATTCTGGGTGTGGCAGATCGCCTCGGTTCATTGGCAGCTGGCAAGCTCGCCAGTTTTTTCGTGACCAATGGCGATCCGTTAGATATTCGTACCAAGGTCGAACGTATCTTTATTCAAGGCAGGGAAATTGAATTAACTGATCGTCAAACAAAGTTGAACGACAAATACGAGCAAAAGTACAGGCAGCTGGACGCAGTGAAAAAATAAATCGCTCGCAGCGGCAGCTCAAAAAAAGGCGCTTCGGTATGGGGCGTCTTTTTTAGCAGGGTCAGATTTAATTTTAAAGTCCTTATTTTACGGCTATCTTGAGGCATTTGTGCCTGTTAAGCCCCGCCAGTAAAGGGTTTTAATTTAAATTATTTGGCCATACATCGCCTATGCACGGTGCTTCGTGAGAAAATATGGCATCAAAAAACTGTACCGAGATCGCCTTGCAACACATTACGCCACCCACGCCACCCACTCCGCACACGATTCATCACACCGCATTTTATAAATTCGTCCCGCTGGATGATCCTGACGAGGTGATCACCTATTTGCGCGGTCTGACAGCTGACTTGCTGGGCAGTATCTTGGTGGCGCATGAGGGCATCAATGGCATGGTCGCCGGTAGCGAACAGCAGCTGGACGCATTTCAGGCTGCGCTGCTGGCGCACCCTAGTTTCAATGCCATGCCGTTCAAACGCAGCGCATGCAAAACTGCACCATTTGGCCGCATGAAGGTTTATCGAAAGCCGGAAATTGTGCCACTCGGCATTACGGGTGTTGATGCGCGACAAACCGGTATCAATGTCAGCCCTGAAGAATGGCGCAAGCTTATTCAGGAAGATGATGTGGTGCTGCTGGATAATCGAAATAGTTTCGAGTTTAGGCTGGGCCGGTTCAAAAATGCGCTTGATCCGCAGGTTACTAATTTCCGTGATTTTCCCAAATATGTTGAAGCCCATTTGCCCGAATGGAAAGCCGAAGGCAAACGGGTTGCGATGTATTGCACGGGTGGTATTCGCTGCGAAAAAACCAGCGCGTGGATGCGTGACCTCAATATGGAGGTTTACCAGCTTGAAGGCGGCATACTCAATTTTTTCAAAGAAATACCCGATGCCGAAAAAGATTGGGAAGGCGAATGTTTTGTTTTCGATAACCGGATCGCGCTGGATACCAAACTGCAGGAAACCGATACTACGCTCGAAGATGTTTATGGTGGTGAGCCAGACGGTGAATGGCGCTTAAAGCGGGCAAAAGAACTTGATGGCTCAAGCTGACATGATCAATCGTAATCAACATATTCCGCCCCTAAATGTTGCCCACTAAAAATGGCGTAGGGCCCAGCTGCATTTCCCTGCCAGCTGGCAGCTGGCCCACCTTGCTGGATTTTTTGGCAGAACGTTTTCAACATATTGAGCGCAGCGAAATTATCGCCAGAATGCACCGAGGTGAAGTCATTGATAGCATCGGTTGCAATGTGTTGCCAGAGCGCGCTTATGAAGCACATCTCAAGCTCTACTACTATCGCAATATTGAAGACGAGCCCCGCATCCCATTCGATGAAGTAGTGTTGTTTCAGGATGAGCATATTGTCGCAGTCGATAAGCCGCACTTTTTACCCATGTCACCTGCAGGCCGCTATGTGCAGGAGACGGTGCTGGTGCGTTTGAAGCGCAAACTTGGCATTGATACACTGGCGCCCATGCACCGGCTAGATCGCGAAACAGCCGGGGTGGTGCTATTCACAGTCCAGCCCCAATCGCGCAATCAATATGCGCAGCTCTTCCGGCAAAAAGCCGTTGCAAAACAATACCAGGCGATTGCGCCATATCGAGCAGACATCAGTTTCCCCATCACGCACAAAAGCCGCATGGTGGACGGCGATCATTTCATGCAGATGTGTGAAGTGCCGGGCACAACAAATTCCGAAACGCGAATTGAGTTGCTGGAGGTGCAAGGTAGACTGGCTCGATATCGGTTGTTTCCGGTGACGGGAAAGAAACACCAGTTGCGCATTCATATGGCGTCATTAGGCCTGCCAATATTGAACGATCAAATCTATCCTGTGCATGTTGAATACGACGATCGGGATTACACCAAGCCGCTACAATTATTGGCCGAATCAATTTCTTTTATTGACCCCATCACCGGGCAAGAACGTCGCTTTGAAAGCCGGCGACACCTGTCAGCGCTGTCATTAAATAGGTGAAGAAAATTCAATAAAATGATGCTGTGCCCGATTGCGCCATAATATTTTTTATCTGACATTAACCATTATTAAATCTGACCTTTGAGCCGCCATGTCCAACGCTTCGCACAATAAAGAGCAAGTTCAACCTGCCACCGAAAACAAAGATGTTGTGGCCAAGCCGGTGCCCGTCGACAACCTTGTAACCACGCGTCACAAAGCGCGCATCAATGGGGTAAATATTGCATACGCAGTGACCTGCGGCACCATCGTGCTGAAGGAAGACAGCGAAAAAGAAGGCCTGCGCGAAGCAGAAAAAGCCCGCGCCACAATTTTCTTTACGGCTTATACAAAAGACCATGTTAAAAATCCCGCCAAACGCCCGCTGACGTTTTCATTTAACGGCGGCCCGGGATCATCAAGCGTGTGGTTGCATCTAGGTTTGCTAGGGCCGAAGCGCGTCAAACTCGATGACGATGGTTATGCCGGTGCACCACCGTACGAGCTGGTGGACAACGATTTTTCACTGCTACCCGAAACCGATCTGGTATTCATTGATCCGGTCGGTACCGGATACAGCCGCATGCTGGATGGCGATAAGGTAAAAGAGTTTCATAACTACCAGCGTGATCTGGAGAGTGTGGGAGAGTTCATACGCCTTTACACCTCGCGTCATGCGCGCTGGGCCTCTCCCAAATTTATTGCCGGTGAGTCATATGGCACAACGCGTGCGGCAGGGTTGGCGAACCACTTGCAGGAAAAATGTGGGCTTTATGTCAATGGGCTGATGCTGATTTCCACCGCGCTTGATTTTAGTACTTTCCGTTTTTTTCCCGGCCATGATTTGGCACATGTCTTGTTTCTACCTACTTTTGCAGCAACAGCCTGGTATCACCGTAAACTGGATAAACCGATACAGTCGAAACGACTGCGGGTGCTCCTTGATGAAGTTGAAGCGTTTGCGGCGGGACCCTATAGCGCTGCGCTATTTCAGGGCGATAAATTGGCCGCCAGTGCGCGCACGCAATTGGTTAAACAAATTGCTCAATACACGGGGCTCACGCCAGCATATATTGAGCAGACAGATTTGCGTATCAACATCCATCGCTTCTGCAAAGAACTCTGTCGTGACGAGCATCGCACTGTCGGCCGTCTGGATAGTCGTTTCAAAGGATTTGATCGTGATGCAGCAGGGGAAAATATTGAGCATGATCCTTCCCACAGCAATCTTGATGGTGCCTATGCCGCCTGCTTGAACGACTATGTTCGACGCGAGCTAAAATTCGAATGCGATACCCCGTATAAAGTATTGTCACCACTTTATTTGTCGTGGGATTTCAATTCCAGTAATCAGCATTTGAATGTGGCGGAGCCATTGCGCAAGGCGATGAGCACCAATCCTCACATGAAAGTGTATGTTGGTTCCGGCTATTTTGATTTGGCTACACCGCATTTTGCCAGCGACTATGTGACAAATCACATGGCACTAGATAAGAGCCTGCAAAAAAATATCGAAACGCATTATTACGAGGCGGGGCACATGATGTACATCCACAAGCCATCGCTCGTTGCCCAAGCGAAGCATCTGCGCGAGTTCGTGAAGAAGGCGAGTTAGTGAGGATGAGGAAGCGTCAGACCAAGGCGGTTCTTTCACCGGTCTGCGTATGGATAGCGCTGATTTTTCTTGCTGGATGTGCGGGCATAAAACCGGAAAAGCGGCATTCTCCCGCCGAGCTGGCTGCATATAAAGTTGAAAATTTCGTCGCGCCGATCGCTTCCGCAGCAGGTGAAGCCGCCGCCCGCGAAGAAGCGCTGGAGAAAATTCGTTTGGCGTTAGCGCAATTTGCGACAACGGCCAATTCAAGATTGTCTGATGCCGCTAACGCTGATATTAAAGTGCCTGATGCGCTGGGAGCAGTTGCACTTTTTAATATTGAGCAGGATGCCGGACGCCGTCTTGTACTGGCCGCACTGGCTGATTTTGAGCGCGATATCAAGCAACCGTCAATCGAATATCAGCGCGCTGTAATAGCAGCAGCCTACATGCTCTACGCGCAGGAAAGCGCAGCGTCGCTTAAACGCTTGCTTGAACAGTTGCAAACGCCCAGAGAGTTTGCGATGGCCGCCTATACTGTGTTGAAAGTAGATAACAGCGCCGAATCACGTATGGATTTGCGCGCAACACTGGTCAGGCGTTTCCCGGAATGGATGGCTGAACCGCGGCTAAGCGCGCTTGAACATGTGCTAACGACAGATACGATAACTGAACTGGCACAACGCCCACCGCTGGTCGATTTGCTTGCTGCCCCGTTGCGAAAATTAGGCCCGGCCTTACCGGTGATTTATAGTTTCCAGCGTAAAGATCGGCAGCAATTCGGGCTGGCTATGGTGCGCGGGCCGGATGGACAATTCGTGCGCCATGCGGATGGCCGTTATTTTAATATTCCCCATCTGGCAATGGCGCTGACCAACCTGCCGGGGACTATTACCAATGGCAATACCCCGCAAGGATTGTTCACCATTGTCGGTGCTGGCACCGCGACCAATAAATGGATCGGCCCCACACCCTATCTTCATTCAAAAATTCCCATAGAAGCAACCGTGGCCGAGTTTGAACATGTCGAGCTTATTCAGGTACCAGAGGCCTGGACCGAAGCCCGTTACGAAAGCTTCTTGCCCGCCTCATGGCGCGGCTATAAGCCATTCAAGGAAGCCTTCCTTGCCGGCCAAGCGGGCCGTGATGACATGCTGTTGCATGGCACAACCATTGACTCGGACTATTATCGCGGGGCTGCTTTTTTTCCTGGAACACCATCGGCCGGTTGCCTGGTGGCAATGGAATCGTGGTCAAAAGCAGACGGCACCTTGCAGAATAGCGACCAGCTTTCGCTCGCAAAGGCGTTTACCGCAAGCAGGGTGGATCAGGGTTATTTGGTGGTAGTGGAATTGGACGATCGAGCCGTGCCGGTGACGTTGGCGGACGTGATGCCTGATGTGATCGCCGCCGAAGCAGCTGCGCTAGCGGCCCGGATGGCGCAACTACCCAAAAATTGATGTCTCCCGCACTGCTTTTTTCCTTTGTCGTTGGCTACTTCGCGATACTGCTAGCAGTCGCGTGGGTGACCTCGCGTGGCGCCAATAACGAATCATTTTTTATCGGCAATAAAAACAGCAACTGGATGCTGGTCGCATTCGGCATGATTGGCACATCGTTAAGTGGCGTGACATTTATCAGCGTGCCGGGCGCAGTGGGCGCAACGGCGTTTACTTATTTCCAGATTGTGCTGGGACAATTGCTGGGCTACGGCGTTATCGCTTTTGTTTTGCTACCGATTTTTTATCGATTGAATCTCACGTCGATTTATCACTATCTTGATATCCGTTTAGGCCCGCGATCTTACAAAACCGGCGCTTCGTTTTTTATATTGTCACGCACTGTCGGTGCGACCGCACGCTTGTATCTGGTGGTTAAAATTTTGCAGGATGCGATTCTCGATGGCCTGCATGTCCCGTTTTGGCTGACTGCGGCGGTCATCATCATCATGATTCTGCTCTACACCTATGAGGGCGGCGTTAAAACCATTGTCTGGACTGATACGCTGCAGACGACTTGCATGCTGCTGGGGCTGGTGATTAGTGTGGTGTATGTCCTAAACAGCCTGGACATCTCCGTTGGCGAGAGTTTGCAACAAATGCAGGCGCGCGGATTGTCCGGTATTTTCTCGACCGATATCAACAGCAAGCAATTTTGGCTGAAACAAGTTCTGGCCGGCATGTTTATTGCGATTTCCATGACGGGTATGGATCAGGAGATGATGCAAAAAAATATCTCGGTCAAAACCCTGGCAGATTCGCAAAAAAACATTATCGTGCTCAGCATCATCATGTTGTGCGTTGTCTTGCTGTTTTTGTTTCTGGGTGGCCTGCTGTATTTGTATGCGCCAACCGTGGGTGTGACGGCGATAGGCGATAAAATTTTCCCCGCCATTGTGTTGGGGCACTTACCAGCCATGGTGCAGATAATCTTTGTCATTGCTTTGATATCGGCACTATTTCCCAGCGCTGATGGCGCCATTACGGCGCTGACCTCAAGTTTTTGCATTGATATTTTGGCGATGAAGCGCCGTGAGAGTTGGCGTGAAGCTGACCGTAAGCGCATCCGTCAACGTGTGCATCTCAGCTTTGCCGCGCTGTTTTTGTTGCTGGTCATGGTGTTCAAGTGGGCCGATAATCCCAGCATGATCGGCCTTATTTTAAAACTCGCTGGCTTTACCTATGGGCCGCTGCTGGGCTTGTTTGCATTTGGAATTTTGACTCGCCGTGCGGTGCGGGATTCACTGGTGCCATGGATAGCGATTGCAGCGCCGGTTGTTTGCTATGTTCTCGATACCTATCAACAAGTGCTGTTGGGTGAATACCAAATAGGTTTGGAGCTACTGATTGTCAACGGCGCACTGACTTTTGTGGGCTTGTGGCTGGCGTCCAAGCCAAGCGAAGCGAAGCCAGGCAATAAGGCCGATAGAAAAAGCATCGTAGAGGTATAAATTGATAAAAGTAAATTTCACATTACGGCGCGCTGTAGCGGTCATGCTGATGTTTCTTGTTTGCGCATCCTGCGCCGTCATCCAGCCTCGTTCGGTCGATACATCATCGGCAATGGCGGGTGAAATCGAACGCAATATTGTCAGTGTGCAGCAGTGGGGCGGTACGCCGGCAATTGAAGCGCAGGCACGAAAGCACGTAGTAAACAGAATCACGCTGCATCACCAAGGCGAGAGCTTCCTAAAAGGCCGCGATCCGCAGCTATATCTGCGCAACCTCCAGGCATGGTCACGCAACACCCGCAAATGGCTTGATATTCCCTACCATTACATCATTGATCTAGACGGGATCATCTATGAAGGCCGCAATATTAACTATGCAGGTGATACCAACACTAACTATGACCCGAGTGGGCATGCGTTGATTGAAGTGGTCGGTAATTTTGAAGAGGTAGAGCCAACCCAGGTACAGCTGGATGCCGTGGTGAAGGCAATGACCATGCTGGCAGTTAAGTACAAGATCTCGCCAGACTCGATAAGTGGGCATAAGGATTTTTCGACCCAAACCGTTTGCCCCGGTAAAAATCTCTACCGTTTTCTGGAGAGTGGCTATTTTCGGGATCGGGTGCGCGCGAATTTGAAGTGCGCTTGTTTTTAATGTCTATTGATGATGCGGACCTTGCCGCAATCAGTGATTTAATGCCGCGCATGGGCATCAGTAAGGCAAGCTAATTAGCAGCAGGGTCGATTCCAAAAGCACTGAAGACCTGATTTACCTTCACTCTTCCGCTGGGGGGCTCTTAGCATGCCCAGGTTTGTCCAAAAGCAGTTTTCGCCAGTGCTTCACCAGTAAAAAAACAGCAATAACCAGTACAGGCAGCAATATCGCAATCCTCAACAATGCTGATTTATAGTCAACAACTAACTCCAATAACACGGTGCCCAATAGCTGAGCACCCGAAAGCGCGATCAGAATTGAAAGCAGCACGACAATCACCCATTGTGTCCACGGTGTCCTATGTGCTGGTTGCGGCGGCAAGACAGGCAAATCAGTGCCAAGCTTTTCGCTTTGGTGCTCGGCAAAGGTGTTTTGCGGATTAGTGTCGATGCTCATAGTTAAGAGAAACTTTAGTGATGATATTTAATGAATTTCTTTAATCATTAGAGCAATTACTATACCAAGAGTTTGGCAAGCTGATCTGAGCTCAGATTAATCGTAATGAAAATTTACTCTTCTGTTGTTTCGCGCGTTCGGACCCGCATCAGGGCGGCAGTTGGGCGCGGCGCTTTGCCGCGATGATGGGCGGCAGTTTTGGGAACTGGTGTGAGGTTATCGCTAACCGCTTTCACCGATGATTCATATGGCTTGCTGAAATCGAAATTGCCAGGCGGTGGCGGGGCGGGCGGACGCATTTCAGATGATGGGCGTGGTCGCATCCGACCGGATTCCTTATCGTCACGATTTCGCGGGCTGGGGCGTCGAGTTTCCTGCTCGCTATCGTTGCTTTTGTTGCGTTCCTGCGCCCCGTCTCTTGATGCGCTACTGCTTCTGGAGCGGGTATTGCCACTGTCGCGGCTATTTTTTCTGTCGCTGCCGCTGTCAAATTCAGGTGCTGCCAAGCGTGGAATCTGGCGCTTGAGCAGTTTTTCAATATTCGCCAAGTACTCCATTTCATCCGGGCTCACCAACGAAATGGCCTCGCCCGGGCTGCCGGCACGGCCGGTACGGCCAATACGGTGGACATAATCTTCCGGTGTATTTGGCAGTTCATAGTTGATCACAAACGGGAGCTGGTCAATATCAAGCCCACGTGCAGCGACTTCAGTGGCGACCAAAATTTTTACTTTGCCCTGCTTGAACTCATCAAGCGCCTGAGTACGTTCCAGCTGTGAGCGATCGCTGTGAATGGCGGTTGCTGCTAGGCCATCGCGCACCAATTTACGGGAAAGTTGATCAGCATCGATTTTGCGACGCGTAAAAATCAACACCTGCTGCATATCGCGCGACTTGATCAGGTGGGCCAGCAGCGCATGTTTCGACGCGGCGGCGACTTCATAAGCGGAATGAGTAACCAGCTCGGCAGGTGCGTTACGACGCGCCACTTCGATCATCGTCGGGTTGCGCATAAATTGATTTGCAAGCCGCTTGATGTCTTCTGAGAATGTGGCCGAGAACAACAAATTTTGGCGGCCTGGCGGCAGCAGCGCGAGAATACGATTGATCGCGGGCATAAAGCCCATATCGAGCATTCGGTCCGCCTCGTCCAGTACTAAAATTTGTACTTGCGAAAGATTGATGCTTTTGCCTTCAACGTGATCCAACAAACGTCCTGGTGTGGCGACCACAATCTCCACGCCCGCCTGCAAGGCTTTAATCTGCGGTTTGATATCGATGCCACCGTAAACTACCGCAGCGCGCAGCGGTAAATATTTACCGTAAGTGCGGACCGATTCTTCGACCTGCGCGGCGAGTTCACGCGTCGGCGTGAGCACCAAAGCGCGCACCGGATGGCGGGCGGGTGAAGTGCTGGTACTGGCGAGTGGCGCAAGCAAATTCAACATCGGCAGTGTAAAGCTGGCGGTTTTGCCGGTGCCGGTTTGGGCACAGCCCATGATATCGAGCTTGGCTAATACAGCAGGGATAGCTTGTGCCTGAATCGGTGTTGGCTCGGTGTAGCCGCTTTCTTCAACAGCACGCAGCAATTCGGGGACTAAATTCAATGAAGCAAATGACATTCAAACGGCCTTGAAAGATGGATATAGCGCGACGAGGTCGGCGGAATCACAGTTGGGTACGCCGGCATTTTGCATTCCCGATGGGGGATAGTGTTGCAAAAAAATGCGGGAGAAAACTTCGTTGAGTTTTCGACAGGTTGGTTGTGAAAACCGCTTACGAAACAATCAACTAGACATTATACATCGCTCAGCGCGAGTCGGTTCATAAATAAGGTTGATGAACAACAGGCTCCATTTCGACGCTTATTCAAATGTTTGCGGATGGGACTATGAGCTGCAAGACAGCATAGAACACCCCGCCTTCTGCCGTGCCCAATCGGGCCGAATCGCGCTAAACGCCTCGCGCCCAATCTGCACGGCATACGGGTTACGCATCACTTCTAGCAACTCGTGGATCATACTGACGTCGCCTGCGTGAGCCTTGTCGATGGCCTGCTGCGCCAAATAATTGCGCAGCACATAGCGCGGATTGAGTTGATTCATGTTTTTGATACGCGTGGCAGTTGGCTGATTATCTTGTTGCAGGCGCTGCACATAGCGTGTGAGCCAAGCCACAAAATCAGCGCGGCTTTGTTGGAACAATGCGTGAACGTAAAAAGCGCTATGCAACACATCAATTGATGGATTCGCTATATCGATTTCGGCTAGCTTGCGGAAAAATTCGGTCATATCCACCTCGGCTTTTTGCATGAGCGCAAATACTTCGCCGATCAGTGCGGCATCCGTATCCAGCCATGCCGTAAAACCAAATTTCCCGGCATAAATTCGCGCGGATTCATTGCTGTAAATTTCATCGTAAACAGTAAGGCATGCGCTGAGCGCAGCATGGTCGGGGCAGACGGTGGCCAGCGCATCAGCCAGACGTTCCAGATTCCAGCGGGCGATTTCCGGCTGGCGGCCAAAGCAATAACGTTTGCCCGCGGCATCGGTGGTGTTGGGCGTCCAGCCTGGATCAAAATTATCGACCCAGCCATACGGCCCATAATCAATGGTGAGGCCTAGAATCGACATATTGTCAGTGTTCATCACGCCGTGGACAAAACCGACGCGCATCCACTCGGCCACCATGCATGCGGTACGGTCGCATACCTCGGAGAACCAAGCCAGCAGGCGTTCTTCAGGCTTTTTGTGACGTAAATAAAGCTCGGAAAAATCACAAGATATCGTGAAATCAATGAGCTGTTTGAGCAAATCTAGTTCCCCGTGCGCCGCTAGAATTTCAAAATGCCCAAAGCGTGTGAATGAAGGCGCAACACGGCACACTATCGCACCCGGCTCGGCTGCCGGATGGCCGTCGTAGAACATATCGCGGACGACCTTGTCACCTGTCTCAATCAGACTTAAGGCTCGTGTTGTCGGGATCCCCAGGTGATGCATCGCCTCACTGCACAAAAATTCACGAATGGATGAACGCAATACCGCGCGCCCATCGGCGCCGCGAGAGTAGGGCGTTGGCCCCGCACCTTTAAGCTGTAACTCCCAGTGTTGACCATGACGATTTATGACTTCGCCCAAAAAAATTGCGCGCCCATCGCCCAATTGTCCGGCCCAATTGCCAAATTGATGGCCGCCATATCGGGTAGCGTAGGGTGCGCTCCCCGGCAAGATTGTATTGCCGGCCAAGGCACTGACCATCTCAGACGATTGCATTATGGCGTCGTTCAAATCAAGCGAGGCAGCCATTTCCGCTGAGTAGGCAATCAGACGCGGTGCGGCAACAGGCGTAGGTAACACGCCTGACCAACAAACATGGGCGACTTGCCGAACACGATTCGGCGTATCAGACTCGCCGGGTAATTCGCGTTGAAAGTGGTTACTAAAGTTCAACATGCAATGGATTCCGAATTGTGGGCTGGGCCAAGAGTGCTGCCGAAAACCTGAGTCAGGTTAGTTTAACGGCTCTTGATACCCGCTGACATCAAACCTCAATCATATCGCTCCGGGCATGGCTATTCTTTTCAATAAGGTTTTTGTGCTTGAGACTTTGAGTGGAATGGCAACATTTGCGTGGGTGATAAACTAGCATCATATTCTCTGCCAATGATGGTTTAATCATTCTCATGTCTTCCACCGCAGCCGCCTTGCCCCAATTTAAATCGGATGCCGCCGTTATTTCGCTGGTTGGATTTGCGCACGGCACATCGCATTTTTTTCATCTCATGCTGCCGCCATTATTTCCCTGGTTCATGAGTGATTTTGGGTTGAGCTTTGTGCAGGTTGGCACTTTGATGACCATGTTTTTTGTGATCTCTGGTATTGGTCAGGCGCTTGCCGGGATTGTGGTGGATCGCTTTGGTGCTCATCGAGTATTGTGTGTGGGCATAGGATTGCTGACCGGTTCGGCATTACTGGTTGCGGTTTCGCCTAATTTTGTCGTATTGCTGGCAGCAGCAGCGGTTGCAGGGTTGGGTAACTGTGTTTTTCACCCAGCCGATTTCACCCTAATCAATCGACGTGTGTCGGTGGCACGTTTAGGCCACGCGTTTTCTGTGCATGGTCTCTCGGGTAATCTTGGCTGGGCACTCGCGCCGATTTTAATGCTGGGGCTGGCAAGCTCTTTTGGCTGGCGAATCGCGGCCTTGGGTGCGGCGCTGGTAGGCGCACTGGCGCTGGCATTTTTAATTTGGAAGCGTGAATTACTGCGCTATGAGGTAGTACACTCGGCGGCAACATCCAAAAATAAAATAGGCGATGGCAAGGTGCAATCCACATGGCGGTTTTTAGCGGTGCGCGTGGTGTGGTTGGCGTTCGCGTTTTTCTTTTTTTCAACATTCGCATTTGGCGCGCTACAAAATTTTGCGCCGTCGTTGTTGCGGGATTTATACGGCGTTTCGTTGGCGCTTGCCACATCTTCGCTTACGGCGTATCTGCTGGGGGCATCTGCGGGATTAATTAGCGGCGGCTTTCTGGTCAAAGGCCAGCGAACTTTTGAATATTTGATTGCCGCAGCGCTGGCGTTTTCCGCTGGCCTCGCATTCTTGTTAGCCTCATCAATATTGCCGAATGCGCTAATTTTGCCCACCATGGCATTAATGGGTTTTGGGGTAGGTTTGTCAGGGCCATCACGCGATATGCTGGTGCGACGTGCCGCGGCCGCCCGTCTCGGCGAAGGCTCATTTGGCCGCGTATACGGGCTGGTGTATTCCGGGCTGGATGTGGGTTTGGCGGTGTCGCCCATTGTGTTTGGCCTGTTGCTGGATGCTCATCAATCTAGTTGGGTATTTGTGGGTATTGGCGGAGCGTTTATCTGTGCGATTTTTGCCGCGTTAGCGGTGGGGCGCGATGCCGCGGGTTCTGCAACCATGGCTTCATTAAAAAATAAAATGACGCGCTGATGCAACTCATACTCTGGCGACACGCTGAAGCTGAAGATGATGCGGTGAGTGATTTGGCGCGAGCTCTGACGCCAAAAGGGTTAAGGCAGGCAACGCAGATGGCCGCATGGTTCATGACCCAGGCAGGGCCAAATTTGGCGCGATGGAAACTAATGGTGAGCCCGGCCGTGCGCGCTCAGCAAACCGCAGCCGCATTGAGCATCGTGTCCGGAATCAAACCGGAAACCGTTGATAGCATTGCCCCGGAAGCTACATCTGACGCCGTTCTTCAGGCAGCAGGCTGGCCAGATTCAGCTGATAACGTGCTTGTGGTGAGTCATCAACCCACGTTGGGCTTGGTGATTGCCCAATTGCTGGGCAGTGCCGATGAGTATGTGTCAGTTAAAAAAGGGGCAATGTGGTGGTTCGAGACGCAAACTCGGGACAACGCTTACCAGACCGCTTTGCGAGTGATGACAACGCCCGGCTCGTTACGGTAAAGCGCAGCTTTGGCGTTCGCTACTGTTAAATTAGGCGTCGTTGGCGCGCGCGCCGGTAATCAACACGCTGATACCCGCGCTAGCCCATTCGCCTGCTTCCTGTTTTAGCTCATAGTCAGTCAAATCGTGGTTAGCCAGCCATTCGGGATCGATATCGAGGGCGAATCCTTCGCGTTCCGATTGGGTTGCGCCAGCGCTTTGCAACCTCGATAACGTAAACACTTTTCCATTAACATTGCGACGGCTACGCGACAATAATACCGCAAGCCGTAGGCAAATGACCCACGCGGTGAACGTACGATCGGTGATTAAATCAGCCAACACTTTTGAGAGCTTGCCGCGTTGCGATAGCAGCAATGCAGCCAGCGATGCCTGTTCACGTTTGGAGAAGCCCGGCATGTCGGCATTGCCGATAATGTAGGCTGAATGTTTATGGAAACCCGCCTGTGCGATTGAAATGCCGATTTCATGCAAACGGCACGCCCAGCCTAGAGTTTGACGTGATTGAAAAGCCATTTCAGGGTTGGCTTCATCATTAAGTGCCGCAAAAAAACGCATCGCCAAATTCTCAACCCGTGTCGTTTGTGCAGAATCGATGTGATAACGTTTCGCCAGCTGCGCAACGGTTGTAGCGCGAATGTCGGCATGATAGCCGCGGCCCAACAAGTCGTAGAGCACACCGTCGCGTAGGGCAGTATCGGCGACAAACATCTCGGTCAATTGCAGCTCTTCAAAAATGGCCGTCATGATGGCCAAACCACCCGGCAATACCGGCAGACGGTCACCTTTTACGCCGGGTATGTCCAGATTCCTGAAATCACCGGCGCGGATGGCTTTGTCTTTTAGCCAGGCCAGTCCCTCGCGGGCAATCGCATGCTTGCTAAGGCCATTTTCAATCATGATGATGCCCAACGCTTTGGCGGTGCCGCTGGACCCATAAGCATCGCGCCAACCTTCTTTTTTGAACGGGGTAATGATGGATTCCAATTCGCGTGCCGCCGCGTATTCGGCCTCTTTGAATGATTTTTTATCCATCTTTCCGCCTGGGAAATATCGCTCCGAGAACGACACGCAGCCCATGTACAAACTTTCAAGCTGCTTGGGCTTCAAGCGGTGACCAATAATAAATTCAGTCGAACCTCCTCCGATATCAACCACTAAACGATTATGGTTGGCTGGCGGCAAACTGTGGGCAACCCCGACATAGATGAGACGCGCCTCCTCACGACCGGCGATGATTTCGATCGGGTAACCCAGTACAGATTCAGCTTCGCGAATAAAAATATCCGCATTTTGGGCAATGCGCAGCGCATTGGTGCCGACTACCCGCACAGCATCTTTGGGCATGCCACGCAGACGCTCGGCAAATAGTCGCAGCGCGGCCAATGCGCGCTCGGCGGTTTTGGTATCGATTTGCTTATCGGGGGTTACACCCGCACCAAGGCGTACTGTTTCTTTGAGATTATCGAGTGCATACAACTGGTGATCAACTACCCGCGCAATTTGCAGGTGAAAGCTGTTTGAGCCTAAATCAACGGCCGCAAGAGTCTGATAGGGCATATTTTTGAACGAGTTTTTGAGTGCGTGAAGTATGTCATAACCACGCTTTAAAAATTTAGGTCATAAAACTGTAATACGCTGTTGGTATGGTAAAACACAAATCCAAAGCTCGTCAGCGTATGTCCACACCCAAAAAAGTAAGCCGGTTCTTGAATCGGGAAACACAGTTGCTCGCGTTTAATCGCCGCGTTCTTGCCCAGGCAGAGGATAAATCTGTGCCGCTGCTTGAGCGACTCAAATATTTATCGATCGTGTCATCGAATATGGACGAGTTTTTTGAGATCCGAGTGGCGGGGCTTAAAGAACAAATTAAGCTGAATTCGATTGCCATCAGTAATGACGGTCAGTCAGCCAAACAAACTTTTAATTTGGTCGCGGACGAGACGCACGCGATTGTTGCGCGGCAATACGTGTTATTAAATGACGAGTTATTTCCCGCAATGGCCGCGCAAGGGATTCGTTTTTTGCGCCGCGCGCAATGGACGCCCGAACAGCAAGCTTGGATAAAAGCCTATTTCTTTCGCGAGATGATGCCGGTACTGACACCCATTGGCTTGGATCCAGCTCATCCTTTTCCACGGGTTTTCAATAAATCACTAAATTTTGCCGTCGAATTAAGCGGTCGTGATGCATTTGGCCGCGATTCATTGCGCGCAATAGTGCAGGCACCGCGGGTCTTGCCGCGCGTGATTAAACTGCCATCTAATGTCACCAGCGGGGCGGATGATTTTATTTTTCTGACCTCGGTGCTGCATGCGCATGTGGGTGAATTATTTTCTGGTATGGAAGTACTCGGCTGCTATCAATTTCGGGTAACGCGAAATTCGGATTTGTTTGTTGATGAGGAAGAAGTCAAGAATTTGCGTCTGGCGCTGCAAGGCGAGCTTCCACAGCGTCATCTAGGCGATGCGGTGCGGCTTGAGGTGGCCGACAATTGTTCGCTGGAAATGGCGCAGTTTTTACTGGCCCAATTTGGTCTGGACGAAATTGATCTTTATCGGGTGCATGGCCCGGTCAATTTAGTGCGCCTGATGAATGTGCCCGATCAGGTACAACGGTCCGATTTGAAATTTGCACCGTTTGTGGCTGGTCTGCCCAAGCCGCTACTAAAGGTGTCTCGAGGTAAGGATATCTTTGAAACCTTAAAAAAACATGATGTGCTGCTGCATCATCCCTTTCAAAGTTTTACGCCGGTCATTGAATTCATTCAAACCGCAGCCCGTGATCCGCAGGTGGTTGCGATCAAGCAAACGGTATATAGAACCGGTACCGACTCTGTGATTATGGAAGCACTGATTGATGCGGCCAAGCGCGGCAAGGAAGTCACCGTTGTCGTTGAGCTGATGGCGCGCTTTGATGAAGAGGCGAATCTCAATTGGGCTGCCAAACTGGAAGAGGTGGGCGCGCATGTGGTGTACGGTGTAGTTGGCCACAAGACCCACGCCAAAATGGCATTGATTGTGCGGCGCGAGCATGAGTCTCATGAAGATGATGTACATGATGGCAAGCGCCACGGCAAGCGTGTATTGCGGCGTTATGTGCACCTCGGCACCGGCAATTATCACCCGGAAACCGCGCGACTTTATACCGATTTTGGACTCATCACGGCCAATGACGGCATTTGCGCCGATGTTAATGAAGTTTTCGTACAACTTACCGGTTTAGGTAAGGCCACTAAGCTCGCGCATGTGTGGCAGGCGCCGTTCACACTACATCAAAAGGTGATTGCCGCCATTGATAATGAGAGCAAGCTGGCCAAGTCGGGTAAGTCAGTTAAGTCAACTAAGGGACGCCAACGGGGCGTGATTATCGCCAAGATGAACTCGCTACTTGATCCGGATGTTATCGACGCTCTATATCGCGCCTCTGGCGCTGGCGTTAAAGTTGATTTGATTGTGCGCGGCGTCTGCGCGCTCCGTCCCGGGGTGGCAGGCCTATCCGAGAACATTCGGGTGCGCTCGGTAGTCGGGCGCTTTTTGGAGCATTCGCGAATTTTTTATTTTCGAAACGGTGGTGATGAGCGCGTCATGCTCTCAAGCGCTGATTGGATGGAGCGTAATTTTTTTCGCCGCATTGAATTGAGTTTTCCCGTGACAGATTTACGGCTGAAGAAGCGCGTTATCGCCGAAGGTTTAACGCCTTATCTCAAAGACAATTGCCAAGCGTGGGCAATGAATGCCGACGGGGGCTACATTCGAAAAATCCCTGCAAGGGGTGTACGCGGCGTGCGCAAGGCTGCTCAAGAGGAGTTGCTGGCCTTATTGGCAGTAGACAGCTAACATCTGGTGTTCGGCGTGGCCAGGCGGCATCACGGTATTTCAGCAATTAAAACTACCAGAACTTCCACCAAGATTTTCCTGAAAAATCACCTTTGGCAACCATCTGGTTTCGAGGATAGTTTTTTTCCAGTACTCGTTTCGAATCGGCGGCCAAATCAGGCATGCCCATTTTTTCGTATGACTGGACTGAAATGACAAGCGCATCTTCTACGACGGGAGCTTGCGGATAGCGCTGCAAAATGTTCTGGGCCCGATTGACGGCGGCCAGATAGCCGCCCCGGTTATAGTAGTAGCGGGCTACTGACAGATCATGTTTGGCGAGTGCATTGACCAGAAAAGTCATGCGCTCACGCGCATCTGGCGCGTAACCGCTATCAGGAAAGCGGGTCACCAAGTCTTTAAAGACCTCAAACGATTCGCGCAGTGCTTTCGGGTCCCGGTCGGCAGGATCAAGGTTCAGAAAACTGCCAAAAATGCCCAAATCCGGTTTGAAGTACGCTAGTGCTTTGAGATAAAGCGCGTAATCAAGGTTGGGATGGTTGGGGTGAAGCTTCATGAACCGGTCTACTGCCGTGACGGTTTGTGCAGTTTCGTTATCTTTATAGTACGCATAGGCAATATCCAGCTGCGCTTGCTGTGCATACCGACCAAACGGATACCGCGCCTCAAGCGCCTCGTAAAGCTTGACGGCCCCGGCATAGTTGCCCGAATCCAGCTCAGCTTTGGCGTTTTTATAAAACTGTTCAACAGTCCAATTTTTTTGGTTGTCCAGCTTATCGCCAAACATACCGCAGCCGGAAAAGAGAAGCATCGAAAGGGCGCTTGCGATCACAAAAAAAGCAAAGCGGCCACGGGTAGCGTGGGTATTGAAGAAAGTTCGTGTCATACTTTAGTGATGATACCTGTCGATCTAGAAGAAGAAGATTATAGCCCAAGCGACCTTGCCTTTCCCACGGCATCCACTGGCGCGT
This sequence comes from Burkholderiales bacterium, assembly GCA_043773745.1. Taxonomy (GTDB): domain Bacteria; phylum Pseudomonadota; class Gammaproteobacteria; order Burkholderiales; family Usitatibacteraceae; genus UKL13-2. The sequence continues at coordinate 13,662 of JAYVEV010000079.1, read as the reverse complement.
CTGAAGAGAAAAAAGTCGTGCTTGAGGTGCCCTTGAGCCTGGCAGGCTATCGCCTGGATCAAGCGCTAGCCGCATTGTTGCCGGATTATTCGCGTAGCCGCCTGACGGTCATGATCAAAGAAGGTGGCGTGCGAATTGATGGCGGGTCGGCGCAGCCCAAAACCAAACTATTAGGTGGTGAAACAATCACGGCAACGCTGACGGCAAGAGCAGAAGAAACCGCCTTTATTGCCGAAGATATTGCTCTCGATATCATTCATGAAGATGAGGCCATCATTGTTATTAATAAGCCCGCCGGACTGGTGGTGCATCCGGGATCAGGCAATTGGACAGGAACGCTGTTGAACGGTTTGCTATATCGTAATCCGGCGGTGGCATCGCTGCCGAGGGCTGGTATCGTGCATCGGCTTGATAAAGACACCACAGGTGTCATGGTGGCGGCCAAAACCGAAGCCGCACAATTAGCATTGGTACGACAACTGCAAGCCCGAACTATGAAGCGGCAATATGCGGCGTTAGTGCGCGGCCTGATCAAAGCGGACGGCGAGGTAGATGCACCAATTGGGCGACACCCGCGTGACCGTACCAAAATGGCTGTCCTGCAAGACTCGGTGGTGGCAAAACCGGCTAAAACCTTTTATCGCGTGATGGAACGGTTCCAGTATCACACTGTGCTTGAGTGCAGCTTGGATACCGGTCGCACCCATCAAATTCGCGTGCATATGCAATCAATCGGATTTCCTCTGGAGGCTGATCCTGTTTATGGTCCGTCGATGACTGGTATAGATGCTGAGGTTCGCAATACATTTCGTGATTTTAATCGACAGGCGCTGCATGCACGCAGACTGACCTTGGATCACCCGCTGGATGGGAAACCACGTCTGTTTGAGGCACCAATCCCTGATGATTTACGCGATTTGATTGATTTTGTTGCAGGGCTTTAATAGGTCTGCATATGTTGAATCATGCAGATTTAATCATTCCCAATTGGCCCGCACCACCGAATATAAAAGCCGTCATTTCAACGCGTAACGGTGGTGTGAGCAGCGGCCCGTTTGCCAGCCTCAATCTTGGTAATCATGTCGGCGATGATCCCGTCCATGTTGCTGAAAACCGGCAACGTTTTTGTTCACGATTACCCCAGCCACCAGCTTGGCTGCGGCAAGTGCATGGCACACACGTCGTCCATGCGCATGATGCTCATGGAATGCCTGACATAGGCGCAGACGCTGCCGTCACTGACAGAGTCGGCATACCCTGTGCCGTGATGGTGGCAGACTGTTTGCCCGTGATATTTTGCGATACAGCAGGCACGGTGGTCGGGGCAGCGCATGCCGGCTGGAGAGGGCTGTGTGCGGGCGTATTGCAAAATACAGTTGCAGCGATGCAGGTATCTCCTGCCGATATTATGGCTTACCTAGGTCCCGCCATTGGGCCGCATGCATTTGAAGTCGGTGCCGAGGTTCGCGCGGCATTTATGGCAGCTGATGCCGGTGCTGCCGCGTCATTTTCTGCCATAGGTGACGAGAAATACTTGGCTGATATTTACAAACTTGCCAGACTATTCTTAGCTCGGGTAGGGGTGACGGCGTTATATGGCGGCGAATTTTGCACAGTCCAACAGCCAGAGCGATTTTTCTCCTATCGTCGCGATCAAATAACAGGGCGCATAGCCGCAGCGGTTTGGCTTGATAGGTCATAAGCGCCGTTTTATCGTAAATGGGTAAAGACCACTGTTATTTTTCTAACCTAAGATCAATGGCAAAAGCCATTGGAGACGGGTTGAAATATATTTAAAATGGCTAAACATTTTGCGCTATGAGTAGTCACGTCTGGTGCAACATTTAACCTTCCAATATCAACGCCGACAATTAAGACGAGAATTATTCAATGCCTCAGCTGATCCGCATCATCTACATTAGCCGCTCAACATTTACGCCGACAAGGTTGAATGCGGGCATCGAACCGACTGTCGCGCGCATATTGGCAAAATCGCGAATCAACAACCGGCGCAATGGATTGGTAGGTGTTCTTTATTTTGGTGACAGCTGTTTTTTCCAGTGTCTTGAAGGTGAGCAATCGGCGATTGATATTTTGTATGCGCGGCTGCAGTCGGATGAGCGTCACAAAGACATAAAGCTACTGTCGCGTGAGTCTATCAGTGCGCTTAGCTATACCGACTGGGCGATGAAGTTTGTTCCGCTGGAAAAGGAGATGACGCGTCTGCTGAAGGAAGCAGGCTTCAAGAGCTTTGACCCTTACCGCTTTGACGATACGATGGTACAGAAAGTGATGAATCTGCTGCGCACGTCCATCGATCCGACCACTGCCGTCGAGGTTGAGAGCTTGATTCAACAATCGATGGCAGCGCCAACGGCCGACAAGGCGTCTAGCGTGCTTTGGCCGATCGCAGCTGCGGTGATTTTGGTCGCGGTCGCTGCCGGGATATTTTTGTTGCGTTGATGACGATGGGCTACTAGGCGCGACAAAGCGCAGATAGCTCATAAAGTTCGCTGCATCTGACACGCGAATTAACGCAGAACTCGGCGTTATGATAATCCCGACGGTGAATGGGGTTCCAACACTATCTCTGCGGCCAGCCAATCATGTTGATCTGGCCTGACGCTTCGAATAAGGGCTTGCTGAATAGAAATCCTTGCATCAGGTTGATGCCGAGGTCTTGCAGAAATTGACACTCGTCGAGGGTCTCTATTCCTTCAGCGATGATGCGAATGCCCAGCTCTTCGCAGATGCGGGTCACGCCGCGAACGATCGCCTGGCTAGGCTTGCGTTTGTCGATGTCGCGAACCAGGCCCATGTCGATCTTGATCAGGTCGGGCTGAAAATCTGCCAGCAAATTGAGCCCGGCAAAACCAGAGCCGAAGTCATCGATAGCCGTCAGAAAGCCGATGCGCTGGTATTCGCGAAACACTTCAGCCAGCCATTTGCCGTCGCTTATGTGTTCGCCCTCGACGGTTTCGAACATGATGCGCTCGACGGGAAAACCATGTGCACGCGCCGCTTCAAGCGTGGTGCGGATGCACACCTCGGGACGGTAGATGGCATTCGGCAGGAAATTGATCGACAACAAGGTCGACATTTGTAGCTGTGCGGCGGTCTTGATCGCCTTTACTCGACATGCTTGGTCGAAACGATAACGATTGGCCTCAGTGATTTGCGTCAAAACGCTTTGTGCAGATTCACCTTTGGGACCGCGCACCAGTGCTTCGTGCGCAAAGATTTGCCGTTGTTGGAGATCAACAATCGGCTGGAATGCATAGCTGAATTTGAAAGCCAAGCTTTCATCGCTGCCGCAATCACCACAGGGCTTGCCGTCCTGCGCGAGGATAAATTCAGTAGAGCGAAGTTTAATATGTGTGTTCATAACTAACGTATTTAATTTTAGCCTAAATATTGAACGAAGCTCGGTTTTAAGGCGGATAAATTGGTGGTTGTTTTTTCGTTGAAAGGAATTTGATGCGAAATAAGTCCCGCCTGCGGACGAGAAGGATGCAGCAATTCCGCTCTACAAAAGTTCGAACATGGAAAGCCCGTAATCAGCTCGAATCACGGCACGTGGTAAACTATTGCAATAGAGTTGCATAAAACGAACCTTGCAAGCACCCGAATTGCGCCTGATTTACGGCGAATGGTGGTTGCAAATCGCAAACCTACCTCAGTAACCGGCAAGACATGACGCTAGCTTATATTCTTATCGCCTGTTTATTCGGCAGCACCTTATCTGCGCTACTGGCAGCCTTGCTGGCATGGCGTATCCAGCCGCGCCTGATCCCTGTTTTTGTGAGCTACGCCGTAGGCGCTTTGCTGGGGGTGGTTTTTCTGGATTTGTTGCCGCATATTTTTGAATCAACCAATAATTATCACGTCTCAGCGGCATGGATTTTGGGGGGGATTTTGCTGTTTTTTGTGCTTGAAAAATTTGTGCTGTGGCGGCATAGCCATGATCATACGGGTGGCGAAGCTGTTGCGCTGCCAGCCGAACAGGTTGGCCATCACGGCCATATTCATGCGCATGATCACGGGCACCCAAATGAATCGACTGCCTGGATGGTCATCATTGGCGATGGTTTTCATAATTTCACGGATGGCCTTGCGATCGCCGCCGCCTTTGTTACCGACTATCGGCTGGGCGTCGTCACCGCTATTGCTATCATCGCCCACGAACTGCCGCACGAATTAGGAGATTTTCTGGTGTTGGTTCATTCGGGCTTCAGCAAAATGCGGGCGCTATTCTGGAATCTGATATCGAGCCTGGCGACTATGGTTGGCGCGGTACTGGGTTATTTTGCGTTGCGTCGGTTGGACGCTTACGCGGAGATTTTTTTATGCTTTGCGGCTTCCAGCATGATTTATGTGGCGATTGCCGATCTGATGCCCGGCCTGCAAAAACGTACCACCGCCAAGGAGAGCTTGACGCAGATCGTGTTAATCGCGCTCGGTGTTGGTACGATTGCTCTCGTGAGTGGGCTTGTCCACTGAATTTTCTGGTGTTGGCGCGGCTGTCGAATCTTGCTGTGCGGCTTTGCGTCTAGCCCGGCCACGCCCAGGCGCGCCCATCAGCCAGAGCAGTATTGAACACGGTGCCAGCCCATAAAATACAAATGTCATGACGCCAGAGACAATATTTTTTTCGGTTATCGCCATCATCAAAGTGACGTATAACCATCCAATCGCAACGATATACAATAGAATTCCAATCAAACAGATTAACCGGTGAAACCTTTGCAACAAACTAACAGAGCGTTTGACATAGGGAAAGTTCTTTCGAGCCTTGAGGAATCCCGCACAAAGCTGACGCATGAGTGGCAAGCCCTGTTCCAAACGCTGCCCCCGGTGCCGGATGGATTGCGGGAGTCGTGGCAAATCTGGCTTGCCGCGTTGGCGGCTGATCCAAAAAAAGCGGCCGCGGTACAAGCGCGTTTTGCGGAAGAACAGCAACGCTTGTTGGCGATGATGTCGCCAGCGGGGGCTCTGCCGACACAGGCTAACCAGACATTTGATGTTACTGCATTGCTCAGTATGCAGGACAAGCGTTTCAGTACACCCTCCTGGCAGGAGCCCGTGCCGTTTCGATATATGGCGGAATCGTATCTGGCGAGCTACCGTTTGCTTATTGAAACTATCGACACGCTTGAGATGCCGAGCGAGGAAAAACAACGGCTGCGTTTTTTTGCCAAACAATATGCCGACGCCATTTCGCCCACTAATTTTTTATTGACCAACCCGGATGCTTTGAAGGCTGCGTTGGAATCAAAAGGCGAATCTCTGCGCGCCGGGCTGGAAAATTTGCAGGCCGATATCAGCAAGGGGCATATTTCATTGACCGATGAATCTGCCTTTGAGGTCGGCAAAAACATTGCGGTCACGCCGGGTGCGGTGGTGTTTGAAAACGAAATTTTTCAGCTATTGCAATACCAGCCGCAAACACCTGAAGTTCATGTTCGACCCTTGCTATTAGTGCCGCCTTGCATCAATAAATTTTATATTCTGGATTTGCGTCCTGATAACTCCTACATTGAATATGCTGTACAGCAGGGGTTTACCGTGTTTGTGATTTCTTGGCGCAATGTTGGTGAAGAGCAGGGCGCACTGACTTGGGATGACTATCTTGCCAATGGCGTTATCAAGGCGATTGATCTCACGCGCATCATCACCAATGTTCATAAAATCAATGTACTAGGCTTTTGTGTCGGCGGCACCTTGCTGACGAGTGCCCTGGCGGTACTAAAGCGTATGGGCCATGATGTGGTGGAGAGCGTTACTTTGCTCACTACCTTTCTGGATTTTTCTGAGGTGGGTGAAATATCCGCCTATGTGGATGAAGCCTTTGTGGAACGTCGCGAACGTGAAGTGGGCGAAGGTGGCATATTGAACGGCGGCGAATTGGCATTTGCGTTTTCATCATTACGCGCCAACGATCTCATCTGGAATTATGTCGCGAGCAACTATTTGCAAGGCAAAAAGCCGCCTGCGTTTGATTTGCTTTTCTGGAATGGCGATAGCACCAATCTTCCCGGTCCGTGGTACTGCTATTACCTGCGCAATACCTATTTGGAAAACAATCTTGTCAAAACCGATAAGTTGACCATGTGCGGCGTGCCGGTCGACCTAAGTTATGTTGACATGCCCGCTTTTGTATTTGCAGCGAAAGAAGACCATATCGTGCCGTGGCGAACAGCCTATTCGAGCGCTGGGTATCTGGGTGGCAAGGTTGAATTTGTATTGGGTGCATCGGGGCATATTGCCGGTGTGGTAAACCCTGCTTCAAAAAACAAGCGCAGCTACTGGACGAATCAACGGGCCAATAACGCGCCATCACAATCAGCGGAGTGGTTAAGTCATGCCATCGAGCATGAAGGCAGTTGGTGGCCGCGCTGGGCCAATTGGTTGAAGTCGCATAGCGGGCGAATGATGCCGGCGCGCCGTAAATTGGGAGATGCCGTGCACCCCATTATCGAAGCCGCCCCCGGACGATATGTAAAAGCGAAAGCGTAAGCAAAGTTGTTGATTCAATAATGGGTCAGATCCGACTTCGGTTCGAAACAGATGCAAGAACCGAAAGTAAATTCGGCTAATATGGTAAAAAATAAAATTACATAACGAGGAGAAATTAGCATGTCAACAACACAACGAATTGCGATCGTCACCGGCGGTATGGGCGGATTGGGCGAGGCCATTTGCATGAAACTGGCTCGCATGGGCATCAAAGTGGTCGTAACTTATTCGCCATCCAATACCAAATCTGAGCAATGGCTAAAGGAAATGGCAGCGCGCGACTATCATTTTCACGCCTACCCGGCAGATGTGGCTGATTATGATTCTTGTGCTGCCACCATCGCTAAGATTCAAAAAGAAATTGGACCGATCGATATTCTGATTAACAATGCGGGCATCACCCGTGACATGACCTTCAAGAAAATGACCAAGGTGGATTGGGCTGCAGTGGTGGGCACAAATCTGGATAGCGTATTTAATATGTGCAAACCGGTCGTTGACGGCATGGTTGAGCGCGGCTGGGGTAGGGTCATTAATGTCTCATCTGTTAATGGGCAAAAGGGCGCGTTCGGTCAAACCAATTATTCCGCCGCCAAGGCCGGCATGCATGGTTTTACCAAAGCACTCGCTTTGGAGGTGGCTAAAAAAGGTGTGACCGTCAATACTATTTCGCCCGGTTATATCGGCACCCAAATGGTGACGGCCATCCCTGAGGAAGTCTTGAATTCAAAAATCATCCCGCAAATTCCGCTGGGCCGTCTGGGCAAGCCAGAGGAAGTGGCTGGTCTCTGTGCTTATTTGGCATCTGATGAGGCGGCCTTTATTACCGGCGCCAATATTGCAATCAATGGCGGCCAACACATGTTTTAGGCGGTTACCCGCATGCTGGAACTCGTCAACATTGATCTTCGCACCGATTCCCACGCCCGCCATTTTGTCAAAAACGAGATGGTGGAAGTCACCTTCGCAAAATGTGACGGTGAATTAATCAGTCGCGAAGGGCCTAATCGATATTGTGCCCGTGATGCCATTATCACTGGCTCAACCGGCGACAGATGGAGTGTGTCGCGGGACCGGTTTGAAGCCAAGTACGAGCCAATTATGCAGCTTGCCATGGGTCAGGACGGCGGCTATTGTGCCAAAGCGCTGCCGGTACTGGCGAAGCAAATTTTCGAGCCATTCCGCGCCGCACGTTCAGCTGGTGGCGATATGCTGAACGGCGCAGCGCACGATTGGCTATTGCAATACTCACCGGGCGATTATGGTGTAATTGAGAACGCCCGTTTTCAGCAAGTGTATCGTTTGCTGGTTAGCAAGGCCTGACGCGATTTATCATGATCATGCATAGGTATCAGACGTTTTTCGTCACTATCTCTAGGGGAGCTCAATGACACTACCTAAACCGTATTTTTCAATTCCTGCTTTGCGTTATGCGCTGATGGGCCTGGTGGCATTGTCAGTCTGGGTATTGCTGACTTCTGTTGTGCTCGCGCAGCCAACACCTCCCAAGCCGCCGCAACCCGTCTCCCCGCCTGCCGCACCATCAAGCCCGTCAGCGCCTGTGGCGGGATCAGCTGGCGATGCTGCGCCACCCGCTGCGGCACCACCGGCAGTTACTTACAAAGACGGTATTGTTAAAATTGGTTCGGAGTTTAAGAAAACGCTGGGTCGTGTAACCGATGTTGATAAGGTTGATAACGGCTGCTACCTGACACTGCGAGATGATAAAAATGTCGAATTTATCGAGGTGGGTACCTTCGATTTGTGCAGCCAAAAACCTTCGCTAAAAGGTCAGCGGGTAGAGCTGGTGTACCGGTTGGAAACCATAGCGGCATCGTCGTGTTATGGCGATCCAAAGTGCAAAAAAACTGAAACGGTGCCGCTAGTCGTGAAAGTCAATATACCGAATTAGTAACGCTGGTTTTTCTTCAAAACTCTCGGAACATCGGCCCAGTATTTCTGTCCAAATAATCTCTAATGGGTGTTTTTCGTATTTTTTGAAGGGGAAAGTTATGAAATCTATATTGAGGGCAATGCTCGCGGTGGGCTTTTTGGTAGCAGCCACTGTCAGCGCCTGGGCTGGCGTTTCGGTTAGTTTTGCCAAGCCAGAAGCCTATAACGATATGCCTCGGTCTGCGAGCGATAAAGAGCAGATTCTGAAAACGCTTGCCGGGCATTTCACGAAGCTGGGGACACAACTTCCATCCGATCAGGAATTGAAAATAGTGGTGACCAATTTCGGCCTTGCCGGACGTCTTGAGCCTGCTGCCTTTAGAGGTACGCAGGAGCTCCGTATCCTGCGGGGGCGCGCCGATTGGCCCAGCATGCAATTGCAGTACTCGCTTGAATCCAAGGGCCAGGTATTGCAAAGCGGCGACGACAGGCTGGCTGATATGACTTATCTGGACCATCACAATCGTTATCCCTCCAATGAATCCTTGCGCTACGAGAAACAAATGATCGATAGCTGGTTTCAGAAAAAATTTATCACTGTATCCCGCTAGTCCTTCCCAGCAGGTAGCGCTAATGTAGCTGGCTTGGCATTCGCCCTTGACGGCTTCGACAGCTTTGAACATTACCCGCTGCATGCAATAATTGCGGCTGATTCAATTCCGCTTCATAATTTTTATTCTTGTGCTCATACCGACTCACCTACATGATTGGTTTTTAACGATGACAACAACCGCATTCTTCTCAAAATCCAAGCTCGTTACAGCTTTGCTTGCCGCCGGGCTTTCTACTGTTGCATTCACAATATTGGCAGCACCATCAACTCCATCGGCCACAACGGCAACAGTAACGGCCGATAATGCGGCTCTCGACAAGATCCTTGCCGGCGCCCATCGCTCTGAGGCAAATCGCGTCCGCGACGTTTATCGTCACCCCAAAGAAACGCTGGCTTTTTTTGGCATCAAGCCGGAATCAAAAGTCGTTGAAATTTTCCCCGGTGGTGGTTGGTACACCGAGCTATTGGCACCTTATGTGCGCGATCGCGGTCTTTATGTCGCGGCTTTTCCCGCTTCATCCACCAAGGGCCTGCAAAATTTCAAAGACAAGCTTGCCAGTCAACCTGCCATGTATGATAAAGCTGCCATCATGCCGCTGGGGATGCCGGCCGCGCTCGATATTCGGCCTGCCGGTGGTGCTGATGTGGTAGTGACGTTTCGCAATGTCCATAACTGGATAAAAATCGGTGTCAAGCCTGAAGATAGTATTGTTGATGCGTTTTTTAGAAGTTTTTTTGCCGCATTGAAGCCGGGCGGTGTGCTGGGCGTGGTGGAACATCGCGCCAAGCCGGGTACAACGCTCGAGGAATCAGTCAAATCGGGTTATATGACTGAAGCTTATGTGATTGAGCGTGCGACTGCTGCGGGCTTCAAGCTTGATGCCAAGAGCGAGATCAACGCTAATCCACAAGACACCAAGGATTATAAAGACGGCGTGTGGACATTGCCGCCCGTACTGGCCAAAGGTGAAGCCGATCGCGCAAAATATCTTGCCATCGGCGAGTCAGATCGGATGACTTTGCGGTTTGTAAAGCCCGCACTCTAATCGGTTCCATCGTTTCATTAGACTGTCTCTACCGCACCGTGCCTGCCCCGCAGGTACGGTGCGGTAGTGTTTTGAGGATCATCAATATCAATTCAAAACATCGCCCCATGTGCCCCAGAGCAAGCCATGCTGGAACTTGATCGTATTCTGCAAAGCCAAGGTTTTGGGACCCACCGTGCTTGCGTTGCGCTCATTACAGCGGGAAAAGTTGCCGTAAAAGTCGCGGGTGACAACGCATATCAAGTCTGTGAACAGTCGCGTGCCAAATTCCCGATCGATGGCCTGATGTTTAGCGTGGAGGGGGTGCCTTGGCAGTTTCGCGAACATGTTTATATCGCACTGAATAAACCGCCTGGCTATGAGTGCTCCCAACAACCCAAGCATCACAAAAGTGTGTTGAGCCTGCTGCCGTGGCAAATCAGAAATCGCGGCGTGCAATGCGTGGGCAGGCTTGATCAGGATACGACTGGCTTGCTGCTGTTATCCGATGATGGCAATTTCATTCACACTTTTACATCACCCAAGAAGCAGGTGGGCAAGATTTACCAGGCCACCACCAAACACCCACTGGATGAGGCGCAATTGCTGGCTTTACGGGGCGGCGTGGTGCTGCATGATGCACCGCAGCCAGTTGCAGCATTGGGTTGCCGACGTTTGGGTGAAAACCTGCTGGAGTTGACGATTGGCGAGGGTAAATATCATCAGGTTAAGCGCATGGTTGCGGCAGCAGGCAATCGCGTAGAGGCGCTGCACCGCGTTACAATTGGTGGGTATTGCTTGCCTACGTCCCTGGTGCCGGGTGCATGGCAGTGGCTGGAGGCGGCTGAGTTGGCTCAGCTTCGCGGTGGATCGGGTGCGCCGCCTGTACGGTAGCCTGCAAAAGCGCGAACCAAGCCAGCTTAATATTATCCAAGCAATGATTGAGCAACACTTCGGCTAAAGATCACGAATAGAATGTTGCTGCCTTTCCCCCATTTTTTAACAAATTGCTTTCAGTGCCAGTTCGTTTGCCGATTTTTTCTTTATGCGGCTGAGTACAGACACGCCATGACTCACTAAATGCCCAGTAAAGCGATCTATATCCCGCCTGCACCTTGGGCTCATGATGATACCGACGGGCGGATTCGCTCGCGTTGGCGTATCGCCATTGGTATTGCCATCTCGCTGGTCTTGCATGCGGTGCTTTATGTGGTGATGCCAAAACATATCGAGACCGATGGTGCTCCACCCCAAGTCACGCAGGGCCCGCTGGAAGTGCGGCTCAGCCAGCCACCGCCACCGGCCGCACCTGCAGCCGCACCGACCCCGCAACCTGCTGTACCACCGCCGCCCCGCAGGACAATTATGGCGATTCCAACCTTGAAGCCAACTGCGCCGACGTTCGCGGTTGAACAGCCCGCGCTCCCCTCACCACTCTCGACACCCACGCCGGTGCAGCCAACCGCCGCCGAGCAGCCGTCGATGATGGCCATGGTAGAGGCCGCCCGCGAGCGTCGCCGACTGGCTGACGAGGCGATTGGTCAGCAGAATGCCGCGGGGCGTGCCAATAGTCGGGAGCAATCTCAGGAAGAAATTCGCAACGCCAACATAAATCGCAATTTACAAACTCTCAAGCCGCAGCGCGATGGCACCAATGGCGTCTTCCAGATTTTGCATAAAGGGCACCGGGCGGCAGAGTTCGCATTCCGCGGCTGGACCAGTGACGAACGGGCCAGCGTGCGACAGGTCTATGAGGTGGATGCGGGGCAGGGCGGTGATGTTGAGTTGGCCACCGTCCGTAAAATGATTGAAATCATCCGCACGCACTACAAAGATAAATTTAACTGGGAGTCGCACCGGCTAGGCCGCGTGATACAACTATCAGCGCGTATTGAAGATGGCGCCAGTCTCGAAACATTTTTGGTGCGGGAATTTTTTGGCAGCTGATCATTATCTTGCTCTTGTAGTGGTGATGGGGTCTATATTTTTACTATTATTTCCTCGCTACCGTATAACGAATAAATTTTAAATGACGAAACAAATTGTTGACTACATCATCATTGGCGGCGGCTCTGCCGGGGCAGTTCTGGCCGCTCGCTTGAGCGAAGATCCTGCGGTGACAGTTGCCTTGCTGGAAGCGGGCGGTGACGGGCGCGATTTAGTGATCCGTACGCCGGCGGCGGCGGTGGTGATGTTGCCCACCAAAATTAATAACTACGCCTTTGAAACCATTCCCCAACGCGGATTGAATGGGCGCCTAGGTTATCAGCCACGTGGTCGCGCGCTGGGTGGATCATCCGCCATCAATGCGATGGTTTATATGCGCGGGCATCGCAGCGATTACGATCATTGGGCTGCATTGGGCAATAGCGGCTGGGCGTATGAGGATGTGCTGCCGTATTTCAAACGCGCTGAAAATAACGAGCGCTTCACCGATAAAAATGACCCATTTCACGGTCAGCGCGGCCCGCTGAACGTCGCCGATTTGCGCAGTGATAACCCGTTTCAGCAAATTTATTTAGAAGCAGCCAGACAAGCGGGCTTTAACCTCAATGAAGATTTCAATGGTGCCGAACAGGAAGGCATCGGCATCCATCAAGTTACGCAAATAAATGGCGAGCGATGCAGTGCCGCGCGTGGCTATCTACACCCGATCATGGGCAAGCGCCCCAATCTACAAGTCATCATCAAGGCGCAGGCGCAAGCCATCGTGATGGACGGTAAGCGCGCGATCGGCGTGCGTTTTATCCGTGATGGCCAGCCAGCCACACTCAACGCCCGGCGTGAAGTGATTTTATGCGCAGGTACATTCCAATCCGCGCAATTGTTGATGCTATCGGGTGTGGGCGACGCCGCCCACTTGCAACAGCACGGCATTGGCGTGGTTCAGCATTTACCGGGCGTCGGGCAAAACCTGCAAGACCATCCTGATTTCGTATTTCGCTACCAAGTGCCGAGTACGGATTTGGTTGGTGTGTCTCCCGCTAGCACGGTGCGCATGGTGCGTGAAATTTATCGTTACATCAAACACCGTCGCGGCATGATCACCAGCAACTACGCGGAGGGCGGCGGCTTCCTAAAGCTCACACCGGAATCGACTGCGCCGGACATTCAGTTGCATTTTGTCGTGGCCAGCGTGGAAGACCACGCCCGTAAAATTCGCATGCGGCATGGCCTGTCATGTCACTTCTGTTTGCTGCGTCCCAAGAGCCGTGGCAGTGTAAAACTCGCCAGTAATCGCGCGACCGATGCACCGCTGATTGACCCTGCATTTTTGGAGCATCCCGACGATATTAACGGCATGGTCGCCGGTTTCAAACTGACCCGCCGCCTGATGCAAGCGCCCGCGTTATCGTCGCTCTACAAGAAAGACCCTTATGCCAATCTCACCGACGAGCAAATTCGCGATGCCTTGCGCAAACATGTCGATACGGTCTATCACCCCGTCGGCACCTGCAAAATGGGCAGCAGCGCTGACAGCATGGCCGTAGTCGATGCCACGCTGAAGGTGCACGGTCTTGAAAATTTGCGCGTCGTCGATGCGTCCATCATGCCGACGCTTATCGGTGGCAACACGAATGCACCGACGGTGATGATTGCCGAAAAGGCTGCAGA
>JAYVEV010000078.1:0-26463 GCA_043773745.1 Burkholderiales bacterium | reverse complement strand
CGTGCCCGCATAGAAGCAGAGATGATTGCCAGGCTCGCCGCTGAAAAAGGCGCAACAGCCGAGGCGGAAGCCCGTGCCCGTACCGAGGCCGAGTTACGTAAAAATTCTGAGCGCGAAAGCCAGAGTGAACTGGAAAATGAACGTCGTGCCCGCAGTGAGGCCGAGCGCAAGGCGCAAATGGAAGTTGCGGCCCGCGAAATTGCCTCACGCGCTATTTCGGGACACGCTGCGGAGCGAGAACAGTTTGAACGTGAAGCTGAAGAGCGATTACAGCAGGAGCGTGCTCTTCGTGAAAAAGCGGAAGAAAAATCGAAAATGGAAGAAGCGGCTGAGGCCGCTGCCCGCGCTGCCCAAGTTGCCCGCCTGCGTGAGTTGCAAGAGCAAGCCGAACGCAATCAGACTGTGCAAGCTGATATTGCCTCGGGCAAGCGCCGACCATCAGTCAGGCGCGAGCGTCATTTGCTACGCTGGACCATACTGGGCATTATGGGCTTTCTGGTTTTGTCCGTCGTTTTGATTCAGGTCGTGCCACTTGGCGCTGTTAACACCCGTTTAGAAAAAGCGCTCGCCAGCTGGGCGCACGATGATGTTACTTCAAGCGGTTTGCGCATAGGTCTGTTCCCGCGCCCTCACGTCAAGCTGGATCAGGTGGCGTTCGGCAAGCTACTGGATGCCAAAGCTTCCAGCGGTAAAATTTATATGGATATGACCGCGCTCTTTGGTGATCGCTTTATTATTGAATCGTTCGAGCTGCAAGATGTCAGCATTACAGCCGAAGCATTGGGGCGCGCCGCTCGCTGGGGCGATCCCGAGGGCAGGCCCAAGTCGATCGAAATCAGTAAAATAATCCTTAAGAATGTGAAACTTGATATCAAAGATATCAACTTGGATGTGTTTGATGCCGAGTTGAAGTTTAATAAGTCGGGTGTAATTAGCAGTGCATCCCTGCGTAACAGGGGCAACAAATGGTCGGTTGATATTGCGCCCAATATTAGTAACACAGCCGCAAATGCCGTGGCCGAGACTGCCGCTTCGCCCGCAGGCGACTTCACGGTTGATTTCAATGCTCGGGAAATGAGCATGCCGATTGGCGCGCCAATCTTATTCAATAATATTTCGGCCAAGGGCGTGTTGGGTAATCAACAATTGGTATTTACCGAAGTGAACGCGAAGCTTCTGGATGGCAGTAGCACCGGTTCATTAAAAATCGACTGGAAGCAGGGCGTGAGTCTCGCGGGTAATTTTTCGGTGAAAAAAATCAAGCTCGATCAAGCTGCAGAATTATTTACGCGCGGTATCAGCTTAAATGGACGACTCGATGGGGAATATGCAATTATGGCATTAGCAGGCTCAGTTGGGAATCTATTGGAGCAGCCGAAAATTCAGGGTAATTTCTCGGTGCGAGAGGGCTCTATTGGTAACGTGGACTTGGTGCAGGTGCTGCGTTCGCAAGACGGTAGTGGGCAGGGCGGCCAGTCGAAATTTAGTGAGCTGACCGGCCAACTGAGAGCGGCAGATGGTGTCATTCATTATGAAAAAATGAAACTTGTGGGCGGAGTATTACTCGCCAACGGTAATATTCATGTGGTGTACGCTACAGGCGCACTTTCCGGCTCGGTAGGCGCTGAAATCCGTTCGAATGTGGCGCAGGATCGGGCTAATTTTGCAATTTCCGGTAACGTTGCACGTCCTACGTTAAAACGGGGCGGCTAAGATTGCGCCACAGAAGATGGGTGATTCGCCCGCTTCGGTGCTGCCAGAATTATCTGGCCAACTTGGCTGTTCTTAATAATCTGTCTGCTGGATAGACTCGCCCCCGAGGTCGGTACAATGGCGGTGTGAATACAAGTCCCGAACCCTCCCCTGTTTCTTCCGTAGCGTCTAGCAGCCAGCTCGGTCGCCCTGACAATATTGCCGATGTTGTTGTGATGACTAAGGCAACGATTTCCGAAAAGCAGGACACTAAACGCAGTGCGCGGGACCTCAAAAAACTGACGGTACTGTTGCGTTTTGTCGCGCCTTATAAAGTACGTTTTTCTTTGGCGATGGTGGCGCTGTGCATATCTGCCGCAACCGTTCTGGCGATCGGCTGGGGCTTGAAGCACGTCATAGATGAGGGCTTTGCTTCCGCTAATGCGGCAACACTGGACAGCACTTTATTGATACTGATAGGCATGCTGGCAGTATTGGGTACCTCCACATTTTTTCGCTATTACAACATCACATGGGTAGGGCAGCGGGTGGTGGCAGATATTCGTCATGCAGTTTATGCACACCTGTTGACGTTATCCCCCAGCTTTTTTGAGCGCACTCGAACCGGCGAAGTTATTTCACGCCTGACCAATGACACCACTTTGGTTGAGTCAGTGATTGGCAGCATGTTCTCTTGGGCGCTGCGCAATACCGTTCTTTTTCTGGGTGGTATGGTGATGTTGTTTATTACCAGTGTGAAATTAACCCTGTTTGTACTGGCGGTTATCCCACTGGTGATGGTGCCGATTTTAGTGCTGGGACGGCGGGTGAGAAAGCTGTCGAAAAAAATTACCGACCACACCGCAGAGGCGAGTGCCTATATTGATGAATCGCTGCATGAGATTCGCACGGTGCAAGCCTATGCGCATGAGGCGGTGGATCGGCAGCGATTTGGTGATCGCGTTGAGGCCATTTTTAAGGCGGGTGAGACTAAGGCGATGTATACCGCCGCATTGATTGCGGCGGTCATTGTGCTCGCGTTTGGCGCGATTGCCGTTATTTTGTGGGTGGGTGGGCGTGATGTCATTGCAGGCCGAATTACCGCGGGAGAATTGTCGGCGTTTGTGTTCTATGCGGTACTGGTCGCGAATGCGGTCGGCGCGGTTTCAGAAGTCTATGGTGAATTAATGCGCGCTTCGGGCGCATCAGAACGCCTGATGGAATTGTTGAATACCCAGTCCGAGATTGCCGCACCTCCCCATCCGGTTCCGTTACCCGATAGGCACGGCGATTTACAAGCAGGGCGAGTGGCCTTTGACCTCGTCACGTTTCATTATCCATCTCGTCCCGAAACGGCCGCGCTAAAAGATTTTTCGCTAAACATTGAGCCAAGTGAAGTGGTGGCGCTGGTAGGCCCCAGCGGTGCTGGCAAGACCACTGTGTTTCAGCTACTGCTACGTTTTTACGATCCCACTTCGGGCACTGTCAAGGTGGATAACGTGGATTTGAAAACGGCTGATCCACGCGAGGTGCGAGCGCGGATTGCGCTGGTTTCGCAGGACGCGGTCATTTTTGCGGCAAATGTTTGGGAAAATGTGCGCTATGGACGGCCGGATGCAACTGATACGGAAGTTCGTACCGCCTGCGCAGCGGCGTTTGCGCTTGAATTTATTGAGACCATGCCGCAAGGATTCAATACTGAATTGGGTGAGCGTGGCGTAAAACTCTCTGGCGGTCAACGCCAGCGCATCTCGATTGCACGGGCATTTTTGGCCGACCGGTCAGTGCTGCTGCTGGATGAAGCGACCTCGGCGCTTGATGCGGAATCTGAGCGGATGGTGCAGTTGGCGATGGAAAAATTAATGCAGGGTCGCACCACACTTATAATTGCACACCGTCTTGCCACTGTTAAGTCGGCGAACCGCATTGTAGTGCTGGAAGAAGGCCGCCTTGTTGCGGAGGGCACTCATGTTGCGTTGGTGGCAGAGGGTGGTCTTTACTCGCGTTTGGCGTCCTTGCAATTCAATACGCATTAAATATATGCCTGAGTTTGCTCTTCAGTGTTGCCTGCCTGTCCAAATTTGTATTGAGCATTGCGTGTGCAATTCAGGTCGCCACGTTACACTTAGCCTATCTTTGTTTCATAAATAAAACGTCGTTATATCGCGCGAAATTCTCATGTCTGTCTCCAATCTATCACCTGCGCTAACCGCAGCGCCCAAATTTACCGATGAGCCGGTTGTCTGGATCCATCACTGGAACCCCGGTCTGATGTCATTTCGCATTCGGCGTGATCTAGCATACAAGTTCACGCCGGGTCAGTTTGCACGCATTGGTCTTACCAAAGAAAATGGTGAAATCATTTGGCGTGCGTACTCAATTGTGTCGGCTCCTGATGAGGCATTTCTGGAGTTCTTTTTGGTGGTTGTCCCGACGGGTGAATTTTCCAGCCGTATCGCCCAGCTAAAAATTGGCGAGACCATGCATGTGGAAAAAATGTCGCAGGGTTTTTTAACAACGGATCGTTTCAAGGATGGCCGCGATTTGTGGTTGATTGCCACCGGCACCGGCATGGCTCCCTATATTTCGATGGTGCGCGATGCGGCAGTGTGGAAGCAATTTGAAAATATTATTGTGGTGCAATCGGTCCGTGAGCATCGCGACTTGGCCTATACCGAAGAGCTTGATCTGCTTGCGCTGACGCACCAAACAGAGGGGCAGGCAAAATTAATATTCGTCCGCACACTGACACGCGAAACGGGTGAAGGTGCATTGCATGGACGTGTTACAACGTTGACAGAATCGGGAGAATTGGAACGCGGCACTGGACTGCCGCTGACCAGTGCACATTCACGTTTCATGTTGTGCGGCAATCCTGAGATGGTTGAAGCGATGCGTGCCCTCCTAAAAGCGCGTGGCTTCCGCATGAATCGGAGGCTGGAGCCGGGCCATATTATCGTTGAAAATTATTGGTGATAGCGTTCATTTGTTGTCGTTAAACGGTGACAAAATTAATGCTTAAATATGTGCTTTGCACAAAGTGTCCATAGCGTGATAGCGTCCGTGATTGACACGTTTTGTTAGCCATGGATCAGATATGAAATCATCGCCACGGGCATGCCCCGTTTATTTTTCGCAGACGGAAAAAGCACGTGCTTTATTGGTCGCTATTTGCGCTGTACTCATGCTAGCATCATGCGCTACGCAGCCTGTTGGCGAGACTAATAGTGCAACGCCTGCAACCACTAAATCAGCATCGGCGCCAGAGCCCCGATCGTTGCGCCGAATAGGCCCGCCTGTCGCGCCGGTACGCAACGTGACTGAGACGTTTTTTGGTCAGACTATGACTGATCCTTACCGTTATATGGAGAACGTGAAGAGTCCGGATGTCATCGACTACATGCGTGCCCAAAGTGATTATGCGCGCAACACACTCGATGCCATTCCCGGCAGGGCCGCAATGGAGCGCCGTATTAATTCACTTGCTGATGCGGGCGTGCAAATAAGTGGTGTACAAATTATTGGTAGCGCTGCTGCCACACGCGTTTTTTACTATAAGTTAGCGCCCGGTGAAACGACCCGGAAGCTCTACACGCGCAATGGTCTCAAGGGGGCGGAACATTTGCTGTTTGATTCGCAGGTTATTTCTAAATCCAGCGAGCGCTATGCGCTGAATTTTTACTTAGCATCACCAGATGGACGCTACGTGATCTTGGGGATTGCCGCTGGCGGTTCAGAGGAGACTTCTATTCGCGTGGTTGAAGTTGCGATGGCACGGGATTTGGGCATTGCAATAGATCGTATCGGCTTTGCAGACAGCACACACTGGGCGCCCGACGGCCGCAGCTTTTTCTATAACCGCTTGCCGGTAATCAACAGCGGTGAGTCTAAAAATCGGTACCTGCGTAGTCAGGTTTTCCGGCATGTGGTGGGCCGAGGGATTGATAAAGATGAATTGGTATTAGCTGGCGGCATGCCTGGTGTGACCTTGGCTGCGGTGGATATTCCGACGGTTACACAGTCTGCTGATGGTAAATACTTAATCGGCAAAATTGAGCATGGCGATGCGCGCGAAATCAGTCTGTATATCGTCGAAGCTTCAGCGCAGGGTTTGCCGGCTGGCGATTGGCGCAAGGCTATCGAGCCAAAGGATGAGGTAACCGAGTATGCGTCGTACAACAATGGCCTTTATCTGCTGACCCATAAAAATTCACCACGCTACAAAATCGTGCGCACCAGCTTACCGCGTCCCGAGATGGCATCGGCTACCACGATTGTTCCGCACGGTGATACGGTGATAAGCGAAATGAAGGTCGCTCAAGATGCGCTGTATATTCGCGAGCTAAACGGGGGAGTTGACCGACTGCAACGCTTGAATTTCAGCAACAGTGTTTTCAGCGGTGGCAAGCTTGAATTCGTCCGCTTGCCATTTGATTTGGCTATACGCCAACTGATTACTGATCCCAAACGTCCCGGCGCTATTTTGCGTCTGGAAGGCTGGACCGAGGCGCCCAAGTACGTCAATGTTGAGGAGCGCACGGCCAACATCAGTGATACTGGCTTGCAGCCCAAGCCCTCGGTTGATTTTTCGGCCATTGATGAGGTTCGTTTGACGGTTACTGCAAAAGACGGGGTGAAAGTACCGATTTCACTCATGTACAAAAAGGGCACCACGCTTAATGCGAATAACCCCACACTGCTTCGCGCTTATGGCGCATATGGCTTTACGCAAGCGCCAACGTTTTCGCCTGCCACGCTGGCGTGGCTTGAGCGTGGCGGCATCATCGGCACTTGTCATGTGCGCGGCGGCGGTGAGTTTGGTGAAGAGTGGCATCGTGCGGGGCAAAAGCTGACCAAGCCAAATAGCTGGCGCGATCTGATTGCTTGCGCAGAATATATGATTGATCGCCGTTTTACGCGCAAAGAAAAATTGGCAATTCAGGGTGGCAGCGCGGGCGGCATCACGGTTGGTCGCGCTCTGACAGAGCGCCCCGATTTATTTGCAGCAGTTGTCCCCGCGGTTGGCGTACTAGACGCCCTGCGCATGGAATTTACCCCGAACGGTCCGCCCAATATTCCGGAATTTGGCAGCGTTAAAACGGCAGACGGATTTAAGGGATTATTCAATATGAGCTCGTTTCACCATGTTAGGGATGGCACAAATTATCCGGCTGTCCTGCTCATACACGGTGTAAATGATCCTAGAGTTGAGGTATGGCAATCTGCCAAAATGGCCGCACGCCTACAGGCTGCCACTGCCAATAATCTTAATCCAAATCCTGTATTGCTGAGACTGGATTACGATGCAGGACATGGTGTGGGCTCCAGCCGATCGCAGCGGAATGTTGAGCTGGCTGATATCTATTCATTTTTGCTCTGGCAATTTGGAGCTCCGGAGTTTCAGCCTAAATAAATTTTGTGAATAGCTTGCGACTGCTGATTGGATAGTCAGTCGAAATTGCGCAACGCGGTAGGGAGAGCAGATGACAACAAAAATAGTCCGTGATTTTAATCACATCCTGTTATGGCCGGTACAGTTGCGTTCATTGCGGCGCGAAGTCGGTATGGGTGTCCCCCAATATTGGGATGCGCTCAACAAAAATCCCGGCCCGTGGAAGTATGTCGAAGACGCTCTGTTGATTGAAGATGACTCATGCCAGGTCGGCTATGAAGAGTTTGTTTATTTTCTGCCCTATGTGCAGCGTTTTTTATATGGCGTTGGCGACGAGGGCCGCGGCGCCCAGTCTTCTCTCCATATTTTTACGCGTGACGACATCGCCCAAGTGCGGGTTCAATTGCATCCCAATCAAGATCGCATCACGTTGGACGTTCAGCGTTTGCGCCTCTATTTTTTCTACGATATCGATGTCGCCTTGGTGGCATTTGAGTTGTCCTGCAAGGATATTTCTCTACCTGATGCGGTAGAGTTGATGGATCGTTTCGGGCGTCCTTATCCACCCGCATGGGATACAGTCAAACAAGGTGCTGGATTGAGTGCACGGCAAGGTGCACATAGTCCATACGCAGTTGATTTTATCGCTGCCGACGGCGCAATACTGGTGTCGTCTGATTATAACGACCAGCAAAAATATCTGGAGCTGGTGCGGGGCGAGCGCCAAACACCGCTGGCGTTGCATTGGGAATATTTATTGTTGCCGTTGGTGCCCGCCTATAAGTCGGGCGGCAATATCAAATACTATCAACTCGAAAACAAACGCATCCCGATCATGACCAGCTTGACCTTCGATGATCCGCATGAGCTGACGCGTGGCGACATGATGCGATTGGGGTTTGCTGCGAAGTGGGGCGAATCCGATACCCTGCCTTACGCGGCTGGCTTTCTGGCTGATTTTGAAGCCGAGCATTGTTATGATCGCTACTGGGAGACTGATGGGCAGACCAGTGATATGCACACTCGTTACTTTTTTTGTGGCCTAAGCTTTGCGATGATTACCAAGTCGGAGGGCCATCAAGGACATGAGGCATTGGTGCGGCAGTTCCGCCATCAGGTATTCCAGATTGGATTGATTGCTCATTTTCACAAAGCGGCATTGCTGTCGCTATCCAACCGGTTTTCGCGCGCAGTGGAGCGGCTAAAAGTGCGTGATTTTGAATCGGTCAAAGAATTTAAACGCCATGTGCGCGAGACTCTGGAAGTTTTTCTGCGCTTTAATCACCGCTACTGGTTTCATGAAATTTCCAACCAGATTCAGGCGGCCGATTTTTTCAAGCGCTGGAGCCATCAGTTGGGTTCGGACGCACTTTACAATGAGGTCCGCGAGGAAGCGCGCGATATTAACGAGTATTTGGATGCGGATCGCGCCCGCAAACAAACCGACAATGCCATGCGCCTGACCGTAGTATCCGCCTGTGGCATGGTGGGTACAATTGTCACCGGTTTCCTCGGCATGAATTTGTATAGCCACTCAGACTTGCCAACGATTAATAAGGTGCTGATTTTTTTCGTGGTCTTTATTCCCACGGTAATGCTTTCGTTGTACACAGTCATCATCTCGCGGCGTATCGCCACAATTATGGAGGCGTTGTCATCAGAGGGATTGAGCTGGGGTGAAAAACTGTCTGCTTTCCGGCAAATTTGGGGCACTGATAAGCGCAGTCTGGTGCGTGCCCGTGCACGGCAGAATAGCGCGACGTTTTCTTCAGACGCAGAGTAGTTGGTCAGCTTGTCTGAGTTGAGTGTTTGGCTAAATGCCAAACTCCAGCACTGGAGCGCGTTTCAGGGCACTTTTGCCCGGTGAGGCGCTATTCTGCGTCCTTTTGCTTAAAGGGTTCAGCATCAATAAAAGCCGCAAGTTTTTGGGCTTGGTGTGCCACCGCCATGATGTGCGGGAATTTATCGAGACTGCATTTGAATCGATTGGCATTGGCGATTTGCGGGATGAGGCAGATGTCTGCAATCGTTGGCGTATCGCCGACACAGAAGGCGCTTTGTATTTTCCGGCCTGCAAGGATTTTTTCTAGCGCATTAAAGCCCTCGTGAATCCAGTGACAATACCATTCGGTTTTTTGCGTATTCGAGACCTGTAGCTTGTCGGTCAGATAGGACAATACTCGGGTGTTGTTGAGAGGATGAATATCGCAGGCGATCATTTGTGCAATAGCGCGCGCGGTGGCGCGGTCTTGTGTTTCCTTGGGTAGCAGCGGTGGATTGGGATAGAGTTCATCAAGGTATTCAATAATGGCGAGCGATTGAGATAGCTGAAAATTATCGTCAAGCAGATAGGGTACGAGGCCTTGCGGATTAACCGCTTTGTATTCCGTTGTGAGATTCAACTTTTTGGCGAGATGTATTGAACGTTGCTCTGGAGTCAGGCCCTTGAGGTTCATGGCGATGCGAACGCGGTAAGCGGCGGAGGAGCGAAAGTAGCCGTAAAGAATCATGTGCAGTCCCTGACTATAATGTGGATATGACAATTATAAGTTGAACATATGCCCGCGCATTCCCCTTTCTAGTCCGTCGTTGCGTAGCAACAATGAGGCAGAGCGGACCGAACAGGAGGGGGTCAAGCGGGCGGTTTAGAGTCTTGTTGTCTTGTTTGTTCCTTCCAGTGCTGTATATAATAATTTCATGCAAATCGGCAACCGCTTCCGCTGTTATCCCACCCCAGCACAGGCACAGACCCTGTTGCAGTGGATCGGCTGCCAACGTCATATATACAATGCGAAGGTCGGCGAGGATCGGTACTTTCGCGCCTTCGCCCGGAAGTCGCTGCAACACGTCGGGCAGTTCGCGCCGATCGATCAGCAGTACAGCCAATTTAAGACTGAGCTAACACCTTGGCTATCCGACGTGCCCTCCGTGCTGCTGCGTAATGGCGCGTACCGGTGGAAGCAGGCCTATGCGCGTTACTTCCAGAAGCTGGGTGGTCGTCCTGTGATTCAAAGGAATCACGGCAAACAATCGGTTTGGCTGATCCGCGAATTATTTGAGTTTGTGCCGACCGTCGACACCGCAACCGGCGACGTCACGCGCCAATTGCAGATCGGCACAAAGAAATTCCCGGTGGGTAATCTGCAATTTCATGCGCATCGCCCTTTCGACGTACCTGCCTCAATTCACATCAGCGTCCAGGCCGGCCGCTGGCACGTCTCGTTCAACTACGACGATGGTGTGGCGGAGCCGAGCGAAGCTGACACCATCGCCTGGCTTAGGCAACATACCGCAGAGGAGTTGGCGCCGATGACGGTCGGATTAGACCGCGGCGTGACGGTACCGCTAGCTAGTGGTGATGGGCGGCCTTTCGATTTGATGCCAATTCAGAAGAAGCGTCTCAACAAGCAAGAACAACACCGAAGGCGCTGGCTGCGCAGGCAAGCACGCCGCGAGAAGGGATCCGGCGCTGGCTTAACACCAAACGCCGGGTGGCACGCCACCAGCGCTACGGCGCTGAGGTCCGCCGGGACTTTGCGCACAAAGCGAGCTGCACCATTACATCGGATCCGCAATACAGGTTGTTTGTATTCGAGGCCCTCAAGGTCAAGAACATGACGGGCAGTGCCAAAGGGACGGTGGCTGAGCCCGGTAAAAACGTCGGGCAAAAAGCCGGGCTAAATCGCAGCATCCTCGAATCGGCCTGGGGCGCCGTCAAGACGTATTCGCAGTACAAGGCGCGGCGCAAAGGAAAACTTTGTATCGACGTGCCACCGCATCATTCTTCGCAGGAGTGTGCCGCATGCGGCCACACTCACCCGGATAATCGGCTAACCCAAGCCGAATTTGTCTGCCAACGCTGCGGCAATATCGACAACGCGGACTATAACGCAGGTAAGGTGCTCGCCAAGCGCGGCATCGCCCTGCTCTTGTCGGAATCGTTCGAGATTAAAAAGAAGAAGCGGGTGGCGATTAGAAAGAGCAAGGTAAGCGTGGAGTGCGCCGAACCGATCGCAGAGATGCGGTCTTCGCTCGTGGAGACTTTGGTAAGTCGACAGGACAGCGATGTCCCGACGCAGAGGTCGTTGAAGCGAGAAACCCCCGCGACAAGCCGTAGGCGTTAGCGGTGGGAGAATTCATTGAAACACTGCCTTCGCTGCGGGATGATTTGCGCGGTTGGCTGGCATCATCGAACGCAATCGCCGAAACTTGTGATGTAAGTTTTAGCGACGATGGCGGAATAGCCAGACCCGTTGAAGAACAGTTGCGCAATTTAAAACCGGCCGCCGTATTGGTGTTGCTGATCAATCGGGGCGATGGTGCGGGCCCGCAGGTATTGTTCACGCAGCGGACAGCGCATTTAACTGATCATGCGGGGCAAATAAGCTTTCCTGGCGGTCGCGTTGAAGACAGTGACCGCGATGCCGTCCATACTGCGCTACGCGAAACTGAAGAAGAAACAGGCGTAAATAGTTCGCGCATTGAAATTATTGGCGCGCTGCCAAACTACACTACCGGCACGGGTTACCTCATTAAACCTGTAGTGGGCTGGATTGAGCCGCCGGTGACCTACTCGCCTGACCCAAAAGAAGTGGCAGAATGTTTTGAAGTGCCATTCAGTTTTCTGATCAACGCCGACAACCATCGGCTGGAAACGGCCATGTACAAAGGTCGCATGCGCAGCTACTATGCAGTGCCGTACTTAACCTCGGCAGGTGGACGTTATATTTGGGGTGCGACGGCGGGAATGTTGGTATCGCTTACGCGCGTACTTGCCCATGCAAAGGGCCAGGTTGATCAACCCGCGACAACATGGCCAGCTGATTCGGGCGAATAAATTTTTGATGATTTCGTAACAATTTTATAAACACTTTGGAGAAAATGTAATGATTACCACCGCAAGCGGCTTGCAATATGAAGATACCATTGAAGGCGCCGGGGCTACAGCTGTCACCGGCAATATTGTGTCGGTTCATTACACCGGTTGGCTTTATACCAATGGTGTGGCCGGCAGCAAATTTGATTCCAGCAAAGACCGCGGCCAACCCTTCAAATTTCCGCTCGGTGGCGGGCAAGTGATTCGCGGTTGGGACGAGGGAGTGGCCGGCATGAAAATCGGCGGCACACGTCGCCTAGTGATTCCCGCTGACTTGGGTTATGGCGCGCGCGGTGCCGGCGGTGTCATCCCGCCAAACGCGACCTTATTGTTTGAGGTAGATTTACTGGGCGTGTAATTTACGTCGCGAAATCTTGCATGACAGATTTGCGCGTCTAAATTAATGCCGATTTTGGACTTCGGCTGACTTAAACGAGAGGGACTCATGAAGCAATTAGGGATGCTGGTGTTATCAGCAGCGGTGACCTGTTTAGCGGTGCCAGTGATGGCGAAAGAATCCTGCGAGTCGCTTAAGACCAGAATTGAGACAAAGCTTGCGGGGAAGGGCGTGAAGGCTTACACCTTGACCCTAATTGCGCCGGGCGAAGCGAAAGGCATCGATACTGAAAAGGTGAATGCGCAAGGCCAGCGGGTGGTGGGGTCATGCGATGGCGGGAAACAAAAAATTCTTTATCAGCGAACGACAACAGTGCGCTAGAGTTTGTGCGCGCCGATTTGCAGGCGCTCATATTGGTCGTACTGTTCGTTAATAGCGCTCTCCGGGCTGCCATTGCCATCCGTCTTCGTGTTGGGAGATCGTTTTACCGTAATCCAAACCTCACTTGGCAAAGTTTCACAAAGGGTGACGGTATAGTCGATCTCTTCTTCCGCCAGCCCTCGCGCAGTAGCGTAGTCCGGCGCTTTCCAATCAAACAGTAAATGTTGGGTAAGGCTGTCCTTGAAGATTTCGATATCGCCGTCTTCCACCTCGACAACTTCTGCCAACGTGGTGCGGGCGCGGCTTGAAATGGACAGAAACGAAGTATCGCAAAAGCAACGCGGCTCGCAGCGGTAACCCTCGCTCAAGTTGCAAACCGCAAAGCCGCCCGAGCATACCCACTCGCCTTCGTCACAGGCGCCGCCCTGTTTGTAGAGGTCTTGGTCGGCGTTGTCGAGACGCACCGCTTTGAGGAATTTTTTCATGCTTGCCTGACCCTTGGCTGTGAGTTAGCTTTGATGAGTTGTAAAATTTGGAATAGCGTAATCGTTAGGCGTTAAGCGAAACGACGTTTGAGTTGCTCCATGCTCTCAATCAGTTTGGCGCGAATGCCGGGCTCAAACGCGGAATGACCCGCGTCGTTGATGATGTGATAATTGGCTTCCGGAAATTCCCTGACCAAATCATCGGCTGAAACAATCGGACATACCGCGTCATAGCGGCCCTGCACAATCGTAGTCGGAATATGCCGAATCTTGCCGATATTGCGAAGCAAAAAATTATCATCCAAAAAAATTTGATGCTTGAAGTAGTGCGCCTCGATGCGCGATAGCCCCAACGCAACGCGATCAGAGCCAAAATTGGCAACGACCGAGGGATTCGGCAGTAAAGTCGAACATGAGCCTTCATATACGCTCCAGATGCGGGCGGCAGGCATATGCGTATCCGGGTTGGGATCCGTTAACAGCTCGTAATAAGCGTTGAGGATATTGCCGCGCTCATTAGCAGGTAGATGGCCTGAAAATTTATGCCAGGCTTCGGGGAAGAGATTTTTGAGCCCGTATAAAAACCAGTCAATTTCCGACTGGCGGCATAAAAATATCCCACGCAATACCAGGGCCATAGCCCGCTCCGGATGATATTCCGCGTAAGCGAGCGCCAATGTGGAGCCCCAAGAGCCGCCAAATACAATCCAGCGCTCTATCTCCAAATGCTTGCGCAGCTTCTCCATATCTGCAATCAGATGCGGGGTAGTGTTATCACACAATTCACCCAGCGGGGTGGAACGGCCCGCACCGCGCTGATCAAAAATGACGATCCGATAAAATGCCGGATCAAAAAATTGGCGGTGCGAGGCTGATGCACCGGCACCCGGCCCGCCATGCAGAAATACCACCGGCACGCCAGCAGGGTTGCCCGACTGTTCGTAGTACATGGTGTGAACAGGGTCCAGCGACAACATGCCGGACTGATAAGGCTCAATGGCTGGGTAGAAATCGGTTTTTACGGTTGCGCTGGCAATTGGCATGGTAGTGTCAGGGTTAGTCACGATAAAATTCAATCGCCAAGAGTAGCAGAAAACGTTGTGATATCAATATGATGGCGAAAAATGACAGACAAAGAAAGCCGTCTGATTCGTGGTTAGTCAACGCTTGACATAGATTAACGTTTTTTTATGTTGCAGTGCAGTATTATGGAGTTCGGATTAACCGCAAGCGACATAAACGCAACTAGTAACGGAGACTTAAATGCTTTATCAAGTGCATGAATTGCAACGCGCCGCTCTGGAGCCATGGCGATGGTGGGCGCAAGCAAGTGCAGATGCATTGGGCAGCGCGTTTTCCCCGCTTTCGTATGCGCCCGCCGCAAAAAATGTGGTGGCCGGTCTTGATTTGATGTTGCGCATGACCGCCCGCTATGGCCGCCCGCCGTTTGCGATTACCGAGGTTGAAGTCAAAGGCAAGGCCGCGCTGATCACCGAAGAAGTGGTACTCGATAAGGCATTCTGCCAATTGCTGCACTTCAAAAAATCCAAATCGGTTAAAAATGAACCAAAAGTTTTGATTTTTGCGCCACTGTCGGGGCATTATTCAACACTGCTACGCGATACTGTACGCACCATGTTGCCTGATCACGATGTGACGATAACTGATTGGAAAGATGCGCGCGAAGTGCCGCTGAAGGACGGCCCGTTTCATTTCGATGATTACGTTGCTTACGTACAAGAATTTATTCGGCACATGCAAAAAACCGGTGGCGATGTACATATCGTCTCGGTTTGCCAACCGACGGTGCCGGTGCTGGCCGCGATTTCGCTGATGGCGCAGCATGGCGAGGTACTGCCAAAAAGCATGACCATGATGGGTGGCCCGATTGATACCCGCAAAAGCCCCACTAGCGTGAATGATTTCGCTATGGATAAACCGTTTTCATGGTTTGAAAATAATGTGATTCAACGGGTTCCCGTGAAATACCCCGGCGCGATGCGTCGCGTCTATCCCGGCTTTTTACAACTGTCGGGTTTTGTTGCCATGAATCCGGAGCGTCATTTTGATTCGCATCGTGATTACTATCATCATCTGGTAAAAGGTGATGGCGAAAGCGCGGAAGCGCATCGCCGTTTTTATGATGAATACAATGCGGTGATGGATTTACCTGCCGAGTATTACCTCGATACTATCGTGCGGGTTTTTCAGGAGCAGAACCTTGCCAAAGGTACGCTGGATGTGGCCGGTGAGCGCGTCACACCCGCCGCCATTAAAAAAACTGCGCTGTTCACCATCGAAGGCGAGCTTGATGATATTTCAGGTAGCGGCCAAACCCAAGCGGCACACACGCTCTGTACGGGCTTGGTTACCGCTCGCAGGCAGCACTTCACGGCCCCGGCGGTGGGGCATTATGGGATTTTCAGCGGCCGTAAATATCGCGAAATGATTTATCCTAAAATTCGTGAATTTATTGCGAA
The DNA here is from genome assembly GCA_043773745.1 of Burkholderiales bacterium. Classification (GTDB taxonomy): domain Bacteria; phylum Pseudomonadota; class Gammaproteobacteria; order Burkholderiales; family Usitatibacteraceae; genus UKL13-2. Next base: position 10,820 of record JAYVEV010000078.1, on the reverse strand, counting down.
GAACAATCGCTAAACAAATAAGTTGGAACAGCGAGTGATGTCTTAAGGAGCAATTCATGAGCACCGATAAAATTCCACCGCAGCTGCCAAACTATTTCGAGCTTTTCCAAAATATTCTCAACCCCTTTACGGCGAATGCAGCGAACGCGGGAGAGGGTATGGCAGGCAATGCCGCTGCGATGATGATGAAGAGTCTCGATCCCAAAGAGATCGCGCGCAAAAAGCAAGAGCTTGAAACGGTGTTGATGTGGCTGAAGGCGCAGGTCGGCGTGGTCGAGCTGTCTATCAAGACGCTTGAGTATCAGCTCTCACTGGCTGAGCAATTCGCGAGCGCAACGCAGTCTACCGCCGCTAATGCAGATAAAGAAAATGCAACAAAAACTAGCGTGCCAAGTTTGGATGAGTTCACCAAATTAGCCGGTGACATGAATCCCGCCGCCTGGGCAATGAAGATGATGCAGCAAGCGGGCGAGGCTAAAATGATGCCTGTATCGAAGGCAAAGGCAGCAGCGAAGCCGACGCCTCAAACCAAACCAAAGCAATCGCGCAAGCGGTAAATAAAAAGCCAACCTCTAATTCTGGCGGGCGTTTCAAGCCAAAAAGCATTGGGGAGCCCCGCCCATACTAGGGTTTCTGAACCCGATCTAGCACAACGTAATCAACCGCGAATATATTTTTTTCATCTTTTTCGCGCCGCTCGCGTGATGCCTCGTGCCACTCACCCTTATTTAGCACGGGAAAAAAGGTATCGCCTTCCGGCGTCGCGTCAACCTCAGTCACGTATAGCTTGTCGGCGCGCGGCAGCGCTTCAATATAGAGCGTGGCACCGCCAATGACAAAAGCATCTGCCCCAGCCGTCAGCGCAATGGCTTCATCAATCGAATGCGTTACCTCCACCCCGGTGGCGGTGAATCCAGTGTTGCGGCTCACTACGATATTCTGTCGCCCCGGCAGAGGTCTGCCGATAGATTCGAAGGTCTTGCGACCCATGATAATCGGGTGGCCCATGGTGATGCGTTTGAAATATTGAAGCTCGGCAGGAAGATGCCATGGCATTTTATTCTCGTAGCCAATGACGCGATTTTTGGCAATCGCCACGATCAGTAATAGCGACATACTAGACCGCAATCGGCGCTTTAATAGCTGGGTGCGGATCGTAGTTGGTGAGCGTGAAATCGTCAAACTTGAAGTTGAATATTTCTGTCACATCAGCATTCAGCGTCATGGTCGGCAATGTCCGGCATTCGCGACTTAATTGTTCGCGTGCCTGATCAAGGTGATTCGAATACAAATGGGCATCGCCCAAAGTATGGACAAAGTCGCCTGGCTGCAGGCCGCATACCTGAGCGACCATCATTGTTAACAGCGCGTAGGAGGCAATATTAAATGGCACCCCAAGAAATATATCAGCACTGCGCTGGTACAGCTGGCACGAGAGCTTGCCATCGGCCACATAAAACTGGAAAAAAGCATGGCATGGCGCCAACGCCATCTTGGGAATGTCAGCCACATTCCAGGCGGAAACAATAATTCGGCGCGAGTCGGGATTGGTTTTGATCTGCTGAATAATGTCGCTGATCTGGTCAATATGCTTGCCGTCTGGTGTAGGCCAAGAGCGCCATTGATAGCCATAAACGGGGCCCAGGTTTCCGTCCGCATCGGCCCATTCATCCCAGATCGAGACGCCGTGCTCTTTCAAATAGCGGATATTGGTATCGCCCGCCAAGAACCACAGCAGTTCATGAATAATGGATTTCAGATGCAGTTTTTTGGTTGTGACGAGTGGAAATCCAGCGCTCAGATCGAAACGCATTTGATGTCCAAAAACCGACAGGGTGCCGGTGCCGGTGCGGTCGGATTTTTTTGCGCCATGTTCAAGCACCAAGCGCATCAAGTCGTGATATTGCTTCATGGAATTATTCGTCGTAAAAACAAAAAATGATGGAGTATTCTAACTGGACTCGCGTGACGATTCATGGGGTAATGAAAGCGGCGCGGCGATTGAGCCAAACACCGAATCCATTTTGGCGATTAATGTTGCGATCTCGTCAGGCGCCAATTGATTAATGCCTGCCGCGCTGGCACGGCCACCGCCGCCTGGGAAGGCAAGCGCGACCAGATCGGCGCTATGGGCTGCGGCCATAGGCGCACGAATGCTGACAGTGAAATTGCCGGTCAGGTTTTGAGTGAGGATGGCATGCGCGCGCGTCGGATGCGCTTCGGCAACGCGATTGGCAAACGCACCGCTCACGCGGCGCGCCCATGCCGCATCGGGCAGGATAAATAGCGCACAAGCCGCGCTGACGTAATGGGGTGCGATAGCGACGGCGCGTTGCATGTCCTCAATGAAGCCATGTTTTAAAATGGCGAATGCAGTATCAGTCTGCATGAACGCGAGAGGATTCTCATAGGGTGCGAGCCGTGCTACCAGCTCGGCAGGGCGAAAATACAAATCTTCCTCGCATTCGCCATAAGCGTTGTAATTGAGGCATTCACCCAGCTCATGCAATGCTTCTGTTTCAGCGGCCGATAGCGATTGTTCGCGCGCCAGCTGCGTGGCCACCGTGATCAGATTGTCGCCAAATGCTGCCGTGATCGCCCAGGTACGATAAGCGCCGCCGAGAAGCTGGTCCACTAACAGGCTGGTGCAGACAGTCGGTGAAGGGTCGATATGCGCATCAAGCAGGGCGTGCTCTTTCAGCTTGTCAGCGCGATGGTGATCAAAGTAGCGAACGTGAACGCCCTGTGCCAATAAATGCTCGACGGCCACCGCATTCTGATCGTATGAAATATCAAAGACCGTGACCTCATCAGGAAGGACATTGTCCAAACGGCCAACCAGCGCAACATCTCGTTTTACGCCGGTTATCAGACGCAATTGCCCAGTCGAAACCGGAAACGCCAGACGATATTGATGGCGAGCGATCAAGCCGTCCGCATCACCATTAAAGATATCAACATAGCGCAACGGCGTTTCTCCAGACATCAAGCGCAGTCAGATTGCGCCATCAATTCGCATACGGTCAACGATTTGCGCCACCGCCTCACTCGGGTACATCGCAGAAGTATCAATGGTCAAGTCGGCGTCGGCAGGCGCCTCATAGGGGTCTGAGACGCCCGTAAAACCTGCCAGAAGCCCCGCGCGCGCCTTGGCATACAAACCCTTTACATCGCGGGCTTCGCAGACGTTGAGCGGCGTGGCAAGGTGTACCAGATAAAAACGTCCCAGTGGCTCCACTAAACCGCGTGCTGACTTGCGGGCGCCATCAAAGGGTGCGATCGCTGACACAATAACAAAGCCACCGTGTTTGACAACTTCGCTGGCCACAAAGCCAATGCGCTGAATGTTCAAATCCCGATGCTCGCGCGAAAACCCCAGTTCACTGGATAGATGGGTACGGATAATATCGCCATCGAGCAGGGTAGTTGCACGGGCTGTTTCTGCGCGAATGCGGGCGTCTAGCGCACTGGCCAACGTCGTTTTGCCGGAGCCGGATAAGCCGGTAAAAAAAATACAAACGCCGCGAGGGGATGTGGTCGCGGCGTTCGGGTTGGTGTCAGCAGTCATTTATGAGATACACCCACAACGAGTCATTTCAACCCGTATCGGTAAGTTGGAAAGCCTATTAAGCAAACTGCAAAAAAATAAAATCGCAGCACAACCTAGCGTGAGAAGATCACCCAAAGATTGGCCATATCGCTTACGCCATCATCACCCTTGACTGTTTTCAGCAGTTGCACACCTTTTGCTTTTTGCCCCGCTTGAATCAGTGCGATGCCCAAGTGCAGTTTGGCATCTTCCGGCCGCTTGAGCTCATTCTTTTTAATGGCCGCTTCCATCATGCTGATGCCCATTGGCGCTTGACCACTGGTAAATCGATTCAGGCCGAGCGTGAATAAGGCATCACCGGTACGACTGGCGTTAGCCTCGGCTTCTTCTTTGCTGCCAGCCGCAATAGCTTTTACATTGCTGGCAACACTGGAATTCACCAGGTCACGCAGACGTTTGTGGCGATCTACTTCTGCGCCTTTGCCCAGCGCGCCGGAAGCGTATCCTTCGTCAACAATCTTCTTGGCCTCACCCGGTAGGCCTGCCTGTAACGCCAACTGAGACATTTCCATGAAGTCATTGGTCGATGTCAAATTGCCGGTTGCCAAACGCAGGCGATACACATCCAGCGAAAGCCGATCAGCGAAGCCAGGCTTAGCTTGCAAGCGCGAAACCACATCAGCCCACAGGCTTTTCTTCGGGTAGTAATTTAACAGCTTCTGGATGGTGGCAATATAGCCGGCGCTATTTTTCTGACGCAGATAGCTATTGGCAAGCAGTTGCAGCTTTTCTTCGGACGGCGTGCGACCGGCTTTTTCATCTACCTGAATATCAGCCAACGATTCTTTGGCGGCATTGCCAAAATCGCCACCCTGAAAATACGATTGAATCAGTAATGTACGAACCTGGCTACTGTTTCCGCCACCACTTAAATAGCGGGTCGCGAGTTGAATCGCGGCAGGATAATTTTTGGCGGTGTACTGCATGCCAACTAGCGCCTCAATAATTTTTAGCTGGGTTGCAGGAGGCGCTTTGCCGGAACTAAGGACGGCTTCAAATGAGCGAATAGCCGTGTCGTTATCGCGTGCGCCGGATGCTGCCGAGCCGCGAGTGCTGTCGATTAAATAATTTTCATATGCTGTGCGATTCGGCGCGCTTTCAGCCTCGCGAATCTTGGCGAGCGCCTCTTTGAACTTGTTGGCGCGCATGAGTTCATTAGCTGCCTGCAACGGCTTGCCTACATCGGGGCGCACGGAATCCTGTGCAAATACGGCCGCGTTCGAGAAGGCCAGCAAAGACGCAACCAATGCGGCAAACACAAAGAGTATAGGTGATTTGGTGCGAGCTTTACGGAAAAAACCGGATGTAGTCATGGATTGAATTCCCAGAAATCGGTGACGAGAAAAAGGACGAAACGCGGCCGTGGCCGCGTTTCGTTTGATTCGTATTACCTGACGAATTGTTCGTTACCAACAATGCCCATCTTGGTCAGTCCCAGTCGTTGAGCTGATGCCATTACCATCGCTACTGATTTGTACTGCACCAGTTTGTTCGGGCGTACATGCACCTCAGGTTGCTCAGGCAATGCTGCGAGCTCTGTTAGCTTGGTTTCAAGCTCTTGACGGTTGGACAGTGCCACTGCATTCCAAAGAATCGTGCCATCAAAATCGATATCAATCTGGACGATGACAGGCGGTTTCTCAGGCGGTGGCGGGTTGCCGACCGGCATGTTCAACTTGACCGCGTGGGTTTGTGGCGGAATGGTAATGATCATCATGATAATCAGCACCAACATCACGTCGATGAGCGGCGTGGTGTTAATTTCCATCATCGGTTCTGCTTCTTTATCAGAACCACCTGAGCTTACGTTCATGCTCATACTTTTATCCTTTATGTTTCGCGATTGCTCCGATTGGCAGTTTTATAAAAATGCTGTCAGTCAGAGTGTGCTAATTACAGTACTGCACCAGCCAACTGCCCGCCATCAATTAAGCGGTGGCGGCTCGGTGATAAAACCAACCTTGAGTATGCTTGCGCGCTGAGCGGTATAAACGACCTTACCGACTGATTCGTATCGCGCATTTTCATCGCCTCGAATATGAATTTCCGGTTGCGGTAATTTCACCGCCTCTACCTTCATTTTCTCAAAGAGTGCATCCGTGTCGGCGATAAGTTGCTGATTCCAGAAAATATCACCGTCTTTACCGACCGAAATCACAATATTTTCAGGTTTCGTTATCGTCACGACGTTTTTTTCTTTGGGCAATTCCACCTTCAATGTTTTCAATACGATAGGCGAGGTAATCAAAAAGATGATGAACAGTACCAGCATCACATCCACTAAAGGTGTGGTGTTGATGGCTGAAATCACTTCTTCTTCATCGCTATCCGAACCGATACTCATTCCCATAGGGGACTCCTGCTTATATATCTGTCAATGCCGTCTCTGCAGACGCTGGTTGCATGTAGTGGACCTGTTATGGGCACCATCAAGCAATTACAGCATCAGCAGTAGCGGCGAGATTTGAATGACGGCCGTTGTTACTTAGCCTTGCTACCTTGGCTCATCAAAACTGAGTGGAGGTCGGCGCTGAATGCACGAACTTGCTCCATGGCAGTCTTGTTACGACGAATTAACCAGTTGTAAGACAACACGGCGGGCACCGCAACTGCCAAGCCGATGGCGGTCATGATCAGCGCTTCACCGATCGGGCCGGCTACTTTGTCGAGTGACGATTGACCGGATGCACCAATTGCGACCAGCGCGTGGTATATACCCCAAACCGTACCAAACAAACCCACGAATGGTGAGGTTGAGCCGACGGTAGCCAAGAAGGCCAGGCCATCACCCAAACGGCTATTAACATTATCAGTTGCGCGCTGAATCGACATAGTGATCCAAGTATTCAGATCAACATCACCCATCAGGCCGCCATGCTTTTCATTGGCTTTCAGACCGCTCTCGGCAATGAAGCGGAACGCGCTGTCTTCATGCAGTGTGCTGGCACCTTGTTGCAACGAACCGGCGTTCCAGAAAGTCTCGGTAGCCGCTTTTGATTCTTTCAGCAAACGGTGCTGCTCAAACAACTTGACCACCAAGATGTACCAGCTACCCATTGACATAATGACAAGGATAAACAGAACGGCTTTTGCGACCAGATCAGCTTTCGCCCAGATGCCCTTGATTCCAAGCGCAGATTCCGCAGATTCTGCAGGGGCAGCGGCCGGCGCAGGCGCTGCTGCTGGCGCTGCTGCAGGAGCTGCATCGGCAGGCTTGGCTGCATCAGCTGGTTTTGCAGCCTCCGTTGCTGGTGCTTGCGCAGCCGCAGTGGCAGGTTGGAGTGCTACAACAGCGGTGACCACCGGGGCGCAAAAAACAACTGCCGCAATCAGCAGCGCAGGGATACGTTTAATAAATGACATGTTTCCTCCAGTAAAAAAATCGAATTGCATTAATAATTAGTCGGTTAGCTTGAACGAGAACGGAACCTGAACTCGCACATCGCGGCCCTGGGCATTGCATTTGAATTGGCGTACGGCATTAATTGATACGCTGTTAAAGACGCGGTTGGAGGAAGATTTGACATCAACATCCCTCACTTCGCCGTTAGCTGCCAACGTAAATTCAAGCAGCACCTCACCCTGCAAGCCATCACGCCGCGCTTGAGTCGGGAACTTGATATCAGCCTGAATCTGACGCGAGTTAGGACACACTACGCCCACGGCTGGCGCAGAAGCAGTAGCAGGTGCTGGTGGCGCAGGTGGAGACGGAGGCGCAAAGGTAGTAGGCGCAACCGGTGAAGTATTGGCGATAACAGGTTGCTGAATCTGGGGCGCCTGAATTTGCACTTCAGGCGGCGGCACAAACGTCGGCATGACCTGCACCATTTTGGGTGGAGGCGGAGGCGGTTCCGGCGGAGGCGGCGGTTTCTTGACCTCCTCAATAATGACGGTTTCCGTCACCGGCTTGATAATTTTAACGATGTCACGTGCGAGACCTGACGCAAGCGCATAGGCCAGTATTAGATGAAAAACAATGACAACAGCGATACCAGTTAAATGCTTGCCTGGCTGCCGTTGCTGTTCTGCGTAACCCATGCAGTCTCCTCCGAAATCTCGCTTCTAACTTGAGCGAGGGTAATGGCGTCAAAATAAAGACGGGAAGTATATATCGTAATTGTCGGACGTGCAGCAAGATGGCTGAAATGGCTGCTTGTCTGACGTAACAACGCCAACCCATGTAAAAAATTGTCGCTTTTTTTGATAGGCGATATGAACACTGTAAACGAAACATCGCCGCATAAGCAATAATAGGCATATAGAAATTTATTCTTTAACATAGCTTTCGCCATCAATATGCCTCCACCAACCCTCGACGCTCGCGCACTTGCGCAATCCGGTCTGTCGCAATTACGCCAAGGCGATGCCGAGGCGGCGCGCAAAACATTTGGGCAAATTGTCGCGGCAGATATAGCTGATGCATCCGTATATTTAGGCCTTGCCTATGCTTGTCGCAGCCTGAATGACGATATTGCTATGGTTGCCGCACTGGATAGTACGCTTGCCATCGAGCCGCAAAACTTGCGCGCGTTGCTTATGAAAGCGGATCATTTGTCAGCGGCCGGCGATGAACGCGCAGCGTTGTCGTTTTATCAGGCTGCTGTAAAAGTAGCCGCAACCACTGCACAGCTTCCAGCCGATTTACAGCAGCAGGTTGTTCATGCGCAGGAGCGGTGCGAACAATCGGTTGCCACCTTAGAGTCCTCCATACGCAATCGGCTTGCTGAGCAGGGCTTAGTGCCGGAAGAATCGGGTGAGCAATTACAACCATCAATACGTCGATTTGAACAGTCGCTCGATATATTATTGGGTAAAAAGAAAGCTTACTTTCAAGAGCCGCGCTATTATTTTTTCCCTTCGCTTCCGCAAATTCAATTTTATGATCGTCAAAATTTTCCGTGGCTCGACAAAGTGGAGGCGGCAACAGCCGAGATTCGAGCTGAGCTAATCGAGGTGATGAGAGGGGATTCGGCCGGATCGCCCGCATTCAAGCCTTATGTTCAGGGTGATGCCAGACGTCCTTACAATCCACAAAACGGGATGCTGAATAATCCTGACTGGAGCGCGTTTTATCTTTGGAAAAATGGTGAGATTGTTCATGAGAACGCTGCCCGCTGCCCGCGCACCATGGCCGCGTTAGCTGATGTGCCTATTGCGCAGGTAGCCAATCGTTCGCCTTCTATTTTGTTCTCGCTATTGCGTCCCGGCGCGCATATTCCGCCCCACAATGGTCTCGTTAATACGCGGCTTATTTGTCACCTACCACTGATTGTTCCCGAAAAATGTACATTTCGAGTGGGTAATGAGACCCATCCGTGGGTAGAAGGTAAGGCGTGGATATTTGACGATACCATCGAGCATGAAGCGTGGAATGAAAGCGATCAAACTCGCGTCATACTGCTCTTTGAAATCTGGCAACCCGATCTAACTGCGAAAGAACGGCAGCAGGTGAAAACCATGTATGAGGCCATTGATGAGCAGAGCGGGGTGAAACCCAAATGGGAGATTTAGCAACCTTGTGCTGTAAGCCAACTGAAATTGAAATGAACGTTTGAACTAATGCCTTTATATTTGGCCGGCCCTACAAGGTAAAAATGCCTTGAAAATCCTGGCACATGCTTGAAGTCAGATATATGGCTAAATAGGCGCCATATAAAATTTCCCACTACTAGCAACAATTACACGATGCAAGTACTTTGAAAAAAGCGAAATGACAAAAAATAATCCATTGAATGCTGAAGAAATTGATGCGCTGGCTGTTGAAGCTGTTCGTATGGGGCAACTAGGTCGCGACCAGGATGCCGTCCGACTTTGGAGCCAGGTGCTCCATGCCGAGCCTAATCACCTGACCGCGCTTACTGCGCTTGGGCAGCGCGCGTTTCGCGCAGGAGATTTGCCGGCAGCACACGCTGCCTTTAAACGGCTCGTTGTAATCAACGGGAGTGATATTCAGCAATGGATTAACTTGGCGCTCATTTGCCAAGGTTTAAAAGACGAAGCTGGTGAAGAGGCCGCGATTCAAAGCGCGCTGACCGTAGATGCGATGGATTTGGTCGCGTTAATTTTGCGAGCTAATTTGCTGGAACGCCAAGGTAAAAATCATAAGGCTGCGGGCGCATACGGTGCCGTGGCCGCGGTCTCACCGCCGATAGAAAGATTGGCGCCCGATCTGCGCCCCGCCGTACTGCACGCGATGCAGTATCGCGATAAATACCAGCAAGAATTCGGCGCATTTATGGATCAATATTTAGCGCCGCATTATCAAAACTTTAAGGGTGAAAAACTGGAGCGCTTTAGTGATTCTATTGACATCATGATCGGTCGCAAACACCGCTTTGAATCGCGCTCGATGATGTATCACTACCCGCAATTAACGCCGATAGAGTTTTTTGATCGCGCCGAATTCCCCTGGCTCGATCCAATCGAAGCCGCAACCGATACTATCCGCGATGAATTTCTCAATATTCTGAATCAGGAAGTAGGTTTCACACCCTACGTCAGCTACCCGAATGACGTGCCGCTCAACCAATGGGCCGAGCTGAATAACTCACCTCAATGGAGTGCGTTTCATCTTTACAAAAAAGGCGAAGTCGTCACCCAAAACGCCGCAAAATGCCCCGCGACAATGAAGCTCATTCAGTCAGCACCCTTGCCGAACCAGCCCGGACGCACCCCTGCCGCGATGTTCTCGCTCCTAAAGCCTAAAACAAAAATCCCACCTCACACCGGCGTATCTAATGTGCGGCTGGTCACCCATGTACCGCTGATTATTCCCGAAGGCTGCGGGTTTAGGGTCGGCAACCAAACCAGGCAATGGGAGCCGGGCCGCGCATGGGTATTCGACGACACCATAGAGCATGAAGCTTGGAACGATAGCGACAAGTTACGCGTAGTGTTAATTTTTGATATCTGGCATCCGCACTTGAGTGTGGCCGAGCGCGAGATGATTGCCGCGATGACGGCGGGGTTGAATCAGTTTCGCGGCGCAACAGGCGATACGAACGAGGCAGACTTCGGTTTGTAAACACTAGTCTAAGCAAGGGTTTCAAGCCATTTATGGCTGAAAAACCCCGCTAAATAAGGAGGCTCACTTTTGCCGCAAGTGGAAAAGTTGTTCATCTAAATACTGCCGCAGCGGTTCTAGATGGCGCTCATAGTGTCGCCAACGCCCTGAAGAGCGTTGATAGAGTGCCTCGCGGACTTGCCAAAC
>JAYVEV010000077.1:0-4054 GCA_043773745.1 Burkholderiales bacterium | reverse complement strand
AGTTATAAGCAGTTGCAGGGTAAAGAACTTTCTTACAACAATATCGCTGATGCCGATGCCGCTTGGGAATGCGCGCGTTCCTTTGAGGTGCCAGTCTGCGTGATTGTTAAACACGCCAACCCATGTGGTGTGGCGATTGCCGATAATACCCTGACAGCCTATCAGCGCGCGCTGGAAACCGACCCTACCTCGGCATTCGGCGGCATTATTGCGTTTAACCGCGAAGTCGATGGTGCAACGGCTGAATTGGTCTCAAAACAGTTTGTTGAAGTGGCGCTGGCACCTTCATTTAGTGCTGAGGCATTACATGTATTTGCGGTGAAAAAAAACGTGCGCGTTTTGCAAATTCCGCTCGCAAAAAACCTGAACAAGTTCGACATGAAGCGTGTTGGGGGCGGCTTGTTGGTGCAGACCGCGGATGATTTCGATGTCTCGCAGTTGCGTGTCGTCACTAGGCGCCAGCCCAGCAGTGCAGAAATGAACGATCTCATCTTTGCCTTCCGCGTCGCCAAATACGTGAAATCCAACGCGATTGTATTCTGCCGTTATGGCATGACCCTGGGTGTTGGCGCGGGGCAAATGAGCCGCATCGATTCCACCAAAATTGCTGCAATCAAGGCAAAGCATGCTGGCCTGACGCTCACAGGTTCAGTCGCGGCCAGCGATGCTTTCTTCCCGTTCCGTGACGGGCTTGATGTGATTGCCGATGCCGGTGCCACCGCCGTGATACAGCCCGGCGGCTCGATGCGTGATGATGAAGTGATCGCCGCCGCCAATGAAAAAAACCTGGCAATGGTGATGACAGGGATGCGGCATTTCCGACATTGATGTCATCGCTATTCTTGGCATCCTCGGCAATTTAATGGGGCACCTATGCTGCAAGCGTTCATCAAAGTCATGAATGAAATGGAAGCAACATTGTCAAAAAACTGTTTTCGCGGTGCGCGTATCGCATTGTGCGGCCTGATGTTGATGCTGCTGGGATTAATGGTTGCGTCGTTCATCCATCACAGCGCAGGCTATGCCACCATGGCGTTCGGTATACTTTGTGGGACTATCGGTATGGCGGTCTATCTATACGGTTTGATGTCGAAAACATAATGAAATAAATATTAATACCGAAGATAAAAATGAAACTACTGGTTATAGGTTCAGGCGGCCGCGAGCACGCATTGGCTTGGCGGCTCTCGCAAAACCCGCGTGTGCAGCGCGTTTACGTTGCCCCCGGTAATGCGGGCACGGCGCATGAAGACGGACTGATGAATATCGCCCTGAGCGATATATCCAGCCTTATCAAGTTTGCGCAGGACGAGAAAATCCATCTCACTGTTGTCGGGCCGGAAGCGCCGCTGGCTGCTGGTGTTGTGGATGCCTTTCAGGCCGCCGGACTAAAAATTTTTGGCCCCACCAAACGCGCCGCGCAGCTGGAATCCTCCAAGGATTTCGCCAAGCAATTCATGGCGCGCCACAATATCCCCACCTCCCGGTATGCAACCTTCACCAATGCCGACGACGCGCGCGCCTATGTGCAGGCGCAAGGCGCGCCGATTGTCATCAAGGCGGATGGTCTGGCGGCGGGCAAGGGCGTGGTCGTTGCCATGACGCTCAGCGAGGCAACGGAAGCTATTGATATGATGTTTGCTGATGCAAAAGCGGGCTCCGCATCCGGCAGCTCGGAGACCACCCGCGTCGTTATCGAAGAATTCATGGAGGGAGAAGAAGCCAGCTTCATCTGCATGTGTGATGGCGTACATGCGCTACCGTTTGCTTCTACCCAGGATCACAAACGTATTTTTGATGGCGATCTGGGCCCGAATACCGGTGGCATGGGCGCTTACTCACCTGCCCCCGTGGTCACGCCCGAGGTGCATGCCCGCGCGATGCGCGAAGTGATCATGCCAACCTTGCGCGGCATGGCCGCCGAGGGCGCTTCGTTCACCGGCTTCCTGTATGCGGGCTTGATGATTGATGCCAGCGGCAAGCCGCGCGTGGTTGAGTTTAATGCGCGCCTGGGTGACCCCGAAACGCAGCCGATCATGATGCGATTAAAGTCCGACTTTTTATCACTGGTTGAGCGCGCCATTGATGGCACCCTTGATCAGGCTGAGCCAGAATGGGATCGCCGCGCCGCGCTGGGCGTGGTGATGGCTGCAGGCGGCTATCCTGCCGCGCCCACCAAGGGTGACCAGATTACGGGGCTGCCCGCCAATGGGACGGACCACCATGTGTTTCATGCGGGCACCATCGAGCAGGACGGTAAAGTTGTGACCCATGGTGGGCGAGTATTGTGTGTGACGGCGTTGGGTGATACCGTCAAGCAAGCGCAGCAGCGCGCCTATCAGGTGCTCGAACCGATAAAATTTAGTGGCATGCAGTATCGGCGTGATATTGGTTGGCGGGCAATAAACCGCCGATGAGGCAAGGGCAAATGGAAAAAGTAAACTCCCCTACCAGAGCGTGTTTTGACAGAAAAATGCCTGAAATGCCGCTACAGCGCTAGAGTTTAAATGTTGGCTTGTTCATCACGATACAAACCTTACCGGAGTAGCCGCATGAGTACCGACGATGTAAAAGCCTATCTCCTCGGCCTGCAAAACCGTATTGTCGCCAAGTTGGAATCAATCGATGGCGGCACATTTTTGCACGATGAGTGGCAGCGCGACGAGGGCGGCGGTGGCATCTCACGCATCATCGAAGGTGGCAAGGTGTTTGAGCGTGCCGGTGTGTTGTTCTCGCATGTGTTGGGCAACAAGCTGCCGCCTAGTGCCGCCGTGAATCGCCCCGAAATCGCTGGCCACCCATGGGAAGCGATGGGCGTATCACTGGTGCTGCATCCGCAAAATCCGTACGCGCCCACCGTGCATATGAATGTCCGCCACTTCATCGCGCGTTCCTCGCTGGATGCCGCGCATGACGCGTTCTGGTTCGGTGGTGGCATGGACCTCACGCCCTACTACGGTTTCGACGAGGACTGCGTGCATTTTCATCGCGTCAATAAAGCTGCACTCGATCCGTACGGTGCCGATTACTATCCCCATTTTAAAAAATGGTGCGATGACTATTTTTATTTGAAGCACCGCAAAGAACCGCGCGGTATCGGCGGTGTGTTTTTCGATGATTTTCATGAGCCCGGTTTTGAACAATCATTCGCCATGAAGCGCGCCGTGGGCGATGCGTTTCTGGATGCGTATATACCGATATTAGAGCGGCGATTGGCGACGCCGTTTGGCGCGACCGAGCGCGATTGGCAGCTCTATCGGCGCGGTCGTTATGCCGAGTTTAATTTAGTCTGGGATCGCGGCACGCACTTTGGTTTGCAGTCGGGTGGGCGCACGGAATCGATTCTGGCATCGATGCCGCCGCTGGCGACTTGGCGTTATAACTATCAACCGGAGGCGGGGTCGAGAGAAGCGGAGTTGATGAGCAAGTATTTGATTGGGCGAGGTTGGGTTTAACACCCGAGTTAAGCCGCGCCGCGAAGCAACGTCGGCTTGGACGAATTGTTAGACGGACTCTAGTTGCCTTAGTGTTTTCCCGCTAGCGTCCTTCCACGCAGTTCTGCCATTCGCCGTACCCCGTATATGACTGCGGCTGCTGCGCTTGGGCTGGTGAACTCGTGGTTCTTTAGAAAGACAAGATGCTTGCCTGCGGGCACAAGGACACCTTCTTTCATCAGCTGCTCGCGCGCGTTGATGACCCATGGATAGTCCTTGGCAGAAGGACGAAGTGCCAGAACAGCCTCCGATTGAGCTAAGACGACAATTCCGTTCGGGGTGAGGTGGCCCGTCGCCTTGAGGCCGCTGATCTCACAGAAAAGAGCCCGCGCTTCTTCCTTTGACTCAGGTCGAGCCGCAATTGGCACAGGACCTCCACGCCGAGTGCTGGTAGCAACTGCTCGATCTTTTCTAGAAAGATCTCCATGTCGGTAACCGGTAACCCCACGGCGTCATAGTCAGCGGATAGTAGTCTCGGCACAATGCCCTCACGTTCAACAACACGGAGAGGGAAATGAGCAAACCAGCATCAGTGGCAATCAAGGCGCAGCGGGAAACGG
>JAYVEV010000076.1:0-60339 GCA_043773745.1 Burkholderiales bacterium | reverse complement strand
AAGATGACGACGGCTTTACTGGATCGGGTGACTCATCATTGCGACATCCTGGAAACAGGCAATGATTCATACCGCTTTAAACAGCGTAAAAATCGCTCTAAAAAAACCGACAAAGTGGAAAATATTGGACGCTGATTAGTGGAAAGTATTGGGCGCTGTTTGACACTAGAGGGTTTATCTTGAGATTAATGGCATCGTTCACTCTCAGGCTAGGCAAGTACCATCGAAATCTATGCCTTTACAACCCGATTAAAACTTCCCGATTCTGACGACAAACTTGCATAAGTTGAGTACGGTAAAGGCGACGATTTTTTTGCTGTGATAAGGGGTAATCGTACTTTTCGTGTAAATTGAGACGCCCCAGACCATTATTTCGTGGCAGAGCTACCCCTTCGTGCCTCTTTTCTTTCTTTTATGCTGCAACTCTTTCGGCCAGCTCAAGCTGTCGCGGACTGTGTTTGATGCCGAGGCCGACCAATGCCACCAGTTCATCAACCGGCACATTCGCTAGTTCTTTCGGTTCGAGCTTGTGCATGCCGCCGCCATAGACGCGGCCATTGGCAAGCAGTGTTTCCCTGCTGATCGCGTTCAAGCCTTCCCAAAGCGGGCGTAGCGCGTTGGGGTACAGCGCAAGCTGCTTTGCCAGCAGTGGCTGCGGATACAGGCAGAGATAGACATTCGTCGCCGTTGCTTTGCTGTTGTTCAACAGGAAGCGGAACGGTCGTCCGGCGTGGTCGCTACGGCCAATGTAGGTGCAGACAATCGGCGCGGCGGCGCGGCGTTCCTGCGCGTACCAGAAGCGCCGCGACCGGCACAAGTAGCGTGATGAGACATCATCCAAGCCGGTTTGCAGGTATGTCCAAAGTTCGGGGTAGTCCCGTTGCACTTCATCTTCTGGCCGGTCGCAGTCAATCAGGTACAGCCGCTTGTCCAGCAGTGGCATGCCCGCCGCGTCGCCGTTGATTTCATCGGCCTTGATGTAGCGTGTGCTCGGTAGGATTGGCCGCAGAAACTTCGACGGCAGCTTCAGGCTCTGCGCCTTGGCTTCATCGACGATGAAAAATCCGTTGTCGCCGGTGGCAAGCCCGCGCTTGATTGCGAACAGATCGCCGAGACGGTAGCCGTCATGGTCTGCTTGAACATCTTGGCGCGGAAACCGTGTCCATTTGTCGGTGCGTTCTAAGTCTTGCACCGAGAAGGTCTTACTGACAGCCGGTTGCTGCATCGTGCCGCCATACGAGAACATCACGCGATGATTGGCGGGTGGCTTTTCTTTCTTGAACCACACGACTGCTGACGACACGAGCGCATCATCAAATTGCACGTCGTTCGGATCAAAACGGTGAATGTGCAGCAGCGTGACTTCGCGCAGCAGATACGCCTTGAGCGCCCGCCCGTAGTTCACATCCATGAACTCGCTGGGAATGAGCCAACCTGCAACGCCGCCTTTACTCATCCAGCTATGCGCTAAGGCCATGAAGTAGCAGTAGAGGCCAGACAGTCCCGACAAAGCGATGTGGGACGTGTCCCACGCGGCGGCCTGAAGGCGGGTCTTGTCGTCGCCATCCAAGTGATGGTGTCGGACATAGGGCGGGTTGCAAATCAGCAGGTTGGCGCGCTTCTTGTCGTCCGTTGGTGGCGACTGGCGGGTGAAATCGGCCAGCGTGATCTTGAGGGGTGTTCCCTTCCACAGCGCCTTTGATGGTTCGCCGTAGTGTGGGTCAATCTCGAACCCGACCGCCGATTGCACGGGCCGACCTGCCAGTGTTGACAGTAGGGCGGAATAGAACGATCCCGTGCCGAGAGCGGGGTCAAGAAACCGCACTGGCATTGCTTCAGGCAACAACCCCAAGCCATAGGTCAGCACATCACGCGCAAGCTGGGTTGGCGTTGCAAATTGCCCCAGCTTGTTGCGTTCGGCCTGTGACTTGTGCCCGTCCAGTTCGGTCTGCATGACGCAGCGCCGTTGTTCGATGGTGTCGGGGTTGCGTGGCATGGTCATAGTCCAAATAAAGCGAGGTCATTAATTCGGTGTTCCCATACCCAATCAATGCCTTCAGCGGCCTCATAGCCGAGGTAGCCGCTATCGAAGTAGCCGCACAGAAACAGGTTGAAGCGGACAGCCGCGCCATAGGTGCTGCGGAGTTGCGCCATCTTCACCGCTTCTTCTTTGCGGCGCTTGTTGGTGTTGGTGAAATCACCCGCCGACTTTGCCTCGAAGAACAGCGGGAAGTCACCCAGCTTGCCCGTCATCGGCATGATGATCGCATCAATCGGAATGTTGATTGACTGCACGCCACCTTCCAACTTGACGGGCACATTCACGCGGAAGCTGAACGTACCAGGCGACATGGCGTTGAACTTCGTGCCCTCACGGCTGGCAAGCTGCCGATAGCCCCGCGCTTCCAACCAGTTCTTGATTTCCAGGAGCTGGCGCTTCTCTTGGGCGTTGCGAATGATGGGGTTCGCCACCGCGCCGCACAGCCGGTCAGCCACGATGGTGGCCGCACGGTGGACTTCTACATCGGTAGCGCCTTGTGCCCGGCCCAGCCAGATGAAGATGTCGGGGTCAGCCATCTTCTGAATGATGGTGGTGATCTTGCCCAGCTCAATATCGACCTGTGCCAATGGCATCCGCACGGGAAGCTTGCCCTCGTCTTCCATGCGTTTGACCATGCTGGCCGAGACGCCGGCGAGGCCGATGATGCGATCCACCGCCAGCGGTGGGCAGGTTGACATGCGAAGTGTCGGCAGGATTTCAGGGTGCTGCCGCAGCATCGCCGGTTGAATGTTGGTGAGGTTGCCGGTCGCATGGAGCGCCGCTTCAACGTCTTTCGTGGTCTGAATGCGCGTGGTGCGAAACGCTACCGGCGCGAACTTCATGAACCATTCGTTGTACATGTCCACGGACAGGGCAACGTCTGCTTTCCATTGAAGTGGCTTATCGAGATTGACGGGCATCCGTTCCTTTCGCGCTAGGCGCTCTTTTTTGTGTTGTTCTTGTAGAGCGTCCACATCTCCGCGAACAGATTTTTCAGGGAGACGTTACGACACGCCGCTTCCATCTTCACTTCGACGGTGACCGTAGGCGGCAGGCTGAAGCCGACGATTTGTCGGCCATCGGCGGGAGGGGGAGGCGAGGGCGGTTTTTTGACCATTTTTTCAGTATGTCGACAAGTCGACGCAGAGTCAATTCTACCGTTCAAGGCGGGGCATCCCTGCCCGCGTGCGTACCCGCCAGCAGGACGGGCTCTAGGCGCACAGCGCCCCAAGCCCCTTGTCGTTCTGAGCCGCTGCGCGGCGGGGTCTCGGCCATCCGGTAACGATCCCTGATGCGAATACCCGTAGTCAGCGGCATCGGCTTAACACCCAGCCAACACGGGGACGGCGTTCAAGTACAACTTGCGGTTCCCGGGGCAGTACCCGGATATGGAATTGGGAACGTTTTACAACTATTTCAGGGATTATGACCCAGCGACGGGCAGATACATTGAAAGCGATCCGATTGGGCTCATGGCGGGACCGAATACCTACGCTATCCAAGCAGAACACATTGATTCCGAAGTGGTTTGGAGCCGCATGCTTTCTATGGAACACACATATTCCACATGCCCTACAGAAATAATGCTTTTCACGCCGAGTTTTCGACTCTTACAGCGCCAACTTATCTTCACCTTGCAGGATAATCAGCGCTGTGTCGGGAATTTTTGCCATCACGGCATTTCGTGTCACACAAAGAGAACAGTCACAACTCGTCAGCTTCTATATTAAATTATAAATTTTGAATATAATTTTTTATAACGTCGAGCTTAAAAATGAGTGGACCGCAATTGCCAAGGTAGTTAAAAAAACGCTTCTAATGCATTGCCGTTACTCGCGGCCGGGGTCACTGCTAACGTCAAGGCGCTTAAGGAATGGTTGCCAAATGACTCCAAGCAACGATCGGATTCGAATCGTCTACAGGCGGAAAGTGAGGTTCTGGTGCACGTAAACAACCCGGTGGTGGTCTCACGGGTGGGTAGATATCGGCCATCGCGTCGTTGCAGCCATACCGCATGTAAAACCGCAAAATGATTCACGTCGTTAAATTGCCAATTGGTGTAAGTGAGTGCTTCGTCCACCAGGTATAGCTTTTGATAGTGCGCTCCAATCCAGCCGCGCCGACCGCCCTACAAAAGCGACCGCTAACCGAGGTTGGCCCCAAGGCTCGACCGGTTCTTGGCGAGACAAATAGTGCTTGTTCGTCGACATTCACGCGAACCGAAGGCCGGATCGTGGTGACATACCAGCTTATCCACGCTTTTGATTCATCCGATGTGATGGGCGGATAATTGAATTGGGGCGGCAGATCATTGATGGCCGTTAGGTCAAAGTCGCCAATTTTAAGCGCTGCTAAATCGCCAAGATCGAGAGAAAAAACACGCGCCGTTGCGAACATTACTTTGTCACGCAGCAGAAGACTCCGCTCATTCTTTGATTGGGTACCCGCGATTTCATGGTCCAGGCTGATCATCAGCTCTTCATAACTATCGTTAGAAACGATGCCGTATCGTGCCGAGCGAGTAAACCTAGCAATATCGCGTCCGGCGATTTCACGGGCTTTCTTACCAACGAGTTTCCGGCTTTGCGATAGATGCCAGTTTGAAATTGCGTCAACCTCGGTTAGCGAAAGGCGGGCCCGGCCTGAATAGCATTCGCGACGTACAAGCGCCTCGTACCAGAATGCATCACCCGAGGATTCATGACACCAGGTCGAAAATGGCTTTTTTGAGATTTTTAACAACTGTAGAAATTGACTCGGCCAGTCGCGGGTGATTTGTTCAAGACACGTGAATATCGCTGCTCGGTGCTCAAGCGAAGCCGACTCAATCCCCAACCTAGAAAGTTTCCACCGAGAATCCAACTCACAAATTGCCGATAGGTCTGCCGCCTTTAGCGCTGAATGTAGTCCGCCTATCAACAGTCGCATGCCATTGAAAAATGGGATGGAGTGCATACCCGAATTTCCTGCCCAATCAATGTGTCCGTTTTTCAACGCACCCTCAAATCGCCGTTGAAAATTGACCATTGCCAGCGGTGCCGCCTGCAGTGATCGAATATTTCTCAAATCGTAATCACACGACCAACATCGGGTGTTGAGAGGGCCGTGGGGATAAAGGTTCTTTCCCATCATGTCTGATCGATGCGGTGCGACTGGCGCACTGCATTTGGGGCACGTGTCCCGCAGCGCGTTGCCATGCGCGGTGCAAATAGTCGCGAAGGCTGTACGCCAGATACGGCGAAAGTAGGGCTCCTCGTCGCTGGCAAGACAGGCTGCACAAAACATCAGCCCTGGCCGCTTACGTGAGCGATGATGGATACCCAACGGTATGAGCCAACGCGAGGGCCCATTTACATTGTGGCGCTCAAACAAATATCCCTCGAAGCTCCGAAGCGTTGTCTCTTCGAATTGTTGCCACGTGGCCCCGGTTGCTTGAATGAGCGCCTCGCCGACTTCAATAGGCGCCAGTTTGTCGATGTCCCGGTTCCAAATAGCGCTGCGGTACCCGAACAGCAGGGTGCACAAAGTTTCGACTTTGTATCCATGCCCGTGGGCGAGTCTGATGATCCAGGAACTCAACAATTCGTCCGCTTTGGGCTTCAAATGGATCGGCCACAGCGTCCCGCTAAGGCCGTCTACGACCTCAGATAATGTCTTTGTCGGGGTCGCCACGTTGTGACACGAATGGACAGCTGTCTATGATGTCGGCGGTGATGCGTTCCGTTTTGAGTGCAATCGCGTGTTTCGCAGCGCTCCGAAGAATGCTCGCGACCGCCCCGATAACGCCTTCGCTCAAACCATAGATTTTTCGGGGCAAATCGCCCCGATGAATTTCGGACGCCTGCTTCAGTGGCAGGACATATTCAAAGCTGCGCAGCAGCTGTCTAAATTCCGTTCCTTCCTGCCAGAGCGGCAATATGCGACTCGGAAATCTATTTAAGATCTGTGCGTCAGTACGAACCACTTGCCCCGCGTCAGCGGTGCCTGCTGCTACCACCGATATTCGAAGCTCGTTGCTCAAATACTTCAGCATATTTAAAAAGAATCGTTGCTTGGTTACACTGCCCGCGAGCAACGCGTTTAGCTCATCGACAATCAGTATTTTGGTCTGAACGCGGCGAAGGATATCCATCAGCTGCAGAAGCTTTCGGTCCGAAGCGTCATTTTGGCGAACGGTCGCCCCCAACATCATTAACAATTTATTCAGAAAAATATGTTCGCTCGGGCCAGGCGGGGACTGGATGTAAACGACGGGCGCGTATACCGTATCGCTGTCGCGACGATCCTCGGCAGGGTGCAACTTCAAAAACTCCCGAAGTATCTCCGTTTTACCGTTATTCGAGCGCGCCAAAAGGAGCAAGTTCGGCATCCGATTAGTTTTGGGATGGTCAAGTAAATCTTCCATTTCCAACAATACCTTCGCTGCTTTGCTATAGGAAATAAAGATCGGCATGTCGATATGTCGTAACCGCTCCTCGTCCGAGGCGAGTAGCAACGTCTGTGCCCGCGGTGACAACTCTCGGGGCCGATCCACTATCATGACTCCCGAATGCTCGCGAATGGCAGAATGTCATTTTCATACTCGTCGTCCGCCGTACTGACTGGAATCGCTGGAGCAAGAGCGTTTTTTGCAGCCGGTTTCGATGGGGGTGCCTTTTTCCATTGCTTTTGGCGCTGATGCATTCGCCGGGCAGACTTTGTCTTTTCCGCCTCCGATTCAACCACGGCGCGCATTTCATCGACTGATTTAAAAATCAGTGTTTCATTCGTTGCTGAAATGGATTTGTTTCGCAAAAATACTTTTGCGCCTCGCAACTCCCATTTGCTGATCGCCGCCCGCGACAAGTCGCGATACGGAATTTCGACATACTTCTTTGAGTCAGGATCAAAAAGCCAAATTTTACTGAGATCGCGCGGGTCGTAGCGGCAAATAAATTGCCGCTTTTTCGTGATCGAATTGGGATCTAGTGCATGAACGAAGCGTCGGATGGCATCTGTCCAGTAGTCAATGCCTTCGATCCGGATTCCATACTCCTGGACGGTTCGTAGGATGTAGGGAAGGAAATCGAGCCGAAGTTTTTCTTCGTCTTCGACCCGCATGGGCATGCCAGTTCCCGGTCTGCCATCAGCACCAAAAATTCCTTCGTTCCATTTTGCCAACGGCGGTAAACCGTCGTTCCCTGCATGTGGTTGCTGGTGATATACGCCCAGTATGAAAATGGTAAACCATTTATTAAGGGCGTCCAGTGTCATGATCGCCCTGCCTTCCGAATCGTATTCGAGCTTCTGCTGAACGTTAGAAAAGGTCGTGCCTGGAATTTCGTTGTGAACTTCGGTCATGTAGGTTCGAAACATCCGTTCCACATGTCCGCCATACCGAGGTTGGCCTTTAGGCCGCCGCTCGCAAATAATGCCAAAGTTCTTAGCGGCCTTGCCGAGCATCGTTCCCCTAAATTCTCGCGCATTGTCTGTGTGAATCGTACGCATCAATCCGTACAGCGGCCACGGCAGATGCTCAACGCCTAATTTTATGAGATAGGCCTCTTTGCCGAGTATGGCTTGCGATAGACACAGCCCGGTCGCGAGCGCACCCGGAGGATCCAGTGAGATGTAAAAACCAGCCGCCATCTTGGTACAAACATCAAAAGCGACGGTTAAGAATGGCCGTCCGATTGGTTTACGGTGAACGTCATCCACCAAAATTACGTCCATGGGCGTATGGTCAATTTGAACGACGGCCAATGGATAATTCGCATTAGGGAACGATCCCCGCAACGGAAGGTATTTTTCATCAGCCGCCTTGCTGCCGCGCCGTTTGCGCAATTTATACTCGCCGCCGATGTTGAAGATGCGATTCGTAACCGTGCGCTCCGCCGGGGGCGAAAGGCCTTTTTCTTTACACTTTTTGCGAATTTCAAATGATGTTTTGGTTACGCTTCGACGTTGCGCCGTCAAGTAAAACGATTCGATGGTTTCTTTGACAACCGCTTCAACCTGCTCGTCTAGTTTGCTCGTGCCTTTATCTTTGCGTTCGACTCTAACCAACGAAGAGACCAAGCCGGTTTCCTCGTATTGATTGAGCCAGCGGTAAACGGTTGCGACACTCTTATCCAGTTTTTTGGCAACTGCTTCAACGTCTTTTCGATTGCGGCTTCCCGGCGCCATTTCTATAAGTGGACGGATACCCTCATATGTTTCTAAGGCACGCTCCCACGCTTTCGGGGGAATTGACAAAACATCTGCTTGGGACTGAACCGGAACGCTAAAATCAGGGGATAAATCGACCGCCTTGATTGACCGCCGTGTGCCATTCGGCGATTCGACAAGCACCTCGCCTGCGCTGACCAAGTCAATCACGCGGTATCTATCCTGACCAGCGCGAACGCTGGCCCCAGGGATCAGTCGCAGTAGAGACAGAAGGCTCATCGATTGAGCCACACACACGTATCCATTGACACTGGCTGCGTCATGTCGAAGACAATTTCTTGCCGCGCTACCAAACACCATAGAGTCCAGAGCGCCTCACCACGCAGGGTTTCAGACCGATAAGTTGCCTCAAGCAGAATCGAGACGGGCGCTACGGCCATCTCTTCCAAAGTCTGCGTTAACTTGACCTGATGTTCAATATGGTAGCGGGAGTCTCGATATCGCCATAGGAATTTGACGTTCTCTAAGTAGGGCGACCGTATTTCTGTTTCGGTAACAACTTTAAACTGGCCCCCTTGTTCTTTCGCGTACGCTCGCGCGGCGCGGAATTTTGGCTTCAGTTCCGAGGCTTGGGCGATTAAGTCAGCCCGATATTTCACTTCAAAAAGAATGGGTTTGCGGCCTGGCGCCAATTGCTCATGAAATTTAACCCAAAGGTCGGGCGTGTATGTGCGCAGTTTGCCCGCAGAATCAGAGTATTCGATGCGGACCGGTTGTGACTGGAAGTAGTCTACTGCATAATCCCAGTGCATGAGTAACATCAAATCTCTTTCTAGCGACGACTCAAACTCCTTTCCGTCCACCTCACCCGTCAGACTTCGCGAGTTAATGGGCACTCTACGCACGCCGTGGGAATCTTGTTTCATCCTCGTCCACATTTGTATTGGTCTCATAATACTATCCTGTAAATGGCTTCAGTCGCAAATAACGGTAGGGTTTACAGGGGGCGGCAACCCGAAGCCCGGTGAAATTTCACTGGCCCATCAGGGTGTGTTATTTTTGGATGAATTGCCCGAATTTGACCGTGGCGTTTTGGAAGTGCTGCGCGAGCCGCTGGAGTCAGGCCGCATCACGATTTCACGCGCGGCGCGGCAGGCCGATTTCCCCGCCGAGTTTCAGCTTCTCGCCGCGATGAATCCATGCCCCTGCGGTTATTTGGGTCACTACACCAATAAATGTCGCTGCACGTCCGATCAGGTATCGCGCTATCGCGGTAAAATTTCTGGTCCATTGCTGGACCGTATTGATTTACAGATTGAAGTGCCCGCGGTGCCGCAGCTCGAATTGGTCAAGGCCGCCAAAGGCGAGGCAACCGCCGCCATTGTCGAGCGGGTTGAACGCGCGTATCAAATTCAAATCAAGCGCCAGGGCAAACCGAATGCAAAGCTTGAGCCGGCCGATATTGATGTTTTGTGCGTGCCAAACGAAGCCGGTGAAGCGCTCTTAAAAAATGCCATTCAGCGCATGGGATTATCAGCGCGTGCCTATCATCGCGTCCTCAAAGTCGCGCGCACGATTGCAGATTTGTCCGCCGCCGAGCGCATTGATACCGCGCATATCGCCGAAGCGATTCAATATCGGCGCATGGATAAGTCGGCACCGTGAGGCATAACAAAAAACTAAACTCAAGCAATGGCGGGTGTTTTCGGCCTTTTTTGCCTCAAACGCCTCGCCATCAGGCGTTCTTTGTGTGGTGAATGCCAATGCCTGATAAAAGCCACGCCCACCACGAAACCCCCCGCTGGGTATTCGCATTGCTGTTGGCTGGGCTGGCTATGCTTGGCCCGTTTGCGATTGATACCTACATTCCAGCCTTCACCGGCATGGGCCACGACCTTGGTGCCAGCACGCTGCAAATGCAGCAGACCCTGTCGCTATACCTGGCGGCCTTCGCGTTCATGTTTTTATTTCATGGCGCACTGTCTGACAGCTTTGGCCGCAAGCCGGTCATCATCGCCGGCCTCATCGGTTTTTTGATTGGCTCAATCGGCTGCGCACTCTCGCCCAGCATTGGCATGTTGTTGATTTTCCGTATCGTGCAGGGCTTGTCCGTCGGCGCGGGCATGGTGGTGGGACGCGCCATGATTCGCGATCTCTTCAACGATACCGACGCGCAAAAATTAATGTCGATGGTCACGCTGTGGTTTGGCATCGCGCCTGCGATTGCGCCGATTATCGGCGGCTATCTTTATACATGGTTTGGCTGGCACGCCATTTTCTGGTTTCTCGCGATCATCACGGTGCTGCTCATGCTGGTGATTCTGTTTTCCATTCATGAAACCTTGCCCGACGACAAGCGCCAGTCATTTCGCCCGCGGCCACTGTTTGCAGGCTATCGGGAAGTCGGCGCGAACCTGCCATTTTTATTACTCTCACTCGCGGTCGGATTTAATTTCAACGCGTTCTTTTTATACTTCATGTCAGCACCGGTGTATGTGCCGGAATCACTAAAGCTTGGCCCGCAGCAATTCGCATGGCTGTTCATTCCCGGCATCACCGGCATCATGACCGGCGCGTTTATTTCGGGCCGCGTCGCCGGCAAAATGACGCTGGCTAAAACCGTGTCGTATGCCTACCGGTTCATGGTGTTGGCGGCCGCTGCAAATCTAATTTATGCATTCACCTTCGAGCCCTCGGTGCCGTGGGCTATCATCCCGCTATTTTTCTACGCGATCGGCAGCGCCATGGCCATGCCCTCGTTGTCGCTGATCGTGCTCGATATGTTTCCGACCCGGCGCGGCATGGCCGCATCGCTGCAGGGGTTTGTATCGGGCATCATCAACGCCCTCGTCGCCGGGGTGCTGTCGCCGGCGGTTTCACATTCCCCCAAGTGGCTGGCAATTGCGATGGTCCTGTTGATGCTGACTGGGCTGGGGTGCTGGCTGGGGTACCAGCGGTTGCAGATCAGGCAAGTACAGTTTGCGTAATGACGAGCATTGGGTATTTGTTCTGCGTTGGCATTTGACAAACCGGCGAGCAGATCGCGGCCCTCATGATGGCGACTAGTCCATCTGCCTGCAATAAGTTTCTCGCGTAAAAAAAAGCAGCACCAGCGCCAGCACGCACCATCCTAGCATCATCGAAAATCCTTGGCTGTACGATGCCAAATCAAACACCCGCTTGCCGTCCACCAGCGCGCCCTGCCAATGCCTGTCCAGAATCAACCCTATCAGCGGTTGTAGCAGCATCGGCCCGACAATCACGCCCATATTCGATACGCCTGATACCGTCCCCGCATAGCGATGCGGAACGGACTCTTTGGCGAAGGCGAAGGTGATGATAAAACAGCCAGCGCAAAATCCGGTGGCTGCCAGCAGTATCACCAACAATAAATAGGGCAGATGCGGGATGAATACCACTATCGCCCACAGTACTAACGCACCCATCATGCCGCCCAGATAAAGTGGCTTGCGACGGCCAATTCGGTCTGATGCGGTGCCAAAACTCAAACAACCTATGGACCATGCGACCATCATCGCAGAGCACAGGCCGGCGGCATTGGTTTGCGTCAGCCCGTAGTGGGTGGTGAGAAAAGGCACACCCCAAAGTCCGGCGAAGGTGAGGGTGATGCCCGTCATCGCGCCTGGAATAAAAAACAGCAGCAACACATTGCGGTAGCGCAGCACTGCCTTCAATCCGTCGAAAACATTGGCCGCAGAGTCGGCCTGTTCGTTGGCGGCCGCATAGCTGGCATAGCCGCGCGCGTTGGGATCATCGCGCACCAATAGCCAGGTCACGACCGCCAATACCAGTGTCACTGCGGCTGTGGCCCACATCACATCCCGCCAACCGAATTCATTGACCAATATACGCAGTGGTGCGCCAGCCGAAACTGCACCGAACACACCCACCGCGAGTGCTACCCCCGAGGTCAAGGCAAACTGCCGCGCAGGCATCCAGTGGCTCGCCAGTTTTAGCATGCAGACAAACGCCATGCCGGACGAGCCGCCAATCAGCAGGCGACCCATGTTTGCCCAGGCTGCATTGGGAGCCATAGCGAATACCGCCGTGCCGATTGCGGCCACGACTGAGCCCACCGTCAGCAACACCCTTGGCCCAAACCGATCCGCCAATATGCCAGTTGGAATTTGCATGGCGACATAGCTGTAAAAATAAAATGCCGACAAATTTCCCAGCGCAGCAGCGGTCAAGCCGAAGTCTTGCGAAAGCTCGGTGGTAATAACGGCAGGTGCCACGCGATGGTAAAACGCGATGAAATACAATGTCGCGCCCAAGCCCCACATAGTCCACGCCAGACCTGATGGCGGCGGGGAATTTTTAGGGTCAGATTCGCCAGAATCAAGCACTGGCGAGGCTTTCCGGCTGCTCTCCTCGCTTGGAATCAAGTGCCAGTTCGCGCCGATACAAGAACGCCGGTAGCGCAAATGACAGCCCGATAACGATATTCGTCACGATATAAAAAACCGGGTAGCGCACGCCGTGACGCCTGGCTTCCGAAAATAAGAACGGCCAAAACACCAAACATGAAATCGAGAAATCAACGAGTGTCGCAGCGGCAATCGGGCTGCCATAGGCCAATGACAATGCGCCCGATGTGCCCGGTACATAAGCGAGGTAGCCGAAGTAAGTGGCGTAGGGTGCAATGGCACCGATGATGGCAGCAAGGAGATAGAATTTTTTCATCAATCAAGTGCTCAATATCAAACCTGTTCCCACGGCAAGCCATCCTTACGCCAACCCGAAATATTGCCGCGTTGGTGATGCTCGTCAAGCTCGCCTTCAAAACCGTGCAGCACATTGAACACTTTGCTAAATCCGGCCGCTTCAAGCGCCTCACCGGCATCGACACTGCGATTGCCGGAGCGGCACACCAACACCACCGGGCGATGCGTCGAATGGCCTACCGCTTTTTTAACCTGGCCGACGAAGTGTGGGTTGATTTCCCACTCGGGACCATCATTCCATGGAATCATCATCGCGCCCACCGGGTGGCCGACAAATAAAAATTCCATTTCGCTACGGCAATCAACAAAAATTGCCGTGGGGTCTGCGGCCAAAAACTCGGCGGCTTGCTTGGGGGTTAGATGATCCATGTGCGCTCCATATTGGTACTCCAGATGATTTAATATTTTTTTGATTATAGCGTTCACACCACTTTGTGCGGGCAATGCGGCGCGCAGAGTGCGATAATCGCTGAAATAAGGAGACCTTAATGAACGCACCTGAAAATTTATTCCCTTTTGACGCCGTCATTCGCGATCACGCCGATCGTCTTGAGCAGCAAGTGATTGCGTGGCGCCGCCACCTGCATGCCAACCCGGAACTGGGTAATCGGGAATTTGAAACCGCCAAAATGGTTGCTGCACATTTGCGCAAACTGGGTTTTGACGAGGTGCGTGAACAAGTCGCCTACACCGGCGTGGTGGGGGTGCTCAAGGGCGGCAAGCCGGGTGCCTGTGTGGCGCTGCGGGCGGATATGGATGGCCTGCCGGTAGTCGAAGAAACTGATGTGCCGTTCAAGAGTCAGGCGCGCGCGCAGTGGAATGGTGCGGAGGCCGGGGTAATGCATGCCTGCGGCCACGATACCCATGTGGCGATTTTGATGGGCGTTGCAGAAATTTTGGCTGGCATGCGCAAGGACTTGACCGGCAGCGTCAAATTTATTTTCCAGCCTGCCGAAGAAATGCCGCCGATCGGTGAAGAAGGCGGCGCAAAAATGATGATCGAGCAGGGCTGCATGGACAACCCTAAAGTCGATGCGATTTTCGGTCTGCATATCACTTCCAAACAACATGTCAATATGATCGGCTATCGCTCCGGCCCGCTGATGGCGAGTGCTGATCAATTCCGTATTTTTGTGCGCGGCAACCAGACCCATGGCGCGCAACCCTGGTCGGGGGTTGATCCGATCGTGATCGGCTCACAGATTGTGCTGGGCTTGCAGACGATTGTGTCTCGCAAAATGAATCTCACCGAGGAGCCTTCGGTAGTGACGGTCGGCAGCTTCCAGGGCGGCAATCGCAGCAACATCATTCCCGATGAAGTGAAAATGGAAGGTACGATTCGCGCATTTGACGAGCGTCACCGCAGCGACATTCACGCCTTCGTACAAAAAATCACCACCTTGATTGCCGAGTCCGGTGGCGCCACCGCACATGTGCATATCGCGCGCGGCTATCCGGTCACCTCGAACGATGAATCACTCACCAGTTGGTCGGTGCCGGTGCTGAAGCGCGTGGCTGGCGAGGCCGCGGTGGGTATCTGCCCCAAAACCTGCGGGGCAGAAGATTTTGCTTATTTCCAGCAAGCGGTGCCGGGCTTTTTCTTTTTTATCGGGGGCACGCCCAAAGATCAGGATTGTAAAACAGCGCCGTCAAACCATAGCCCACGTTTTTATGTGGACGAGTCTGGTTTGAAGGTTGGTGTTAAAACCCTCGCTACGTTGGCGGCGGATTGGCTGCAAGCAAACGCACCTGCCTAATTTTCACTTTTCCAACCCACTTCCGCGCCGCCCCTTCCCCTTGTACATCAGCGTTTTCGATCTTTTTAAAATCGGCATAGGTCCATCCAGCTCGCATACCGTCGGCCCGATGCGCGCGGCACGGCGGTTTGTGTTCGAAATCCCGGCGGTGGACTTCGCCCGCGTGACGCGAATCAGTGTCGAGCTGCACGGCTCACTTGCACATACCGGGCGCGGGCACGGCACCGATACCGCGATGATGTTGGGCCTCAGTGGCGAGCTGCCTGATGAAATTGATATTGCCCAGGTACCCATCATCATCGCGGATATCAAAAGTCGTCATCATTTAAACCTGCTGGGTCAGCGCGATATTTCATTTACCCCTGCAACCGATATTATTTTTAATTTGCGCGATTTGCTGCCGGTGCATTCTAACGGCATGACCTTTCGCGCGTTTGCGCATGAGCAGCTGATTGCCGAACGCATCATGTATTCCGTTGGCGGCGGTTTTGTGGTCGATGAAGATGAAGTCTTTGTGGGTGCGCCAAGAGGCGATGAACGTGCACCACCATTCGCTTTCAACACCATGCGCGCGCTGTTGCTGATGACCGCCCGCGAAAATAAGCGCATGGTCGAGTTGTTGCGCGCTAACGAGTTCGCACTGCGTAGCGAAACAGAAACCAATGCATTTCTGGACCGCGTGATTGAAACCATGTTTGCCTGCATTGATCGCGGCCTTAACACCGAGGGCATGTTGCCGGGTGGACTCAAGGTCATGCGCCGCGCGGCAAGCATTCATCAGAAATTAATCGCTGAACAATCCCATCACGCCAATTTGCCGCATCAGATTATGGATTGGGTCAGTGTTTATGCGATTGCGGTAAATGAAGAAAACGCCGCCGGTGGCCGTGTGGTGACCGCTCCGACTAACGGCGCAGCAGGCGTAGTGCCTGCTGTAATGCGCTATGCCCATGATTTTTGCGGGGCTACCCAGCAACAATTGCGCGATTATTTGCTGGTGTCTTCCGCGATTGGCGCACTGTGCAAAATGAATGCCTCAATCTCCGGTGCTGAAGTCGGCTGCCAGGGCGAGGTAGGCTCCGCAAGCGCGATGGCCGCCGCCGGACTGGCGGCTGTGCTCGGCGCCACCGATGCGCAAATTGAAAACGCCGCCGAAATTGCGCTCGAGCATCATCTGGGCATGACCTGCGACCCGATCGGTGGTCTGGTGCAAATACCGTGTATCGAGCGTAATGCGATGGGCGCGATCAAGGCGATTTCCGCGACCTCGCTTGCGATGCGCGGTGATGGCACCCACCATGTCACGCTTGATCAGGCCATTGATACCATGCGCCGCACCGGTGCGGATATGCAGACTCAGTACAAGGAAACATCGCTGGGTGGGTTGGCGGTCCGGCTGGTGGAATGCTAGCTGACGAAGCTGTCCTTAAGGCGTAGAATATTAGTCTTGAAGCGCCGATTTGATATTCAGCTTGCGGGCGCGGGTGGGTGTCTTTTTTTGATATCAGCATCCAATAAATGCGGCTAAAGAGAGGGTGCGTGTTTTTCACAAAGCCTGTCCGCCGCCGAAGCCAAGCGCGACAGGTTTTTTTATTGGGGAGAGACGATGATGGGTGTTTATTTGCGTGTTCTATTGGGAGCTATATCGCTGGTAGCGGGCGTTAGTTCGGCCGCTCCGGCGACAGTTGTCATACCTGCGGCTGCATCAGCCACCGCGCCTGCCGTCAATGAATCCGGCAAGCGCCTGGCAAAAATCGCCGAACGCTATTTTGAAGAGCGCCTGCAATTAAATCCGCTCGAAGGCACCGCGACCACCGGTGAGACTCGTTTTGAAGGTCTGCTGACGATTACCATTTCGCCCGCCCATCTGGCGAAAGAAACTGCGCTGGCAAAGCGCGTGCTCAAGGAATTGCAGGCCATCGACGAGAACAAACTCACATCCGCTGATCGCATGACCTACGCCGTATTGAGGCGCCAACTGCAGGAGCAGCTGGACGGCGCTAAGTTCCCACTTGAATTACTGCCCTTTGATCAATATGGTGGCTTGCCAGTGAGTCTTGCGCAATTCGGTACCGGGCAAGATATTCAACCGCTCAAAACCGTCAAGAATTACGAAAATTATTTGAAGCGGCTTGATAAATTGCCGCTCTGGATTGATCAGGCCATGGTCAATATGCGTGAAGGCATCAGGCGCGGCGTGGTCCAGCCTAGGCCGCTGATTGTGAGCGGCTTGCCTGCCATTAAAGCGCTGACTGAAACTGATGTGGAAAAAAGCGTATTTTTTCTCGCCATCAAAAACATGCCGTCTACCTTTTCCAAGCCTGATCAGGCACGTTTGACCGCGGCATATAAAAAATCCATTCAGTCGCGCTTGGTGCCCGCTGCGGCCAAGTTTTACGCGTTTCTGGAGAATGATTACTTGCCGAAGACCCGCGCCAGTGCTGGCGTTTCGGCTATCCCTGATGGTGCGGCATGGTACAAATATCTGGTCAAATTTCATACCACGACCGATCTAACGCCGGAAGAAATTCATGCGCTGGGCTTAAAAGAAGTGGCGCGTATTCGTGGCGAGATGGCGAAGATTCAGGCTGGCTACAAGTTTGAAGGCAGTCTGACTGACTTCTTGAAATGGCACGATAACGAAGCGCAGTTCCGACCCTTCAAAACCGAACAAGATGTGTTGGATGCGTATGGCGAGCTGAATAAAAAAATTGCCGCCAAGCTACCTCAATTATTTGGTCGTGCGCCCAAGTCACCGCTGGAAATTCGTGCCGAGCCTGAGCTCACGCGTGCCACCGCCTCGGATCACTATAGCGGTCCCGCAGCAGATGGCTCTCGCCCCGGTGTGTTTTACACGGTGATTGAAGACCCCAAGCAATATCGCAACACCGGTATGACCACCTTGTTTTTGCATGAAGGTCAGCCAGGGCACCACTATCACACGGCGTTGCAGCAAGAGTTGCCGCTGCCCAAGTTCCGCAAGTTTGGCTGGATTACCGCCTATGGCGAGGGCTGGGCGTTGTATGCCGAAACGCTGGGCCGTGAAATGGGTTTGTATGATGACCCCAACCAATACCTTGGCCACCTGAAAGATGAGCTGCTGCGCGCGGTGCGCCTAGTTACCGATACAGGACTGCATACCAAAGGCTGGACGCGTGAACAAACTATGCAATACATGATGGACAACGAAGGTGTTATCGAAGCTGAAGCGCGCCGCGCCACCGAGCGTTATATGGCATGGCCGGGTCAGGCGTTGGCCTACAAAATTGGTGCATTAAAAATTCAGGCGCTGCGTGCCCGTGCGGCTCAAAAATTGGGCGCCAAATTTAGCCTTAGCAATTATCACGATCTGGTATTGAGCGATGGCGTGTTGCCGCTGTCGGTGCTGGAAGCCAAGGTTGACGCCTGGATTGCATCCCAGCAGTGATAGTGATGGCGTAACAGGAAAATATCTAGCAATTTAGAACATGGATCAATCGGTAAATTCACGCCCGGCCCAGACGCAAACACTGATGGATGCGCTCGCCCGGCGCATCCTCGTACTTGATGGCGCGATGGGGTCGATGATCCAGCAGTATCGGTTATCGGAAGCCGAATATCGAGGCGAGCGCTTCAAAGAGTGGCCCAGTGATTTGCGGGGCAATAATGATTTACTGACCCTGACGCGTCCGCAAGTGATTCGTGAAATCCATGCGCAGTACATGGAAGCGGGCGCGGATATTCTGGAAACCAACACCTTCAATTCCACTTCGGTTTCGATGGCCGATTACGGTATGGAAGCGCTAGTGTACGAGCTGAATCTGGAAGGGGCCAAACTCGCCCGCAGCGTGGCTGCACAATATTCAACCGCCACCCCCGACAAGCCACGTTTTGTGGCTGGCGTGCTGGGCCCACTGACGCGCACGTTATCACTATCGCCGGATGTGAACGACCCCGGATTTCGCGCGGTTAATTTTGATCAGGTCAAGGATGCTTACCGTGAGGCCACGGGCGGCCTGATTGATGGTGGCGTTGATATTTTATTGATTGAAACCATCTTCGACACGCTCAATGCCAAGGCCGCCATTTTTGCAATTGAAGAAGAGTTCGAAGCCCGCGGCATAAGCGGTGATCAACGCTTGCCGATCATGATTTCCGGCACCATTACGGATGCATCCGGCCGTACTTTGTCTGGACAAATGGTTGAGGCGTTTTACAATTCAGTGCGCCATGCAAACCCGATTTCGATCGGTTTTAACTGTGCGTTGGGCGGAAAAGAGCTACGTCCGCATGTGGAAGAGTTGGCGCGTATTGCCGATTGCCGCGTCTCTGCGCACCCGAACGCGGGCTTGCCGAATCCGCTGGCCCCGACCGGCTACGACGAACTACCGGAAGAGACCGCCTCATTCATTCTCGACTGGGCCGAGGCGGGTTGGCTGAATATCACCGGTGGCTGTTGCGGCACCACGCCCGCGCACATCAAGGCGATTGTTGAAATCGTTGCGCCGTTTGCGCCGCGTGCACTTGGACAAGACGTGCCAGTGATTGAAAAGCGCTTGCGCCTTTCCGGGCTTGAAGCATTGAACATCGGCGAAGACTCGCTGTTCGTCAACGTCGGCGAGCGCACCAACGTCACCGGGTCGCGCGCATTTGCAAAATTAATTTTGAACGGCGATTACAACGAAGCTTTAGCAGTAGCTCGCCAGCAGGTTGAAAACGGTGCGCAGATCATCGATATCAACATGGACGAGGCGATGCTGGATTCGATCGCCGCCATGCACAAGTTCATGAATTTGGTTGCCTCCGAACCCGACATTTCAAAAGTGCCGATCATGCTCGACTCCTCAAAATGGAGTGTCATTGAAGCGGGCCTGAAATGTGTACAGGGCAAATCGATAGTGAATTCGATTTCGATGAAGGAGGGTATTCCTGAATTCATTGAGCGAGCCAAGCTGTGTCGCCGCTATGGCGCGGCTATTATTGTCATGGCCTTTGATGAAAAAGGCCAGGCCGATACTTACCAGCGCAAGATTGAAATTTGCGCGCGGTCGTACAAGATTTTGGTTGATGAAGTCGGCTTCCCGCCTGAAGATATTATTTTTGATCCGAATATTTTTGCGATTGCCACCGGTATTGAAGAGCATGCCAATTACGGCATGGATTTCATCAACGCAACCGAATGGATTCGCAAAAATTTGCCCTATGCAAAAGTCAGCGGTGGCGTGTCGAATGTTTCGTTCTCATTCCGCGGCAACGATCCGATACGCGAGGCGATTCATACCGCCTTCCTGTATCACGCGGGTAAAGTCGGCATGACAATGGGTATCGTTAACGCGGGCCAGCTTGGCGTGTATGACGATATTCCAAAAGATTTATTGGAGCTGGTTGAAGACGTTATTTTTAATCGTCGTCCGGATTCAACGGATCGGCTGGTCAGTTTTGCCGAGCAGTTCAAGGGCAAGAAACGAGACCAGATTGAAGATTTAGCCTGGCGCAGCGAGCCTGTTGGCGCTCGCCTGACTCATGCACTGGTGAAAGGCATCACACAATATATCGTTGAGGACACTGAAGAATGTCGCCTCAAGGTAAAAACTGACGGTGGCCGCCCGATTAACGTCATCGAAGGCCCGTTGATGGACGGCATGAACGTGGTCGGCGATTTATTTGGCGCGGGCAAAATGTTTTTGCCGCAGGTGGTGAAGTCAGCGCGCGTGATGAAGCAGGCCGTCGCGCATTTGATTCCATTCATCGAGGAAGAAAAACGCCTGTCCGGTGCGGAGAACGCAAAAGCCAAGGGCCGAATTTTGATGGCAACCGTAAAGGGTGATGTGCACGACATCGGCAAAAATATTGTCGGCGTGGTCATGCAATGCAATAACTTCGAAGTGATTGATCTGGGCGTGATGGTCTCAACAGAAAAAATTCTCGATACCGCGATCAAAGAAAAAGTGGACATCATCGGCTTGTCGGGTTTGATTACGCCCTCGCTAGAGGAAATGGCGCATGTGGCCAAGGAAATGCAGCGCTTGGGCTTCACCATTCCGCTGCTGATTGGTGGCGCCACCACCTCCCGCACGCATACCGCCGTGAAGATCGAGCCGCATTACAAAGGGGCCACCGTGTGGGTGCCTGATGCGTCACGCGCGGTGGGTGTCTGCAGTAATCTTTTATCGGATGATTTGAAAAACGATTACGTAAACTCGGTGCGCAACGATTACGACAAGGTTCGCGAACAGCACGCCAATAAAAAAGGCGTTAAGCTGGTTTCGCTGGAGGCGGCGCGTGCCAACAGGGCGAAAATTGACTGGGTGAATTACGTTCCGCCAAGGCCCGCATTTATCGGTACCAAGACCTTCAGCCACTATCCGCTGGCAGATTTAGTGCCCTATATTGATTGGAGTCCGTTTTTCCAAACTTGGGATTTATGGGGCAAGTATCCGCAGATTCTGGAAGATGCTGTAGTTGGTGAGGCGGCGCGTGAGGTATACGCCAATGCAAAAAAAATGCTGAAGCAAATCGTTGACGAAAAATGGCTCGAAGCCCGTGGTGTGTGCGGTTTCTGGCCGGCTAACAGTGCCGGTGATTCGGTAGAGGTTTATACCGATGAAAGTCGCACGAAGATAATGCATACCTTTCATCATTTGCGGCAACAAAACGAAAAACCAGCGGGCAACGCGAATCAATGCCTGGCCGATTTTATCGCCCCCAAAGCGAGTGGGCTGGCCGATTACTTGGGTGCCTTTGCGGTCACCGCAGGCGTGGGCTGTGAAGAGCGCGCCAAAGCCTTCGAAGCCAAGCACGATGACTATAACGCCATCATGGTCAAGGCCTTGGCGGACCGCCTGGCGGAAGCCTTTGCCGAATGCCTACACGCTCAAACCCGCCGTGAACTGTGGGGCTACGCAGCCGATGAAAATTTGAGCAACGAAGATATGGTTGCCGAAAAATACCTCGGCATTCGCCCCGCGCCGGGCTATCCGGCCTGTCCTGAGCACAGTGAAAAAGCGCCGCTGTTTTCGTTATTAAACGCGCCACATGAAACTGGTATCACTCTCACTGATTCCTTCGCCATGCTGCCGACGGCTGCGGTGTCGGGTTTTTATTATGCGCACCCACAGTCACAGTACTTCGCCGTGGGTAAAATCGATAAAGACCAGCTGGCCGATTACGCTAGGCGTAAAAGCTGGAATTTGCCAACAGCGGAGCGCTGGCTGGCGCCGAATTTGGGATAATGCTGTCGAGCGATTCAACGACGCGATTGCAATTAAAAATACCGTCATAATTTATAGCTGTAATTTACCACCACAATAACTAAAATTGATTGAGCGCACGATGCAACCTCCTGAAGCTGAAGGCTCCTATGTTCATTTCCCGTCACCCATGAAATCTTATCTTCTCAGTGTGCTGACAATTCTTTGCGCTGCAGTACCGGGTAGTTTATCGGCGTGGCTATTGGTGGGTACGTTCGGCCTCACAGGCGTATTACAGGCGCTGGTAACCGTGGCGTTGGCAATGATTTTCAGTGTGTCGCTCTTTGCCGCGCTGGTTGCATTGGGGCGTCTGCTGGGCGTGATAAAACGCTGAGATCATGGGGCGCTGACCAGCAGGCAAGCAGGTCGGTAGCCCTTTCCCATGCTCATTTTTAATTTCAATAAATCATTCTCAGCCAGCGCACCGCCGCTCGCATTCGGCGATGCCGAGCGCGTCATCATTGCCCGGCATATTGATGAGGTTCAGCCTGCACTTGAATTGATTGCAGAGGCGACTGCGGGCGGCCGTTATGCGGCCGGCTTTCTGGCCTACGAAGCTGCTGCCGCATTTGATCCCGCGCTCGCTACTTTTGCAAACACGGCAACAAAAAACGATGGCCTACCGCTGTTGTGGTTTGGTATTTTCGATACTACCCAGGTGACGCACTCACCAGCTGTTGGCGGGCTGGAGCTATACAACATAGACGAGTGGCAGCCCGATACCACGCCTGAACAATACGCGGAATCAATCAAAAAAATTCGCGAGTCTATTCGCAACGGCGATATTTATCAGGCTAATTTTACGCTGCGGTTGCGCAGTCAATTTTCAGGTTGCGCGCAGGCATGGTACGAAGATTTGCGACGTGATTCGCACGGGCGGTTCAATGCGTTTCTTGATATCGGTAGCCATCGTATTTTATCGCTGTCGCCGGAATTATTTTTTTCGTGGGATGGCCACACCTTGCGCACCCGACCGATGAAAGGCACCGCCAAACGAAGCGCGCCACCGCCGGTTGAAAGTGAGCTCTGGCCAGCCTGGCAGCGCGATGATGCCAGACTCGCTGAAGCACTGTTGCAATCCGGCAAAAACCGCGCTGAAAATTTAATGATCGTTGATTTGCTGCGTAACGATGTTTCGCGCGTCGCCAGGCCAGGCACGGTCGCTGTGCCCAATTTATTCACGCTGGAGACCTACCCTACCTTGTATCAAATGACGTCCACCGTGATAGCGGAAACCCGCGGCGGCACCACTATTGCGGATATTTTTAAGGCGCTGTTCCCCTGCGGTTCGATCACCGGCGCACCCAAAATAAAATCATCTGCAGTCATTGCTGAATGTGAAACCTCGCCGCGCGGTGTGTATTGCGGCGCGCTCGGCTTTATTTCGCCCGATGGCAATTGCGTATTCAATGTGCCGATTCGCACCATCGTGATTGAGGCCGAATCTGGCAACGCTACTTGCGGTGTCGGCGGGGGTATTGTCTGGGATTCCGATACCCGCGACGAGTATGCGGAGGCGATGGCCAAAGCCGCGTTCATGAAGAGTGCATCGCACGGCTATGAATTACTCGAAACATTGCGCCTTGAAAATAATAAATACGCGTGGCTAGAACGGCATCTTGAGCGGTTGCGGGCATCGGCATCGGTGCTTGGCTTTGCAGTGGACGAAAAAAGCATTCGCGATGCCTTACAAGAACATTCGCGCTCGCATGTGGGAGAAGTGCGGCGGGTGCGTTTACTGGTCACCCGTGTCGGGACGATTTCGTTGACGAGTGAGCTGCTCGATTCACCATCGCCCATATGGAAAAACCCTAGCGTTGGAGCGGCGTTCGAAGCAAAAATGTCTCAGGATAGCCAGCCAGTGGGGAGTTTTGAAAAAATATCTGCCGCTGCCCGTAATGTTGCCCTGGCCAATACGCCAGTGGATCGGCATGAACGCGCGTTGCATCACAAGACCACCCGCCGCGCAGTGTACGACACCCACCGCCAACAACACCCCGAAGCATTTGATGTACTGCTGTGGAATCAACAGCGCGAACTCACCGAATTTACCTACGGCTCGCTGGTACTCGACATCGACGGGAAATGGTTTACACCGAGTTTGTCCAGCGGACTATTGGCCGGTGTGCTGCGCGCAGAGCTGATCGCAGGCGGTGATATTATCGAGCAGGTGTTGACCCTGGATGATCTGCCGCGTGCGCAATCCGTGTGGTTTATCAACAGCGTGCGGGGTTGGCTGCAGGTGGAAGTTGCGGCATAGTTGGTTGCATGCCTAAAAATTGTTATTCTTCGCTTCGCCCTCAATCAGGGTATTGAATCAAGCGTGTGCACCGCCTAATCTTTTGTTAACACCGCAAATGGGGTCAGTCTAGATATGTAGCAGCGTTCTTCGTATTGCATCCGTATTGAGGCGGCACAATGCTATTTAGCTAGACCTGACTTCAGCGTTCTACACATTTATATCGCCTGCAACCTTCCCGCCACATCACCGCGCTCAATCAACCCTGCCAACTCGTCACGCAAGCGCTCGCTTTCATCCATCGCGAATCGCCAATATTTGACGCGGGCATCGTAGTCGTTCTCGAAGCGTTTGAAGTCGTTGCGGTCGGGCAACTTTTTCAGCGGTAGCTTATCCAGATATGTCGCGCTGGGGCATACCAGCACGACATTATCCAGCGACGCGCCTTTTGCTTTGCGCCACGGCAGCATTTTATCCAGCCAGCCCGGCACAATTTTGTTGGTGAAGTGCGGATAGAGCACCAGGCCTTCGGTGTGGGCGTAAGGTAAATGCAGGTGGTAATCAATGATGCCGCCATCCCAATAAGTGCCTTCGGACGCGCCGTCAATGCCGACGACACCTTCGAGCACCAATGGAATGGAGCCTGAGGCAATCAATACATCTCGAAAATTATTTTCAGTCAGTGCGGCATATTCTGTTTTGAACGGATCAAGCTGGAGCGAAGCAAAGAATGACGCCATATTGACAACCCCAGTACTGGCGAGGTTTGTAGGCCATTTTTGCCCCGAGATTGCCGTGGATACTGGGGTTTCATATCCGGAATAAAACCAGGTGCGATCCAGAAAATGCCGCAAATGCTTTCGTCCGGCGGCGTTCGCCAGCGCGGCCAACGCATAGCCTGCATGGGTGCGACCTCGCTGCTCGCGCGCGAGAATGCCCTTGCCGCGTACCGCGAGGACATTGAGGTGATAGTGGGGATGGGCCAGCACATTGGCCACCTGTCCTTCGAACAACAGATCAATCAGGTTGCGCGCGCTTTCGGTGATGGCGGCGGCACCCGCATTTTTACCGTATTGGGTTTCGCTGTAGACCTTGGCAAAAAGCGCTAGCGCTTTGCGGGTTTCATCGGCAGAAAATTTATGGTCGGCCATGCCACGACACACTGCGGCAAAACGCCATGCGCCAATCGATGCGCCGATCAGGTGGGTGGGATGCGTGCGTTGCGCAAAGCCTTGCGGTAGCCAGTCTGCAAACAGCCACTCGTCCAGCTTGGCGAGGCCCAACCCTTTCGGGCCACCGGCCGCGCCGGGGACAATATCAATATCCTGCGGGCGTAAGCCGTGCGCGCGAATATGCGCAATCGCCCGCGGTCCGGCGCGAAGCTCAATATTACTCATGGTTGCTTTGAGGTCGGGTGTAACGAAGCGTTTACGCGTGTGTCGTGAAAATTGAGCAGCATATCGGCCACCAGCGTGGGCGCTTCCACCTGTGGGTAGTGACCGATACCGTTAAGCAATATGCAATCTGAATTCGGCACCAACTGCTGATAACGTGCGGCCATATGCTCGCCTGAAATCGGATCCGCCGCGCCGTTGATCAAGCGCAGCGGAATCGTGGCTTGAGTGAGCGCGCCCACCCATCGGGTGCGATTTTTTCGCCGTTCGCGCATGTAGTGGATCAGTTTGGGAAAAACGTGCAGCCCGTCGTTGTTGGTAATCAGCGTCCAGAAGCCATCAATCTCCTCACTGCTGGGCGGATGCGCGGGCCCCGCAATCGCTAGCAAGTTTGAGGCAATTTTTTCTTTGGTGGTCATGTTGGCAATCCACGATCCCAGTGGGCTGAGTAATAAACGTTGAATGAGGCGCGGGCGATGGGTTTCGGGAAATAATCCGCCATTCAAAAAACACACGCTTTTTAGTCGGGGACGCAACCCACCTTCGAGGCTGCGCGCCAGCAATTCTTGTGCAACGGTATCGCCATAGTCGTGTGCGAGGATGTGATATTCATCAACGCCAGCCTGCGTCAGGAGCGCCTCACACAAGCTTGCTTGATCGTGAATGCTGTAATCGTGGTCTGCGGGTTTGGCAGAAAACCCAAAGCCGATTAAGTCTGGTGCCAGCAACTGAAAATGCGGCAAGAGCGGCGCCCACACTGCCGACCAATCCCACGACGCCGTGGGAAAGCCGTGAATCAGTAACAAGGTGGACCGATTGGGGTTATCGGCTTTGGCAAAAAAAACAGGGTGGCCACGATAACGAAATCGTTGGCCATGCTGCTCCCAATCTTTAAGCGGGGTGAGGAGTGTGCGTCGGTTCATGTTTGTGCTGCTTTTAGTCAAGGCACTTATTCTGGATTAGGCGTTATTCTGACTTATTGCCACACTAAAATCACCATTCAATTTTGTAAGCAACCCCACAACACTAATTAAGACG
Organism: Burkholderiales bacterium; assembly: GCA_043773745.1. GTDB lineage: Bacteria > Pseudomonadota > Gammaproteobacteria > Burkholderiales > Usitatibacteraceae > UKL13-2. The sequence continues at coordinate 33,749 of JAYVEV010000076.1, read as the reverse complement.
AGTTAAACCAACATGTCCCAGCTATTTTCCCCTCTCACCTTACGTGAACTGACTTTCAAAAACCGTATTTTTGTTTCACCCATGTGCCAATACAGTTGTACAGACGGTGTGCCGACCCACTGGCATTTGGTGCATTTAGGCTCGCGCGCAGTGGGTGGCGCGGCGCTGGTGATGACCGAGGCGGCGGCGGTAACGGCGGCTGGGCGCATCTCGCCTGAAGATGCCGGCATCTGGAACGATGCGCAAATGCAGGCATGGGCACCGATTGCTGCGTTTATCAAAGCACAGGGGGCGGTGCCCAGTATTCAACTCGCGCACGCGGGCCGCAAGGCCTCGACATTTTCACCGTGGCGCGGACACGGCAAAGTGGCTGAAGAGGCAGGCGGCTGGCCGGTGATCGGGCCCAGCGAGCTTGCGTTTTTACCGAGCTATCCGCAGCCGCATGAGATGACCGTCAGCGATATCCGCGCCAATATTGATGCGTTTGTTGAAGCGGCAAAACGCTCGCTGATCGCCGGATTTGAAGTGCCTGAAATTCATGCCGCACATGGCTATTTGGCCCATGAATTTTTATCGCCGTTATCGAATACGCGTACTGACCAATATGGCGGTTCGCTGGAAAATCGCATGCGTTTTTCCCTGGAACTATGCGCGGCGGTGCGTGATACTTGGCCAGCAGAGTGGCCGGTATTTTTGCGGCTCTCGGCCAGCGATTGGAAAGAAGGCGGTTGGGATATTACGCAATCGATTGAATTGTGCAAACGCGCAAAAGATGTTGGTATTGATCTGATTGATGTCTCGTCTGGCGGCAATGTTGCGGATGCAAAAATGACCATTCGCCCCGGCTATCAGGTGCCATTCGCCCGCGCCATTCGTGAGGCTGCTGCTGTACCCACTGGTGCAGTCGGCTTGATTACTGAGCCGGTGCAAGCCGAACAAATCATCGGTGATGGTGATGCAGACTGCGTATTTTTGGCGCGTGCATTGCTGCGTGATCCGTATTGGCCGATTCATGCGGCGCAGGAATTGGACAATGCACCGATGTGGCCCGATCAGTACAAACGAGCGGGTGTGAATGCGTTTGGTAAGTGATGTTGCACCAATGCATCAGTCAAAATAATTTCTATTGGAGTCTTTATGATTGACCTCTACTACTGGCCTACGCCGAACGGCCACAAAATAACGTTGTTTTTGGAAGAGGCGAAAATCGCCTACAACCTGCATGGCATCAATATCGGTAAGGGCGATCAATTTGCACTCGAGTTTTTGAAATTCTCGCCCAACAATCGCATGCCGGCGATTATCGATAGCGAGCCCGTGGACGGCAAAAAGCCGATTAGTGTTTTTGAGTCTGGCGCCATCCTGTTGTATTTGGCCGGCAAAACCGGCAAGTTCATTCCTAAAGATTTGCGCGGTCAGGTTGAATGTATAGAGTGGTTGTTTTGGCAAATGGGCGGACTTGGCCCGATGCTGGGGCAGAACCACCACTTCGCACAATATGCGCCCGAGAAAATCCCTTACGCGATTGATCGTTATGTAAAAGAAACCTCGCGCTTGTACGGCGTCCTGAATAAACGCTTGGCCGAAAAAAAATTCATCTGCGGCAATCAATACACGATTGCCGACATGGCCTGTTACCCGTGGATTTTGTGGGAGCGGCAAAGTCAGAATCCGGCTGATTTTCCGCACCTGGCCCGCTGGCACGAGGCCATCAATGTGCGACCTGCTACGGGCCGCGCCTATGCGCGCTCAAAGGAAGTCAACCCAGCTTCAACGCCCAGTATTAATGATGAAGGTTCACGCAAAATTTTATTCGGGCAGGACAAAAGCGTGATTAAGTAAGCGGTGGCGCAAATGTCGCAATCGCGTAATATTGAATGGTGAGTGAAAACATTAACAGCAGGCAGCTCGCGCATTACGCCGTATCGCGCTCGCTGTTTGTGCCGCAAAGTCTGGTGAGCGCCATTGATACGCTCGGCTATGTGCAGGCTGACCCGATTCGCGCACCCGCACGCGCGCAAGATCTGATCCTGCGCCACCGTGTTAAGAATTATCGCATCGATGATTTGGAGAAAAAATATCCGGACATGGATGTAGCCGAAGATATGCTGCATAACTACGGCTTTTTCCCGCATCGTCATTTGCCACTACTGTATCCGCGCAAGCTGTCACCGCGCTGGCAAGCTTTTATCGCGGAGCATCAACCGTTGCGCCGTAAAGTGCTGGATTATCTCCACGAAAATATTCATGTGCATCCGCGCGAAATCGAGCGGGTTCTCGGCATGGGCCGACGCACCAATGGCTGGGGCGGCAACTCTTCGGCGACCACCATGATGCTGGAATCATTGCATCGGGAGGGCCGCGCTGCGGTGGCTCATCGCGAATCTGGTGTGCGGGTATATGGACTTGCGCGTCGACTGAATACGCTTGAAAAGCTGTCGCCAACGCAACGTGCCGATGGCCTCATACGATTGCTGGTCAATCTATATGCGCCGCTGCCGCAGCGCTCGCTTACGCAACTCATCAGCATGATGGGTCATTACAAACCCGAGGCTGATTACTTGAAGCGTATTGAGTTGATGGTGTCGCGCCAGATATTGCGACGCGAGTTGATCGAAGGATTAGTTTATATATGGCCTGCTGATGAAAATGCAGTCTTTGCACAGGCCGCAGTGGAGGGGACGCCGGCCGGGGTGAAATTATTGGCGCCGTTTGACCCGATCGTGTGGGATCGTCGTCGCTTCGAACATTTATGGGGCTGGGCTTATCGTTTCGAAGCCTATACGCCACCGGCAAAGCGAAAGCTTGGCTATTACGCGCTGCCGATGCTGTGGCGTGAAAATATCATTGGTTGGGCCAATATCGGCGTGACGGGTAACGATAACAACAAGCTTAGTATTGATATCGGCTACGTAACAAAAAAGCCACGTGAAGTGGCTTTTCGTGAGGCGCTGGATGAAGAGCTTGAGCGTTTCCGTTTATTCCTGCGTTATTGACAGGCGCTTTGCATTGGCTAAGCGGATTTAACTGGCCGTTTTTTGCGACGGCTGTTTGCTCTCTTCGCGGGCGAGCCAATCGCGAATAGATTGGATCATGCCGTCTTTGTTCAAGCCGCAGTCGGCCAGCAGTACCGCCGGATCACCATGCTCGACAAATTCATCGGGTAGTCCCAATTGCAGTACACCGATATTTAAACCTTGTGCCTGCAGTGACTCCAGCACTGCGCTGCCCGCCCCACCCATCACCACGTTTTCTTCGACGGTCACCAAATAATCGTGCGTAGTGGCCAGTCTAAAAATCAACTCATCGTCGATCGGTTTGACGAAGCGCATATTGGCCACAGTTGCGTTTAGCTCTTCGCCTGCATCGGTAGCCGGCTTTACCATAGACCCGAACGCCAAAATGGCGATGCGGGTTTTTTTAATGGCCGATTCGAACCCTTTGATTTCGCGAACGACGACACCTTTGCCTATGGGCAGCGCGGTCATTTCTTTTTTCAACGCCACGCCCGGGCCGCTGCCACGCGGATAGCGGACCGCCGTGGGCGAATCCGTGCAAAAAGCGGTGTAAAGCATTTGGCGACATTCATCTTCGTTAGAAGGTGTCATGACGGTCATGTTGGGAATGCAGCGCAGATACGAAATATCAAATGCGCCGTGATGGGTTGGGCCGTCAGCGCCGACCAGACCGCCGCGATCCAGCGCAAACACAATCGGCAAATTTTGAATCGCGACATCGTGAATTAACTGGTCATAGCCGCGTTGAAGGAAGGTGGAATATATCGCCAGCACTGGCTTAATGCCATCAGCAGCCAGGCCTGCCGCAAAGGTAACGGCATGTTGCTCAGCAATAGCGACGTCAAAGTAGCGGGCGGGGAAATCCTGCGAAAACTTCACCATGCCGGAGCCTTCGCGCATAGCGGGCGTGATACCCACGAGCCGCTTGTCGGCCGCCGCCATATCGCACAACCAGTCACCGAAAATTTGCGTGTAAGTAGGTTTGGGTTTCGCGTCTGGTGCAGGCGCGGCTTTTACAAAGCCGATCTTCGGATCAAAGCGTCCCGCGGCAGCGTGATATTGAATTGGATCGTCTTCTGCGAGCTTGTAGCCCTGCCCTTTTTTGGTGACCACATGCAGAAATTGCGGGCCATCGAGCTTGCGGATATTGCTGAGGGTATCAACCAGCACATCAACATTATGGCCATCAATCGGGCCGACATAATTAAAGCCAAACTCCTCAAACATAGTCGACGGCGAAATCATGCCTTTGGCGTGTTCCTCAACCCGCTTGGCGATTTCCTTGAAGGTCGGGGTAGCCGATAAAATACGCTCCGCGGTTTTTTTGGTGGTGGCATAAAAGCGGCCGGACATGAGCTTTGCGAAATAATTGTTGAGTGCGCCGATCGATTCGGAAATCGACATATCGTTGTCATTCAAAATCACAATGATGTTTTCGCGCCCGACATTGTTCATCGCCTCAAAGGCCATGCCGCCGGTGATTGCACCATCACCAATGATGGCAACCGCCTTGCGCGGGCTGCCCTTCAGCCTCGCTGCGACCGCCATGCCCAGTGCGGCCGAAATAGAAGTCGATGAGTGTGCCGTGCCAAATGTGTCGTAAATACTTTCCTCGCGGCGGGGGAAGCCGGCAATACCGCCTTTTTGCCGGAGCTTCGACATGCCGGCCTTGCGACCGGTTAAAATTTTGTGTCCGTAAGTCTGATGACCCACATCCCACACCAATCGATCTTCGGGTGTGTTGAAGACATAGTGCAAGGCAATGGTCAGCTCGACGGTGCCGAGGTTGGAGGAAAAATGTCCGCCGGTAGTTGCGACGGCTTCAACAATATAGTTGCGCAATTCTGTGGCAAGCACGGGCAAATCGCGCCTATCCAGTTTGCGAAGGTCAGCAGGATCGTTGATCGTATCAAGCAACGGGTAGAGGGAGTGGGATGATGTGGTCATGGTCAAAAGGTGAGAGCAATCCTGACGGCTGAGCGGGAGTGCTGATCAATTATTAATGTTCTCGTCTCACGATAAATTCAGCCAATTCCCTTAAACGGTCAGCCGTTGCATCAAAACCGGTTAGTGAATCGATGGCATCGGCTAATAATTCATCCGCAAATTGTTTGGCGGGGGCCATTCCCATCAAGCTGACATAGGTCGGTTTGTTTGCATCTTGATCTTTGCCAGCAGTTTTACCTAATTTGTCCGTATTAGACTCGCAATCAAGCACGTCGTCTACTACTTGAAAGGCGAGGCCAACACATTTGGCATAACGATCGAGATGCTGCATGGCCTGATCGTCAAGCGGTTTGCCGCATTGGGCACCTAACAGCACCGCCGCGCGGATCAAAGCGCCGGTCTTTTGCATATGCATAAACTCAAGCTCGGGCAGAGTGATGGCAAGTCCAACATTCGCCAAATCAATCGCCTGCCCACCTGCCATGCCATGGGAGCCGCAGGCGCGGGAAAAGAGTTGAATCATCTCAAGCTGTGTCGTTGCAGAATCCGCCAATTTATGAGTGCTTACTAGCTCAAAGGCCAAGGCCTGTAAGGCGTCTCCGGCTAATAAGGCGGCGGCTTCATCAAACTCGACATGGCAGGTTGGCCGGCCGCGACGCAGCACATCATCGTCCATACAAGGCAAATCATCATGGATTAACGAGTAAGCGTGGATGATTTCAACAGCGGCAGCGGCAACTTTGATGCGCTCGGGGTCGGCATCGGTCACCAAGCCCGCCGCAAACGCCAGCATGGGCCGCACCCGCTTGCCGCCACCCAGCGTGGCATAGCGCATGGCGTCGTGCAGGCGCGGCGGGTTGGATCCCTGTGCGGGAAGCAAACCTGAAAGCGTTTGTTCCATGCCGATGGCAATTTGGCGCGCCCAGTCTTGAAAATCTGTCATGTTCGAATTTGTCCTTGGTGCCTTGGTCGCTAAAGCTCGGGCGGATGCCCAAAAACTCAGGCCTTAAGGTCTTTTAGGGTATCGCCTTCAAGTACCTGAATGCGTTGCTGGGCGTCGGCGAGCACGCGTTCGCAGTATTTCAGCAACTCGGTACCGCGCTGATAAGCCGAAAGTGATTCTTCGAGTGCTAATTCGCCGTTTTCCATCTTTTCAACAAGCAAATCCAGCTCCGCCATAGCGGCTTCAAAATTCTTGGGTTCAGCAACGGCAGTTTTGGCCATGAGAGGGGAAAATTCACATAATAAGGCAATCCGAAATGATAACTGAATCGAGGCTCACCAGTCCAACCAAAGTCCCAACAATGTCCAACACGCTGGCGGGATGAAAAAGGTCAAATTCGGGCGCAAAAGCACTAAAAGCCTTGCCTTTTTGACCCCTGTGAGGCAGAATCCTCGCTCCATTTCGGGTGTCGTTGCGTGCAACAAGACAGACAAAAGTCGGTAATCAATGGACGCTGTCGACACATTCATACGGGACGGAGTAAGCAGAGTTAAAAGCTAGTTTTCTCGATCGCCCAGGTGTTGTTTTTACTTTGGTTGTCTCGCCGTTATTTCTTGGTAGAACAGGGAATTTCGTGTGGGTAATTGGAGGTAAGGACTATGTCCAAACTGCTCGGGCTACGGGAACTGCAACCCGTCGCAACCCAGCTCCCTGTGAGCTGGTATTTTGATCCTGCTATTTATCAGCGTGAGCTTGAGGTTTTCTTCAAGCGCGGGCCCGGCTACGTCGGCCACGAGCTGATGGTGCCAAGCCTGAACGACTATCGCGTACTGGAAATGACCAATGGCGCGTGGTCGCTGGTGCACAACTTGTCGGGCATTGATCTTATTTCGAATGTTTGCCGTCATCGCCAGGCGGTGATGCTCAAAGGTGCTGGCAATTTGCCGAGCGGCAATATTGTCTGCCCGCTGCATCGCTGGACCTATGACGGCGCTGGCCAATTGCTCGGCGCGCCGCATTTCGCCGAGCAGCCGTGCCTGAATTTGCCGCAAAAAAAATTACAAAATTGGCATGGCATGCTGTTTCAAGGCCCGCGCGATATTGCGGGAGATCTGACTAAACTGGGCTGCGCCAAGGATTTGGATTTTGCGGGTTATGTACTGAACAAAGTAGAAGTCACCGAATACAACTTCAACTGGAAAACTTTCATTGAAGTGTACTTGGAGGATTATCATGTTGGCCCGTTTCATCCGGGCCTAGGCCAATTTGTTGATTGTGAAAACCTGAGCTGGGAATTCGGCGACTGGTACAGCGTGCAGACAGTAGGTGTGCACAAGGCATTGCAGCGCCCTGGTTCGCCCGTGTATAAGGCGTGGCATGAGTCGGTGATGAATTTTCGCGGTGGCGAAGTGCCTGTGCAGGGCGCGATATGGCTGACGTATTACCCCAATATCATGGTTGAGTGGTACCCGCATGTGCTGGTTATTTCCACCATCGTCCCTCGTGGGCCAGAAGCCTGCACCAATATTGTCGAATTTTATTACCCCGAAGAAATTCAACACTTTGAGGCAGAATTTATCGCCGCGAATCAGCAGGCCTACGATGAAACGGCCGTTGAGGATGAAGAAATCTGCCAGCGCATGAACGACGGCCGCAAACTGTTATGGCGCGAAGGTCGCGATGAACAGGGGCCTTATCAAAGCCCGATGGAAGATGGCCTGGTGCATTTTCACGAGTTTATTCGCCGCGAGTTGGGCGCTTGATTCACGCCGCCAAGTCAATCTCTGCATGACCTCATCATGGATGCTGGTGGCGGGCGCGTTGTTCGCTACCATGGGCGTGTTTGCAAAATTCCTGGCGCCTTATTTCACGGGTGCTGAGCTTTCGCTTTATCGTTCGCTCATCGCGTTTTTTGCCATTGGCGCTTTTGTTTTAGTCAAGCGACAATCGATATCAACATTATTTTGGCAGGGGCATTTTTGGCGCGGTGCTATGGGCACCATTTCGCTGATCGGTTATTTTTATGCGATGACCAAGCTGCCGCTCGCCACCGCCATCACGCTGAATTACACCTCGCCGATTTTTCTCACGATTCTTTCCACCCTGTTGCTGAAAGAAAAATTTCGGCCACGGCTGGTGTTTGCGATTCTGCTGGGCTTTGTTGGGGTGGCCTTATTGCTGCGTCCCACCTTTGAAGGTGAGCAGGCGTATGCGGGCTTTATTGGTCTGGCGTCAGGTTTTTTTGCGGCATGCGCTTATGTGAATGTAAAAAAACTAGGCGAAGCCGGTGAGCCTGAGTGGCGAGTAGTGTTTTATTTTGCCGTGATTGGCAGCATTGGTTCAGCGGTGTTCCAAGCATTGACTGCGCATGATTTTCATCCGGTTACTGCCTCAAACGCGACGTATTTGCTGGCGCTTGGGCTGGCGGCCACAGTGGCGCAGCTTGCCATGACGCGTGCATATCACAGCGGCAATACGCTGGTGGTTGGTGCATTTGCCTACACCACCATTATCTTTGCATCGCTCGCGGGCATTTTCTTCTTTGATGAAATTTTGCCGCCGGTCGCATGGCTCGGCATGATCATTATTGTCGTGAGTGGGATTTTGGCAAAGCGTGCGGACAAGAAATTGATCGTGTCGGCCGCGAATGTTGTTTAGCAGGATAATGGGGCTTATTTTTTAATGTAAGCCTCTCCATGAACATGCTGGTTTCAACCGCCGAACTATCGCAGCAGCTGCCTGACTCCAAGTGGGTCATCTTTGATTGCCGCCATGACCTGATGGACGCTGGCAAAGGTGAGCGCGTTTATCGCGAAGGCCATATTTCTGGCGCGCATTTTGCGAACCTTGATATCGATTTATCCGGTGAGAAAAATGGCAAGAATGGACGACATCCGCTGCCGTCACCGGCGGCATTCACCGCGTTTCTGGCACGACACGGCGTGACCAAGACCTCAACAATTGTTGCCTATGATGATGTGGGCGGGCAGTTCGCGTCCCGTCTGTGGTGGCTGGCGCGTTGGGTGGGTTTAAATCAGGTGAGGTTATTGGATGGCGGTATACAAAAATGGCTGGCCGATGGTCACCCACTGTCACGTGATGTACCCGTACCCAAGCCAACTCCGCTGCTAGGCCATGCCGATCCACTGTTGCTACTCGGTGCCGACGAAGTTGAGTCCCGGTTGAACGACGATGCTGCCATGATACTGATTGATGCGCGTGCCCCTGAGCGCTATCGCGGCGAGGTTGAACCGATTGACCCTGTCGCGGGCCATATTCCGGGCGCATACAATCGTTTTTATAAAGAAAATTTGAACCCCGATTTAACCCTGCGCACGGAAGATGAACTGCGAGCCGCATTTGGCAATATGCTCGGTGGTGTGCCCGCTGAGCGCGTCGTGCATCAATGCGGTTCGGGTGTTACCGCCTGCGCAAATATTTTTGCGATGGAGTATGTCGGGCTGAAAGGTTCCAAGTTATACGCAGGTTCGTGGAGTGAGTGGGTCAGTGATACTTCGCGGCCGGTCGTAACCGGTGCAGCGCGCTAACCAATGAGTTGGTACATAAGTATTTTTGAATAGATAACAGGGGAAGCAATGAAAAAATTACCGTTTGTTTTGGCGCATTTACATTTAACAACGCAATTTATGGCGGGATTAAGTATTGCAACGTTGCTGGTGTTCACGTCAGTGGCGAGTGCTCAGTTCATCACTCCTGCCAGCAATTTTGTTGCGGAAGGCATTCCGCCGATTTCTACCGAATTGGTGAAGAAAGTCGAAGCCTATACCGAGTTCAAACCCTCTGGCGTCATCGCTTGGCATCCCAATGACGGTAGCGTGCTAATTCGCAGCCGCCTTGTCAACACGCCGCAATTGCTGATTGTCAAATCTGCTGGCGCCAAGCCAGAACCCCTGACGGATTTTCCGGATGCAGTTTCGGGCGCTACTTTTCAGCCCAAAAAAGGGCATTTTTTGCTATTTGAAAAAGCGACTGGCGGCGATGAAATTTTCCGCATTTTTCGGCTGGACTTGAATGACAAGCAAGCGAGCAAGACTGGTACTGCGATTTCGCCGGAAAGCGAGCGGGCAGCGGCGCCCTCATGGAATCACAAGGGCGACCGGATTGTGTATGCGACGGTAACCGTCGATAAAAATAATCGCTCCAAGGTTACTGGTGCTGCTCGTGTCGCGGTCACGAAAGTATATGTGGCCGACCCGCTAAAACCCGAAGCGTCGAAAATTATTGCCACGTTTGAAGGCGGACGGGTTTCAGACTTTCGCTTCTCGCCGGATGACAAGAAGCTGAGTTATCTCGAATATATTTCTGCCAATGAATCGCATCTGTGGATGATGGATATCGCTTCAGGCAAACAGTCACGCATATCGCCTGAACCCAAGACGGGTGCGGTACCTGTCGCTTATGGTAGCGCACGTTTTTCACGAGATGGCAGCAGAATTTACACCACCTCGGATCGCGATAGCGAATTTAGTCGTCTCGTCTATATCGAGTTAGCAACAGGCAAGGAAATTTCTCTGACTAGCCATTTACAACACGACGTCGATGAATTCACTATTTCCAACAAAGCCAATCGCATTGCCTTTACCACCAATGAAGACGGCTCGTCGGTATTACGTTTTCTCGATTTGGCAACGGGCAAAGAGTTGCCGCGACCCGCACTATTACCGGGAGAGATTTCCAGTTTGCGCTGGAGAGTGGGTGGCAATGAAGATGGTGATGAGGCGGAGATAGAGACAAAGATAGAGAGACACAAAGCGCATCCCGAGGCAAAAACACATAATGAGTTGGTATTTAATCTGGCTTCCGCGCGCTCGCCGGGCGAAGTTTACATCTTCAATGCCGACACCACCAAAATGACGCGCTGGACCAACGGTGCGACCCCGGGACTCAACCCGATGGATTTTGTCGATCCTAAATTAGTTCGCTGGAAGTCATTTGATGGCGTAATGATTTCAGGGTTTCTCTATCAGCCCGACGCAAAGAAGTTTCCCGGCAAACGTCCCTTGATGATCAATATTCATGGCGGCCCCGAGGGGCAGGCCCGCCCAGGCTTCATTGCCCGCGCCAACTACATGGTTAACGAAATGGGAATCGCCATTATTTTCCCCAATGTGCGCGGCTCAAGCGGCTTTGGCAAAACATTTTTAGCGATGGATGATGGCATGAAGCGCGAGGATTCAGTTAAGGATATCGGCGCGCTGTTTGATTGGATAAAGTTGCAGCCCGACCTTGATGCCAGCAAGGTACTGGTGTCGGGCGGTAGCTACGGTGGCTATATGTCGCTTGCCGTATCAACCCATTACGCAGAGCAAATCGCCGGCAGTATTGATGTGGTGGGGATCTCGAATTTTGTGACCTTTCTGACCAACACCGAAAGCTATCGCCGTGATTTACGCAGGGCGGAATATGGTGATGAACGTATCCCAGAAATGCGAAAATTTCTGGAAACTATCTCGCCACTGACTAACGCCGAAAAAATCAAGAAGCCGCTATTTGTGGTGCAAGGCAAGAACGATCCGCGCGTGCCCTATACCGAGGCGCTGCAGATTGTGGAGAAGGTCAAAAAACAAAATGTGCCGGTGTGGTTCCTGATGGCCAATGACGAAGGCCATGGCTTTGCCAAAAAATCCAATCAGGATTTTTTGTTTTACGCGCAGATCAAGTTTATGGAGATGACGTTGTTGCAGTAGATGCATTTTTTCGTGGCCAATAAAAGGGCGCTCAAGTGAGCGCCCTTTTATTTTTAACCTTGATGCTTTATTTAGCCGGCAGGCTTTTCTTCATGAACTCGTCAAATTTTTTGTAAATCATGAAGCGATTATTATCCTGCTGGTAGCCATGCCCCTCTTCGGCCACGTAGGTATAGTCAACCGGCAGACCAGCCTTCTCAAAGGCTTTCTTGATCTCATTGCCGTTGGCGATGTCAACGTTCACATCCGCTCCACCATAAGCATGCATGACCGGTGCTTTGATATTGCTGACAAAGCGGGCTGGCGAAGTGCGCTCCAGCATTGCACGTTCTGTTTTGGGGTCGCCGTTAAGGATATCCAGAAGTTTACGTCCACCGCCAGCCCAACCAAAACGCTGGGTATCGCGATGCACCAGCATGTCGGTGACACCAACATAATTAAAGCCAAACTTATACAGCTCTGGACTGCGAACTAATTGCATGAGTGTGGAGTAGCCGCCATAGCTGGCACCATACACGCCGATTTTATCTTTGTCAGCATAACCCTCCTTGATGGCCCACATCACGCCATCAAGAATATCGTCCTGGGACTTGTCGCCCCATTGTTTCCAGCCAGCTCTATAAAGCTGTTTGCCATAGCCCGTCGAGTTTCTAAAGTCCATTTGTAAAACGGCATAACCACGGTTTGCCATAAACTGAATTTCAGGGTTAAAACCCCAAACATCCCGCGCCCATGGGCCACCATGCGGATGCACGATCATCGGAACGGGACTGCCTTTTTTCCATGCTTTAGGCAGGGTTATGTAGCCGTCAATGCGCATGCCGTCACGCGCTGTATAGGTAATGGGTAACATCGGGTTCATATCTTTGGGCTTGATCCACTCCGCCACCTTGACCAGTTCGGTAAGGGATGGCTTGGCGCGATCAAAAAGATAAATCGTTCCTGCGTCGCGGTCTGATGAAGCTGTCACCAGCATTTTTTCACGCAAAATGCCAAAATTGTTGACAGTATTGGGCAGGGAGCTATCAAGCTCAGCTTGCCATTTTTTATATTGCTCATCAAACCAAACCGTCTTTGGTTTTTCGGCGACATAGGTCACGCCGACCAGACGTTTATCTTCCTCGGAGGCAAATCGCAAGAAGCCGAATGAACCCAGTCCGCCCCATTGATTGGGCGGCGTGATGTCGTAGCGATCATCGCCAAAAACAAGCTTGCCTAGTTTTTTTGCGCCAACATCATATTCATATAGCGCCTTCGTGTCGCGACCAATATTTGAGCTGACGTAAAGCAAGCCATTTTTATCAAAAGCCTCCGGCGTGACTTCATCATCCTCAATTCCCCAGTCACGCATGAGAGTCCAGGGTGATTTTTCGTCGGCGCGGTAATAAAACGCGCTTTTCATTTCCTCGCCGGTGCTTACAACGGCAGCGCGGGGTATCTGATCGGCATCAAAAACCCAGCGTCGAACCGAACCGGGCGTATCAAAAGTCAGCAGGGTTTTTCGGCCAGTTTGAGTGTTTAATCTGTACACGTCCGAAGTGGTTGCACTGCGCGCGTTGGTCGAGATAAGAATATCGGTATTGCTGCCACGAACGCTTACCAGTGGTTGGAAAGAGCGAATGGCAATCGTCCCGGAGCCGGCTTGTGCAATCGTCGGTGGATTCAGTTCGCGTGCTTCTGAGCCATCAATATTGATGGCATAGACACCGCCGTTACCGCGAAATTCAAAGCCCTGTTGATCACCCGTTGAGAACACTAAACGCTCATCGCCAATCCAGAAATATGAGCTGATATCCGTAAAGTCAAAACCGGTAACACGTTTGAGCTGGTTTTTTTCCAGATCAATCACGGCAAGATTATATTTGCCCTTATACGGGGCGATAGCCGCCATTTTTTTACCGTTGGGCGATAGTATCAATGAGCGAAATTCACCGCGCTTGAATAAGGTTTCTACCGCAATTTCTTGTGCAGTGGCGGCGAGCGTTGATAAGGTAAAGAGCGAGACGAGGAGCAGAACCCGGATAGGTTTATACATGGCTACAACCTTTTTTGGAGGATGGAGAAACTAAAAGGCGCTTGAGCCAGCCTGGTACGCTGACAAATCGCTCGAAAACGCGTAAGTCTAGGCGCGCCGATACGCTTTGGCAAGATGGTCGTGACCGGTTGCCGACAACAACATTAAATTATTAAAAGTAAAACTCCAACACTGACGACGTTTTTAAGCCTTTTGTGCTGGAAATACCCGCAGATACTGGCGTTTTACTAATTTATATTAGCCGCCTTCAATTTCATCTGATGACGTATTGGCAGCGTCTTTTTTTGCACCGACCTTCGATTCGGTGCCGTTTATGAGCTTGACGATGTTTTCTTTATGTCGCCAGATGAGCAACGCGCACATGATGACGACAGCGAACAAATACGGGGTTACCCCGAATAAATAAAATGCATAAACGGGTGCAAATACCGAGGCAACGAGCGCTGCCAGCGATGAGTAGCGAAAGAAAAAAACAATAATGACCCAGGTGGCCAGTGTGGCGAGGCCGAGCCATAAATTGATGGCGATGAGTATGCCTGCCGCGGTCGCAACGCCTTTGCCGCCCTGAAATTTGAAGAACACCGGAAACAAATGACCCATAAAAGCGGCAAAGGCCACGCCGGCTAGAGTGAGTTGCGATAGATCGAAATCTGTCTGGTATCGTTGCGCCAACCACAACGCAAACCAGCCCTTGGCAGCATCGCCAAGCAAGGTCAGAAGTGCGGCGAGTTTTTTGCCGGTGCGCAGCACATTGGTTGCGCCCGGATTGCCGGAGCCGTATGTATGTGGATCGGGCAGGCCGAAAAGTTTGCTGACAATCACGGCAAATGAAAGTGAGCCGATTAAGTAAGCAAGAATGATGGCAATTAAGGAATTTGTCATAGCGGTACTTTACAATAGAAAAATAAATTTTCAGCAGCGGCGCATTTTTGGCATCTTGTTTTTAATGTTTTGGTGGAACTGATTTGGATACTATTTTTATTCGTGAGCTGCGCGCCGAAGCATGGATCGGCATTTATGAGTGGGAGAAATTAAAACCACAAACCCTCGATTTCAATCTGGAAATTGGGGTGGATACGCATCAAGCGGGATCATCAGACAATATTGGCGATACGGTGGATTACGGCAAAGTGGTCGAACGAATTCGCGCTGATTTGAAAGACCAGCACTTCAAGTTACTGGAAGCATTGGCAGAGCATATTGCGAAAGTGGTGCTGCATGATTTCAAGGCGCATTGGGTGCGTGTCAGCGTGGCAAAAATTGCCCATATGCGCGGCGTGAAATTGGTGGGCGTCACCATCACGCGTGAGCGTGAGCTAGGCGTGCCTGGCGGCAATCCCCAATAATTCGGCAACCCATATCATCATGTTGAAGTGGCTGCTAGTGCTTGTGGTGGTAATAATACTGCTGGGATTACTGGCGCCGATCTTGGTCAGGCTGGGGCTGTGGCGCTTGCCCGGTGACCTGCGCTTTACGCGCAATGGCCGCCAATATTATTTACCCATCACCAGCACCATTTTGATTTCAGCCGTGCTGACTTTGTTGATGCGCCTGCTCAGGATTTGAGCGCTATTCAACCAGTGCCACATTCACCATGACGGGCTTCACCACCCGCGCCACTTCGCTGGGCGCAAGGCCGACTAAAAAACCGCGCTTGCCGCCATTGATCAGAATTTTCTTGATGTCGAGAATGGTGTGCTCCATGTAGATGGGCATGGGCTTACGCAAGCCAAACGGTGAGCAGCCGCCGACCAGATAGCCCGAGTGACGGATTGCATCCTCAGGCTTGCAGGGGGCAACACGTTTGACACCGATCTGACGGGCGAGCTCTTTGGTAGATACTTTGCGGTCACCATGCATCAAGACGCAGAGTGGTTTTCTCGCCTCATCCTCGAAAATCAAGGTTTTGACGACATGATGTTCACTAACGCCCAGCGACGATGCTGAAACCGAGGTGCCGCCGTGTTCAATGTATTCATAAACATGCTCGGTATAGGCTACCTTGTGTTGTTTTAGCGCTGCTGTTGCCAGTGTTTCGGAATGTTTGCTCATATGGATGGCGAAAAATAAATTTTATCCACGTGGATGATGTTGCGCATGCAAAGCCTTCAAACGCTCGCGGGCAACGTGGGTATAAATTTGCGTGGTCGTAATATCGGCGTGACCGAGCAATAGCTGCACGACGCGCAAATCTGCGCCGTGGTTGATGAGATGTGTGGCAAACGCATGCCGCATCGTATGCGGTGAAATCGCTTTGTGGATGCCGGCGCGGATGGCCTGCTGCTTGATCGTGTGCCAGAACATTTGTCGGGTCATCGCACTGCCGCGCTGCGTGACAAACAAGTCCGCTGATTTTTGCGTGCCCAAAATATCACCGCGTGCCTCCGCCATATAACGTTGGATCCAATCTGCAGCCACTTCGCCCATCGGCACCAGACGTTCTTTATTGCCTTTGCCGATGACGCGGACCACATTCATATCCAGGCTTACCTGCGCAATTTTGAGGGTGACCAATTCGGTGACCCGCAAACCGGTCGCATACAGGGTTTCAAGCATCGCCTTGTCGCGCATGCCCAGCGGTGTATTGAGGTCGGGCGCATTGAGCAGCGATTCCACATCGGCTTCGGAAAGTGATTTTGGTAGTCCGCGCGTGAGCTTGGGAGATTCCAATCGGCTGCTGGGATCTTGGTTAATAAGGCGTTCATGTATCAAAAATTGATAAAACCGTTTCATTGCCGAGGTCAGTCTCGCCGTTGAGCGCGGACTTGATTTCAGCGCCTCGATTCGATGCGCCAGAAATGCCTGCAAATCTTCTGCACCAATTTGCGAAAGCCCCGGTCGCTTCGCTGCGATAAGCCAAGCATCGAGCTGTGAGATATCGCGCCGATAACTTTCAATCGTATTGCGCGCAAGGCCGTCCGAAAGCCATAAGCTATCGGCGAATTGATCGACCAAGGGATCGGCTGAAACTACTGCGGTCATACCAGCAGATAGCCTTCATGGATGAGTAGCCAGCGCTTGATGGCGAGCGGGTCATTCAGCTTGCCGCCCATGAATCCGCCGAGGCCGTTAGCCGCCACAATACGATGGCAGGGCACTACCACCGGCACGGGGTTCCGACCACAGGCGGTACCAACGGCGCGAGGGCTGGAAGTAATTGACTCAGCCAGTTCGCCATAGGTCTTGGTTTTGCCCGCCGCGATTTTTTGCATGGCATGCCAGACATCGAGCTGATGCTTGGTGCCTGAAAGCTTAATCGGCAAATCGAATTTGAATTTGGGATTATCCAGATAGGACATCAGTTGTACCGTCGCTAAATGAGCGATGGAATTAATTTTAGGTGATTTTGCGGCAACGTCAGATGGAAGAAAATGAATTGCTTTTACATGCGTGTTGTCGGCAATCACCCCGAGCGTCGCGAAGGGCGCTTTGATGCGAGCGTCGTATTGATCCACGTTAGTTAGTATTGACATGGGTTAGACAAGAATCGGCTTGGTGATATCTGTATTGGGAATGGCCTGCGCGATGAGCTGATCTAATTGCGCCATGGCAAACGGGGTGATCGAAGCGCCGGGATGTCGTGCGCGCGATGAACTCAGCAGGCCGCGCCGCCGCAAAATTTCCTTGCGCACCGCCACACCGGGCTGTTGCTCAAACACAATCAATGCGGCATAGCGCGCATAAATAGCGTGCACGGTTGCCCAATCGGCTGCGCGGGCAGCAGCGACCATTGCCATCAACACTTCAGGAAACGCAAAGCCGGTATTGAATCCAGCCGAGCCCGCCTTGAGATCGAATGGGGCATAGAGCGCGCCCAGACCGGTAAGGACAGGGATGGGCTTATCGCACATGCCCGCCAGCAATTCAACCAGTTTAGGCGCAGTGGGAACGGCCTCGGCCTTAATACATTGAATTGCGGAAATTTCGCGCACCAAACGCAGCATCAGCGCAGCTGACATATGCACTTCGGTTGAGGCGGGATGATCCTGCAACACAATGGGAATGGACAGCCCGTCTGCGATATAGCGATAGGTGTTAACGATGCGCTCGTCGTTGGGCGTTGCTTCCTTGCCAGGTGCGATCATCACCGCATCGGCGCCCAGTTCTGCGGCGCGATGTGCCAGCGTGCGTGCCGCATGCGTGCCGCTGTGGCTGGTGCCGACGATGATGGGTAGCCGCCCGCTGACGACCTCAACTGCGCGTGAGATCAGGTGATCACGTTCACCATCGGTGAGCCGATTCGACTCGCCCAGCACGCCAATGATAGTGACCCCGTCCACACCGAGATTCACCATAAATTCGAGCAGGCGCGACCAGGAATCAAGATCCAGTGATTCATCATCCCGGAATGGGGTGGCGAGGATCGGTATGACGCCGGTAAAAATAGGCTCACTCATTGGGACAGCCTTCCTAGTGTATAAAATATTTTAACGCCACAATCATGAGACCTGCCAAAAATACGGTCTCGGCCACCATCAAGGCGACCGGCCGCCAGCCCAGTGCGGCCAAATCTTTTAGCGCGGTCCGCATTCCGATTGCGGCAATAGCCATGACCAAAGCGATTCGCGAAGCTTCGCTGGCAAATGCCAACGCGGGCTTAGGTAGCGTGACACAACTATTTAATGCCACCAACGCCGCGAATAGCGCAACGAACCATGGCAGTAGCGGTGGTCGTTGGGTGGCCGCGTCCTGCCCGTTATGAGCGCGACGCATGATTATCGTCAAACACACAATTACCGGCAGTAACATGGCAACACGCAGTAGTTTCACGATGGTCGCGGTGTCACCTGCCTCCTTGCTCACGCTATAACCCGCGCCGACAACCTGGGCTACATCATGAATGGTCGCGCCGATAAAAATGCCGGCATCTCTGGCATCAAGCCCTAGCAGGCTGACAATAATCGGATACACCACCATCGCGATGGTTGAAAGTGCAGTGACGCCAATCACCGTAAAGCTGGTATCGCGCTCATGATGAGGATGTTTGGGCAATACAGCTGCAATGGCCAGCGCTGCCGATGCGCCACAGATTGCCACCGCGCCACCGGTCAGCACCCCAAAATGCCGCTGTGAATAGGTCAAACGAACAGCGGCTGCGCCAAATAAAATCGTGAGCACCACACTCGCCATTACCCAAAGCGTGGTGAGTAGTCCCAGTGCCGCGATATCGCCAAACGTAATACGCAACCCCAGCAAGGCCACGCCGGTGCGCAAAATAATCGATGCCGCAAACTGAATACCGGGAACGGTCTTGCCTTCCTGACCCAGAAAGTTAAGCGCCATACCCAGCAGCAATGCAAACAGCATGGCCGACGCGCCATAGTGTTCGGATAAAAACATGGCGGCAATAGCGACAATCGCGGCCGCGATTAGGCCCGGTGCAAGAAGTTGAAAGCGCGTGGTGAAACGCGTTGAACGCGCGATGAGGCCAGACCAAAAGCGTTTGATGATAAGACCTTTCCAGTAAAATAGTAGCGCAAGATTTCCTGATCGAAATCATTTAAACAGCATAGTTTACGCTGACACCTAAGCACTAAGCGAGTCCGTGTAACGAATGCATTACAATCAAATTATGTCCCTTGCCGTCCTACTGATCCCTGATTTTGCGCTGATTTTATTTGGCTTCTTTTTAAACCGCCTTACTGATTGGGGGCGTAACTTTTGGAGCGGGCTAGAAAAGCTGATTTACTATGTGCTGTTTCCGGCGCTGCTGTTCAATTCGATTGCAAAAACAAAAATCGATTTTATCGCGGCAGCGCCTGCGCTTAAAGCGGCAATTGCCACGGTTTTAATCGGCATGGCGCTCGCTTATCTGGCGAAATGGATATTTAAGCCCGAAGAAAAGATATTCGCATCCGGATTTCAAACCGCATTCCGGTTTAATTCTTATATTGGCCTGGCTGTTGCTGGGCGCTTGCACGGCGAGGCTGGCATTGCCGCCTTTGCGATTGTGATTGGGTTGGTGGTGCCCCTGTGTAATGTGGGGGCCGTATGGGTACTTGCGCGCAACGCCAAAGTGAGTCTCGTTAAGGAGCTGTTGCAGAACCCGCTGATCATTGCAACCTTGGGCGGGGTGCTGTTTTCGTTGTTGGGCCTGCCGCTCGCAGAGCCCCTGCAATTGCTGATATCACGGATGGGGGCGGCCTCGCTTGCCTGCGGACTGTTGGCGGTCGGGGCAGCACTGCAACTTAAAGACGTGGGCAAGAACGCCCGCGTGATTGCGTACTTCACAGCAGTAAAATTAATCGCCATGCCGATAGCCGCAATAATGCTGGCGCGTGCGCTGGGTGTGACCGACATTTATTTTGATATGGTGGTGTTATTGGCTGCGTTGCCGACAGCCACCTCTGCATACGTGATGGCCGTGCGTATGGGTGGTGACGGCAATTTTGTCGCGCAAGGTGTAACCATCAGCACGTTAGGCGGTATGCTGGCAATTCCACTGTGGTTGAATTATTCACGACTGATTTAAAAAAGGCTACTATGCGCCTCGATAACGAACGCGAAAGCGAAAATGTTGAAGACCGTCGCGGCGATAGCGGCGGCGGTTTGGGAAGAGTGGGCGGGCTGGGCATCGGCGGCGTGTTGGTCGCGTTAGTGCTGAGCTATTTCACGGGGATCGATCCGCGCACCTTGCTCGGTATGGCTGAATCGGTGCAGGGCACGCAGCAGTCCGCGCCGGCCACGCATCGTGATATCGATCCGGCCACTGATGTGCAAGCGAGCACAAAACGCGAAGTGAGAAAGGTGCTCGCCAAAACCGAAGACACCTGGGGCGCGTTGTTCCAGCAAATGGGCCGCACCTATAAGCCGCCAACACTAGTGCTTTATTCTGGTATGACCGCGACTGCCTGCGGCAGAGGCCAGGCCGCGATGGGGCCGTTCTACTGCCCCGGTGATCAGAAAGTTTATCTGGATATGGCATTTTTTGATGAAATGACGCGCCGTTTCAAGGCGGGGGGTGATTTTGCCCGTGCCTATGTGATCGCCCATGAAATTGGCCATCATGTGCAGGACTTGCTGGGCATTACCGCCAAGACGGATGCCTTGCGCGCCAAAATGACCGACGTGCAATACAACAAGGTGTCGGTACGGGTGGAGTTGCAGGCCGATTGTTTTGCGGGCGCATGGGCGTATCACGCGAACAAAGCCAAGCCATTCCTTGATCCCAACGATGTCGATGAGGCGCTGACCGCGGCCAATGCGATTGGCGATGATGCATTACAGCGTGCATCGCGTGGTGCAGTCGTGCCGGATTCATTTACGCATGGCACTTCCGCACAGCGGGTGCAGTGGTTTAAGACCGGGTTTGAGACGGGTGATTTGAAAGCGTGTGATACGTTTGCGTCGCGGCAATTGTAGTAGGCAGCAAGCCTTCTAAATGGCGTCTATCAACCGCCTAGCCAATAAAAAAGCCGCGACACTGTCGCGGCTTTTTTGCAGGCTTAAGGCCAGAAACGTAATGTTTACGCGTCGCCTTTGTTCTGCGTCGAAACGTAATCGAGCTTTTCCTTGATACGTGCCGATTTGCCCGAACGCTTGCGCTGATAGTAAAGTTTGGCGCGGCGTACATCGCCTTTCCGCTTTACCTCAATCGAAGCGATCGTCGGTGCGTAAGTTTGGAAGGTACGTTCCACGCCTTCGCCCGATGAAATTTTACGCACGATAAACGATGAATTAAGGCCGCGATTGCGCTTGGCAATCACCACGCCTTCATAAGCCTGAACACGCTTGCGCTCGCCTTCGATCACGTTGACGTTCACAACTACGGTGTCGCCCGGTGAAAAAACGGGGACGACTTTGGCCAAGCGGGCCATTTCTTCCTGTTCCAAAATATCAATCAGATTCATGTTGCTTCCTTTCGGTTTAATAAGGTCTTGACGACCCGGTGACCTTGACGGTCTCTTGATCTATACGATCTTCCGCACAGCGCCCTTATGCTTCAACTGCTCAGGGATGTGCGCCTTCTTTTTTGCGGCTGTTTAAAGCTACTTTGCGTTTTTTGAATTAGCCAACACACTCAAAACTTTTAAATCTTCTTTGCCTAATGGCCGGCCGTCCAGTAAGTCAGGCCGGCGTTTCATCGTTCTTTCCAAAGCCACCTTGCGCCGCCATTGGGCGATTTCCGCATGGTTGCCACTCATCAATGTTGCCGGCACCCCTTGTTCATTCCAGCACTCGGGCCGCGTGTAATGCGGGTGATCCAATAAACCATCGCGCGCAGGTGAAAATGAATCTTCGACGGCAGATTCTGCCGTATTCAATACCCCTGGCAACAGCCTTACCATTGCATCAATTAACACCATCGCGGCCAATTCACCACCAGACAATACATAGTCGCCGATCGACACTTCCAAATCCACGCGCGCTTCAATCAAGCGCTCATCAATCCCTTCATACCGCCCGCACAAAAAAACCAAGCCGGGTTCTTCAAGCAATTTGCGGATGCCCGCATCTGTAATCGGTGTTGCCTGCGGAGACAGATAAACCACTTTCGGTTTAGCTGCACCTAACTTGCCTTGCCGCTCAATAGCCGCATCAATCGCGGCATTTAACGGCTCTGCTTTCATTACCATGCCGGGGCCGCCACCAAAAGGACGGTCATCGACAGTGCGATGCTTATCGATCGTGAAATCGCGTGGATTCCAGCATTTCAGCGCCCACGCTTTTTCATCCAGCGCCCGCCGCGTGATGCCAGCATCGGCAATCGCGTCGAACATTTCGGGAAACAGTGTGATGACATCGTATTGTTTAGTCATCGCGTTTTTTCCTTGTTAGGGCACATCTAAAAATTCAAAATTCAAAATTCTAAGTTCTAAGTGAGGCTAGGCGCGAACAAAAATATCGACGCAGCATATGTTTGATATGTGAGGAGATATTTTTTGTGAGCAACAACGTATCACGACGAAATTTGGTTTTTTAGAAGTGTCCTTTAATCTTTACCCCACGCTTTTTCCCACTGCACCGTCACTACTTTTGCGTGACGGTCCACATTCACGATCACATCAGCCACAAACGGGATCAATATTTCGCCGCCCTCGTTTTGCACCACCAGCACATCATTCGCGCCGGTTTGCATCAGTGTATCGACCTTGCCCAAATGTTCGCCGAGTGAATTGACCACCTCTGAGCCGATCAAATCCAACCAATAAACTTCACCTTCGCCCGCTTCACCCAATGCTTCACGTGGAATGGCCACATCACGCTTTGCAAAGCGGTCGGCGGCGGTTCGGTCATCACAGCCTTTGAATTTTGCCACCACCGCCTTGACGTTGACCGCAAAATCTTCCAACTCAACTTCTTCCCAGCCGGAATTGCCACCACTGCCACCTTTGCCGCCACCCACCAACCACGTGGCATAGGCGTCAAGGCTATCAGGGGATTCGGTGAAGGTCAGCAGCTTGACCCAACCTTTGATGCCGAACGGCGCAGCAATGCGCGCCATCACCACCAAATTTTTTGGGTCGTACGCGATGACCTTATTTTGCAACGGCAGCGGGTGCTACTTTTTTGCTGCGCTTGATAAGCTTAACCACGGCATCAGACGGCTGTGCGCCTTTGTCTTGCCAGAATTTGAGGCGATCCATTGCCATGCGGAAAGGCTCGTCGTTACCAGCAGCAACCGGGTTATAAAAACCCAGGCGCTCGATGAAACGGCCATCACGGGGGTTGCGTGAATCAGCAACCACGATATTGTAGAAGGGGCGACCACGGGCTCCGCCGCGTGCGAGTCTGATAACGACCATGAGTGAATCCTTTTATTGACTGTTTCATTAAACAATCCGTTGAGAACGGATAACGGGCCGGTTGTGAACCGGTAACACTTGCCGAATTGCGGTAAACAAAAACGATAAACAAAAATTTTAATCGATAACAACAACGCAGCGAAGCCCAAAATTATAACAAAAACAGGAGCTTGGGTGCAATAACTTTGTTCGAGCCGCAAATAAACGCTATTTAGGCCAAGCGGCGGCGCTAGAAATCTTAATAAGTGTCCTGATGTGATTCGAGAAGCTCATGCACTTTCCTTGCAACCCCCAGTAATTTTTCATCCTGATGGCGAATGCCGACGAGTTGCAAGCCCAGCGGTAGTCCGGCTTTGGTTTTATAGTGGGGCACATTGATGGCCGGTTGATGCAGAACCGTAGCCAGCCGGTTAAAGACCGGGTCGCCGGTTCCGTCTAACCCATGCGGCGCGGCCCCCATCGCTGACGGCATGAGCCAGGCATCACAGTCCCCGAATAAATTATCGGCCTGCTTGCGAATCATCTCACTGCGTTGCAAGGCGCTGCGAAAGGCGGTTTTGGTTATGCGCGCGCCTTCGTCAAGCATGGCCGCCAGTTGCGGACTTAACAATTCACGATACTCGTTGTGCTCCCACGCATAATGTTTCGCCATTTCGCTGAGCTGTATCGTGCGTTGATCAGCTTCGGCTTCATCAAAAATGGCGGGTAGCCTGACATCACGAATTTTTGCGCCGCCCATAGCCAGAGTGTCACTCGCTTCGGCGATAGACACGCCCATTTCCATGTCGGCGCGGTCGAGTAAATTGGTGATGATATGAATACGGACGGCGCGCGAAGTCTTGAGCGCGGGTGCGGCTACTGCACCCGTCATGGTGGCGTACCAAAGCGCCAGATCATCGGCTGAACGTGCAAACACACCCAACGTATCAAGCGTGTCCGATTGCAGCTTCATGCCGCCCCTCGGTACCAGGCCAAAGCTGGGTTTGAAGCCGAATACACCACAATAGGCTGCTGGGCGAATGACCGAGCCGGCAGTCTGGGTACCAATAGCGAGTGGCACATGGCCATCCGCCACCGCCGCCGCCGAGCCGCTGGATGAGCCGCCTGGTGTGTGCTCGAAATTATGCGGATTGCAGGTGCGTCCGGGCGTGGGGCCGGCCAGCTCGGTCGTTACGGTTTTGCCGAGCACAATGGCGCCCGCCATTCGCGCCATCGCGACCGAGGCCGCATCCATGCTGGCTTTGTGGGCATCGGCAAAAATCATCGACCCGTTTCGCGTCGGCATGCCTGCCACATCAATAATATCTTTCACGCCGATGGGTATGCCGTGCAGCAAACCTTTGTTGGGTGCTTTATCAAGCGTCTGGGCATGGGCGATGGCCGCCTCACGGTTAACGAACTGCCAGGCATGTACATCCGCCTCGCGCTCGTCGATCCGCGCAAAACATTGTCTCACTAGGGCTTCGCAACTGAGCTCACCATTCCCGATCAGGCGGCGCGCTTCGGTAGCTGTCATAAATTTATGCAAAACAATCAATCTGGAAGAATTATTGAGAACAAAGGGGCAATTGAATTGGAACAACCACCCCGCTTTTATTTGAAGCCCGGCATCATACCTTTCATGCCCCGCATCATCTTGGCCATGCCGCCGCCCTTCATCATTTTCATCATCTTTTGCATTTGCTCAAATTGCGTGATGAGGCGGTTGACCTCCTGCACCTGCACACCCGCGCCGGCCGCAATGCGACGTTTGCGCGAGGCTTTCAAGAGTTCGGGCTTGCGACGCTCTTGTGGCGTCATGGAATTGATGATGCCTTCGGTCCTGCGCATCTGTTTTTCTTGCAGGTCGGGCGCCTGATGGGCGGCTTGAGTCAGATGAGCGGGAAGTTTGTCCATCAGCGCGGAGACACCACCCATCTTACGCATTTGCGCGAGCTGGGATTTGAAATCATCGAAATCAAAATCCTTGCCCTTTTTGAATTTTTCAGCGAGCTTTTGCGCTTCTGCCATGTCGACGTTTTTATGGGCGTCCTCAATCAGCGAAAGTACATCACCCATGCCCAAGATGCGCGATGCCATTCGATCCGCATAGAACGGTTCGATGCCGTCCATTTTTTCGGATACGCCGACAAATTTAATCGGCTTGCCTGTCATATGACGCACCGACAAGGCCGCGCCACCACGCGAATCGCCATCCAATTTCGTCAGCACGATACCGGTCAGCGGCAGCGCCTCGTTGAAGGCCTTGGCCACATTCACGGCATCCTGGCCCTGCATGGCATCAACCGTAAACAGGGTTTCAATCGGCTCAATAGCGGCATGTACCGCCTTGATCTCGGCCATCATTGCTTCATCAATGGCCAGACGTCCCGCGGTGTCAACAATCAGCACATCGTGGAAATGCGTCTTTGCCCATTGCTTGGCTGAAACGGCAATGTCGACAGGCTTTTGCGTAATATCGCTCTCGAAAAAATCGACCCCCACCTGCTTCGCCAGCGTGCGTAGTTGCTCGATCGCAGCGGGCCGGTACACATCGCCGCTCACCAATAAAACCTTCTTTTTATGGCGCTCTTTCAAAAACTTGGCGAGCTTGCCCGCGCTGGTGGTTTTGCCCGCGCCCTGCAAGCCGG
This sequence comes from Burkholderiales bacterium, assembly GCA_043773745.1. Classification (GTDB taxonomy): domain Bacteria; phylum Pseudomonadota; class Gammaproteobacteria; order Burkholderiales; family Usitatibacteraceae; genus UKL13-2. The sequence goes on along the minus strand of JAYVEV010000076.1, from coordinate 7,723 downwards.
CCATCAAAATAATCGCGGGCGGGGTGGTGGCAAGATTGATCGGTAACGCGTTTAGTTGCGGGCCAGCCCCTGCTGCTGCCGCGCCACCCATGAGCGTAACCAGTTCATGATTGACAATACCAATAAACGCCTGGCCCGGCGTCAGAGATTGCAGCACTTCCGCGCCCAGTGATTTTTCTTTCACCTTTTGGATGAAGTCTTTAACCACCGGCAAGCCCACATCGGCCTCCAATAACGCCATCCGTACTTCGCGCAGCGCATCGCTGATATTTTCTTCAGTCAGTCTGGCCTGGCCACGCAGCTGCTTGACGATGCCAGCCAGGCGATGGGTAAGATTATCTAGCATAGGGCTTCATTTCACACACTGAGAGAGCCGAGCTCACCGAGCGGTATGGTGTAAACTCAGATTGAGTTGGACAATAAAAAATATCAAAAATTATGTTGCTAACAGCCTTTAATTTTATCACTGCTGCTCTATATCTTCTGGCAAGCCTCACGGCATGGGCATTTGCCAAACGATCAACGGCTGGTCATGTCAGCCAGGCGTCCACGGCCGCCCAGCTATCCAGAGTGTTGTTATGGCTCGCCATTATGATGCATGCCATCGCCCTCGCCGATGCGCTGGTGCTCGAGGATGGCTTCAATATCGGCTTTTCGCACGCTATATCACTGATTGTATGGCTCAGTATCATGAGTTATGTGGTGTTGAGCAATGATGCACGTCTAACCCGCTTGGCCGCGCTTTATTTGGCGCCCTTTGCAGTAGTGGCGGCACTATTGCCGACGCTGTTGCCCGCCCAGCATATCGTCATGTATGGCGGCTGGATGTTTAAGCTCCATATCGCGGTTGCGATTCTGGCTTATGCATTGTTTACAGTAGCCGCATTGCATGCCCTGCTCATGCTGTTTTTGGACAAGCGACTGCATGCAGGCACATTGCATCCGATGGAAGACAATTTGCCGCCTTTGCTGGCGATTGAAAAATTATTGTTCAACCTGCTGGGTTTTGCATTTGTGTTGCTAACGGCCACCTTGATCAGCGGCGTATTTTTTTCTGAGGCTTTGTTTGGCAAAGCCTTTGAGGTCACGCAAAAAACCGTGTTCGCGTTTATGTCGTGGATTATTTTTGGCGGCTTGCTGCTCGGACATTGGAAGGCAGGCTGGCGCGGCAAGGTGGCGGTTCACTGGACACTGATCGGGTTTTGTATGCTGCTGCTGTCGTATGTGGGTAGCAAGTTTGTGCTCGAAATTATTCTCAAGCGCCTGTGATGGATGGCCACAATCGGAGTATTGGAACTATAAAGTCTAGTGCTGGCAAGGCTTTTGAAGCCTTTTTGCCTCAAACGCCCCGCCTAGTCTTGATTTCAAATTTTAACAAATTGTCATGACTGATAATGTCCCGATCCATTGGCTGATGGTTGCGCTGGGCGTATTGCTTGCGTCATCAGGGTTTTTTTCGATGTCTGAAACCTGCATGATGGCGCTTAATCGCTATCGCTTGCTGCATTTGATTAAGCAAGGCAGCCGTGGTGCGCGGCTGGCGGGTGCGTTACTGGCCAAGGTGGACGAGATGCTCTCGTTCATTCTCGCGGGCAATACCGTGATCAATGCCGCTACGACTCTGCTGGTCGCAGAAATTTGCCGGCGTTTATTCGGTCAGGGTGAATATGTGCTGGCGATTGCGACCGGTGCCGCATCGTTCTTCATCTTAATTTTTGCCGAGATTCTGCCCAAGGTTATCGGCGCGCGCTTCGCCGAAAAAATTGCCCTGCTGGCGAGCTACATATTGACACCGTTAATCTGGGCAACCAAGCCCGTGATGTTTTTTATCAACATCATCGTGCGGGGTCTGTTGAAGGTATTGCATATCAAGCCAGCCATCGAAGGCGCGCAACAGCTATCCATGGAGGAATTGCGCACGCTGGTGCTGGAAGGCGGGCAATTCATTCCCAAAAAGCATCAAAATATTTTGATGAATCTATTCGACCTCGAAAACATGACGGTTGACGACACGATGACGCCGCGCGCGTTGATCGAGGCGATTGATATCAACGATAAAATCGAAGATATTCGCAACGCGCTTTCGACCTCGCACCACACCCGGATCATCGTCTACGAAGATGACCTATCGAATGTCATTGGCCTGGTGCATGTGCGCAAGGTGCTCAATGCATCCCGCAAAGAACCGCTGGAGCGCGAGACATTGCGCGAAATTATGCGCGAGCCGTACTTCATTCCAGTCGGCACACCGCTGTTGCAGCAGCTCACCCATTTTCAGGAACAGCAGCGGCGGATGGCGCTGGTGGTCGATGAATATGGCGAGATTCAGGGGCTCGTAACATTGCAGGATATTCTCGAAGAAATCGTGGGCGAATTCACCAGCCAATCACCGATGAATGTTGGTTTTTACCGCAAACAGGACGACGGAAGCGTGATGGTCGAAGGCTCTTGTCCATTGCGGGTGCTGAATCGAAAGCTGGGCTTTAAATTCCCGCTCGATGGTCCCAAAACTATGAACGGTTTATTGATCGAGTATGTGGAAGATATTCCCGAGCCGGGCATCGCCGTGAAGATTGGCGACTACATGATCGAGGTCGTGCAAGTGCAGGACAAGATGGTAAAGGTGGTGCGGATGATGCTGCCGTTGAAGCTGGGCTCGCCGCTTCGTTAAACGTATTGCAAGCGTGCTTTAAGCGTGCTCAATTCGGCGGCAGCGTGCCAATATCAGCTGCGTCACCCTCACCACCACGTTTGCCGTCACTGCCGTATGAATACAACGCAAATGACTGACCATTCGCGCCGGGCAGGATGTACTGATACGGGTTTTTCCACGGGTCCACCGGCAGTTCACCATCGAGATACGGGCCACGCCAGCGCGCCGCTGCAGCGGGATCACTCGGCGCCTTGCTGAGTACGATCAGGCCCTCCTGCGCAGTCGGATAGCGGCCCACATCGAGCCGGAAGGTTTCGACCGCGCCGCGCAGCATTTTGACTTGCGCACCCGCTGCTGTCACCGCAGCTTTTTCCACATTGCCAAATAATCGCGGTCCAATGAAGGCTGCCAGCATGCCGATGATAACCAGCACCACCAGCATTTCCAGCAGCGTAAAACCCCGCTGCGCAAGGTGTGAAGGTCTTGGTTGGTTAGTAGGGTGAATGCTGTATGTCATGACTTAATTTTTACCCGTCGTGGTTAGCTTCATTAGATTATCCCATTCTGTGGTGGGAATGCGCGCGATGGGTAGCGCGCTGCCTTGGCCATCGGGCTGATAAACCACTATTTCAGACTCCGAAAGCTGCGCCATGATCATCTCCTCCGCAAGCGTGGAGCTGTGGGTATGAGAGATTAGTAATGTATTCGTTCCTTTTGGCGGGCTTGCGGCCAGCAGGGCGTAACGCAGCCTATTGACGTCTGTGCCAACGCGCTGGCCAAGGCTGTGATTAAGCGCTTCGGTGATCTCTATCGCACCCAAATTCATCATGTGCGCGGTATCGCGCACGCGGCAAAACTGGGAGGTTTTAATCTCGCCGATCGGAATTTTTAGCGCGACAATCGCATTGCCCACCCTGCGCGCCTGTTCGCGACCCTGCTCGCTGATATTGCGCTGGATGGCGCAGTTCTCCCACCACATCGGTGTTTTAAGCAACTCCTGATCAGTGCCAACAGTTGAGGTCGCGTGGCGCATATAGAGGTTGTAGCCGCCATTGCGGAGTGCTTTGAGGAGCACAGCACCTTTCATCTCATTGGCGGGGTTGATGACGAATTGGGGTTGCGCAGTTTGAGCCACGGCGACGACTGGCTGATCCGTTATCACTTGTTTGCCAAGCCACTGCCATTGTCCGGGGGTGAGAGTGGTGACAAATTGAAAACGGTTATTACCCTCAGGTTTGAAAATCGCCGTTTGGGTCTCGGTCAAAATACTCAGCACCGGATGGACAGCGGTGGCCGGCAAGGTGTGACCAATCAATAAACGGTTTTTACCCGCGGTAACTGGCGCTGATAATAACTGCTGCAATGCGGCTGATTGCTCCGCAGGTTTTTTTTTCTGGCTTTCAAATGCAGTCGCGGCGTTGAGTGCAGGCGTTCGTTGGGGCGCAGCAATGCCGATAAAAACCCCAGTGTCATAGGCACGACAAAACTCACTGGCCAATACTACGTCAAACAGGATGCGCTGGTTTTGCAGCGCCGCCCCAATCGCCTGCGCCTGCGGCAAAGCAGACGGTGCCAATCGTTGGGTAGTCGCGCAGTTTTTCCACCATTCGCCGGCGCCCCGCACATCAATTGAGCCCGGTTGCACCTGACCGTGCCGAATGAAGAACACATAGCCGCCGCGCCGCAATTCACGGATGAGTGCATCACTCAAGGGCGCTGATTCATCGGTAACCGCAAGCAGATTGGCGGCGGGTGTCGGTTGCGCAGCGACGTTATAGGTGGCTGTTGCCGTGCTGTTCTTGGAGATGGATGGCTGCGCCTGTGAATCAAAGCCCAAAAGACTCGCTATGGCAGCAATGACCGCTGCAAAATAAGTTGACGTCTGGCGATGTGGGTTAATCATATTTTAGAAAATGAATGAGGTCGTGTAGTTGGAATCATACTATTACTCGTTAGACAATGATGTAGCATATTGGGTTAGCTGCAGGACTTGAAACGCGGCGTTTTTTGCGGTATTTTGCGTTCCGTTTTCATATTTTAGAAAGGTGAAATTCCGATGAAATCGTCTCGTTTAACAATGACCATCCCGGCGCTTGCATGGGTACTCGTTGCTTGTTCCATTTCTTTTTCAGTTTGTGTCAAGGCAGCCGATCAATCGAAATCTGAAGCGGTACCCAGCGCAGCGGCCAATACGTCCGGCCCTGTTCCTGCTGCTAGCAGTGCTGCTGCTGTTGCCGCACAGACCTCGACACCCGCACCCGTGAATCCGCGGTTAGCCGTGATTGAACGCATTAGCCAAGCGGCGTTACGGGCAATGTCGCAGTCAAATGACCCGGTAGCGTTGGTGTTATCGGCTAAATATGTGCGCGATGCGAATCTCAAGCCAGAGGAGAAACGTGATGATGCAGAGAAAGCAGATTTGCAGGCCGCAGCACTTATGCGGGCACAAAAGCTCATGACCAAAGAAAGCAGCGGCTTTGTGAATTCCCAGATTGCCATGTATTGCCTGGGCTTCCCCGCAAAGTCGCTTTGCAATGGCGCTGACCCAGCACAAACCTTTGCCGAGAGCTCGCCAGAAAACGTGACCGGTTGGCTGATCATGGCGGGGCGAGAATTCAGCCAGGGGCTTAATGCCATTGCTCAGACATATCTTGAAAAAGCAGCCAATGCAAAATCTAGTGTATGGTTTTACAAAGAAGGCGCAGCTTACGCGCTCAAGTACGCTAAAAAAGTGAAAGGCCCTGCGATTAAAGCGGGTGATGCAGAAGCTGCAGCATTTACCATCTTGAATGGTATGACAATGCCCTCATACAAGCAATTTTCACAGATGTGCAACCCTGATGGTGAAGGCAAGCTGCCCGAAGGCCGCTACCCGCTCTGCCGTCAGGTGGCGCAACTTTTGATCGATCAGGGCGAAACCAATGTGGAGCTGTTTGTAGGCTACAAAGCGCTTGAGCGCCTTGCCAATGGTGTGAAAAAAGCCGATGAGGCAAAGGCCGCACTGGATCGCTACAACACCACGCAGGCGGCCATTGATTTTCTCTGGAAATCAACGCTAACGTTCCCGCCGCAAACGGCTCGCGATACGGTGGGCTTCAAAGCTTACTTTGCTGATTTTTTGAAGTACGGCGAGGTTAAGGCAACACGTAACGCACTCAAGCGTGCTGGGAAATCGGTTGATAGCTTCATGTCGTAGCCAGGCGGGCTTGCCTGCTACCGGCGCATGGTCTGCGCGCACATCTGCCCATTCTGATTGAGAGATCGTTCCTGGCTGGGCACCGGTCTGGCAACTGCCTGCCCGTGTGACAAGGCACGCGGGCATCAGGTCGAAGTTGGTTGATTCCGAGGAGCCGGACATTTCGCTCTCCGGCGCGCCGCTTTCCAAACCGCCATCACAAAATAAAAGGGACGCCGAAGCGTCCCTTTTAATGTTACTGCTAATCGTCAGATTAGTTTGTACCTGGACGCATCAATGCGCCTGAGTCCAACGCGCCGGAAGTTGTGTCAGTGATGACATAACGACCTTGGATGTTGGCGCTAGGTGCCAAGCAAACGAAGCGTACGGCTGCACGGCCTGGGCCCGTTGCGGCAGATACGACATCCGTTGCTAACACAGCAACCTGACCACCTGCTGGAATGCTAAAGCCGGTGGTGCCAGCTGAACCAACAGTCAGAGTGTTGCCGGTTTCAGCAAGTGCTGTAGACGTACATTGCGCTGCAGCTGCACCAGTATTCATGAAGAAGAAACGGCTGATGTAGCGCGTTCCACCAAATGAGAACCATGGTGATTGCAGTTCTGCACCGTCACGAACCCATGAACCGATTGTGCCAAGCGGACGTGCACCGCCAGCATAACCAGCTACGTATGTAGGTACATAAGAACCAGTGAAGTTTTGTGCTGGTAGTGCGGTTGTACCGTTTACTGTTACACACAACGAGTTGTTGTTTGCAGCAAGCATCAATGCAGTACCGACTGGGTAAGTCGCAACGGTTGCGGTATTGGTACCGGCTACGCCGTACGCTGGGTTACATGCCAATCCACCCGCACTTGCAGCAACGGTTGAGCCAATCGAACCGGCAGCAGCAGCAGCAGCACCAAAGTCGCCGGTAGCTGTTACAGAGGCAGCTGAAATAACGGCAGTAAAGTCGGGAGCCAGTGTCAAATCAACGCCTGCAGCACTGAATATCGGACCTGTATTCCAGCTGTAGGTTGCGATACCGCCAACCAATGCATTCAGATCCGTTGTTCCGGCCGCGCAATTTGCGGTTCCTGGTGTACCAGCTGCACCCGAACAGAATTTAAGCAATGCTGCAGATGCGGCAACAGTTTCCACTGTCGTAGGGGAAGCCGTTATGCCGATAGCGGGTGTAAAGGTAATCAGGTTTGAAGTAAGCGGACCAACCAAACGTGTTGCGTTTGATGGTGTTGCAGTCGCAGCAGAAATAGCTGTGTCATGCATGGTGTAGCTGATTGGCACTGAAGTAGCCGAAGAAACCTTAATGCTTGGGACCGTAAACTGCGCTCTGTCGGATAACGGCACACCAGTACCAACAGCGGTAACTTGGAAAACAGCATAGCTATCTGTAATCGCACCACCTTGTACCATTTGCACGTTTGCAAAGTTAGCGGCAGTAGTAGCATCAACTAGCATCGCTGCAGTAATTGGTGCACCCCATGTCACGCCAGTTGGCAAGTCGTAACGTAAAAATTTATCTTGACCGGCTGAAAAACCGAAGCCGAGTGTAACGATGACTGGGTTTCCTGAAGTATTCAGGGTAGCAGGCGCTACGAAGCTGATCTCTGATGCAAACTTAGTCGCGCCAGTATTTGCGTTCAAATCTACTACGGCTTGTGCAGCGGAAGCGGCGAACAAGCCCGCAACAGCCAAGCTAAGCAGCGTTACTTTGTTTTTTGAAACTCTCATTACAGTCTCCTTGAAGGAAGTTTAGTAAAACAGAAAAATTTTTCTCATAACGGTTTAGCGTGGCAGCTTGCTTTTTTAGTGATCGCACCGGTGCGATGCCTTCAAAGAACTGCAAATCAACCATGCTGACGCCATTACTTTAATA
>JAYVEV010000075.1:0-3729 GCA_043773745.1 Burkholderiales bacterium | reverse complement strand
AGGTCATCGCCAAGACACTTTAGTAAAACAAACCCCCAACACAGTATCTGTGTTGGGGGTTTGTCCTTTCTAACACCCATACTGACTCCCATAACCCCTGCACCACTACGCCTCGCCTCATCGGTGGATGAGATATCAGTTGTGCTGAGGCTAGTGATAACGCTATGCAATTGGGATCCGCGCTGTAATTTCTACCCCAGAGTTGTCGGGCAAATTTTTAGCGCTCACGCTGCCGCCGTGAAATTCCGCAATGACTCTAACAATGTAGAGGCCTAGGCCTAGATGCGCGCCAGCCTCAGCGCCCTCAGCGCGCGATGAGACCATCGAGCTAAACAAGCTGGCACTAACCTCTGGCGCCAGACAAGGCCCCGTATTGATCATGCTAAGCTTGGCGAAATTTTCTGTGCATGATACTGATATCACGATGGGCGTACCAGCTACTGCAAAATCAATTGCGTTTTGCACCAGCTTATCGAGCAGCTGCGCGATGGTGTCTGGTAGGCCAACAAGCATAATAGCTGCGCGCGGCGCATTGAGTGTAAATGTGCTGTTTGGGTAAGCCAGACGGTAGCCATCAACGCAACCCGAAACGACTCTAACCATGTCAAAAGACTCTTTGTCCGCCCCTTGGAGCATGCTCTCCAACTGAGATGCCTCAGACATGCGCGCAATCAGCAATGACAAACGTTTTACACCCTCATCGGCACGTTCTATATAAACGCGCGCACCTGCCAGCGAATCAGCTTGTCTCAGGTTATCCAGCGAAGATCGTACCACTGCTACCGGCGTGCGCAACTCATGCGCAAGACGGGCGGCCAGTTGCTCCAAGTAGGCGTTATATCGTGCGAGTCGCTTTAATACATCTTCCAAGGTGCGAGCAAGAGCGCCCACCTCGTCACGAGAGTGCGAGCCGGAAATTGTTCCGGTAATTCGGCCCTGTGCATCGATTGCCCAATCTGCTTCAGACTGCAGACGCCTAACCCGGTATGCGAGCCGCCAGGCAAAGACAATCAGCGTCAGAAATCCCACAAAGAACACTATAAAACTCATTGCCAGCAGCGACTCGAGCGCGGCAACGGTAATGGCCTGATTGCCGCGCGTGGTCTCTTCAACTACCACTGCGCCAACGATTTCGTCTCCTGACCAAATAGGCTGTGCGGCAGACAGCACAACTGTCTGCCCATCTTTCAAATACCGCCACAGCCAGGTTGGCTCACCATTCAAGGCGCGGTTTACCTGCGACATCACTGCCTTTGCCGTTTGTGAATCATCTTCTATGATTACCGTAGAACTTTCAGCGCCCCATAATTTAATCAACGGGCGAATCATAGATCGGTAAATTTTTTGCAGGAGATCAGACGTTTTGGGGTTGGTGTCCTGCGCATTAAGATTGCCTGACAAGCCACGTACCCGCGAGCGCGTATCAACGACCCAGATACGGGATGCATTTTTGGCCACCACACCCAGAATTCGCTCTATGTCTTCAGAAGGCTGGTAGGTCTTACCCAAATTTGCTGCAGTTTCAGGGGCTGCGCTACCAAATAGTGCCAAGACTAGGCGCCGTTCCTGCTCTTCGCCGTTTTCTGTTGGCGTGTCGCGCAATAGTTGCGGGCGATCCGATAATGTCGCCGACAATAACCGAGCTGCACTCACCAATACTTGCTGCTGCCCCTCGCGCAGGTAGCCTTCCATATTCTTGACAAAGCGGAAGCCAATAATCGGAATTAATAACAGCAACAATGAAACCAGCAATAAACGGGCTCGAATACTCAGCAAAAATGAAGCAAGCCTCATGCTGAAAACATCAGACAACCAAAAATAGAAGAAACATAAAAATCCATCATGGTTTTATGCCTGCCGTTTTGTGCCAGCCACTAGACAGCTTTCCATCGATAGCCCATGCCATAGACGGTCTCAATTTCATCAAACGAAGCATCGGCCAACAGAAATTTTTTGCGTATCCGCTTCATGTGCGAAGTGATCGTGTTGTCATCAACAACTAGCTCCGCCTCGCGCATCAACTGGTCGCGATTTTTGACGTGCCCGGGAAATTTAACAAGGGCATGAATCATCCAGAATTCAGTCACCGTCAACACTACTTCATGCTGGCGCCATTGAATCGACAGCCGGTTAATGTCCAGCGTTAAATCGCCGCGATGAAGAATATCTTCCGCACGCGCCGGTTGGCGCAGGGCTTCAAGCCGACGAAACAGGGCAGCAATACGCGCAATTAAATGCGGCATGCTGACATCCTTGGTCACATAATCATCGGCACCCAAACGCAGCCCCGATACAATATCAATATCATTGTCCCGCGCGGATAAAAAAATAATCGGCAGGTTCGCCGACAACGCGCGCAAGTCACGACACAGGGTAAAGCCGCCGTCAACTTCATCGCCCAGACCAATGTCGATGACTGCAAGATCCGGTAGTCGCAATTTGAATGCCGGCATTGCAGCCAATCTGGACGCGTGCGCCTCAACTTCATAGCCGCCGCGCTCAAGCGCATCGCTATAGTTTTTGCGAATAATCGCGTCGTCTTCGACGATGGCAATACGTTTCAGCATGAATTAACTCTCCGCAGCGATAGTGTGAGCTTAGCCTCAACAGGACTATACCGTATGGAAGTTTGGTATTGAGTGGCAGATGGACCCCTGCCATTTTGTTGCCATATTGCATCACAAGCTCGCCATAAATTCCGCCATCAATTAGCCGGATTCAAAGTGCCCAATAGTTGAGTGGCAAGCGTGCGCAAAAATGCGGACGGTGCAAACACATACCAACGAAGGAGGCGAGATGAAAAGATTCGCTATACAAACACAGCCAACATTACAGACCAACGATGGCCGCGAGAAATTTTCGCTGTTGGAGTTGTTCAAGATGTTGATGGCGGCGGCATTGTGCGGAATCGTCTTCAGTCTATTTGCGGCGGGTCTGACATTGCTGCTGATGAGCAGCGCGGATGCACACATGCTGCACGCCCGTCAGATCCCCGGTGTATTCAGTACAAACGACGCGCGCGATCTCATTATCGAGCGCACTTCAGGTGGCATGGTGGAAGCGGCAGAGTACAGCGCCGACCCGTTGGCGACTAGGCAGCTTCATCTCATATGGATCGCCCGGCATGATGGGCACTTCGTAAGTCGGGCGATCTTTTCGAACCTCGGAGCGCGTCGCTTGTGACTGTTGTGCGGTGGTGCGACCCACTTCTCAACCGCCGACTGCACAGGCGTCCTCTGGGCCAATAACGCGTTGTTAATTAGCAGCTCGTTATTTGGTTGCCGACAATGCATTAAAAGACTATTGCAAACATGAAAATATACTGTATATTTATTCAGTATATTTTCATGCGAGGTCATCATGTCTCTAAGACTTACCAGTTCCACCGCCTATTCGAGTGTCAAGGCGCGTGATCAGGCGCACAAAGGGCGAGGTGCTGCACTTAACCTCGAAGGTCGCTTTGAGCAATGGCAGCGCGCCGCCTTTGATGATGGCTGGCAGACTGCTGCCGATGAAGATGCTGAGAGCGTCCCGCTAAAGACAGTCATTTCCCGCGAAACCGCCAAAAGTATTATTAGTGAAAATGATTCGCCAGATATCCCGTTTCGCTATTCGGTAAATCCTTATCGTGGCTGCGAGCATGGTTGCATTTATTGCTTCGCCCGGCCCACACATGCGTATCTGGGTCTATCGCCGGGGCTGGATTTCGAGACGCGTATTTTTGCCAAG
>JAYVEV010000074.1:0-12576 GCA_043773745.1 Burkholderiales bacterium | reverse complement strand
ATTTGCACGCGCTTGACCTTAATAATGGCGTAGCGAAAAAACTTGTCATTGGTGTGACCACTGATTTGGCTGCGTCGCGGCCGCGTTTCGCCAAAGGCCTTAAATACATTCGTGATGCTTCGTTGTCACCTTCAGGCGCACGCGTTGCGCTGGAATATCGTGGCGAAATCGTCACTGTTCCTGCTGAAAAAGGTGATGTGCGCAATCTGACACAGACGGTGGCCGCGCATGAACGCTCGCCGATTTGGTCGCCGGATGGCAAATCGATCGCGTATTTTTCAGATGAGTCAGGCGAGTATGAGTTGCATGTTCGCTCGCAAGACGGAAAAGGCGGAAACGGTGATGTAAAGAAATACAAACTCTCGGGAGCCGGGTTTTATGATCGCGCTGCATGGTCACCAGACAGCAAAAAAATTGTCTTCACCGACAATGGCTGGAGCCTGTTTGTAATCGATATCGCGAATGGCAGCATTAAAAAAATTGCGAGCGAGCCGCTCTATGGTCCGCGCAAGACCCTTAGGGCTTCATGGGCGCCTGATTCACGCTGGGTAGCCTACACATTGAATTCGCAGTCGTACATTCAGACGGCTTACATTTATTCGATTGAGCAGGACAAATCGTTCGCCATTACCGATGGACTATCCGACGTGACCCAGCCCGTATTTGATAAGAGTGGCAAATATCTTTACTTCTTTGCATCCACCGATTCAGGTCCAAGCAATAACTGGTTCTCGCTGCAAAACCAGGATAACCACGTAACGCATACGGTATGGATGGCGGTGTTGCGGCGTGATTTGGTTTCGCCGCTGGCGAAGGAAAGTGATGAAGAAAAAGGTGCGGGGAAAGATACCGGCAAGGATGCGGTCAAAGAGGATAAGTTGGATGCGAAAGTGGGTGATACCGCTGCGGTCAATGCTATAAAAGCTGATAAGTCTGTGGTGACGTCCATGCCACCAATGAAGATTGATTTTGATGGTATTGCCAACCGCATTGTTGATTTACCGATCCCCGCATCAGAGCTGTCGTCGCTGGCAGCCGGTGCTGCAGGACAGATTTTTTTCTTGCGCGAGACGGATGGTAAAAAAGCGCTGCAACGTTTTGATCTGAAGGATCGCAAGGCCGAAACACTGGTTGCCGAGGCGGATGATTTTGAAATCTCCTTCGATGGCAAGAAAGTGCTATACCGTCAAAAAGAGAGCTGGTCAATTGGCTCTGCTGTAGCCAAGACATTGCCGCCCAACGAAGGCAAATTGAAGCTGGATGCGCTCGAAGTTAAAGTTGATCCGCGTGCCGAATGGCCGCAGATTTTCAACGAGGTGTGGCGTATTAACCGCGATTATTTTTATGATCCCGGCATGCACGGTGTTGACTGGAAAGCGATGCGTGCCAAGTACGCAGCTTTCATGCCTGAGCTTGCGACAAGAGCCGATTTGAATCGCGTCATTATGTGGATGTGTTCAGAGCTAGCGGTGGGCCATCATCGCGGTGGTGGTGGCGACAGTTTTGCGGAAATCAAACCGGTAACAGGCGGCCTATTGGGCGCGGATTACGAGGTCGCCAACAATCACTATCGTTTCAAAAAAATCTACGGCGGTTTGAATTGGAACCCAATGCTGCGCGCACCGTTGACCGAGCCAGGTGTGAATGCGAAAGCTGGCGAATATTTGATCGCGGTGAATGGCCGCGCAATATCACCACCAGCAAACCTGTACAGCTATTTTGAAAACACGGCAGGCAAAGCGATCGATATCACATTGGGCCCTAATGCCGATGGCATGGGTTCCAGAACGGTCTCGGTGGTGCCCGTCATTACCGAAGATGCCTTGCGTAATCGTGACTGGGTTGAAGGCAATATTCGCAAAGTTGATGTTGCCACGGGTGGGCGTGTGGCGTATGTTTATGTGCCCAATACGGCAGGACTGGGACATACTTATTTCAAGCGATATTTTTTCCCGCAGGCGTACAAAGATGCCGTGATTATTGACGAGCGTTTTAACGGTGGCGGCAGCGTTGCTGATTACTACACCGAAATTTTGCAAAAGAAAGAAATCGCGTGGTGGGCCATGCGCTACGGTGCCGACATGAAGACGCCTTCGGCATCAATTCAAGGCCCCAAGGCCATGTTGATTGATGAGAACGCTGGCTCGGGCGGTGATTTGCTCCCTTGGATGTTCCGCAAATTTGGTATCGGCCCCTTGATTGGTCAGCCCACATGGGGCGGGCTGGTTGGCATCTTAGGTTTCCCGGTATTGATGGACGGCGGCACCATCACCGCGCCAAATCTGGCATTCTGGACGCGTGAAGGTGGCTGGGGTGTGGAGAATGAAGGTGTGGCGCCTGATATCGAAGTTGAGCAAACACCGGCAGATGTGATCGCTGGGCGGGATCCGCAGCTTGAAAAAGCGATTGAAGTGATTCAGGCGGAGCTGAAGAAAAATCCGCCAGTGAAGCCGGTGCGGCCTGCCTTTCCGGACAAGAGTCGGTAATGAATCTGTAAGGAGGGCTTTTGTAGATTGGGTAAATAGCTTAGCCGTTTGCCCATCTTCACTGATGAAGCGAGTGTTGCCATGTATTTTTGTTGTCAATCGTGATGATCTGCCAGCCCGGAATTCAATAACGACCGCGCTTCAAAAATAACTTCCGAAGCCGTTAATCCATTCGGCCCCATGCCGTGATGGCAGGCGGCGTCGGCGGCGGCGCCGTGCAAATAGACGCCTAATTTTGCTGCATCCAGCGCGCTCATACCTTGCGCGAGGAAGGCTGCGATCATGCCCGAAAGAGCATCGCCCATGCCGCCGGATGCCATGCCGGGATTGCCGGTGGTATTGATGAAATACTGCCCGGGTCTGCCATCACGAGGCGGGGTGGCGATGATGGTGCCGGCGCCTTTCAAGACCGTTATTCCATCTGCGCGCCGCGCGATCGATAGCGCCACAGCAATGCGATCTCGTTGTACATCTGCAGCACTTATGCCGAGCATTTGCGCGGCTTCGCCGGGATGCGGCGTGAGCACAGTGCTAATTTCAAAAGCCAATGAACGGCGGGGGTTTTGAGCCTTTTTTGCTTGTAAAGGCTCGCCAGTGCTAGAGCTTGCATTGTGGCTTGATAGTGTGACCCAGCATAGGGCGTCAGCATCAATTAAGATGGGTTTATGGCTGGCGATGGCTTTTTTCATCAATGACTGGGCAACCGCACTCTTGCTCTCGCCCACACCCACGCCCATGCCAATTGCGAAAATCGTGATGTTTTCATCCTTGGCCAATTCGGTAGCAGAGCGAATCATAATTTCGGGATTGATCGCATCGAATGACATCGCCTTTTGGGCCATCAAGCCCAAATACACTTTGCCAGGCCCCATATGCAGCGCGGCTCGCGCCGCGATCACTGCCGCACCGACCATGCCTTCAGAACCGCCGATGATGCCAACATTGCCATAGTTGCCTTTATGGGAATTGTTACGGCGTTGTGGAATCAGCGCAGCGCAGCCTGCTTCGGAGAGGAGCGCGCCATTTGCTGGGGGTAATTCAACACCTAGCGAATCGATGATAATTTCGCCACAACACTCAGTGCCATCCGCTGTATAAAGGCCGGGTTTGGCGCCAAGGAAGGTGAGGGTGGTGGTAGCGTGGATAACCTCACCGGGAGCTGAGCCGGTATCGGCTGAGAGTCCGCTCGGTACGTCAATCGCCAAGATTGGCGTGCCGTATTTTTCGCGCAGGCCGTTGGCAATGTGGATAGCACGGGCGAATTCTGCATCTGGCTTTTTAGTTAGGCCTATACCGAAAATGCCGTCAATGATGAGTCCAAATTCTGCGTTGGGCCTGGCCTGCAGTCCCCACCCCAACGCAGGCGCAGCTTTCAATACGGCGCCTTTTGCTTTTACATATTCCGCTTGAGCTTTTTTAGCGGTAGGGTCTTTTTGTTTGTTCTCACCGAGCGCCAACACCGTGACGTTGATTTTTTTCTGCTGTAACAGCCGCGCAGCGACCCAGGCATCACCACCGTTGTTGCCGGGGCCTGCCATGATCAGCACGCTTTTTTTTACTTTGTGTTTAGCAATAAGTCGTGTTGCCAGCGTTGCAACTGCCGTGCCAGCGCGAAGCATGAGCGATACACGCGAATGTGTAGTCGCAAAGGCTGTTTCGATTTTGCGAATTTCAGCCGTGTTGTAAAGAGCAGTCATTATTTTTATAGAATAATTGAGGGACTAATACGGTGTCTTTAGCTTCAGCCAGCATCTGCGGATAGTCCGCACTGTAATGCAGGCCGCGGCTTTCTTTGCGTTCAACCGCGCAGCGCACAATCAGCTCGGCGGTTTGCAAAAGATTGCGCATCTCAATCAAATCATTTGAGACGCGGAAGTTGGCGTAGTACTCATGAATTTCGGCCTTTAATAAATTGATGCGGTGCATGGCCCGTTCGAGGCGCTTATCAGTGCGTACGATGCCAACATAATCCCACATGAAGCGACGCAACTCGTCCCAGTTATGGGAAATAATCACCTCTTCATCGGCATGGGTAACACGGCTCTCATCCCAGGCGGGTAGTACCGGGCTGGCAATCGTTGCGGAAGACTGGATATCCTTGACAACCGCTTCTGAGAACACCAGGCATTCCAGCAGAGAATTGCTGGCCAAGCGGTTAGCGCCGTGCAAGCCTGTGCATGAGACTTCACCAATCGCGTACAAATTATCAACATCGGTGCGGCCGCGTAAATCCGTGACCAAGCCGCCACAGGTGTAGTGGGCAGCAGGCACAATCGGGATCGCATCTTTAGTGATATCGATACCGAGCGCCAAGCATTTTTCGTAAATATTCGGAAAATGCGATTTCAAAAAATCAGCAGGCTTGTGCGAAATATCGAGATAGACAAAATCGATACCGCGTTTTTTCATCTCATAGTCGATGGCGCGCGCGACGATGTCGCGCGGTGCCAGCTCGGCACGCTCATCATGGTCGGGCATGAAGCGTTCGCCAGCTTTGGATCTATCATTAACATCCGGCAACTTCAATAAGCCGCCTTCACCGCGAACCGCCTCGGTGATGAGGTATGACTTGGCAGCGGGGTGGTAAAGGCAGGTGGGATGGAATTGCATAAACTCCATATTGGCCACCCGACAGCCAGCTCGCCAACCCATCGCCACGCCGTCACCGGTGGCAACATCGGGATTGGTGGTGTAAAGATAGACTTTGCCCGCGCCACCGGTGGCCAGTGCGGTAAAACGTGCCGCCACAGTGGAGACACGACCGGTTTTGTTGTTCAGCGCGTAGGCACCGTAGCAACGGTTTTCATTGTCGAGCTTTAATTTTTTACTGGTAATCAAATCAACCGCGATATGGTGCTCAAGCACCTCAATATTGGGATGGGATTTTAATTGCGAGACCAAGGTTTTTTGTACCGCGCGGCCGGTTGCATCCGCTGCGTGGACAATCCGCCGGTGCGAATGCCCGCCCTCGCGGGTCAGGTGAAGTTCGTCATGGTTATTGTCGTCACGGGTAAATGGGACACCCTGATTCACCAGCCATTCAACGGCTTCCCGGCCATGCTCAACCACAAAACGCACGGCGCTGTCCTTGCAGAGTCCGGCTCCGGCGATATGGGTGTCGCTAATATGGTTTTCAGCGGAATCATCGTCGCTCAGAACAGCCGCGATTCCACCCTGCGCCCAAGCGCTGGCGGCATCCAGCAGCTCGTGCTTGGTCAGCAGTGCAACTTTTTGGGTTTCGGCCAGCCGAAGTGCCAACGACATGCCGGCCAACCCGCTGCCAATAATTAAAACATCGTAATTTTTCATTGAAAGTGATTTTTGTATAAACGGAGGGTTGAAATCGCAAAATTCTTAACTCAGCCTCTTACAGGGAACTTTGTCCTACTGGCAGGGTCTCTCACTTGGAGCTTTAATCTAGTAAATAGTTTGTAAATTGGTTGCGTATGCAGAACAAATTGTGTGGTTTTACCTGCAAAGGGGTAGTTAGCCAGTCAAATCGGCGTAAAACCGCATCACAGGTGAGTAAAGTATAAAAAGGATCATAGTGATGACAGCAACGACAGACATGACGTTTATAATACCTGACGCTCTTGGCATTCATTCGGGAATGAAGCTCGGCAGGGGGCTGGGCACAAAATCAGGTGCTAGATCTATCAAGCCCGCCAAGCAGGCCGGGCAACAGACGCAGTTTCAGATACAGACCAAGGTTCAGGGAAAATCGTTGATGAGTGATCGCGAAGTCGATCAGCAGCTGGTAGAACGTGCGCAGGCGGGTGACAAAAAAGCATTTGAGCTGCTTGTCATTAAATACCAGCGCAAGGTGGAGCGTTTGCTGTCGCGCATCATTCGCGATCATGCGGAAGTTGAGGATATTTCGCAGGAAGCATTCATTAAAGCCTACCGGGCATTGGCAAATTTCCGTGGCGATAGCGCTTTTTATACTTGGCTATACCGGATCGCTATCAACACGGCAAAAAATTATCTTGTGAGTAAAGGCCGACGTGCGCCAACCACCACAGAATTTGATGCGGAAGAAGCAGAAGGGTTTGAAGATGCAACCGGGCTTCGCGATGTGGCCACCCCGGACGCTGAGTTGATGTCAAAGCAAATTGGGGAGATCGTCAATCGAACCATTGATAATTTGCCGGAAGAATTGAGAACCGCGATTACGCTGCGCGAAATCGACGGTTTGAGTTACGAAGAAATCGCGCAAATTATGGATTGTCCGATCGGTACGGTACGATCGAGAATCTTTCGCGCCCGGGAGGCGGTCGCAGAACAGTTACGTCCGCAACTTGACACGTCGAAAGACAGGAGATGGTGAAATGAACGAAAAATTATCGGCGCTGATGGATGGTGAGCTTGACCGCGAGACGGCGGCAATGACCATCAAGGCGCTAGGCAGTAGTGATAGCCATCGCAACGATTGGGATTGTTATCATTTGATTGGCGATGCTATGCGCGATGAGACCATTGAGGTTGTTGCCGATCGACAATCCTCAACCAATGCTATTTTTGCCATGCTCGCAGCGGAGCCCACTGTACTCGCGCCCGCAGCCATTCGGGACAGCGAAAAATCAACCAAAGCAACACCGGTACAACAGCGAACACGGTTCGCGCTGGCGATGGCAGCTTCTGTTGTGACCGTATCAGCGATTGGCGTGGTAGCGTTCAAGCAGCAGCAAAGTAATGCCAATTCGCAGGGTCAGTTAGCACAACAAACTTCGCCGTTGATACCCGTATCCGGCATTGCTGCGCCGGAAATGCGTGTCAATGATTATTTGTTGGTACACCGTCAATTTGCGAATCCAGCTGCACTGCAAGCCGCGGCACTCAAACGTACTGATCAGCGCCAAGCGGCGGCCAAGTGAAGACAGTATAAATATTAAACAAGCCTTATCAGCGCAGAGTTAAAATTGTTCGCTAATAATAGTGTTAATTGGATTGCATATCAAACTGTCTTACGTACCTAATCTATTTCGATGAAATTTTTGCAGACTAGTTTTATTATTGCCGGGTCCATTGCCTGCGCTTTGTGGGTTAATTCGGTGCACGCCCGTCCTCCACGTGAAGGAGAGGCTGTCGAATGGTTGGAACGTATTTCCAAGGCTGCCCGGGAACTGCCTTATACCGGTGTATTCGTTCACCAAACCACTGAAAATAGCAGTACGTCACGGGTTACGCATTTAGTCGATCGCCAGGGCGTTGAACACGAAAAAATTGAGGCTCTCGACGGCCCCCTGCACGAAATTATTCGCCGCAATGAAGAAATGTTCTGTTATCAGCCTGATCTAAAAATTGTGCGTGTAGATCGTCGTGCAACAGGGCGTTTTTTCCCGTCATTAATTTCCGGAAATCCAAAAGCTGTTGCTGAAAATTACCGCGTAAAATTGGGCCCGGTGGAGCGGATCTCGGGTTTCGATTGCCAATGGATTTTTTTGGAGCCCAAGGATGATATGCGCTACGCGCAAAAGCTCTGTGCAGAAATGGGTACCGGACTCTTGTTGCGCGCGCGAACATACAATGATCATAACCAGTTGCTGGAACAGTTTATGTTTACCCAACTGGATGTAAATCCCACCATTGCCAAACTGTCATTAAAATCCCGCTACGAGCAGAGCTCAGGCTGGCTAAGGGATTACTCAGTTAAATCGCCCGCGGCAGATGCAGATACGGGCTGGATTGTTGGAAATCTTCCGGCAGGTTTCAGGAAAGTAATGGAAATGATGCGATCGCTGACTGGGCGCCCCAAACCAGTTGCACACCTGGTTTTTTCCGATGGGTTGTCGCACGTTTCTGTATTTGCCGAGCCTTCTCCTCTGCCGGGTAAGCTAACAGCCGCAGGTGCATCTGATGAAACGCCGACCACATTCGCTGTTCGCACTGTGGCTGATTATCAGATTACTGTGATGGGTGAAGTGCCACTTGCAACTGTGCAATCAATTGCAGACGGTGTAAGTCGCCGGGGGCGCTAATATCGACAGTGTTTGCGGTATGCTTTTATTGAATTTGTTGAATCGGATTGGCTTTATCAATCGTAAGATATTTATATAAATTTTGCCGCCGGGTACTCTCCCGGCGTTTGTATTAACGGAGAATGGAATGAAAAATCGTGTCGCCAAGGTGTTGAATTTGAAATGGATCGCAGCAGCGTTTTCTATTGCCGCTTGCTCATTGTTGATAGCCATTCCCCACGCTGCCGCGAAAGAATTGCCTGATTTCACCGAGCTGGTCGATAAATTTGGTCCTTCTGTGGTGAACGTCAGCACCAAGGCGCGTCAGTCGCGGCAGGCCCAGTTGCAGCCTGACGAGAACGATCCGATGTATGAATTTTTTCGCAAATTTATGCCGCCGGGTGCCGTGCCTAATCCCGGCAACCCAAACGTGCCGAATACTCCGCGTCGTAAATCACCACGCGCGACACCGCCGGGAGGAGCTGAAGAATCACCACTGCGTAACTTAGGGCAAGGCTCGGGCTTTATTTTTTCGAGCGATGGCTATGTGTTGACCAATGCGCATGTGGTTGCGGATGCCGATGAGGTTATCGTTACCCTGACGGATAAACGCGAATTCAAGGCCAAGGTTATTGGGGCTGATCAACGTACTGACATTGCCGTATTAAAACTTGCGGCAACGGATTTGCCGAAGGTAAATATTGGCGATTCGGACAAGGTTCGTGTAGGCGAATGGGTGATGGCAATTGGTTCGCCGTTTGGGTTTGAAAACACCGTGACGGCCGGTATTGTCAGCGCCAAAACCCGTGATACCGGTGATTTTGTGCCATTCATTCAAACCGACGCTGCGGTCAATCCCGGTAATTCCGGTGGCCCACTGTTCAATATCAAAGGCGAAGTGGTTGGCATCAACTCGCAAATTTTCTCCGGGGGTGGCGGCTATATCGGGATCTCGTTTGCGATCCCCATCAATACTGCAGTGGATACAGCAAACCAGATTATCAAGAGCGGTAAAGTCACCCGTGGTCGTATTGCAATCGAGATGATGCCGGTGCCAATTACAGATGATTTGGCTGAAGCGCTTGGCCTGCCAGCCAATCCTGGGGTGATGGTCAAGAGCGTGGAGGAGGGTGGTCCGGCGGATAAGGCTGGTATCAAAGCCCGCGATATTATTCGCAAAGTAAATGGAAATGCCGTCAAAAATAACATCGACGTAATTCGCAATATTTCCAGCAAGGCGCCGGGCAGCAAAGTAACGCTGACCATTTGGCGCAAAGGTAGTGAAAAAGATTATGTCGCCACCATTGCCGAAGCGCCGGCTGATACGCCGCTCGTGGCACTTAAAAAAGATGATGGTGCACCTGCTAAAGATGCAAACCGTTTGGGATTGGTCGTCAAAGACCTTGCCGTTAAAGACAAAGCCGAGCTGAAGCTGACGCAGGGCGTGATTGTTGAGGATGTGGATGGCCCAGCCGAACGGGCAGGGCTTCAGGCGGGCGACGCGATTCTGGCGGTTAATACCACCGAAATCAAGAATGTTGCTCAATTCAACGAGCTGGTGGCAAAAATGGACAGCAAAAAAACGGTTGCTTTGCTGGTGCAGCGAGGCAAGGAAACCCGCTATGTCACGCTACGAGCCGAGGCAAAGTAGCAAAAGCAAAATAGATTGACGCGGCATGTTGAAAACACTCACGGTTCTATCGCGCACCTATTGCCATTTATGCGATGACATGATTGCGGCCTTGCAAACTTTGCAGGGCCGTATACCGCATGAATTTATCGTTGAAATTATCGATATTGACCTCAATGCTCATCTAGAGACTCAATATGGCGACAAAGTGCCTGTTTTGCTCGGGAGCGTGGGCGAACAGCAAGTCGAGATATGTCACTACTTTATGGATGAAGCCAAGTTTTTGGCTTACTTGGCTGACTCTCTGAGTGATTCAGTCAATTTAATCCCGGATAGCGCCCGTTAGATTGCGAATTAACTCGCGGTAAAGGGTGGTTTTGCGCTAAAATCGTGAGTTGACCAGCAACACCCACCAATAAGGGCACGATGTCGTGCCCTTATTGGTTGTGAGAATCGTAAAGCCATGAATCACATAAGAAATTTTTCCATCATTGCGCATATTGACCACGGTAAATCCACATTGGCCGATCGTATTATTGAGCGCTGCGGTGGCTTGTCATCACGCGAAATGGAATCGCAAGTGCTCGACTCAATGGACCTCGAGCGCGAGCGCGGCATTACGATCAAGGCGCAGACAGCAGCGCTGACTTATAAAGCCCGCGACGGTCAAACTTACGATCTCAATTTGATTGATACACCGGGCCATGTCGATTTCTCTTATGAAGTTTCACGGTCGCTATCAGCGTGTGAAGGCGCCTTGTTGGTAGTAGATGCATCACAAGGGGTTGAAGCGCAAACCGTTGCAAATTGCTACACCGCCGTTGAGTTAGGCGTTGAAGTAGTGCCGGTATTGAATAAAATTGATTTACCTTCAGCTGATCCCACGCGAGTTATCGCCGAAATCGAAGATATTGTTGGCATTTATGCATCTGACGCGGTGCAATGTAGCGCCAAGACCGGCTTGGGTATTGAAGATGTAATCGAGACGGTCATTGCCAAAATTCCGCCGCCTAAAGGTGATCGCGATGCGCCGCTGAAGGCGCTCATTATCGACTCATGGTTTGATAACTATGTCGGCGTCGTGATGTTGGTAAGGGTCGTTGATGGCGTACTAAAGCCCAAGGACAGAATATTGCTGATGGCGACGGGTGCCCAAAACCTGGTTGAGCAGGTCGGCGTATTTACACCAAAGTCGGTTGGCCGTAACGAGCTGTCAGCTGGCGGGGTAGGGTTTATCATCGCCGGCATCAAAGAATTGAAGGCCGCCAAGGTGGGCGATACGGTGACTCACGTTGAGCGCCCCGCAGCAGCGGCATTGCCTGGATTTAAGGAAATTAAGCCGCAGGTTTTTGCCGGGCTTTATCCAATTGAATCCAATCAGTACGACGCCTTGCGCGACGCACTGACCAAGTTGCAATTAAACGATTCCAGCTTGCGCTTTGAGCCGGAGACTTCGCAGGCGCTGGGTTTTGGTTTCCGCTGCGGTTTCCTGGGTTTGCTTCACATGGAAATTGTGCAGGAGCGGCTTGAACGCGAATACAACATGGATTTAATCACTACGGCACCGACGGTGATTTATCAAATTGTGAAGATGGACAATACGGTCATTGAGATCGAAAATCCATCAAAGTTGCCTGAGCTATCAAAGGTGCTAGAAATCCGCGAACCGATTATTACCGCCACGATGCTGATGCCACAGGAATATGTCGGCGCGGTGATTACGCTATGCAATCAGAAACGCGGCTCGCAAGTAGATATGCAGTATGCCGGTCGGCAGGTGATTCTGACCTACGAAATGCCCATGAACGAAGTGGTGATGGATTTTTTTGATAAATTGAAATCAGTATCGCGCGGCTACGCTTCGCTTGATTATGAGTTCAAGGAATATCGTGCATCGGATTTGGTGAAGCTCGACATCATGATCAACGGCGAAAAAGTTGATGCACTGTCGCTTATCGTGCATCGCGCCAACAGCCAATATCGTGGCCGTGAACTAGCCGCTAAAATGCGGGAATTGATTCCGCGCCAGATGTTTGATGTCGCCGTGCAGGCCGCAATCGGGGCCAATATCATAGCGCGTGAAAACGTCAAAGCGTTGCGTAAGAATGTTTTGGCCAAATGTTACGGCGGTGATATTTCGCGCAAGCGAAAACTGCTGGAAAAACAAAAGGCCGGCAAGAAACGCATGAAACAGGTGGGCAGTGTGGAGATACCGCAAGAGGCATTTTTAGCCATCCTGCAAGTTGACGGCAAATAGGGCGCTGAACAAAATGTAGCCCATCCTTGAATTTTGGGTGTTGGTCGCAAGTTGGATGAAATCATTAATATCAAAGCTCACAATGGACACCGACACCATTGTCAGATATTGCAAATAGGATTAAAGCATGAATTGGGAAATAATCGGTTGGATTGCATTAGCCGCCAGCGGCGCGGTTATCGTTGCCAGTTTTTTGATGGGGAGCGCTAAAACGGCATCTGCTCAACAGAATATTCCGGCGCATGA
>JAYVEV010000073.1:0-53941 GCA_043773745.1 Burkholderiales bacterium | reverse complement strand
AGCGAATCAAGATATCGCTTGGCTCACGCAGTCCCGTTGAATACCGGGCAAGTCTCGGGCTTACAATCTAAACCAGTCCAAGAAATCCGCCGCACCCCCCGTGGGTCAGATTTCGATGCAATTCAACATTCTAAGCCGCAAGCGCCCGTTATCGTTAGCGATGATTCGCAAACTGCGCAATGATTTTGGTATTTCGGCTGACGTATTGATCGCCGCCTAGCGGCCAGAAGCTGACATTCAGCTTGATCGTTCAGTTCAACACCAAATCGACTTAGACGGCGGAGCCATGCTAAATGCCGATGTGATCAATATTCGAAAGTTCGAAAAAACTGAATCATCCGTTTATCGAGATCTGCGTCTTGCGGCGCTCCAAGAGTCGCCCGATGCCTTTGGAAGCACTTTCGATGCGGAACAGACGCGCACCCGCGACGTATGGACTTCAAGGCTTCAGGCTGGATGCAACTCTGGACTGGACTTCCCTTTGCTGGCGCTGGTTGGCACAACGGCAGCTGGCTTGGCGTGGGGCAAAGTCGATGGTTCCGACGGCTCGGTCGTCCACCTTTGGTTCTCAATTTGGCCGAGCAATTCGTCAATATGCTTCTTCAATTCCGGGTGCCACCAGCGCGGCGTTCAAGCACTTTAGGCCTGAAGATGCCCGTCAATATTAGAGCTTTATCCTGAATTAACTGCCGCCGAATTAAACCCGCTCCGTCTCCGATTGTCCCGGCTGCCAGCGCAGCAATCGGTTTTCTGCAAACGTCACCACGTAATCGAGCAGCAACGCAAACACGGTCAACACCAAGATCCCCGCGAACACGGTGTTGATATCAAAGGTGCCTTCGGCCTGGTGAATCAAATAGCCCACTCCTTTTGCGCTGCCCAGGTATTCACCCACGACCGCACCCACAAACGCCATGCCGACCGAGGTGTGCAGGCTGGAAAATACCCAGGATGTGGCCGACGGCAAGTACACATAACGCAGCAATTGGGCCTGGGTTGCGCCGAGCATGCGCGCATTGTTGAGCACCACCGGCGAGACTTCTTTGACGCCCTGATACACATTGAAAAAGACAATGAAAAAAACCAGCGTCACGCCCAGCGCCACCTTCGACCAGATGCCGAGCCCAAACCAGACCATAAAAATCGGCGCAAGAATCACCCGCGGCATGGCGTTGGCCGCTTTAATGTAAGGGTCCGCAATCGCGGAGGCAATGGGCGAAAGACCCAACCACAGGCCAACCCCCAACCCCGATACGGTGCCAATAACAAACGCGAGCACGGTTTCCTGCAACGTCACCCATAAGTGAGAATAAATTTCGCCTTCAGAAAACCACACCCAGATGGCTTTGAAAATTCGCAGCGGTTCGCCAAAAAAGAACGCGGCCTTGTCGTCATTTTCAAAAAAGAAATTCGGCACGAGTCCGGGCACAGTCAGGATGTACCACGCCACAAACATGGCGACGAGTAACAGGATTTGCCATATCCAGAGAGGTGTTTTTTTCATTTCGATGATTACCTTTACGACACCAGTTTATTTTTGGTTTGCTGATAGCCCTTCAACACTTCTTCTTTCATCGCGCTCCAGATTTGTTCGTGCAATTCAAGGAAGCGAGGCGTCATGCGAATCTCGGCGACATCGCGCGGACGCGGCAGATCAATCATGAATTCACCGATGGGATGTGTCGCGGGGCCCGCCGATAAAACGATCACCCGGTCCGACAGCGAGATCGCTTCTTCCAGATCGTGGGTTATAAAAAGTACGGATTTTTTATCGGCCTCCCACAAGGCCAGCAACTCATTTTCCATCAGTTGCCGGGTTTGCACATCAAGCGCAGAAAACGGCTCATCCATCAACATGATCTTGGGATCAAGTATCAGCATCTGCGCGAGTGCAACCCGTTTGCGCATGCCGCCCGATAGCTGGTGCGGATAACGTGCGCCAAAACCGGCAAGGCCCACACGCGCAAGCCAGTCTTCACCGCGTCGAATTGCTTCCTCGCGAGCGACGCCGCGAAACTGCAATCCCGCCGTGACATTATCAAGCGCCGAACGCCACGGCATCAGCGACTCGGCCTGAAACATATAGCCCGCTTTGGCGTTGATGCCGTTGAGCGGCTCACCAAATATTTTCACCTCGCCTGACGACGCCTGCAACAAACCCGCCGCGATATTAAGCAGGGTAGATTTGCCGCAGCCGGTGGGGCCCACAACCGATACAAATTCACCATCGGCAATATGGAGCGTGGTGTCTTTTACGGCCGTGTAGCTCGCGCTACTGGATTTGGCGGCAAAGGTAACGGTGAGGTTGCTGAGGGACAGCGCTGCGGTGGCGCTCACTTGTATTTCGCGTCCGCTTTCAGCACAAAGCGATTATCAAAAGTCGCCTCGAGCTTGATGGTATCGGCTGCCGCCATGACTGAGGGCTCAAACTGCTTCAAGACCTTGTAAACATTTTGTGCGGCCTTCATGGTCATCTGTCCATCCGTGGAATAGCCGATCATATTTTTAAGCAAGGCCTGTTTGTAAAGCGAGCGGTTGCCGGACAGATACGCCTCCGGCACCACTGCCATGACTTGCTCGGGCGTGGCTTTGGCCAGCCAGCGCAGCGCCCGCACCATGGCATTCACTACTGCCTGTGTGGTGTTGGGATTTTTCTTGATGAATTCATCGGTTGCGTAAAGGCAGGATGCCAAATAATCACCGCCATACAGCTCCTTCATGCCACGCTCGGTACGGCTGTCTGCAACGGCCACGTATTTACCGGTTGACTCGAGTTGACTGGTGACCGGATCAAGGTTCGACATCGCATCAATCTCGCCCTTCTCCATCGCGGCGACGGCCCCCGCGCCTGCGCCGGTGCCGATAATGGAAACGTCAGTTGGCTTCAAGCCATCCTTCGCCAGTAAATTATTAACGAACATATTGGTGGATGAGCCAGGCGCGGTCACGCCGATTTTGAGGCCTTTTAAATTTTTTGCTGATTTGTACTTAGCCGCTTTATCTTTGGGCATCACCAGGGCAATGGAAGAGAAATTTGCCTGCAACACCACGGCCTTTATCGGCTGTTTTTTTGCCTGCATATTGATGGTGTGCTCAAACGCGCCTGAGACTAAATCTGCGCTGCCACCAACCAGCGCCTGCAATGCCTTGGCGCCCCCGGCAAAATCAGGAATCTCAACATCCAGGCCTTCATCCTTAAAGTAGCCTTGGCGCTCCGCAATGGTCAAGGGCAAATAGTAGAAAAGACTTTTGCCGCCGACCGCAATCGTGATTTTTTTCTTTTCCAGCGGCTGTGCCGAACTCACCGTACTGACCGAGGCCATCAGCGTACCGAGCGCCATAGACGCAAATACACTAATGGCGAATTTCATTATTTTTCTAAACATGATTTCTCCTCAATGATGATTCAACACCGGGCCAAACTGTGCTGCTTGGTCAACTTTGCTTGCTCACGCTTTACTAAAATCGAAATCCAAGCTTGGCAGAAATTGAATTGACGCCACCCAATTTCTCAGCTTCCAGCGCAAAGTTTGTCAGCAGGAAATTGGCGTTCACCCCCACAAACACCCGCAACTCGGTGCTGGTGACATCTCTAAGCGCGCCCACTTTTGGCGAGCTGGTGACTCTAACACTGCCGACGCCAGCATAGGGGGTAATAAAGGTGAGCTTCTTGGAAACCATTGCATCGACTGCTGCCGTGGACAAATTGACTTGTGAAACGCCCGTTACCTTGCTGCCCGATAAGCGCAAGGCAATCGATGGCGTGGTTAAGCCGTCTTCAATAACTTGATAGCGCAGCTCAGCACCCAGCAAGGAGGCATCCACACCGGAGATCCGGCTGATAAATGCGCCAATATCAAATCCGGCTGGCAAGCCTTTGTGGATATGCAGTTTCGGGACGAACAGGTTTGATGTATCGCCCCCACCCGCTTGTTTCAGCAGGCTGGAATTTTCAATCTTTGATTGCGTCAGTTCAACGCCAACATCAAAACCCGTCAGCCCCAATGAGTTGCCCGGCGTAACACCCCGATAGGCGGCTACCGCGCCAAGATCCTTGCTGAGCTTTGTAAATTGATCTTGCGAGAGCGTTCTCAAGTTATCGAGGCCGCCGGCTTGGGCGTTGACACTGCCCAGCAAGAAAAATAGCGCCGTGCCGACTGCGGCAGCACTCGTGCTTTTGTTCAGGGATTGTTTCAAATTTATGCTCCTTGGGATGCGCACCCACTGAAAACAGCAGGCGCTTATTGGAAGAAATTGGAAGAAATTCAGCCTTGCGCTACGCTGTATATAATTTTTCAGGCACTGGATGCAGGTGCATGGTTTTGCCCGCCTTCATCACTTGGCCCGGCACATCATGGCCGACGATAGCCGGAATTTTTACAGCAGCAGCGAGCAATTGATCGAGATTAACACCCGTATCAAAGCCCATGTCTTGCAACATATTGACCAAATCCTCCGTGCAGATATTGCCCGTCGCGCCCGGCGCAAAGGGGCAGCCGCCGAGACCCGCTATCGAAGCATCGTAATGCGTTACGCCTGCGGTAATACCCGCCACCACATTGGCCAGCCCCATTCCACGGGTATTGTGGAAGTGCAGCGTGATTTCTGTTGGTGAAAAACGCTTTGCCGCCTCGCGCATCATGCGCTCGACCTGACGCGGGTTGGCCATGCCGGTGGTGTCCGCAAACGTCACCCCGTCGAAACCCAGCGCAATATATTTTGCGGCAAAGTCGAGGACCCGCGCTTCATCCACTGCGCCCTCAAATGGGCAACCAAATGATGTCGACACGCAGCCATTCAGTTTGATGCCCGCCGCTTTCGCCATCGGCACCATCACCGCGAAATCTTCCAGCGATTGTGCCGTGGTGCGCTTTACGTTGGCCATGTTGTGGGTTTCGGAAGCGGACATGAAAAGATTCATTTCATCAATTCTGGCGCCCGTTTGATGGCATGCTACCGCGCGTTCCATGCCTTTGATATTCGGCGTAAGCGCGGTATACACGACACCTGCAACTCGTTGAATATGAGCCAGCACGGCTTCGGCATCGGCCATATTGGGCACAAATTTAGGATGTACAAATGAGGTGGCTTCGATTTTAGCCAGACCGGTTCGCGATAGCTGGTCGATAAACGCGATTTTGGTTTCTGTCGGGATGAAAGTTTTCTCGATCTGGAAGCCGTCGCGTACCCCAACATCGTTGATATAAATGCGTTGCTGCGTTGCTGACTGACTCATTAAATAATTCCTTTTGCTTTAAGTGCTGCCTGCGCCACGTCGTCGTAACCCAAGTCGCGTAGAATCGCGGCCGTATGCTCACCAAGCTTTGGTCCTATCCACCGTGTTTTCCCGGGCGTCTCAGACAGTTTTGGCACGATGCCAGGCAACAATAAAGATTCATTATCGCCCAATGAATGTTTTTCGATCATGCCTCGCGCCTGAAATTGCATGTCTTTCACGATATCGGCAATGGAATAAATGCGGCCTGCAGGCACATCCGCTTTCTCCAGCACCGCGAGTGCCGCATCAAGCGTATTTGCGCCTGTCCATGCACCGATGGCTGCATCCAATTCCTGCGTGCGCGCGGTTCGCCCGGCATTATCGGCGAGCGCTGGGTCATTGGCCAAATCCGCGCGATCAATAGCATTCATCATGCGTTTGAAAATCGAATCGCCGTTGGCGCCGATAACGATATATTGCCCGTCCCCACACAGGTACGTATTCGATGGCACGATGCCGGGCAACGACGCGCCTGTACGCTCCCGCACAAAACCGGTCATGCCGTACTCAGGCAACATCGATTCCATCAGGGAAAAAACCGCCTCATACAACGCAACATCCACAACCTGACCGCGGCCGGTCTGATGACGATGGTGCAGCGCCATCAACGCCCCCATCGCGCCATACATGGCCGCCAGTGAATCGCCAATCGAAATGCCGACCCGTACCGGCGCGCGATCCGCATAGCCGGTGATGTAGCGTATGCCGCCCATTGATTCGCCAATCGCGCCAAAACCAACCCGGTCCTTGTAGGGCCCAGTTTGACCAAACCCAGATAGCCGCACCATGATAAGTCTTGGATTTACTTTCGCCAGGGTTGCGTAATCCAGGCCCCACTTTTCCAGCGTGCCGGGGCGAAAATTTTCAACCAGAATATCGGCTGTTGCCGCGAGCTTGCGGACGATTTCCTGGCCTTCTTTTTCGCGCAGGTTGATGGTGACTGATTTTTTATTGCGCGCCTGCGCATACCACCACAGAGAAGTTTTTTCCCCGTCCAGATCGTGCAGTTTTCGCCATTTGCGCAGCGGATCACCGCCATCACCCGATTCATCCGCAGGGGCTTCAATCTTGATCACTTCCGCGCCGAATTCCGCAAGCAGGCGACCACAAAACGGGCCCGCAATCAACGTGCCCATCTCAATCACTTTCAAGCCGGCTAGCGGGCCTGCGGACGTATTAATATCGGCCGTGTTCATGCTGACTCATTATCAAATAGCGCATCAACGCGAGCGCGGTCGAATCGATATTCTTCATTACACATATCGTCTTTAACCACAATTTCACCCAGCTCGGCCAAGGTGGCATCAAGCTCGCTACGACCCAAAGAGCGCAGCATTGTTTTAACTTTTTCTTCGTCGCGCTTGCAATCACAAAAGACACGTTTGGCTTCATAAAGCCGCACATCCTCTTCCGCGAACAAGCGTTGCAATAACACTTCGGCATCAAGCTGGGTAAGCTCGGCCGCCGTGACTGATGCAGCCAATTGCTCAACCCGCGCCCAGCCATCGGGATCCTTGATATCAGCCTTGGGCAGTTTTTGAAGTAGCAGCGCGCCGGCACCTTCCGCATCAGCGGCTAGCCAAAGATGGGTGGGCAATTGCTCCGACTGGTCAAAGTAATGTTCAAAACATTCGGCCACGGTCAGGCCCGACACCGGCACAATACTTTGGTACATTTGTCCGGTCTCGGTATGCGCGACCGTGAGTGCCACCCGCCCGCCGCTAACCCAATCAGCGAATGTTGATGCATCCTCAGTCGCTTCATACGAGGCCATGCCGCGTATCCCCAGCGTATCGGTACAGTCCACCACCGCCAGCTTGGCAATGGCACCGCCCTGTATCTGCAAAGTGGCGCGGCCACGGTGCTTTAAGCCTGCGCCAACCAACACGGACACACACACCATTTCACCGATATAGCTCACTACATGCGGTGGATAGTCGCGGCCCATGATCAGGTTGCGCCATGCCGCTGAAAGCCTGACGACCTGGCCGCGAATCTCAAGATTTTCAAGCGTAAAACGGCGGCTAAAATCGGTAAAATTATCCATGAAAGAAGTTTATCAATAATCTTGCCCGAGACTCATGTTTCTTGTCAGGCGTTTCAGAAATGTAAGCTGAATACGAGAAATGGCCCGCGGTTGAAAAAACGACGACGGTCATGAAATAGACAGCTGCGCATCAGAGGGCTGTGGAAGGCCGTGGATGGCTGTGAAAGATTGCCACTAATTATTTATAGGCAAGACGTCCATCTGGCGAGCTTTTTGGGGCATTTGTGCCTCAAACACCGCACCCGCAATAGAGTTTATAAACTCATTCGTTTATAGACTCATTCTCGCAAACGCGCTTGATCAGCTCGTTTTTTTAGGCGGACGTTTCCAGTTTGGAATCGTCATTTGCGTTTTCTGATTGAGTGTGAGCTCGCCTGCTGCTGCATCTTTCCACACGGTAGTGCCCGCCGCAATCGTTGCACCACTACCGATAACAACGGGTGCAATAAGTTGCACATCTGAACCGATGTGGACGTTATCTTCGATCACAGTTCGATGTTTGTTGGCGCCGTCGTAATTGCAGGTGATGGTGCCCGCGCCGATATTGACGTTCTTGCCTACGGTGGTATCGCCCACATACGACAGATGATTGGCTTTACTGCCGACACCGACAGCGCTGGCTTTGACTTCGACAAAATTACCGATGTGCACATCGTCAGCGAGTGTGGTTCCGGGGCGAATGCGGGCATACGGCCCAACGCGTGCGTTACGACCGATTTCTGCGCCATCAATAAACGAAAACGGCAATACTTCTGTACCCGCGCCAACGGTGCAGTTTCGCAAAATGCAATTTGCGCCAATTTTAGTGTTGGCGGCAAGATGCACCTTGCCCTCAAAAATACAATTCACGTCAATGGCAACATCTTCAGCAAAGGTTAAATGGCCGCGCACATCGAGCCTAGCGGGGTCGATTAGCGAGACGCCTTCACGCAAGAGGCGATCGGCATTTTCACGTTGAAAAACTCGCTCCAGCTGAGCGAGTTGGTCTTTGCTGTTGACGCCGATGATTTCGAATTCCGCATCGGGCGAAAGCGTTTGTACCGCAACACCTTCGGCAACGGCAAGCGCCAAAACATCGGTTAAATAATATTCGCCCTGCGCGTTGCTATTGTTCAAACCCGGCAGCCATTTCGCCAACCACGCCGTCGGACACGCGAGGAAGCCAGTGTTGATTTCATGAATATTTCGTTGCGCATCAGTTGCGTCTTTATCTTCCACGATTGCGGTGACGTGGCCACTTTTATCGCGAAGAATTCGTCCCAAGCCTGTTGGCTCAGCGACCGTCATGGTTAGCCAGGCGAGCGTATTTTGCTTGGCGAAGGTAATCAACTTGCTCAATGTGGCGGCCCGAATCAGCGGGACATCACCATATAAAACTAACGTTATAGCTTGCTGTTCTGTTTGCTGCGCCAGCGTTTGTTGTGCCAGCAATGGCATGGCCTGCAACACCGCATGACCCGTGCCGAGTTGCGGATCTTGTTTCGCCCACAGTATTGGCATATCTGCAAAAGCGGCGCGCACCGTTTCACCACCGTGTCCGTAAACAATGCAAATTTTATCGGGCACTAATTGATTGGCGGTCTCGAGCACATGCGCCAGCATGGGTTTTCCGGCTAGCGCATGCAGGACTTTTGGCAGCGCCGATTTCATACGCTTGCCTTGTCCGGCGGCAAGCACAACAATATTTAGCGTTGGATTTTTTATTGCCGATGAAGATTCGCGCATGGGCTGTTTTGCAGATATCATTTGTGCAAACCTTCAACCAGATTTAGTGAGCAGAAAAAGAAAAAGGCAGCGGGGATTAATCCGCTGCCTGAAATTGTATTGCGCCTCTAAACCGTTACGGCAATTTATTGTACCGCAATTCTTTATTTTCTGCGCAATTTTTGAATGGCCTGTAGCTGCGCCGCCAACTGGGCCAGTTCTGCCACTACAAGCGCCCTATCTTGGCCGCTTGCACGGTTAGCGAGTGCTTCCTCAGCCTGGCGTTTGGCTTCCATAACCTTCGCCTCATCCAGGTCATGCGCACGAATCGAGGTGTCTGCCAGGATGGTCAACCCTTTGGGCTGCACTTCAAGGATGCCGCCGGATACATAGATGATTTCTTCTTTATCCTGGCCCGCCAGCTTTACCTTGACGGTGCCCGGACGAATGCGCGTAAGCAGCGGCGTATGGCCAGGTAAAATGCCCAGCTCGCCCGTTTCGCCGGGCGCAACCACCATCTCGGCCTCACCAGAAAAGATGGCCTGTTCGGCAGAAACAATATTTACGTGCAAAGTTGCCATGCTGATGTCCGGCTCTCGGTTTTTGTTCAACTAAAAAACGATCTGGCTAAGCCAGTCGCTTTATAAATCACGCTCGACAAAAGTAGCCTGTACTTTTGTCGATAGTATTAATTCATCTTTTTGGCTTTTTCAAACGCTTCATCAATACCGCCGACCATGTAAAAAGCCTGTTCTGGCAAGGCATCACATTCGCCGTCAACAATCATCTTGAAACCACGAATGGTCTCTTTCAGCGTGACGTACTTACCGGGCGAGCCGGTAAAGACTTCAGCAACGTGGAACGGCTGCGACAAGAAGCGCTGAATTTTACGCGCACGGGCCACGGCTAATTTATCTTCTGGCGACAATTCATCCATCCCCAGAATCGCGATAATGTCGCGCAATTCTTTGTAGCGCTGCAGGGTGGCCTGAACGCGACGAGTCACTGTGTAATGCTCTTCGCCAATCACGTTTGGATCAATCTGGCGCGAAGTGGAATCCAGCGGATCCACCGCCGGATAAATACCGAGTGAAGCGATATCGCGCGACAACACAACCGTGGCATCCAAGTGGGCAAACGTGGTTGCAGGCGAAGGATCGGTCAAGTCATCGGCTGGTACATACACAGCTTGGATCGATGTGATTGAACCCGTCTTGGTGGAGGTAATACGTTCTTGCAGCACGCCCATTTCTTCAGCCAGCGTGGGCTGATAGCCCACCGCTGAAGGCATCCGACCCAGCAGCGCGGACACTTCGGTTCCGGCCAGCGTGTAGCGATAAATATTGTCAACGAAGAACAAAATATCGCGACCTTCGTCACGGAATTTTTCGGCCATCGTCAAGCCAGACAGTGCCACGCGCAGGCGGTTGCCCGGGGGCTCATTCATCTGGCCGAATACCATCGCCACTTTGGATTTGGACAGGTCGTCTTTGTTGATAACACCTGCATCCGTCATCTCATGATAGAAGTCATTACCTTCGCGAGTACGCTCGCCAACGCCAGCAAACACGGAAAGGCCCGAATGCTCTTTGGCGATGTTATTGATGAGTTCCAACATATTCACCGTCTTACCTACACCGGCACCGCCGAACAAACCGACTTTACCGCCCTTGGCAAACGGGCAGATCAAATCGATAACTTTAATGCCGGTCTCGAGCAAATCAACCGAAGGCGAAAGCTCATCAAATTTAGGTGCCGCCTGATGAATCTCACGACGCTCTTCACATTGAATTGGTCCTTGTTCATCAATCGGGCGCCCCAATACATCCATGATGCGGCCTAATGTGCCGAGGCCAACTGGCACACGGATACCGGCGCCAGTGCCGTTAACTTTCATACCACGGCGGATACCGTCTGATGAGCCCATGGCAATACAGCGCACGACGCCGTCACCAAGCTGCTGCTCGACTTCGAAAGTCAGGCCTTTTTCAGCAAAGCTTGCCTGATCGCTATCTTGCAGCGTCAATGCTTCGTAAATTTTGGGGATGGAGCCGTGAGGAAACTGAATATCCACCACCGCACCGATACATTGAACAACCGTTCCTTGGCTCATGATCAATTCCTAAACTAAATTTAATTCGAATTCTGTTTTGATAAATTTTGTAAGTACGTTTTTGCGTGCTGACGTTACACCGCAGCAGCACCACCGACAATTTCTGACAACTCTTTGGTGATCGCAGCTTGACGCGCCTTGTTATAAGTCAGCTTCAGATCGTCAATGACTTTTTTCGCATTATCCGTTGCTGATTTCATCGCCACCATACGGGCTGATTGCTCCGACGCAATATTTTCGGACACCGCTTGATAAACAATCGCCTCAACATAACGAACCAACAGCTGATCCAGCACCGCTTTCGGATCCGGCTCGTAAATGTAATCCCATGACGAATCCGGTGCGCCCAGCTTTTCGCCTGTAAGTGGCAACAACTGCTCACAAACCGGCTCTTGCTTCATGGTGTTGACGAACTTTGTGTAGCAAAGGTAAAGCGCGTCAATCTTGCCTTCGCTGAAGGCATCAAGTTGAATCTTGACGGGACCAATCATTTTGTCCAGATGCGGCTTATCGCCCAAACCTAAAACATGCGACACAACAGGAATGCCATAGCGTTGCAAAAAAGAAAACCCTTTGGCACCAATCGCGGTTGCCTGGAGTTTTGCGTTATTGCCTTCCCATTCTTTAACTTTATTGACTATCAAGCGCATGACGTTGGTGTTCAAACCACCGCAAAGGCCTTTGTCTGAAGTGACCATAATGACGCCAACATTGCGCACTTCATCGCGCTTTAACAAAAACGGATGTTTGTAATCAGGGTTGGCGTGCGACAAGTTGGCTGCGACACTGCGAATTTTTTCGCCATACGGACGCGCCGCACGCATGCGCTCTTGCGCCTTCCGCATCTTGGCGGCTGCAACCATCTCCATGGCCTTGGTGATCTTGCGCGTGTTTTCTACGCTCTTGATCTTGGTGCGAATTTCTTTTGAGCCTGCCATCTATAACCTCTGTAAAGCCCTCAGCGTCCTATCAGGAAACGCTGAATATCCTTAGAGCAACAATGCTTAGTAAGCGCCGGTTTTCTTGAAATCCGCCACCGCCGCATGCAGCGCTTTTTCGTCTGCTTCCGACAGGTTGTTGGCCTTGTCGATGGAATCAATCAGCGCGGCATATTTGGCTTTCACAAAATCACGCAATGATTTTTCAAATGCGAGCGCTTTACTGACTTCTACATCATCCATGTAGTTGTTGTTAACCGCGAACAGAATCAGCGCCATTTCCCAGACCTGCATGGGTGAGTATTGTGCTTGCTTCATCAGCTCGGTCACCATCTTGCCGCGCTCCAGCTGTTTGCGGGTGGCTTCATCAAGATCAGATGCAAATTGCGCAAACGCCGCTAGTTCACGATACTGCGCGAGGGCCAAACGCACACCGGCACCGGTATCTTTGCGCTTCATGATTTTGGTCTGAGCAGCACCGCCTACGCGGGATACGGAAACACCCGCATTGATGGCAGGACGAATACCAGCATTGAACAAATCGGTTTCCAGGAAAATCTGCCCGTCAGTAATCGAGATCACGTTGGTCGGCACGAATGCGGACACGTCACCAGCCTGGGTTTCAATAATCGGCAACGCAGTTAATGAACCGGTCTTACCTTTAACGGCACCGTTGGTGAATTTCTCCACATAATCTTCGTTCACGCGGGCCGAACGCTCCAACAAACGGGAGTGCAAATAAAACACGTCGCCAGGGTAAGCTTCACGGCCCGGCGGGCGGCGTAACAACAGCGAAATTTGACGATACGCAACAGCCTGCTTGGAGAGGTCGTCATAAATAATCAGCGCATCTTCACCGCGGTCGCGGAAATACTCGCCCATTGTGCAACCTGAATATGGCGCCACGAATTGCATGGCGGCGGATTCAGAAGCCGACGATGCGACGACGATGGTGTAAGCCATTGCGCCATGCTCTTCAAGCTTGCGCACGACGTTGGCAATAGTAGAAGCTTTTTGACCGACCGCCACATACACACAGGTAACGTCTTTACCTTTTTGGTTGATGATTGCGTCAATGGCCACAGCTGTTTTGCCTGTTTGACGATCGCCAATGATCAACTCGCGCTGACCACGACCAACCGGCACCATCGCGTCAATCGACTTCAAACCCGTTTGTACGGGCTGGGAAACTGATTTACGGGCAATAACGCCCGGCGCGACTTTTTCAATAATGTCCGTCATCTTGGCGTTGATCGGGCCTTTGCCGTCTATCGGCTGACCCAAAGCATTAACCACGCGGCCTTTGAGTTCTGGACCGACGGGCACGTCCAAAATGCGGCCGGTACATTTCACGGTATCACCTTCGGAAATATGCTGGTATTCGCCCAACACCACCGCGCCAACGGAATCGCGCTCTAAGTTCAGCGCCAGACCAAAGGTACCGCCGGGGAATTCCAGCATTTCACCTTGCATGGCATCCGCCAGGCCGTGAACGCGACAAATACCGTCGGTTACAGAAATAACGGTACCTTCGGAACGCTTTTCAGCGGCTGTAGGCATAGCTTGAATTTTTGATTTAATCAGTTCGCTGATTTCGGCGGCATTGATTTGCATTTAAAGCTCCGATACTTGATTTCTATTAAATTCTAAATCTGGTTTTTTGGCTTGTGAGCGGCATGTATCCTGTTGCGACCATCACTGCACGAGGGCTTGAGCCATCTTGTTTAGTGTGTCGCGAACGGAGGCATGAACCACATCATCACCCACCTGCACACGAGCGCCACCAATCAACGACTCATCAACAATCACTTCCGCTTCCACGCGCTTGCCATATCTTTTTGCAAGCGCATCCACCATGCCAACTTTATCCACATCCGACATTGGAAAGGCGCTGGTAATCGTTGCTTTCACAACGCCGTCATGCTCGCGCTGTAAGCGCTCAAAGTGCTCGGCGATAAACGGTAACAGCGATGCCTTGCCGTTACCGATCAACATCAATATTGCATTCGCCAACGCGGTCGGTACATTGCCACCAGCGA
Source organism: Burkholderiales bacterium (assembly GCA_043773745.1). GTDB lineage: Bacteria > Pseudomonadota > Gammaproteobacteria > Burkholderiales > Usitatibacteraceae > UKL13-2. The sequence continues at coordinate 39,822 of JAYVEV010000073.1, read as the reverse complement.
CCGAGCTCATCAGATTTGCTTTTTCAGCCGCACTTACATTGGGGTTGCCAACCAGTGAAGCCATTTGCCCATTCGCCGCAATCGCGCCAAGCGATTTCAGCTTACCGCCAAAGCCTGCAACATCATTGGCATCCACTGCGGAGCGAAAAATCGCTTCTGCATAAGGACGGGCAACCGTGGTCAGTTCAGCCATTACAATTGCGCTTTCAATTGGCTTAGCATTTCGGCATGCGCCTTGGCATCAATTTCACGCTTCAGGATTTTTTCTGCACCGGCCACCGCTAACGCCGCCACTTGTTCGCGAAGCTGTTCTTTAGCCTTCTGCTTTTCCTGCTCGATTTGGGCATGAGCGGCGGCAATAATACGGTCTGCCTCAACCTTGGCCTGCACCTTGGCTTCGTCGATTTGCGCCTGGGCCTGCTTGTCGTTCAGCGCCTTCATTTCAGTCGCGGTTTGACGCGCCTCTTTCATCAGCGCGTCTTTTTGCTTCTGGCCTTCGGCAAGAGCAGCTTTGCCTTTTTCGGCCTCTGCCAAACCATCGGCGATTTTTTTGTTGCGCGTATCAATGGCCGACATCAACGGCGGCCAGATGAATTTGTACGCAAATGCAATCAGCAGCGCAAACCACACCGCCATCGCAAACAACGTCGCATTGGGCATCATAACGACGACCCTTTCTTCAAATCAATGAGTCGGGAGTTACTTGATAACGCTAAGCAAAGGATTGGCGAACGCAAAGAACATCGCGATACCAACACCGATCAAAAATGCAGCGTCGATCAAACCGGCCAACAAGAACATGAATTTTTGCAGCTGGGGAATCAGCTCAGGCTGACGTGCGGCGGATTCCAGAAACTTGGAGCCCATGATGCCGATGCCGACGCAAGCGCCAAGCGCGCCGAGGCCGATAATCATGCCGATGGCTAGCGCCATATTGGATTGAACGAGGGCGAGAAACTGTGCCATTTTATTTTCCTTTCGTTGACGGGAGCAGATTACTAGTTTGAGTTACGTTATTTACAGATATTGAAGCAAATAGAATTAGTGATGCTCGTGGGCCATGGCGATATACACACACGACAGGACCATAAAAATAAACGCCTGTAGCAAAATGATCAGGATGTGAAACACCGCCCAGCCCCAGCTGAGGATAATTGAGCCCGCCGTAAAAACACCGCCTAACATACCGAGCAAACCGAGCAGCATAAAGATCAACTCACCCGCATACATATTGCCGAAAAGACGCATGCCGAGCGAAACCGGCTTGGAGATCAATTCAATGATATTGATGGCCAAGTTAGGTATCCACATGGCGGGATGGGGGCCAAATGGCGCAGTGAACAACTCATGCACAAAGCCGCCCACACCTTTGGCCTTGAAGCTGAAAAAAATGATCAGCATAAATACCGTAAAAGACATGGCGAAAGTAACGCTCAGGTTGGTAGAAGGCACCGCTTTCCAGTGATGCACACCAAATGACTCCATGACAACGGCCACGAAATCAATGGGGATCAAATCCATCAGGTTCATCATGAACACAAGCACGAAGATAGTGAGTGCTAGCGGGCCGAGAAATTTACGGTCGCCGGGAAATACATCCTTGACGGTGTTATCAACAAAATCCAACACCAATTCAACGAAACCTTGCAAACGGCCGGGAACTCCCGCCGTAACGCGGCGGGCAACCAGCCAAAATACGCCAAGCCCGATGACACCAACAATGATCGACATAATCAATGAGTCAAGGTCTATTTGCCAGAAGCCGCCCTCACCGACGCTAATCCGGAGATTGGTCAGGTGATGCTCAATATATTCTGAGGGGGTAATCGATTCGGTGCCGGACGCCATAATTCGTTTTACGTTTTATTTTAATTAGCGAATAATAAAAACTGCAAGCCAATGCCCCGATAGGGCCACAACCATAGTCGCCACTAACCAACCGGCGATAAACCAACCACTTGCGAGCGCACATAACAACAGCATGAGCACGACTACCACTTTGGCCGCTTCTGCCGTTATGTGCCGACGAAGCACATTACTTGCTGAAATTGCCGAAACTTTGGATTCGCTGGCCAATGCTGCGTAAACAAAGGTGCTTATCAGTACCGCGACACCGCCGCTGAGCGCAGAAATTGCAGCCACTTGACCCTCAATAACCGCCGCAATTACGATCATCAGCAACACCAGCATGGCTTGCAGAAAAATGACCTTTTGGTAAAGCCGTTCAAGAGAATCTCTAAGCATTACTCCCCCTGAAAAGGCTATTTACCGGCCGTTTCCAACAAATTTCCAACAATGCCTCTACAAAGCCTGTCGATTATAAGCGTTGAATCATCTTTCCGTCAAACCATTTTGTCGCGGCGCAACATGATTTAAGGGCTGGTAAGCGCTTGATAGCAAAGCGCTTATATTTACCCTTTGTTCTGCAATTGCGGCGCTTTATACCCAAACAATATCAATGAGGCGCGTTTTTATTTCAACTTGGTGCGCTCGAGGATACCTTCCAGATGCTCGTAGTTCATAAACTCAATGGTCAACGAACCTTTGCCTTTTTTATCGGCCTTGATAGATACCCGTGTACCCAATTTTTCGGCAAGATCATTTTCCAGGCGGCGAGTATCAACATCGGCCGTGATTATTGTTTTGCGTGCCTTGGCTGGCGCACCTTCAGTTTTCACCAAGCGCTCAGCTTCACGTACGCTGAGATTTTTATGCACAATCTGATGCGCCAGCTCGACCTGCCTGGATTTAGCGAGCGACAGCAAGGCGCGCGCATGGCCCATATCCAACTTGGTCTCCATGACCATGTCCTGGACGGGTTTGGCGAGTTCCAGCAGGCGCAATAAATTTGATACCGCTGTGCGCGAGCGCCCAACCGCCTGCGCCGCTTCTTCATGGGTGAGTTTGAATTCCTCGATTAAACGCTGAATGCCAGCCGCCTCTTCCATGGCGTTTAAATCTTCCCGCTGAATATTTTCGATCAGGCCAATGCCGAGCGCTGCATCGTCAGCGATTTCACGCACCAGTACCGGCACGGTCGCTAAGCCGGCGATTTGTGCGGCACGCCAGCGGCGCTCACCGGCGATGATTTCAAATTTACCACCGGCCACTTCGCGGGTGAGGATCGGTTGCACAATACCGCGCTGTTTAATCGACTGGGCTAATTCTTCCAACGCCGCCTTGTCCATGCGCGTGCGAGGCTGATATTTGCCGGGCGTCAAGCTGCCAATCGCCAACTCACGCAATTCACCAGGCGCTGTCGGCGCATCAGTTTTTCCGCCGCCGAGTAATGCATCGAGGCCGCGGCCCAGTCCTTTGTTTTTTATCATGCTGCTTCTACCTCAACAGGTTCTTTGATTTCAATTCCCTGGCGACCGAGCAACTCGCGTGCGAACGCCATATGCGCGACCGCACCTTTGGAGGCGGGATCGTAAAGAATCACCGGCTTGCCGTATGAGGGCGCTTCAGCGATGCGGATATTGCGCGGGATGACCGTATTAAACACTTTATCGCCAAAATGATTTTTTATTTCATCCGAAACCTGATTGGTCAGAGAGGAACGTGGGTCATACATCGTGCGCACTAGCGCTTCGATTTCAATTCGGGGATTCAGATTCGCTTTAACTTTTCGCAGGGTCCCAACAAGATCACTAAGTCCCTCCAAGGCATAGTATTCACATTGCATCGGAATGATGACGGAGTCGGCTGCGGTTAACGCATTTACGGTCAGCATATTTAATGCGGGCGGACAATCAATGACCGCAAAGTCATAGTCGTGAATAACCGTGGCGAGCGCTTCTTTCAAGCGGAATTCGCGACGATCGATATTGATCATCTCGATCTCCGCTCCGGCAAGCTCACGATTGGCGGGCAGCACATCATAATGACCCGGTGCGCGCACCCGTGCGTCTGCCACACTGTATTCGCCCAATAAAACACCATACAACGTCTTGGCGACGCCACTTTTATCAATGCCGCTACCCGTGGTGGCGTTGCCCTGAGGGTCAAGATCAATCAACAAAGCCCGCTGGCCATAATGTGCCAGGGTCGCCGTAAGATTAACCGCGATGGAGGTTTTGCCCACGCCCCCTTTTTGATTTGCCACGGCAAAAATCTTCATGTCATGCTTTCTTTGGTCTTTTTCAGAATTACCAAATGCCGCTCGCCTTCAACTTGCGGCACATTGAGTTTGATCACTGTGTCGACGCAACACGGTGCGTCTAAATTTTTGCTGAGGCGATCGATTTCTTCATGTGGATAAACCCCCTTCATCGCCAGCATTTGGCCGCCTGTGGCGACCAAATGCGCGGCCTCGCGTACGAAATCCGTCAGCTCCGCGAATGCCCGCGAGATAACAATGTCAAATTTTTTAATCGGCTGGAATTGTTCAACCCGCTCACACACGACTGCTGCATTTTGCAAACCAATTTCGCCTATTGCCTGGCGGATAAAAGCAGTTTTCTTTTGCAGGCTATCCAGCATGGACACTTGCACATCTGCGCGGGCAATCGCAATGGGAATGCCGGGGAGCCCAGCACCGGAGCCGACGTCGAGCACCGTTGTTGCGCCACCCACGTGCGGCAAAACCGCAAGACTATCAATAATATGAAGACCAATCATTCGTTCGGGCTCGCGCACCGCAGTGAGGTTATAAGTTTTATTCCACTTATTAAGCAAGAAAACATACTGCAATAAACGTTGTTGCTGCTCAATCGACATCGACAAGGCCATGCCGTGCAATCCATTCTGCAGGAGTTCGGCAAGTGATTTTTCAGGATTCATGCTGACGGCAGGATTAGACATGTGGCGGTAGTTAGTGCAGCGCTAACAACGCGTAAGTATCGCGCGTTGTTTGATGAAAGGCTTATGCCGACAGTTTTTCGTCGGCAAGAGATTTATTTATTGTTGTGATGGCGTCGTTTTTACCACCACTAAAGCCGCGCTTAACATGCACCAATAACAATGAAACAGCGGCCGGCGTTATACCCTGAATCCGCCCGGCCTGACCGATGGTTTCTGGCTTGTGCTGATTAAGTTTGAGTTGCACTTCTTTGGATAAGCCGTGGACTTGAAGATAGTCAATATCGTGCGGTAATCGCGTTTCTTCATGCGCCAGACTATGCGCCACTTCATCCTGCTGCCGGTCAATATAGCCCTGGTATTTAGCGGCAATTTCAACCTGTTCCGCAACGGCGGCGTCTTCAACCCGAATGCCCGCCATCGGCAGCGTCATCAGGCCGTCATAGCTTACGTTGGGGCGACGCAGCAATTCAAAAAGAGAATACTCACGTTCGATCAGTTGACCCAAGACCCGCATGGAGTCTGGTGCGCTGAGCTTTAATGGTTGCGCCCATGTTGCCTTAAGCCGCGCGGTTTCGCGCTCAACCGCTTCGCGCTTTTCACTGAACGCTTGCCAGCGCACATCATCAACCAAACCTAGTTTTCGACCGACCTCAGTCAAGCGCATGTCGGCATTGTCTTCGCGTAACTGCAGGCGGTATTCCGCGCGGCTGGTGAACATGCGATAGGGCTCAGTGACACCTCGAGTAATGAGGTCGTCCACCAGCACGCCCAAGTAGGCCTCGTCCCGGCGCGGACACCAGCTTGGCTCTTCCTTCGAATACAGCGCGGCGTTAATACCTGCCAGCAAACCTTGAGCGGCGGCCTCTTCGTAACCGGTCGTGCCATTGATTTGGCCCGCAAAAAAGAGCCCGCCAATTGCCTTGGTTTCAAGTGATGATTTCAAACCACGCGGATCAAAATAATCGTATTCAATCGCATAACCGGGGCGCAAAATATGCGCATTTTCCAACCCGGGAATTGAGCGCACCAGCTTGTACTGCACATCGAATGGCAAGGATGTTGAAATGCCATTGGGATAAAACTCGTTCGTCGTTAAGCCTTCCGGCTCAAGGAAAATCTGATGGCTTGCCTTGTCTGCAAAGCGATGAATTTTGTCTTCAATTGATGGGCAATAGCGTGGACCGACGCCTTCGATGACGCCGGTGAACATGGGCGAGCGATCTAGCCCCGCGCGAATTGCATCGTGGGTTTCAGTATTGGTGTGGGTTATCCAGCACGACACCTGCCGCGGGTGAAGTTCTCGCGAGCCCATATAAGAAAATACCGGCGTTGGATCGTCGCCCGGTTGTTCTTGCATCTTAGAAAAATCGATGCTGCGCCCGTCAATGCGCGGCGGGGTGCCAGTTTTTAAGCGCCCTACCGGCAAATTCAATTCCCGCAAACGCGCAGCCAAAGTGATGGCCGACGGATCGCCCGCACGACCTGCAGAATAGTTTTGCATGCCGACGTGAATTTTTCCAGCTAAGAAGGTGCCTGCCGTCAAGACTACGGCATTAGCATAAAAGCGAAGGCCCACTTGCGTTATTACGCCCGTCAATCGGGGCGTACCACTCGACTCATCTAATATTAAATCATCAACCGCCTGTTGGAAAAGCCATAAATTGGGCTGGTTTTCCAGTCGAAGTCGAATTGCCGCACGATACAGCACACGATCAGCTTGTGCTCGGGTAGCCCGCACTGCGGGCCCCTTGCTGGCATTGAGGGTGCGAAACTGAATCCCCGCCTCATCTGTGGCTATCGCCATGGCACCACCCAGCGCGTCAATTTCCTTGACGAGATGCCCCTTGCCAATGCCGCCAATTGACGGATTGCATGACATTTGCCCCAGCGTTTCAATGGCGTGCGTAAGCAAACACGTTTTGGCACCCGCCCGAGCAGACGCGAGCGCGGCCTCGGTGCCTGCATGGCCGCCGCCGATCACAATCACATCAAAACGAGTTGGAAAGTCCATGATTTTGCTGGGAATTTACTGAAGTTAATGCCGGAGACCGATTCTAAGCCATTGCTCGAAAAAAGGCTATGCCTAGCCCAGGCTTCAAGGGCTTATGGTTAATTATTTGCGAGGCCGACAGGTCAGAAAACGCTTTGTTTCACGTGGAACAATCACGCTGCGGCTATTTTCCGATGCAGAATTTTCCAAAAATTTCACCCAACAAGTCATCTGGGGTGAACTCGCCGGTAATGGTGGAAAGCGCTTGCTGCGCCAGCCGCAGCTCCTCTGCAAACAACTCAAATGGCAAATCGGGTAGAGCGGCACGTTCCAGGTGGCTATCGACTGCGCGCAATGCAACCAAATGGCGCGCGCGCGCCATAAACACCCCGCCGCCGCTTGGCTGCCAACCGGCCGTTTCCAGCAGCCATTCGCGCACCAACTCCACACCTTCGCCGGTCATGGCAGAAAGCTTAATCAATGCATGACGATCCTGCTGCAATCTTGCGGCAGGCTGTCCATGTACATCAATTTTGTTGTAAACCCAAGCAACCGGCAAGGATTCTGGCAGCTTTGCCAGAATCTCTGCTTCGCGCGGCCCCACCATTTCACCCGTCTCCGCGATTAGCAATGCCGCGCCGGCTTTTTCAATTGCCGCCCATGTGCGCGCAATGCCAATCTTTTCAACCTCATCATCGGTATCTCTGAGGCCGGCCGTATCAATTAAGTGAATGGGCACGCCTGCCAATGAAATGGTGGCGCGAACATGGTCGCGCGTGGTTCCAGCAATGGGTGTGACAATGGCAATATCTTCGCCCGCCAGCTTATTGAGGAGGCTCGATTTGCCTACATTGGGGCGCCCGATCAACACCACCGTCAGGCCATCTCGCATCACTACGCCCTGTTTGGTCTCCAACGCCAAATTGGCTTGTAGGCCCCGCAGATGCTGGAGTTTGGCTTGCTGCGCCATACGGTCTGCGGGATCGATTTCCTCTTCCGGAAAATCAATGCACGCTTCGACATGCATACGCAATTCAATTGTTAAATCGGTCAGCGCGTGAACTTTTGATGAAAACTCACCGGTCAGAGAGCGGGCAGCTGACTGTGCAGCCTCGATGGAGGTGGCTTCGATTAGGTCGGCCACGCTTTCTGCTTGAGCAAGGTCGAGTTTGCTATTAAGAAAGGCGCGTTCAGTAAATTCCCCTGGCTTCGCCAGCCGGCACCCCAGCTCAATGCAGCGCTGCAATAGCCGCTGCATCACCGCAAGGCCGCCGTGCCCCTGTAGCTCAAGCACATCTTCACCTGTATATGAATGCGGCGCCGGAAAGTACAAAGCAATGCCTTGGTCTATGGCGAGGCCGGCGGCATCACGAAAGGTGGCCAAGGTTGCGGCTCTTGGGGTAATAGGACGACCAATTATAGTTTCGGCCAGCGGCTTTAGCGCTTTGCCTGAAACCCGCACCACGCCGATACCGCCACGTCCGGGCGCCGTAGCAATAGCAGCAATGGTTTCACGTGAAACATCTTGTTCTGTGCGTGGCCGCTTGCTAGGTAATATATCCATCATTTCTTGAATTTATCACGCCCAAAAATGAAACAGGCCGCCGATCTTGCGATGCAGCGGCCTATTGGTTTGTGACTGTCAGCGCGACCGCTGTCGCCACCTTATTTGTTATCGCTACCGCTTCGCCAACTTGGGGGCTACCACCGGCCCAAAAGTTTTGTTGATATACCACTGCTGGATGATGCCCAGAATGTTTTGCATTGTCCAATACAGCACCAAGCCTGACGGGAAGAAAAAGAACATGATTGAAAACACCACCGGCAGCACCATCATCACCTTAGCCTGCACGGGATCTGCCGGCGCAGGGTTTAGCTTGGTTTGGATCAGCATCGATGCGCCCATAATGATGGGCAATACATAATACGGGTCCGGGGTAGAAAGATCGGTAATCCAACCCATCCACGGCGTGTTTCGCAATTCCACCGCACTTAGCAGCACCCAATATAAGGCAATGAAAAACGGCATTTGAACCAGAATGGGCAAACAACCACCCAACGGATTGATTTTTTCCGTTTTGTACATTTCCATCATGGCCTGGTTCATCTTCATCTTGTCATCGCCATAACGTACCTTCAGCGCCTCAATCTTTGGCGCCATGGTTTTCATGTGCGCCATCGATTTGCCCGCCTTCTGGTTCAGCGGGAAGAAGACCAGCTTTAACAAGATCGTAAATAGAATAATGGTCCAGCCCCAATTGCCCACCAGGTTATTAAGCCAGGACAGCACCTCAAACATGGGGTAAGCCAAAATTTTCAGCCAGCCGTAATCAACCACCAGCTCCAGGCCGGGCGCAAGTTTTTTTAGTTTTTCTTGTTCTTGTGGGCCGACGTATAGCGGCATTGCCACGCTGGCCGTTGCGCCGCTGGCGATTGCCGCGACCGGTACGATTACGCCCGCGCTATATAACTTGTCGGTTACCTTCTTGGTATAGAACTCACGCTCTGCCGTTCCCTGTGGCAGCCAGGCTGACACAAAATAATGTTGAACCATCCCCAACCAACCATCGGCGGCCAGTTTTACGTGATCCTGCTTGTTTTTGTCTACATCGCTAAATGCAATCTTTTGAAATTTCTTGGCTTCTGTATAAACAGCAGGCCCAGTAAAAGTGCTGATGCCAGTAAACGGGTTACTTCCTGAGCTTTCTCCTTCTGGCGGGTTGCCATCGCGGAGGAACTGGAAATATGCTCGCGGACTAATCGGCGCACCACTTTCATTTTTGATGTCATAGCGCACATCAATCACATAGCTGCCGCGCGTAAAAACAAAGGTTTTGTTAATGCTAATGCCAGCCGCATCCGTATTGGCGAGTGTCACTTCTAGTTTTTCATTATTACCCAAGTCAAAACTGTTGCCTGATGTCGTCCAACGCGACGAGTGATTGGGCAGATTAGGGCCCAGCAAGCCTGACTGCGCAATGAAGTAAGCGCCAACCTTGTCCTGCATGAGATTGAAGGGGTGTTTGCTGTCCCCCCTAGCCGCATGTTTCAGAAGCGTTACGGTTCGCACATCCCCGCCTTGCGTATCCAGCACGACCGCAATGGTGTCGGTACGAACAGAGATGCGCTCGCCAGTGGCGGGCATATTTGCAACCGGCGCGCCCAGCTCTGCGGCGGCATTTGGCATGGCGCCGACGGGCGGCGCAATTGAATTGGGAACGCTCGGATCCTTGGCGCTGTTGGTCGCAACATTGGTGTTTGTGCCCGCTACTGTCGCAGCAGGATTGGTGGGCGGTAGTGGTGGGTGATTATGTTTTTGCCATGCCTCCCATAAAAACAAGCTCGAAGCAGAAAAAACGATTAAAGCAATAATGCGTTGCGTATCCATGTAGGAACAAGCTCAGTAAGTGATGGTTGGGAGCCGGCGGAGATCTGCCGGCGGCTTTATGAATGATGAAGGGTGATGAAAATAACGATTGGTTTTTACTCAAGGAACGGGGTCATAACCGCCATCACACCACGGATGACAACGCAGCAAGCGGCGAGATGCCAAATAGGCCCCCTTGGCCGCACCATATTTGTTTAAGGCGTCGGCTGCATAGTGAGAACAAGTTGGTGTAAACCGGCATTGCGAGCCCAACAGCGGGCTCAGGAAATATTGGTATAGACGAATCATTGCAATGAATATGCGGGCAAGCAAGGACATATCAACCCGCTCCCAGTAGTTGGGGTGTTGCGGGTAGTCGGCGTTGGGCTTCTAAAAGCAGCCCTTGTAACTCTTGTTTTGCTGCTTGGCGCTCGGCATCGTTTTTAAGATCAAACTTTGATTCTAGCTTAATCAACATATCCACCTGCCGCTCACGCACCGGGTGAAGGCGAAACGCTTCACGAATCCAGCGTTTAACGGTGTTTCGAGACACCGCCGACTTGAGCAGCCGTTTTGGCACCGCGATAGCAATTCGAGCAAAGCGGCCCGGCTGCCGGGCGGCATGAGCGCCCGCCTTTTTGTCAAGATTTGTCGCCCCAGTATAAGCAGGGACATGTGTCTTGATGTTGAATTTTGCGATTGGTTTCTGTGGCTTTGCCCCGATGATTGCCATCGCTGGCGGCGGCAACGAATTGATGGCCGCCTTGATTCGTTTGCCCTGCTTGAGCACCGCGGCGACGGCAATCTTGTTTAAGCGCCTCGCTCTGGGGAATCGTGCGCTTTGTCGTGGCGATATTAAAGTATCACCCGTTTCAACAATTGGCATGGCTACCTAGTGCGGCCTTAGTGCCGACGTTGAGTAAAAGTAACGCAGTAACGCGCGCGGGTAAGAGATCGCCGCTTATACCGCTAGACGGGCGCGGCCTTTGGCGCGGCGTGCATTAATGACTGCGCGGCCTCCCGCTGTTTTCATGCGAACGCGAAAACCGTGGGTTTTTTTGCGGCGGGCTACGGATGGTTGATAGGTGCGTTTCATAATCGTACTCAGCTAAAAAATAAAGTTGGGCGCACACAAGGGCCTTGAAAACCGCCTGTATGAGCGAAAGCTCTGCGCAGAACTTGGTATTATCTTGTTTTTTCAGTCATTTAGTCAACCCCTTCCTGCTTTTTGTCGCTCGTTGTCCGGTCGCTTCTTTCGGACTCTCCCTGAGTTTTTAGGGGGGTGTGATATCTCGCTTCTTGGCGCTTGTCTTCGCTTGTCGTTTTACCCGCCCACCGAAAACAATCTCGTTTTCTGTTCATTTTGCTTGTGGATAAGTTGCCTTGGAAGGCGTAAAATAATGGGTTGTGTACTTTGATTTGGCAATCTGCCTTTTTGTTTTTCCGGCTTTTTGTTTTCTTCTTTTTTCGCTTTGCCGTCTTTCGACGACCATCACCGATCCTTACTGACCCCAACGAATGCATCCTTTCTGGCAATCCTGTGTCACCGATTTTCAACAGGAGCTCTCTCAACATCAGTACAACACGTGGATTAAACCTCTGCGTTTTGAACAAGAGGGCGACAGCTTCACGCTGATTGCGCCTAATCGCCACGTGTTGCAATGGGCCAAAGAGCGCTTGCTAACGCGTGTTGAGCAATCGGGTGAGCGGTTTTTCTCGCGGCCTATTTTTTTAGAATTGGCGCTGGAGGAGGCCGAGGTAGAAGCCATCCTTGATCATGACGAAGTCCTGCCCCCTTCCGGCGCTTCCGCAAATAGGTTTCGCTCGGGCGCCTCCGCGGGCGCGGGCACTCCAGGCGCCTCAAAAGGTATTCCTCACCGCATTAATCCCGCTTTTACGTTCGCAAGCTTTGTGGGCGGCAAGGCCAACCAGTTGGCGCGCGCCGCCGCTTTGCAGGTGGGGCAAAACCCGGGACAAGCCTATAACCCATTATTTATATATGGCACCACCGGGTTGGGCAAGACTCATTTAGTACAGGCTATTGGCAATCAACTGCTTGAGCAAAATCCGCAGGCCAATATTCGCTATATCCATGCCGAGCAATTTGTTACTGATGTGGTGAAAGCCTATCAACACAAAGCGTTCGATAGCTTCAAGCGTTCCTATCACACCCTCGATTTATTGTTAATTGATGATATTCAGTTTTTTGGTGGCAAGTCACGTACCCAGGAAGAGTTTTTCTACGCCTTTAACGCTTTAATTGAGGGTGGAAAGCAGGTCGTCATTACCAGCGATCGCTTCCCAAAAGAAATCTCTAATATTGAAGATCGACTTATTTCCCGCTTCGGCTGGGGTTTAACGGTTTCTGTCGAGCCGCCAGAGCTTGAAATGCGAGTCGCTATTTTGCTCAAAAAGGCTGAAAGCGAAGGAATTCAACTAAACGAAGAGGTTGCTTTCTTTATCGCCAAGCATATTCGCTCTAATGTTCGGGAGCTTGAGGGCGGGTTGAAACGCGTTTTGGCCTTTTCGCGATTTAATAATTTGCCGGTTACTATTTCAGCCGCTAAGGAAGCGCTAAAAGATTTGCTGGCCGTGCTTAACCGCCAAATCTCCATTGAAAACATTCAAAAGACGGTTGCGGATTATTACAAAATCAAAGTTTCTGAAATGTATTCAAAAAAACGGGTACGTTCTCTTGCCAGACCCCGCCAAATGGCGATGGCGCTTGCAAAAGAGCTCACGCCTATGTCTTTGCCAGAAATTGGTGAGGCCTTCGGAGGACGCGATCACACAACGGTTTTACATGCCTGCCGTAAGATTGTTGAGTTAATTAATGCAGACCCACAGATAGCCAGGGATCATGCTTTGCTTATGCAAACCTTGCGTGGTTAGGTCATTATTTTTCGTTGTAATAATATGCTTATGAGTTGGGGGTGTGCTGTGGATAGTTCTTCTTTGATTTTATTAATTTGTTTATTTATTTATTTATCCACAGTGTTCCACAGCCATATGGTGAACCATACGTTTGTTTTTTTTACCCTAAGTCGTTGAATAGTTAATGTTTTGTACTTCTATACCGATTTCCGTTCTCCCTTATCTATTACCTATTAGGTTTAATCATGCTAAACATTAAAACTAAGAACAGCACACTGCTTGGCCCATTACAGTTCGTTACGGGCATTGTGGAGCGACGTCATACGCTGCCCATTTTATCGAACGTGTTGATTGAAGTTATTGATCAATCGGTTCATTTTTTGGCAACCGATTTGGAAGTGCAAATCAAAGCCAGCGCCAAGCTGGATACTCCCCATAAACCGGGCAGCCTCACAGTAGGAGCGAAAAAACTACAGGATATTCTGCGTGCTTTGCCACCCGATGCGGACACGGCGCTAGACACAAAAGAAAATCGCTTAACGGTCAAAGCAGGTAAAAGCCGTTTTGTACTACAAACGCTGGCAGCAGCCGACTACCCAAAAATAGCAGAAGCAAAAGACAGCGCAACAGAATTCTCGCTACCGCAAAGGGAATTCAAGCGCGTCTTGGGATTGGTGCAGTTTGCGATGGCGGTTCAGGATATTCGTTACTACCTGAACGGCGTATTGCTTTCCACCGACGGCGACACACTGCGGGTAGTGGCAACCGATGGTCATCGCTTATCGATGGCGCAATATAAATTGGCCGAACCGGTTGCCAAGATAGATGCAATCTTGCCGAGAAAAACAGTATTGGAGTTAATCAAATTGCTGGATGAAAGCGATGATCCTATCAATCTCACCATGCATCAAAACCAAGTGAAATTTACCTTCACTGGAATTGAAATAGTGTCAAAAATTGTTGAAGGTAAATTTCCCGATTACACCAAAGTCATCCCGGCAGGCTATACCAATCATGTATCCCTAAACCGTGCCGAATTTCAGAGCGCACTCCAGCGCGCGGCGATTCTATCCAATGATAAAATTCGCGGCGTCAGGCTGGTGTTCACGAAAGACTCGCTTTCCATTATTTGCTCCAACAACGAGCAGGAAGAGGCCGAAGAGAGTTTGCCCATCCCTTATGATCGCGATGCGTTGGATATTGCTTTTAATATTGCGTATCTGCTCGATGTCCTGGGCCACCTTTCGACAGAAACAATTCAGCTATCACTGGGTGAAGCAAACATGTCCAGCGCACTGATGACCCAACCTGGCAGCGATGATTTCAAGTACGTTGTCATGCCAATGCGCATATAGATCAGCCACAAAAAATAAAAGCACCGTAGCGCAGCAAGACTGAAAAAAACAGCAGCGGCAATACTTAAATAACGATTAAGCCTCAGCACGAAAGCAGGGAAACAAATGGTACCGCCAAAGAAACCAGACGAAAAAGCATATGACTCAGACTCAATCAAAATTTTGAAAGGTCTGGAAGCAGTACGTAAACGTCCCGGCATGTACATCGGCGACACCTCGGACGGTAGCGGCTTGCACCATATGGTTTTTGAGGTAGTTGATAACGCCATTGATGAAGCGCTAGCCGGTCATTGCGACGACATCAAAATTACCATTCATACCGACAACTCCATTTCCGTTACCGATAACGGTAGAGGCATCCCAACCGGCATCAAAGAGGACGACGAATTTAAACGCTCTGCAGCAGAAATCGTGATGACCGAGTTGCATGCAGGTGGGAAATTTGACGCGAATTCCTACAAGGTATCCGGCGGTTTGCACGGCGTCGGCGTATCGGTGGTGAATGCGCTTTCCGAATGGTTAAAGTTGCGCATCCGACGCGATGGAAAAGTGCACGAGATGGAGTTTCGTCACGGCGAACGTGTATCACAGTTGGCCGTCGTTGGTACGACGGATAAGCGGGGCACAGAAGTGCATTTTCTGGCGGCGAAAGAAACCTTCACTCTGATTGAGTTTCATTATGAAATTCTAGCGAAGCGGTTACGTGAACTTTCTTTTTTGAACAACGGCGTAAAAATCGAGCTAGTCGATCAGCGTAATGGAAAAAGCGAAAACTTTGCCTACTCCGGCGGCGTAAAAGGTTTCGTCGAATACATGAATCGTTCGAAAACGGTATTACACCCAAAAATATTCTATGCCATAGGCGAAAAGGATGGCATGACCATTGAGGTGTCGATGCAGTGGAACGACAGCTATGGCGAGTCCGTGCAGTGTTTCACCAACAACATCCCACAACGCGATGGCGGCACCCACCTGACCGGGTTGCGAACCGCCATGACGCGCGTGATGAACAAGTTCATCGAAGAAAACGAGCTCGCCAAAAAAGCCAAAGTAGAAACATCAGGCGACGATATGCGCGAGGGGTTGACCTGCGTGCTTTCAGTGAAAGTCCCCGAGCCAAAGTTTTCATCGCAAACAAAAGACAAGCTGGTATCAAGTGAGGTTCAACCCGTAGTATCCGAAGTGGTGGCCGCTAAGCTGTCCGAGTATCTGCTTGAGAATCCCGCCGACGCAAAAACCATCTGCGGCAAAATTATTGATGCCGCGCGCGCGCGCGACGCCGCCAGAAAAGCGCGCGAACTCACCCGCCGCAAAGGCGTTATGGATGGGGTTGGGCTCCCCGGTAAGTTGGCAGACTGTCAGGAAAAAGACCCCTCACTTTGCGAAATTTATATTGTTGAGGGTGACTCTGCCGGCGGCTCCGCCAAACAGGGCCGCGACCGCAAATTCCAGGCAATTTTGCCGTTACGCGGAAAAGTTTTAAACGTTGAAAAAGCGCGCATAGATAAAGTCATTTCATCGGAGCAAATTGCCACGCTCATCACGGCGCTCGGCGCAGGGATTGGTCGGGACGACTTCAACCACGACAAGCTTCGCTATCACCGTATTATCATCATGACCGACGCGGACGTTGACGGCGCACACATTCGCACCCTGTTGTTGACATTTTTCTATCGTCAAATGCCGCAGCTCGTCGAGAACGGTTATATCTACATAGCCCAGCCCCCGCTCTACAAAATCAAGAGCGGCAAGGAAGAGCGGTATGTAAAAGATGAGCTGGAGCTCAAACAGGCGCAACTCAAAAAAGCGCTGAATGATGCAGTGCTTAATCCGGGTGGTGGCAGCGCGCCGATCATGGGTGAGGCATTGGAAAATATTGCGAAAGATTTTCTCATGACCGAGGCGGTCATCACGCGTCTGATGCGCACGCTTGATCCTGAGGTGCTTACCGGCATGTTGCAATGCCCGCGCTTTGATTTAAAGAATGCGGAAGGTGCATCCAAAGCGGCGGTGTGGCTGATTGACGCGGTTGGTGCGCACCATTTGACCGTGAAGGTTGAGCAAGATGAAGCGCACGACGGCTACCGCCTACGCTGCGTTAAAACCCTTCACGGCAACACCCGTCAGACCGTGATCGATTCAACATTTATTGAAACAGGCGACTACGAACAAATTGTGAAAACCGCGCAAACACTAAACGGACTGATTCGCGAAGGCGCAGAAATCAAGCGCGGCGAAAAAGGTTTGGCCATCAGCACATTTGCCAGCGCGCTTGGCTGGCTAATTGATCAAGCCAAAGACGGCATGCATATCCAGCGCTACAAGGGTCTGGGCGAAATGAATCCCGAGCAATTGTGGGAAACGACAATGGATCCCAAGGTGCGAATTTTGAATCGCGTGCAGATCGAGGACGGCATTGCCGCGGATGAAATTTTCACCACGCTAATGGGTGATGATGTCGAGCCGCGCCGCGCATTTATTGAAAGTAATGCGTTGATTGTGCAAAACCTGGATGTTTAAAACACAAACAGTAAAACGCCCGCAAACAGCGGGCGTTTTTCATTGAGCCAAAGCGGCGGCAAGTCATCGACAACACACTAGAATCCACGCGGCAATCGAAGCATTTAGGTGAATTCGCGTACGACTTGTCGCAACTCAGGTTGAACGGGAAGGGGTGAGGTGAGGCAAAAGCGGTATCCTCAAGCGGTACTCGCCCGAACAGATCGTTCATGTTCTGAAGCTGTCGGTCAGTGTGGCCGCGATTTATCGTTATGTGCATCGCAGCGGCAAAAAACGGCTAAGGGCGCGCTTGCGTCATTACACGGCTGCCAAGCGGCGCGGGAAAATGGCATGGGTGAAACAGGCACAGCCGATCAAGCGGCGCGACAAAGCCGTATTGACCCGCGACTGCATCGGCCACTGTGAAGGCGACAGCCTTGTTGGCCGTCGTCACGAGGCCATCAAAGTGCTGGTGGTGCTGGACCGGGCGTGCCGATATCGACCCTGACGGTCGATCAGGGCTATGAGTTTGCCCAGTTACCCGCCTTGTTGCCGGGGCGTTTGTAGGCCTGCGATCCGGGCAAGCCCTATCAGAAGGGGGCGGTCGAAAATATCAACGGACTCATTCGCCCGTACTTGCCGAAGGGCAAGAGCCTGCGTCGCGTAACGCAGGCCCAGCTGAACCGGCTCGCCGAGGAATTGAACAACCGACCACGCAAACGCCTAGGCTGGAAATCACTGACTCTAGTACTATCCGAGATGACCACCGCGGCGACAAGTTAAACGCGAATCCACCTTTTTGCCTAAAACACCGCTTCAAATGGCGGTCTGCGATTTTGCCTTATGAGAGTTTTTATTTAGCAATAGATTTTTTATTTCAAGGAAGCTCAACATGCCTTTTGCAAATTTAAAGTTCGCATTAATTCCGGCTGCCGTTGTTTTTACTGCAGCAACATTCAGCACAACCGTTCGCGCGGAAGAGGTTGGCCTCTATAAAGCGCCGCCCGCCCCACTTCAAGCAATCGTTGATCAATTGCGCGCGCCGACGACAAGCCTGAGTCCGCGTCGCGATTTAATCGCGATGGTGAAAACGCCAACCTTGCCCAGCATTCGCGAAGTTGCACAGCCAGAATTAAAACTGGCCGGCTTGCGCATTAACCCGCGCACCTATAGCCAAAGCCGCTTCTCTTTTGGTGAAGATTTATGGCTGCTGGATATCGAAAGCCGCAAAGAAACTCGCTTCAGCGGCCTGCCGCAAAACCTGAAGCTTGCTGATATGGCATGGTCGCCAGACCAGCGCTCCCTTGCATTCACGCACATTGCAGAGTCAGGCGGTGTGGAATTATGGCTTGTCGACATCCCCTCGCATACCGCAAAAAAAATATCGGCCGCGCCGCTGAATACGGTTTATGGCCGCGGGTTTAGCTGGATGCCAGACAGTAAAAATTTGCTGGTACGTTTGCGCCCGGCCAAGCAGGGCGCAGCGCCTACCGCAGCCGTTGTGCCCACGGGCCCCAACACACAAGATGCCACACCCGGCAGCGGGCAGCGCCAGGTTCGCACCTTGCAGGACCTGTTAAAAAATGAAGGAGACGCGAAAATTTTTGAACATTACACACTGGTGCAACTTGCCTTGGTGAGCGTTAGCGGTAAAGCCGCCACAATTGGTGACCCCGAGCGGATCACGAATGTCAGTGTGTCGCCGAATGGAATGTATCTGCTGACACAAACCCTTGAGCGTCCTTATTCGTACCTGGTGTCGTCACAGTCATTTCCGCGACGCATTGAGGTCCGCAACCTTGCTGGCAAGGTTATTAATGCGGTTGCCAAGCTACCGCTGGAAGAAGGTTTACCGCCTGGCAACGATGCTGTGCGCGTTGGTGTGCGTGATGTGAGTTGGCGCGCCGATGCGCCTGCCGCAATGGTGTGGGCGGAAGCGCAAGATGGAGGCGACCCCGCAAAAACAGCAGATGTTCGGGATATTGTTTTCATTCAGGCCGCTCCTTTTACCGACAAGCCGCGTGAGCTGATAAAGCTAGGCAGCCGGTATCAAGGTGCGCAATGGGCGCGTGCAGACTTGGCATTAGTGACGGAGTATTGGTGGAAAACGCGCGCGGTTAAAACTTGGCGTATTTTTCCCGATGTCTCGACTAAGGCCACCGAACTTATTGCCAGTTATGCAAGCGAAGATCGCTATAACGATCCAGGCGCCCCGCAGACCGTCATGGACTCTGCAGGCTATCAGCGGCTGTTGATTGCCGCTGACAAGGAGTCTATTTTCCTCGATGGTGCGGGTGCATCGCCAGAGGGAAATCGTCCGTTTATTGATCGCTGGAATCTCACTACCAAAAAGAAAGAACGGCTGTTTCATTCTGAAGCACCAAAATTTGAAGATGTGATTGCGTTGCTGGATAACGAAGGCAAGCGTTTGCTGACTACGCGCGAATCGCCGACGGAGCGAGCCAACTTTTATGTACGTGATTTGCGTAAATCAAAGGAAGCGCAGCTCACGCAACTGACCCAATTCCCCCACCCCACGCCGCAGTTGGCAAATGTGGGTAAAGAACAAATTCGTTATAAGCGTGCCGATGGGGTTGACCTGACAGCGACCCTTTATTTGCCGCCCAACTACGATGCAAAGCGGGATGGCCCGCTGCCCATGTTGATGTGGGCCTACCCGCAGGAATTCACCACCGCGAGCGCCGCCAGCCAGGTTACATCCTCACCTTATCGCTTCAACAACATTAGCTACTGGGGCCCGCAAGCCATGCTCGCGATGGGTTATGCCGTGCTGGATAATCCATCTATGCCTATCGTCGGCAAAGAGGCGAACGACACCTACTTACCGCAACTGATTGCCAATGCTGAAGCTGCGGTTAATGAAGTGGTGCGACGTGGCGTGGCTGATCGTGATCGCATCGCCATAGGCGGTCATTCTTATGGCGCTTTTATGACGGCCAATCTGTTGGCACACACTAGGCTGTTCCGCGCCGGCATCGCACGTTCTGGTGCCTACAACCGCACGCTGACGCCGTTCGGCTTTCAGTCAGAAGAGCGTCCATTCTGGAAGGTGAAGGACACCTACAACGCCATGTCGCCGTTCAACTTTGCCGACAATATCAAAGATGCACTGCTCATGATCCATGGCGAACAGGACAACAATCCTGGCACTTTCCCCATCCAAAGCGAACGCTTGTTCCAAGCCATGAAGGGCTTGGGCGGTACTGCGCGACTGGTGATGCTGCCGAACGAAAGTCACAGCTATCGCGCCCGTGAATCCATCTCACATATGTTGTATGAGACGAATCTGTGGATGGAAAAATATGTGAAGAACGCGAAGCCGCGTGACATCGGGGTAGCCAGAGCTGACCTAACCAAGTAACGAAAAAGGTTATAAACGCAAACACTGGCGGGGCACTCGAGGCAATAATGCCCCAAATGCCCCGCCAGCATTGGTTTGATATGATTCGAAAAGGCGATGCCGGGGATAAGCTGCCTAAGCCTTGGCTTTCTTGGCAACCACTTTTTTCACCGTTTTTGGTTTGGCAATTGTTTTGGGTTTTGTTACTTTCGCCGCAATAGGTTTTGCAGCGGTTTTCGTTGTCGCTTTGCTGGCCCGCTTCGGCACCTTTTTGGCAACCACACCACCTGATTTTTCTTCAATCAAGGCAATCGCCTCATCCAAGGTAATCGAATCAGCCTTGTCTTTATCGGCAATGGTCGCGTTGGTGGTGCCGTGCTTCACATAAGGCCCATAGCGACCTGAATAGACCGAAATAACCTGATCATCTATCGGGTGCTTGCCGAGGATGCGCATGGCTCCTGCGGGTCCGCTGGCGGCTGCCGTGCGGGCACCCTTGCCGCCCGCTTTCGGTTCGCGCGCTTCAAATTCGAAGCTGGTCTTGCCATCGGGCTGGCGCACTAAATACGCGGAGAACGGGCGTCCTTTTTTGGAGATGAAATTGGTTAGCAAATCAGTTTTTCCTTGAGTCAGCAATTTCACCATTTGCTCGCGCTCTATCGGCCGTTTCAAGATCACGCGACCCGAGCGGAAATCACAAGTCTTGGCTGAGCCCACCGCTTTTTCACAGCTGTAAGCGTTCGGCATTTCAAATACCCGCGATTTACATTTTGGACATTCACCGAGCGACTCTTGCCCGGTAAAATCAGGCGGCTCGCCATCTTCGCCATCTTTATCGCCCCATGAAAATTCGATGGCGAACCCTTTATTCAAGATCAGATTGGCCGAAAACGCACGACCCAAACGGCTTCTGAAACCATCGAGTGGGCCGACCTCCTTTTTCTCAATCAATGCTTCTGCTTCGTGCATTTCAAGCTGGCGTCCTGCAAGGATTTTCCAAAACCCAAAATCGCATTTCTGGCATTGGAATTTTTTGTAGTTTTCGTGAATCTCGCCGCCGCATTTTGGGCAGGGTACATTGAGTTTGCCAAAATCGCCCGGGATGGTGTCTGCTTCAAAATTCTTGGCTTGGCCGACGATATGCTTCGTCATCTCAACAATTTCAGCCATGAATTTTTTGCGGGATAGCTTGCCTTGTTGCATCTGTGAAAGCTTGTATTCCCACTCCGCTGTCATCTCCGGCGAAAACAATTCCGGTACGCCGAGGCCATGCAACAGCGTCATCAATGAAAACGCTTTCGCGGTTGGAATCAGCTCACGCCCTTCGCGCAAAATATATTTCTCAAACAACAAACCCTCAATGGTGGCGGCGCGTGTTGCGGGCGTACCCAAACCTTTTTCTTTCATCGCCGCGCGGAGTTCATCATCATCAATGAGCTTGCCGGCACCTTCCATTGCCGATAGCAGCGTCGCTTCAGAGAAGCGTGCGGGCGGTTTGGTTTGGGTGGGTTTTGACTCGATAGTTTCCACTTTTACCTTTTCACCTTGCTTAACGGCAGAGAGGTTGCTGGTGGCATTTTCGTCATCAATTTCACGGCCATAAACGGCCAGCCAGCCGGCGTTGACCAACACCTTGCCCTCGGATTTGAAGGGTTCGTTTTCCACGCGGGTGATGCGGGTGGTCTGCAAAAATTCGGCGCTGGGATGGAACACGGCGAGGAATCGTTTGACCACAAAGTCATATAACTTGGCCTCAATTTCATTCAGCGATTTCGGCTCTTGCAGCGTCGGGATAATCGCGAAGTGATCCGAAATTTTTGAGTTATCAAAAATCCGCTTGTTCGGTTTTACCCATTTTTCATCGAGAATTTTTTTGGCGAAAGTGTTGTAGGGGCCTTTTTTTAACATCTTCAAGGTTTCGTTCACTGTCGGAATGTAATCTTCCGGTAACGCTCGCGCATCGGTACGTGGATAGGTCAGGACTTTATGTTTTTCATACAGCGCTTGCGCCAAGCCCAAGGTGGTTTTTGCGCTAAAACCGAAGCGCGAATTGGCCTCGCGCTGTAGCGAAGTTAAGTCAAATAACATCGGCGGCGCTTGCGTGGTCGGCTTCGACTCTTCCTCTACCGTACCGATTTTCCCCATGCACTTGGTGACCAATGCACGGGCCGATTTTTCGTCCCAAATGCGTTCGGGTTTTAATGCCTCGTCTTCAGATTTTTTGAACTTTTCATCAAACCAGCGGCCCGCATAATCGCCACCGGAAGCGGAAAAATTACCGATCACTTCCCAGTAATCGCGCGGCTTGAAAGCCTTAATCTTGGCTTCGCGCTCAACCATAATTGCCAGCGTCGGGGTTTGCACCCGGCCTACTGTGGTGAGCTGGAAGCCGCCTGATTTTGAATTGAATGCGGTCATTGCCCGGGTGCCGTTGATCCCGACCAACCAATCAGACTCGGAGCGACAAACTGCGGCATCGGCAAGCGGCTCATAAGATTCGCCCGTGGCTAAACTTTTGAAGCCGTCACGAATCGCGTTTTGCGTCATCGATTGCAACCACAAGCGCTGAATCGGGTGCTTCGATTTTGCGTATTGCGCGATGTAGCGGAAGATCAATTCACCTTCGCGTCCCGCGTCACAGGCGTTGACGAGACCGGATACATCTTTGCGTTTGATGAGCTTGAGTAGCAGCTTCAAACGCGGTTCGGTTTTTTCAATCGGTCGCAGCGCGAACTGGGTCGGGATAGCAGGCAAATGCGCGAAAGTCCATTTGCCACGCTTGACTTCTTCTTCTTCGGGCATTGCAATTTCGACCAGATGACCAACTGCCGATGACAAGACAAAATCATCGCTTTCAAGATAGTCGTCTTTTTTACTGAAGCCGCCCAGCGCCTTTGCAATGTCATTAGCGACGGAGGGTTTTTCAGCGATGATGAGGCGTTTGGTCACGGCGGGATTCGTTTTCTGGTCAATGAAGCAGCAATGGAAATATTGCCTAAAAACAGCAAAAGGGGACAAATGATAGACAGGATTGGCCGCTTTTTACAAGCGGCACCCCAAAATGACGCGCCCAAAAGGCTCGGCGGAGGGCGATTATCACATGCTCAAGTTAAGCCAGCATAGCCGCTATATCAACGATTACGATAAGCGCTGATAACGACCGCCGGGCAGCGGGGCAATAACACCATCAAGCTCTAATTCGTCATTCGGGCGATTACCTGATCCGCCGGCAGCGCGACTCTTTCCATCAATGCATCAACCGAAACAGGGTCGTAACCCATGGCAACCAAGATGGGATCATCGCCCGACCTGGCATCATCAGCGTCAGGCTTAAGCGTTGATAATGCAGGTGCCGTTGTGGACCGCCACTGAAGTTCCACCAAAATATCATTCGCGTCGTCAACCAGTTTCGCACCCTGTTTAATTAATTGGTGACAACCTTTTGAAAACGGTGAGTGAATGGTGCCGGGGATGGCAAACACTTCTCGTCCCTGCTCACCAGCCTGGCGGGCGGTAATCAACGAGCCGGAGGCCAGCGCAGCTTCAACCACCAGCACCCCCCTCGATAACCCACTGATGATGCGATTGCGACGCGGAAAATTGTTGGCCAGCGCAGGGGTCCCCAAGGAAAATTCACTGATGATCAAGCCGTCCTGCGCCAATTCATGCGCCAGCGCTTTATTGCGGGCCGGATAAACCAGATCAAGACCGGTGCCAACCACCGCAATCGACGAAGCGCCGCCATCAAGGCCGCCACGGTGAGCGGCAGCATCAATGCCCAAGGCCATGCCCGAAATAATGGTAAGACCTGCTTGCGAAAGGGCGCGCGAAAAGCCTTCGGCATTTTGCAGGCCAACCGGCGTGGCGTTTCGGCTGCCCACCACAGCAATGCCCGGCTGGCCCAGCAGCGAACGTTGACCCTTCATATACAAGATAGGCGGCGGATCGCTGATCTCGAGCAGTGCCGCAGGGTATTCCTCGTCTGCCAAGGTCAGCAGGTGATTGTTTTCGTTTTCCAACCACGCAAGCGCGGCGCTGAGCTTGGCAGCATCAGGGCCACAGGCGATCGCTTCGGCCACTTTGGGGCCCACATAAGGGGAAAGCTGAGAAGCCGGGCTCGCCAAAATTACGGCAGGCGAGCCAAACTGAATGAGCAAGCTTCGAAGTTTTTCCCCGCCTAAGCCGGGAATCAGATCAAGGCCGAGCCAAGCATGGGGCTCAGCCCCATGGTGCGGAACGGGCATGAATAGTTGAGCTAAATATAAGTGGCCATAGGAGTAGCGACACGGCCTTTGTTAGGGCGTTTGCACTACATCGCCCACTTTGAACGGGCGATTGCTGCTCATCACCAGCGCATAGGAGACTTTATCAAACACCCGGAATACAAACAGCAAGCCATTACGCTCATCGTCCAACTTTACCGTCGACGGCAATTTTTCAGCATTGGACTCATGAATGAAATTGGGTACAAACGAGCCCCAGGTGGACTCACCGGTTTTGGTGCTGACGGTAGCACCAGCACGCATACCGGCTAGCACATGGCCCACTTCTAAACCATTGCGCATGCCCAGATTGAGCACAACCACGGAATATTGCGCGCTCTCACTAACGCCGCCCAGCACTGAAATTATCTTGCCCTTAACGCCGCTTTCCGGCGAGTGGGGAACATAAGAAGGCACAGCGCTTTCGGTGGCGGGGGCTAAACGATCGCCTTTATTAATCTCTTGGGTAGACTTAACCACTTCAGCGGTCGTGCTTTCGCCAAACTTGTTTACCTTAGCGTCGCCCAGGTAAATGGCCTCGTAGCCTAAAATTTCTTTGGTATCGGGATCGATCAGTTTTTTGCCGGGGCGATAAATTTGCCAGCGAGTCCCCATCTCAGGCTTCATCGCAACCACATAGATTTTGTCACCGGCACCCACAATGACACGGCCATCATCGGCTGCAATAATCTTGGGGGCATTAATGAGGGCGTCTTCGTCGGCCACCAGGGGCAAGGACAAAAACGGTGCAATATCGCGAGCAGGAATTGATGGAATCGCTTGTGCAAATCGGTCGACACGTACGCCGGGTGAGAGTCGAGCCGTACCACCAGCGCCGCCGCTTCCACGTCCAAAAGACAAGCGAGGATTACCGTTGGCGTCAAAGGACAAATTGATCACATCGCCCGGATAGATCCAATGCGGATCTTTGATTTGTTCGCGATTAAAATTCCAAATTTCGGGCCAGCGCCATGGTTCTTTCAGGAATTTTCCCGAAATATCCCACAAGGTATCGCCTTTGACAACGATGTAGGTGGAAGGCGCGTTTTCGGCCAGCGTGAGCGGCTTAGTTCCACTGGGCATCGAGGCAGCGGCCAATTTTTCGGCGGAAGGCTTTTTGGCAGCAACCGCTTTGGGCGTGGTCGTTTTAGATTCGGCGGCGGCATTGGGTGTTGCAGGCGCGCTTTCCGCAGTACCCTTGACGACAACAGATTGGGCCAAAACGATCTGGGGAACAAATCCCGATATCGCGAGGACTAAGAGGGATAACTGGAATAAACGAGGATGTTTGGTCATGTCTGGTCTCGCTTCAAGTTGCGGGATGCCTATATTGGGTGCTGTCTGAACGCGTTAAAACGCAATTACTGTAGTGCGTTTGTGTCGCTGGCTTCATAAAGACGACTAAAACGAGCCTGAATAAGCCATAGCCCGCGAGTTGACGGATTTGCTACTTTGGGCGACTTCCACTAGACTTGAAACAGTAGCCTTCGCCTCAAAGTTAAAGTTACTTCTGAAGATTCTGCACCTAATTTATTCAATTCGCAAGCAATTATGGCCATTCTGGATGTTGTGACTTACCCCGATCCCCGCCTGACCCGCATCGCGGAGCCAGTCAAACTTATCGACAATAAGATCAAAAAATTGGTCGATGATATGGCTGAAACCATGTATGACGCGCCTGGCGTTGGGCTTGCCGCCACTCAGGTCGGCGAGCTAAAGCGCATTATGGTTATCGATGTTTCTGAGGAAAAGAACCAGCTTCGCGTGTTCATTAACCCGGAAATCATCAAAAAAGAAGGTACTGCCGTCAATGAAGAGGGTTGCTTGTCGGTTCCCGGCTTTTACGACAAAGTGGAACGTGCTGAAACCGTGATGGTGACCGCCCTCGACCGTGATGGTCAACGCTTCACGATCAATGCTTCCGGCCTATTGGCGGTGTGTATTCAGCACGAGGTTGATCACCTGGACGGCCATGTATTTGTTGAATACCTATCGCCTTTGAAAGCGAACCGCATCAAAAATAAACTGGTCAAACGGCAGCGCGAACTTGAGCGCGAAGCCGAGATCGCCACGCCACGCCGCCGTGTGGCAGCGGCGCGAGCCTAACTAGTAAATCGATAGCAAACGAGAAAGCAACGCGTTTGCTCCTCGGGAGTTATTCACATACCCAGTTATTTTTAACGCCGCCGGCATGATTGCCGGCGGCGTTACTTTGAGCCAGCAAAACTGTTGGCGGATATAGCCCCATGAGACTTATTTTTGCCGGCACTCCCCCGTTTGCTGCTGCCGCTTTGGCCGCGCTGGCGGCGGCCGGACACGAAGTTGTGCTAGTACTCACTCAGCCAGATCGGCCGGCTGGACGCGGCATGAAGCAGGCTCAAAGTGCAACTGCGCAGTTGGCCGCGCAGCTGGGTTTGCGTATTGAAAAACCACCCTCGCTGAAGGACCCAGCCGCCCACGCCCTGCTGCGCGAAGTGATCGCAGACGTGATGGTAGTCGCAGCCTATGGCATGTTATTGCCACAAGCGGTTCTCGATATTCCCAAGCAAGGATGTCTTAATATTCATGGTTCGCTATTGCCCCGCTGGCGCGGGGCCGCGCCCGTGCAGCGCGCGATCGAGGCTGGCGATGGTGAGACCGGTATCTGCATCATGCAAATGGATGCCGGCCTTGATACGGGACCCATATTGCTTGAGCGACGGATATCCATCAGCCCCAACCTTGACACCAGTGCCACGCTGCTTGAGAAGCTCTCTGCACTGGGTGCTGAAAGCATTGTTGAAGCACTTTCCCGTTTATCGCAGCTAACGCCACAACCGCAGCCAGCTAGCGGCATAACCTATGCACGAAAAATCGAAAAATCTGAAGCGCCCATTAATTGGTCCGAACCGGCCCATGTATTGGAACGGCGCCTGCGAGCCTTTGACCCCTTCCCTGGCTGCGAAACCAAATGGGGCGGTGAGACAATCAAGATTTGGCGGGCTACCGTGGCTCCTAATATGATCCAAGCAGCTCCCGGCACAGTTATTGATGTGACCGCGAATCGGCTAACCGTACAATGTGGTCAGGACGCGCTGACGCTGAATGTGGTGCAAAAACCAGGGGGAAAGCGTCTGGCCATAGGGGAATTTTTGCGCGGCATGGCTATCAAGGGGGGAATCCCCGCAACCGCAATTCAACCAGGAAGCGTCTTCTCATGATTCCCATCCAAGTCGCAAGCGCCACTGTCGTGGGCCAGGTTCTCGGCGGCAAAAATCTCGACCGGGTGCTCGAACAGGTTGTGCAAAAGCAAACTGCTGCAACACCGCTGACCCCCAATGAGCGTGCCGCTGTTCATTCGATTTCATTTGATACGTTGCGTCATTACGGGCTCCTGTCGGCGCAGTTGGATATGCTGCTGACCGCACCGATGGCCGATGCGCCAGTGCGCCACTTGTTGCTGGTTGCATTGGCGCAGCTACAGTTTTCCAAGGCGAGCGATCACGCCATTGTTGATCATGCAGTCACGGCCACTGAAGCCATGGGCTTTGCGCGCGCCAAGCCGTTGGTCAACGCCGTGCTCCGCAATTACCTGCGCACACCCGATAAGTTTGGCCGCGAGCGGTTCAAGATTGATACTGCTATTTATGATTTTCCGCGCTGGTGGATTGAACGGCTTAAGCGCGAACAACCAGAGGGTTGGCAGAATGCACTGCTGTCATCGCGCGCACATCCGCCCATGTGTTTGCGCGTCAACCTTCGCCGCACCAACACGCCGGAATATTTGGCCAAATTGGCCGCGGTCGGCATTGCCGCGATTGATCGCGGTGCGGGCGCTATTGAGCTCATGAAGCCGGTATCGGTAAACGAGCTGCCCGGCTTTCGCGATGGCCTGGTGTCGGTTCAGGATGAAGGGGCGCAATGGGCCGCGCCATTGCTGGGAATCAAAGCGGGCATGCGGGTATTGGATGCTTGCGCGGCACCCGGGGGTAAAGCGGGGCATTTGCTGGAATTGGCAGATATTGATTTAACCGCCATTGATAGTGATCGACATCGCCTGAAACGCGTCACGGAGAATATCGACCGCCTGAAACTCAAGGCCACATTGAAAAACGTCAACGCCGCCGAGCCGGAAAGCTGGTGGGATAAAAAACCGTTTGATCGAATTTTGCTTGATGTACCTTGCTCGGGATCGGGTGTTGCCAGACGGCATCCCGATATTAAGTGGATTCGCCGTGAAACCGATCTGGGGTCGTTTGCCCGCCAACAAACACGGCTCCTAGAATCGCTGTGGAATTGCCTTAGCGTTGATGGTAGATTGCTGTATGTAACGTGCTCGGTTTTTCGTGCGGAAAACCAGGACATTATCGATGCATTTTTAAGCACTCATTTAACCGCCAAACAACTCGACCTTGCCGTCACGCCTAACTTGCCCGGACACGGAAATGCCACAAGTGCCGCAGGACTCACTTTCAAAGACGGCCAACTGCTTCCCGATGATCATCACGACGGATTTTATTTCGCGTTGCTTACGAAGACCAAGCCGCGCTAAGTTGTTAACTGCGTTGCGGAGCTTGTTGCGGCGAAATTTTTCAATTTCGCTCATGATGGTTGCGCTGCTTGGCGCGCCGCAACTTGCGTGGGCCGAAGGCGCCACCATTCAATCGGCGAAGCTGGAGGCGACCGAAGACGGTTATCAACTTAATGCGCAAATTGAGCTAAGCCTCACCGCCGCGATGGAAGAAGCCGTGCGCAAAGGCGTACCGCTCTATTTCACAGTTGAGTTTGAACTAAGCCGCAGTCGCTGGTATTGGCTCGATCAGGTCATTGTGCGGGAGCGCCGTGATCGCCGCGTTGCGTTTGCACCGCTTACTGATCAATACCGCATCACCGTTTCGGGCTTGTCGCAACACGTGGCCTCATTTGATGACGTCAAGCGGGTGCTGTCGCGCGTTCGTTCATGGAACGTCATCGATAAAGGTCGTTTGACGCCCGGTGAAAAATACGAGGCGGCGGTACGCTTCAGGCTCGACACGGCGCAGTTGCCCAAGCCCTTCCAGCTCAATGTGCTGGCATCAAAAGAATGGAGTCTCGCGTCAGACTGGTACCGCTGGCCGCTTGTTGGCGGGGAAAACAAGCCATGATTCGCACCCTTATTTTTGGTTGCATCACGATTGGCGTCGCCCTAATTGCGCTACTGTTCCGTGCCAGCAGCAACAATGAATTTTTTGCCGAGCATTATCCGTGGCTTTTCGGGTTGGGCCTAGTGCTGACCATCGGCCTCTTGCTGCTCATTGGATATCAGATTTACTTGCTGGTAAAAAAACTTCGCGGTCGGGTATTTGGTTCCAAGCTGGCGCTGCGTCTGATGGCGGTGTTTGCCTTGATGGCGATTATCCCCGGCGGGTTGGTGTACGCGATTTCTGTCCAGTTCCTGAGCCGCTCCATTGATTCCTGGTTCGATGTACCGGTCGATAAGGCGCTTGAAGGCGCGGTAAATCTGGGCAAGAGCGTGCTTGACAGCACCCTTACAGAGACCTTGCGCAAGGGACGTGAAGCTGCCATGCGGATTGCTGCGCGCGATTCGATTGAAATTACCGCCAACGCTAATGGCACACGCACTGCCGCCAACGATGACAAGCGGTTGCCCAGCGATGCCGAAACGCTGCGGCAGCTTCGCGTTCAATACGGTTTTGATGAAATCACCCTGTTCGCCATGGACGGTCGCCCGCTGGCCAGCGCAAGCCTTGCCAGCACGCGCGCCCCCATTTTTATCGATAAACCCAGCACCGAAGAGCTGCGCGATGCGGTAAAAAAAGCGCCGATCAAACAAATTGAAACTTTATCCGACCGCAGTATTTACTCGCGCGTCTTGATCAGCGTGCCTGCGGCCACGGCCGAGATTGGCGCGCGCGTGCTACAAGTGGTGCAAGCCGTTCCCGCCAATATCGTCGCCGATGCCAAAGTGGTTGAGAGTGGCCGAAATGACTATTTGAAACTAGGCTTGCAGCGTGATGGGCTGAAACGATTGTTCGCGCTGACTCTGACGCTTACTTTACTGCTGACGCTTTTTTCCGCTATTGCACTATCGTTCTTTTTGTCGGAAAAACTCTCTGCACCACTCTCTGCGCTGGCTGAATCTACGCGCGCGATTGCCAAGGGTGATTTTTCAAAGCTGAATCCAGTCAGAAGCCGCGATGAATTCGGCGTGCTCACCCAATCGTTCAACACCATGACGCGGCAATTGGGCGAAGCATCCGATGTGGTGGCACGCAAGCAGCAAGAACTTGAAAACGCGAACACCTATCTCGAATCCATTTTGGCGCATCTGACATCCGGTGTAATGACGCTGGATGAACGTCTCTATGTCAAAACCATCAACAGCAACGCGGAAAAGATGCTGGGCTTTAATCATCACGCCCTGCGGGGGTTGAAGTTGCCGGAATGGGGTGAGAACCAGCCGCAGCTGCAGCCATTGATAGAAGAAATCACCAAGCAACTCGCAACCCCGCGTGACAAGCCGTGGGAACGTCAAATTGCCTACGAGGGCCCGGTCGGTCGACGCACGCTGCTGGTCCGCGCCACCAAATTGCCCACAACCATAGATTCGGGTTTTGTATTTGTGTTCGATGATATTACGGGCCTCATTCAGGCGCAGCGTGATGCGGCTTGGGGTGAAGTAGCGCGCCGACTCGCGCATGAAATTAAAAATCCGCTGACGCCCATTCAGCTATCCGCAGAGCGCCTGCAAATGAAGCTTGCCAGCAAGTTGCCGGCAGCAGAGCAAGATATTTTATTGCGCTCAACCAATACCATCGTCGCGCAGGTTGGTGCCCTGAAAGGCATGGTCGATGATTTCAGCCTCTACTCGCGCTCGTCACGATTGAAGCCGGTGATGTTGTCGCTCAATGAGCTGGCTCGTGATGTGCTGGTGCTGTACGAGTCTGTGACGGTGTTTATGGATATTCGGCTTGACGACAATCTGCCTATGATCTCGGCAGATCCGACGCTGCTTCGGCAAGTGCTGCACAATCTGATTCAGAACGCACTCGACGCCTCCGCCGGAGCCGCCAAGCCGTGCATTATTCTTGCCACCGCAATTGGCGGTGATGGCGACAACAGCGGTGGGCAAGGCGCCTTCGTTCGCCTGAGTGTAGAAGACAACGGCAGCGGTATCAGCGAGGATGTAAAAACCCGCATCTTCGAACCCTATGTCACCACCAAATCCAAAGGTACTGGATTGGGATTGGCGATAGTAAAAAAGATTGTGGATGAGCACCACGGCACGATCAGGGTGATCAATGTAAAGCCGACCGGCGCGCGGGTAGAAATCGAATTACCGCTGCAATATATCTCGCTCGGCGAAGAAATGGGCGGCAACAGCACCTTTACCAATTTGAGCAGTTTTTCAGGCGCACCAAACAGTAAAATCAAGAAACAAAACGTATGATGAAAGCAGGTTAAAAAGCCATGTCCGCAAATAATATTTTAGTCGTCGACGACGAAATCGGGATTCGTGAACTGTTGTCCGAAATTCTCAAGGACGAAGGTTATTTTGTACGCGTCGCCGAGAATGCTGCGACGGCACGCGCGATGCGTCGTGAGGCGCGTCCTGACTTGGTGCTGCTGGATATCTGGATGCCCGATATGGACGGCATTTCACTGCTTAAAGAGTGGGCGGCCTCTGGTCAGCTCACCATGCCGGTCGTGATGATGTCCGGCCACGGTACGATAGAGTCGGCGATCGAGGCGACACGAATCGGTGCTTGTGACTTCCTGGAAAAACCCATTAGTCTGCCCAAGCTGATCGCCACGGTCGGCAAGGCGCTGCAAGGCGGACGCGTATTACCCAAGCCCGGCCTGAATTTTGATCACCTCGGCCGCGCCAAAATAATTGATGAGCTCAAACAGCGTCTGGAGCAAATCAGCCGTCTAAAAATGCCGCTATTGCTGACGGGCGAAGAGGGCTGCGGCTTTGAGCTGATCGCGCGCATGGTACACCAGCGCAACACTGCATGGATTGCGCCGCCCGATCACACTTGGCTGGCGTTAAATCCGTTTGCGCCGCTGGCCGAGGCACGCGATGGCGTGTTGTTCATCGAGAAAATTGAAGCGCTCAACAAGAACGAACAAAAAGGCTTGGGGCAGCTCATTGGCAAGCTTGAAAAATTCAATGTGCGGCTGGTGGCAACAAGCGTACAGTCGATGATGCCGCTGGTTGATAGCGGTGAATTTGATGCGCAACTGCTGGCACAACTTTCGGGCATCACGTTGCGCATTCCCAGCCTGCGCGAGCATCCCGAAGACATTCCCGATTTAGCTTCAACTATTTTATTGCAAATGGTCGAAGCCAATGAATCGTCGTTGCGGCACTTTAGCGTGGGCGCCTTGAATGCGCTGCGTAATTTGGACTGGCCAGGCAATTTGCCGGTGCTGCAAAATGCTGTCAAGACCTTGGCGCTTACCGCATTGACGACCGAAATTACCGCCGAAGATGTGACCCGCGTGGCGCGTGAAGTTGGTCTCGATCAACTGCACAGCCATCCGCCGGTCGCGGGCATTCCATTTGATCTGCCGTTGCGCGAAGCGCGTGAACGATTTGAATATCAATATTTTTTACATCACATTCGCCGCGAGGAAGGCAATATGTCACGTGTGGCAGACAAGGTTGGGCTAGAGCGAACTCATCTTTATAGAAAGCTGAAGCAACTGGGAATCAGGCCCGGCGCAAAGTCCGAGGACCTTGGCAACACTTAAGGCAACACCTAAGGCAACATGTAAAGCGGCGCGTTACCGTACATTAACGCCCACTCTAAGACTCAAGCTGTCCCAAGCGAACCACCGTTAAACCCGGCTTCACATGAACCAGTGTTGGCATAATCAGTACGCAGTTGTCATAGGGGGCAGTGATCGGCTTGCCGCCATCAAGGCCGATCAAATCGCCTCGTTTGGGGATGACTGATAAACCATGCAGACCATCGGCAAACACAAAATCCTGATGGTTGGCAATCACCGCCTCAGTGATGCGCACAAGGTGGGGCGCGGGAAGCGTCGCCTTGTCAATTTGCGATTCAGCCAAGTCCCGATCCACCACATCGCATACCCGTAAAAAACGCCATGTGCTTTGCCACGCCATATGTTCTGCGGCGCGCTCCCAGTGCTGCCCGCATTCAACCAGCAGCGCATTTTTGGTTGATGCAGGATCGCCAAATCCGCCGTAGTCGCGCATGCGTGTGCCATTGGCATGACCATGATCGGCCACGATATGACGCGGAATCCCCACTTGCTTTGCCAAGGCAATACCTTTGTCCAGCGGCCCTGAAATCATCACGGGCCCATGCGGGTCATGCATGGAATGAATATCAAACAACAGATCAATTTCATCAATTACCGGCCGCATCGCTCGGGCCCGCATCAGTTCGACAGAAACCCGTGGCCCGTCAAGTGTGTCTGGGGTCCACACCCGATTGAAGTCCTCATCGACGAAGCGCGAGAGGTGCGGCGTAACCGGATCAAAGCTTAAAAATGCGGCGATGTTTGCAAACGACAGCGACAGTTTCCCACGAGTGGGGCGCAGCTTCATTTTGAACAGGCGATCAACCGTAATAGCGCCACAAATTTCATTGCCATGAGTAACCGCATTAATCATCACATGCGGCCCCGGCTTGCCGGAATCAAAGGTGCTGATGTAATCGACGCCGCAGTTGCTGTTTTGATAAGCCGAAATATCGGGCGCGGTCAGCTCGACAGGGGGCGTGGCTGTTTGGGGTTTAGTGTTTGTGGTCATGGCCGTGTCCGTGGTCGTGCCCGCAATCATGGTGGCCATGATGTTCGGGCATATTGCTTTTCGCATACTTGCCGATAGCAACAATTAATCGCGTGATATTTTTTTGCAGCGCCGAAAAATTGGCGTTCACTTCACGGGTTTTTTCATCCATGTAGAGCTTGCGATTGACCTCAATTTGTAGCGAGTGTTTATGCTCGGTCGGGTTTGAATAGGCCCGCACCAACTCCACGCCTTTGTAGGGGTCATTTATTTTTACGTCATAGCCAAAACCGCGCAGAGTGAGCGCAACAAAGGCAGTAAATTCGGGCGCGCAGGTGGTGCCATCCCGGTCACCCAATACAAATTCAGCGCGGGCTTTGCCTGGCCCCTCCTCTGCCACCAGGCCAGAGACGGCCGGCATCGAGTGGCAATTGATATGCCATACCGCACCGTAATGCTTGTGGGTTTGGTTGATCGTGTCGCGCACAGCTTTGTGATAGGGCGAATAGCAGGTCGCGATGCGGTTTTGCACTTCAGCGACGCTGAGCTTGCGGTTATATATATCCTCACCGGTATCGAGCTTGCGCCATACCAGCCCGATGCCCTTTTCGGTTTTCTTGGAGACATTGATCGGCCCCGGCCACGGTTCTGAAATTAGCGCCTGGTCAATATCGAGCAACGAGCGATTGCAATCAATATAGCTGCGTGGAAATGCCGCCGCGATCAGGGTGGCACCGTTTTCAGGTGCGGCCGCATAAAGGCTGTCGACATGGGTGTCCTCCGCCATTCGAAGTGTTAAATGCGGCACCACAAAACCAAAATCATCGGGATAAAAAGTACCACTGTGCGGGGAATCGAAGACCACTGGAATATCGTGGTCATGGTCGGTTGCCGAGCGGCGAATAACGGCGGGGATAAATGAGGGTTGAGACATGATGTATCGCTTTATAAAGTAGGGAACAATCTATCTTGTTTCGGCACGGGTATTAACTGAATATTATTTGCCATCATTTAAATGACAGGCTGAAAACCTGAGCGGCGCGATCTCGCGCAACGCAGGAACCTCAACCGAACAGCGGGGCATGGCATACGGACAACGCGGATGGAAATGGCAGCCGCTTGGTGGATTTAGTGGCGATGGTATCTCGCCTTTGATGGCAACGAAATTTTTTTTGCGCACATCCAGCCGCGGTACCTCGGCAAGCAGGGCTTGCGTGTAAGGATGCGCATCTGACAAACCGGCCTCATCAAACAGCGCATCCGTTGCACCCACTTCAACGACCCGGCCCAGATACATAATGACCACACGATCGCTTAAATGTTTCACCACGCCAAGATCGTGGCTGATGAATAAATAAGTCAGGTTGAATTCCCGGCGCAATTCGATAAATAGATTTAATACCTGCGCCTGAATTGAGACATCCAGCGCCGCCACCGCTTCATCGCACACCAAAAACTCGGGCTTCACTGCCAGCGCACGGGCGATGCCAATACGGGCGCGCTGGCCGCCGGAGAACTGATGCGGAAAACGTTTGGACAGCGCCGCATCAAGACCTACTTTTTGCATGATGCTGGCAACGTAACCATTTTTTTCCTGGGCGCTGATCAGCCCGTGCACCAATGGCGCTTCGCCGATAATGTCTTCTACACGATAGCGCGGATTGAGCGACGCATACGGGTCTTGAAAAATCATTTGTACCTGTAATTGCATGGTGCGTTTTTCAGCGCTGGTCATGGTCGCAACATCGCGGCCTTTCCACCAGCGCTCACCCTCACTTTGCGGATGAATGCCAACCACCATGCGTCCCAGCGTCGATTTGCCGCAACCGGACTCACCCACCAGTCCCACCACTTCGCCGCGTTCAATACTGAGGCTTACCTGATCGACGGCATGGACGGTTTCTTTGCGTGCGCCCGAACCTGTTGCACCAAAAACGTTAGCCACTTTGCCGGCCAAATCAAGCTTCTTGGTGAAACGCTTTGAGATATTTTTGAGTTCGAGAATATGACTCATACAGCAAGCTCCGCCACCGGATGAAAACAGCGAACTTGCCGATGCGCTGTCTGCGCAACTAACTGGGGCGTACCCTCACAATCGGCGGCACGATATTTACAACGATCCCTAAACGCACAGCCGCCGCCAATTTTTAACAGCGAAGGCGTCATGCCTGGAATTTGTTTGAGCGGCAGTCCTTTAATATTGCGACCCGGTACCGATTCCAGCAGGCCCTGTGTGTACGGATGGAGCGGCGTATCCAGCACCGCCGCGACGCTGCCGTACTCGACCACTTTGCCTGCGTACATCACTGCGATGTCATCGGCCAGACCCGCAACGACCGAGAGATCATGGGTAATCCAAATCAACGCGGTGCCGGATTCGCGGCAAAGCTTTTGCATCTCAAACAATATTTGCCCTTGGATCGTGACATCCAGCGCCGTGGTCGGCTCATCGGCGATGATCACGTCGGGCTTGTTGAGGAGCGCAGTAGCAATCGCCACGCGCTGGCGCATGCCGCCGGAGAATTGATGTGGGTACGAATTCAAACGTTCATCGGGCGCCGGAATGCCGACGCGTGCCAGTGCGGCGCGACAGCGTTCGCGTGCGTTGACGGTACTGATTTTTTCGTGCGCCTGAATAGCCTCGATCATTTGTGTATCGATACGCAAGACCGGGTTCAAGGTCATCATCGGATCCTGAAAAATCATCGCCACCCGATTCCCGCGCAAGCCGCGCCATTGCTGCGGTGTGAGGCTAATAATATTTTCACCGTTGAGCAAAATTTTGCCTTTAACGATTTTCCCCGGCGCATCAATCAGGCCCATGATCGAGTAACCGGTCATCGATTTGCCGGAGCCGGATTCGCCCACCAGGCCAAGAATTTTGCCGCGCTCGACCGAGAACGAAACATCATCAACTGCCTTCACGACGCCCGCTTTGGTAAAGAAATGCGTGCGCAGGTTTTCGACTTGCAGAACAGCGCTCATAAACACAAACCCCGCTGCCGGCTTGCCGTTTCAGCCATTTTTGGCTCAAACACCTCTACAGCACTAGACTTTGAGTAAAGTTTAATCATTTCTTCAACCTCGGATTCAGCACATCGCGCAACTGATCCGCTACCAGATTGATCGACATAATTGTCATCAATAACGCCAGGCCGGGGTAAAACGAAATCCAGTATTTGCCGCTCATCAAATAAGTAAATCCGTTCGAAATCAGCAAGCCTAGTGATGGCTCGGTAATCGGCAGACCCAGCCCGAGAAACGACAGGGTGGATTCGAGCGCAATCGCATGCGCCACCTGCACCGTGGCAACGACAATCAAAGGCGGCAAACAATTTGGCAACATGTGACGAAATAAAATGCGGGTTCTCGATAGCGCCAACACTTTTGCCGCTTCGATATATTCTTTTTGTTTTTCCACCAATGCCGAAGCGCGAACCGTTCGAGCGTAATAGGCCCACTGCACCGTGATCAACGCGACGATAATTTTATCTGCGCCCTGCCCTAGCACCGCCAACAAAATCAGCGCAATCAAAATTGCCGGAAATGAAAGCTGAATGTCCACAATACGCATGATCAGCGTATCCACCCAGCCGCCAAAATAAGCCGCGATCATGCCAAAACATAAACCGATTGCCAGTGCGAAAACCGTGCTGGCCACACCAACCCCTAGCGAAATGCGCAGCCCGTAAAAAATAGCGGACAGCATGTCGCGGCCCTGATCGTCCGTGCCAAGAAAATGCGTTGAACCGGCCGCTGATTTTTCACCGGGTTCCAATTTGCTATCCATGATGTTGAGCTGGCCCAAGTCATAGGGATTTTGCGGCGAGATCACCGATGCAAAAACTGCGACCAAGATAATCATCGTCAACAGCGCCAGCCCAATCAGCGCCAGCTTTGACTCCGCAAACTCACCCCAGAATCTTTTGAGCGGCGTTTCAACTTCGGCGGAAATGACGATCGGTGCTGTAGGGGCGGCTGGCGTAGCTGAAGGGGTGCTCATATTAATGAGCCCCGTCGGTTTGACCACCCAAACGCACACGCGGATCAAGCACCGAATAAACCACATCAACTAAAAAATTGATCAAGATAAACAAGGTCACGATTACCAGCAAATACGCCACAATCACCGGCCGATCGAGTTGGTTAATTGAATCAATCAGCAGTTTGCCAGTGCCCGGCCAAGCGAAGATGGTTTCAGTCACGATGGCAAACGCGATGACCGAGCCAAACTCCAAACCGATCACAGTGACGATCGGAATCATGATGTTTTTCAGCACATGCACGCCAATCACGCGCGTGTTCGAGAGCCCCTTTGCGCGGGCGAACTTCACGTAATCCTGCAACAACGCCTCGCGGGTGCCCGAGCGGGTGAGGCGAATCAACAGCGAGAGCTTGAACAACGCCAAATTAAATGCAGGCATAAATAAATGCGTTAAACCATCCCAGGTTAAGAAGCTGACAGGAATGCCGAATATATCGACGGTATCACCGCGACCATTCGATGGCAGCCAGCCCAGATGCACCGAGAAAATCATAATCAGCACCAGGCCGACCCAGAACGTCGGCAAGGAAAAACCGACAATTGACAGCGCCATAATCGTGCGACCCACAAATGAATCTGGCTTCAGCCCGGCCAGCAAGCCCAGTGGAATACCTAACACCACGGCGATTATCATGGCGAACAACGCCAACTCAATGGTGGCTGGCAGTTTCTGTAGGATCAACGACAGCGCGGGTATATTGAACACAAACGAGCGGCCAAAATCACCGGTGGAGGCAGCCCCCAAAAACGACCAATACTGTGCGTAAATCGGTTTGTCCAAACCCATCGCAATGGTGGCGCGCAGGCGTTCGGCGTCGTCCGCCTGAGGGTTGATCAGTAAATCAACCGGATTGCCAATCGCGTACACCCCCACAAACACGAGGAATGACATCGCAAGCAGCACAAAGCCGGATTGGCACAAACGTCGAATGGCGTAAGAGAGCATAGCCATCCATTTTACTAGCTGCTGGATGGATAGACGAAATCGTGCCGGAAATGAGCGGCCAACATTTTGTTAAAGGTCTCAATGGCATGCTCGTTTCCATTTAGCAGCATTTCCAAATAACCATAGACAGAAAATTCGGGCGGCGAAAAAATAGTTCTTGTTTCTTCACCATATCGGTTAATTGCAACAATCCAATTTTTGGGAATAGTGTTATTGACCAGCGAACATTCGGACGCATCAATAATGTCAGGTCTGACGATTCCATCACTTTGCCTCTGCAAAAATTTTTTGCCCAGTATCCAGAACTGAGCATGTTTTGCGCCAGACGGCACTTCGATAGCTAAAACATCATAGGAAAAGTCGTCAAATTTGTTATCTTTGCTTTTAAAAAGCAAATTTGGTTGATTGCTTTGGCTTATATCTCGTGGCGCACTATTCTTTATTTCTGCCCTGTGCCCGTTTAATTTTCAATTATGTGAGGTTGACCGTGTTTATCGGGTACGAACGTAGCGCTCATGCTGCCAGCTTTTGTTGAGCTAACCATGCCGAATGAAACTCGCTCGGGATGCCATAGC
>JAYVEV010000072.1:0-12675 GCA_043773745.1 Burkholderiales bacterium | reverse complement strand
TGACATGGTTTTGCGTATGCGTGAAGGATTGCGTCGCGATGGTTTTCTGGCGGGGGAGCGCATTGCCATCATGCTGAAAAACTCCAGCAACTGGGTGCTTGCCGACCAGAGCGCGTTTGCGCATGGCATGGTGCCGGTGCCACTGTTCGTGGACGATCGCCCGGATAATGTTGCGTTTATCATCAACGACGCCGATGTTAAAGCCATCGTCATTGATGGGGAAGAGCACTGGAAGCGTTTGAAAACAGTGCGCGAACAACTTGGACCGCTGAAGCTGATTTTATCCATGAAGCCAGTGGTTGACCCTGATGAACCGCGCCTTAAAACACTTTCCGACTGGCTGCCCTCCATGCCCGGTGTGGTTGAGCGTGCGCCGTCAGTCGGTAGCGATCTGGCGACTATTGTTTACACCAGCGGCACCACCGGCAAGCCGAAAGGTGTGATGCTTTCGCATCGCAATATTCTGGCCAATGTGGAATCGGGCCTGTGTATTTACGATATCTATCCGGAAGATATTTTCCTGTCGTTTTTACCGCTGTCGCATATGTTTGAGCGAACCTGCGACTATTATTTGAATATGGTTTCCGGCGCGTCGATTGCATTTTCACGTTCGATTCCGCAATTAGCCGAAGACTTCCGTACTATTCAGCCGACGATCATCTTTTCGGTGCCGCGTATTTACGAGCGCTTTCTGGCGGCTATCAACGAGCAACTGAAAAAATCCTCACCCGTCAAACAGAAGATGTTCGATCTTGCGGTCAAAATAGGCTGGGCGAAATTTGAATTTGAGCATGGCCGCGGCTCGTGGAGTCCAACGTTTTTACTGTGGCCGATTTTGAAAAAATT
Organism: Burkholderiales bacterium; assembly: GCA_043773745.1. Lineage (GTDB taxonomy): Bacteria > Pseudomonadota > Gammaproteobacteria > Burkholderiales > Usitatibacteraceae > UKL13-2. Next base: position 11,829 of record JAYVEV010000072.1, on the reverse strand, counting down.
GGTGGCCGAAAAATTACTGGCCAGGCTCGGCGGCAAATTAAAGTTCGCCATTTCTGGCGGCGCTGCGCTTTCACCTTCCGTAGCAAAAGTGTTTGTGGGCCTCGGCTTGCCGATCTGCCAAGGCTATGGTTTATCCGAAGCAAGTCCGTTGTTGACCGTGAATCTGCTGGATAAAAACGACCCCACCACTATTGGTATTGCGGTGCCGGGCGTGGAGCTTCGAGTTGGTGAAAATGGCGGGCTCTATGCGCGCGGCCCCAACATCATGATGGGCTACTGGAATAACCCCGAGGCCACCCGTGCGGTGCTGTCGGCAGACGGCTGGCTGACGACTGGCGATCAGGTGAAAATTGACGAGCATGGTTTTGTTCGCATCACCGGTCGCCTTAAAGAAATCATCGTCATGGGTAACGGTGAAAAAATTCCGCCTGTCGACATGGAACTGGCGATTCAGCTGGATCCATTGTTCGAGCAAATTCTGATTTTTGGTGAAGCCAAGCCTTATTTGTCAGCAGTAGCGGTGCTCAATGATGATGAGTGGGCCAAAGTGGCTGCAGATAACAAACTCGACCCACTGGTAAACAGTTCAGGCAAGGACAAAGCAGAAAAATTTTTGGTGGACCGCATTACCAAACGCATCAAGACTTTCCCCGGCTATGCGCAGGTGCGCAAGGTGATGATTGCGCCCGAGAAGTGGACGATTGACAACGGCCTGATGACACCCACACTTAAGTTAAAGCGCACCGTCATTTTCCAAAAATATGCTCCCGCCATTGATGATATGTATAAAGGTCATACCTTATGATTTCAACTGAAACGGTAACCGCGTTGACTGCCGACGTGGTGACATTGCCGGCTGATCGCCAACCAACGATTCGCATTATTCCGATGCCAGCCGATACCAATGCCAACGGGACTATTTTTGGCGGTTGGGTCATGGCGCAGGTTGACTTGGCGGGCAGTGTGCCCGCGACTGAACGCGCCATGGGTCGGGTGGTGACCGTCGCGGTGAATTCTTTCTTGTTTAAAGAGCCGGTGTTCGTGGGCGACCTCGTGAGCTTTTATGCGCAAGTCACCAAGACCGGACGCACTTCGATTACGGTGGAGGTCGAGGTATATGCGCAGCGGCATCGCTTTGGATCAGAAGTCGTCAAAGTGACCGAAGCAGTGCTGACCTATGTCGCAATCGATGAAAACCAAAGGCCCAGAGCCCTGGCGCTGGTGTGATGCGTTTTTATAAAAATGAAGCTCTAATACTAGAGCTGCGTTTCAGGCATAAATGCCCGAAGTCGCCTGCCAGTGCTTTATTTTGCTTTAAAAATTACCGTTAATTGGAGTTGCAAATGAAAAATTTCCACATCAAAAAAGTCGCCGTGCTTGGTGCGGGTGTGATGGGCGCGCAGATTGCCGCGCATCTCACCAATGCAGGTGTGAAAGCGATTTTATTCGACCTGCCTGCCAAGGAGGGGCCGAAGAATGGCGTTGTCTTAAAGGCGCTGGACGGCCTCACCAAATTGTCACCCGATCCGCTGTCCAGCAAGGCACGGGTATCGATGATTGTCCCTGCCAACTACGACGATAATCTCGAATGGCTGCGAGATTGTGATTTGGTGATAGAGGCCATTTCAGAGCGTATGGACTGGAAGAAATCACTGTATGAAAAAGTTGCGCCGTTTCTGGGTGCGAACACCATTTTTGCATCGAACACATCAGGGCTGTCAATCACCGAATTGAGCAAAGTGTTCCCCGAGGCGCTGCGGCATCGTTTTTGCGGCATCCACTTTTTCAACCCGCCGCGCTACATGAAACTGGTCGAGCTGATCCCTACGGCAACCACTGACCTATCGATCATTGATCAGCTGGAAACATTTCTGGTCACCACGGTAGGTAAGGGCGTGGTGCGCGCGAAAGATACGCCCAATTTTGTCGCCAACCGGATTGGGGTGTTTTCAATTGCCGCGACCATGCACCATACCGCTGCATTTGGACTGGCATTTGATGTGGTGGATTCGCTCACTGGCCCCGCGATAGGCCGCGCTAAAAGCGCTACCTATCGCACCGGCGATGTGGTCGGCCTCGATACCCTGTCACTCACGATCAAAACTCTCGCAGATACATTGCCGAATGATCCTTGGCACCCGTTTTACGTGAGTCCCGAGTGGATGACGACACTCATCGCCAAAGGCGCATTGGGGCAAAAAACGAAGGCCGGGGTCTTTACCAAAAAAGGTAAAGACATCATGGTGCTAGATTTGGCCAAGCAGGATTATGTGGTTTCAACCGGCAAGATGGCAGATGAAGTTGCCGCCATCTTAAAAATTAAAAATCCGGCAGAGCAATTCGCGGCGCTTCGTGCCAGCGCGCATCCGCAAGCGCAATTTCTGTGGTCCATTTTCCGCGACCTATTTCACTACTGCGCGATTCAATTGGCGGATATTGCCCACAGCGCACGCGATATCGATTTCGCAATTCGCTGGGGTTTCGGCTGGAAAATGGGACCATTTGAATTATGGCAAGCCGCCGACTGGGCGCAGATCGCCACTTGGATTGCCGAGGATATTGCCGCGGGTAAAACAATGGCAAACGTGCCGCTGCCTGCCTGGGTGGCCGATGGCAGAACATTTGTTCATTCGGCTGAAGGTTCGTATTCCGCGGCCACCGGAAAAATGGTGCCGCGTTCAACCCTGCCGGTGTACCAACGCCAACTTTTCCCCGAGCGCATGCTGGGTGAAAAGGCAGACAAAGGTACCACCATTTTTGAGACCGATGCGGTGCGGCTATGGACCGCCACCGGTCATGAAGATGTGGCCATTGTGTCATTCAAATCCAAGATGCACGCCATCGGTAGCGATGTGCTTGAAGGTTTGAATAAAGCCATTGATGAGGCTGAAGCAAATTATCAGGGCCTCGTCATCTGGCAGACCGAGCCACCGTTCGCAGCCGGGGCAAATTTGGTGAAAGCGCTGGAATCATTGCAGCAAGGCCGCTTTGATGAATTCGAGGCGATGGTGAATGTGTTCCAGCAAACCAGCCAACGGTTGAAATACAGTTATGTGCCGGTGGTATCAGCGGTGGACGGCATGGCACTCGGCGGCGGCTGTGAATTCGTGATGCATTCAGATCGCGTCATTGCTTCGCATGAAAGTTATATCGGGTTAGTCGAGGCCGGTGTGGGTTTGTTGCCGGCCGGAGGCGGCTTGAAAGAAATCGCTTTGCGTGCGGCGCTCGCAGCCAATGGCGGCGATGTGATGCCGGCGATCACCAAAATGTTCAAGCAAATCGCCATGGGTGAAGTTTCCAAATCTGCGCTGGGCGCCAAGGAAATGGGCTATCTGCGGTGGCGCGACACGATCATTTTGAACAGCGGCGAATTGCTGATGGTGGCCATCGAAAATGTGCGCGCGATAGCCGCTTCGGTTTATCGCCCACCGCTGGCACCGGCGCAATTTCCGGTGGCGGGTGATACCGGCATGGCGACCCTCAAGATGATTTTAATTAACATGAAAGAGGGCGGCTTTATTTCGGAACATGATTACGAAGTAGGCTCCCGCATCGCCGCATGTTTGTGTGGCGGTGAAGTTGAGCCGGGCTCGATGGTTGATGAAAAATGGATGCTGGATTTGGAGCGACATCATTTTTGCGAATTAGCGAAGATGCCGAAGACGCAGGAGCGGATTGCATACATGCTGAAAAACGGCAAACCGCTGCGGAATTAACACGGCGAATTTATTGACGTCGTCGCACAAGTTTCGCCTACATCAAATTCACTGGAGAACCAAAATGAAACAAGTTCAGGAAGCCTATATCGTCGCTGCTGTTCGAACACCGATTGGCAAAGCCCCGCGCGGCATGTTCAAAAACGTTCGTCCCGATGACATGCTCGCACACGTACTACGCGCCGCGATGGCACAAGTGCCGGGGTTAGATCCGCATGACATCGGTGATGTGGTGGTGGGCTGCGCCATGCCGGAAGGCGAGCAGGGTATGAATGTGGCACGTATCGGTGTGCTGCTGGCCGGTCTGCCGGACTCAGTGCCCGCGGTCACGATCAACCGCTTTTGTTCATCCGGCGTGCAGGCCATCAGCATGGCTGCAGATCGTATTCGCTGTGGCGATGATGATGTGGTGATCGCGGCCGGCACCGAGAGCATGTCGATGGTACCGATGATGGGCAACAAAATTGCGTTGAACAATGATGTTTTTTTGCGCAATGAAAATATCGCTATTGCCTACGGCATGGGCATCACTGCGGAGAAAGTTGCGCAGCAATGGCAAGTCACGCGAGAGCAGCAGGATTCATTCGCTGCTGCTTCACACGCCAAGGCGGCGGCGGCGATTGCCAGCGGACATTTCAAAGCCGAAATTGCGCCGTATGAAATTGATACGGCTTCGCCTGATCTCGCCACGGGCCAAATTAAACATCAGAAAAAAACCGCCGATACGGATGAAGGCCCGCGTCCTGATTCGACGGTTGAATCCTTGGGCAAATTACGTACCGTGTTCGCCGCTAAAGGCAGTGTAACGGCGGGCAATTCATCGCAAATGTCCGATGGTGCCGGCGCACTCGTTTTGATGTCTGAAAAAGCGCTTAAAAAATACAATATTCAACCGCTCGCGCGTTTTGTTTCTTTCGCGGTGGCGGGGGTGCCTGCCGAAATTATGGGCATTGGCCCCATCAAGGCCATTCCGAAAGTATTGAAGCAGGCGGGCATCAATCATCAGGATCTGGATTGGATTGAGCTGAATGAAGCGTTCGCGGCGCAATCGCTGGCCGTGATCAAAGATCTGGGCCTTGACCCGACAAAAATCAATCCGCTGGGCGGCGCCATTGCCTTGGGACATCCACTGGGCGCAACCGGGGCGGTTCGCGCGGCGACTTTGCTGCATGGCATGCGCCGCAACCAGCAGAAGTGGGGCATGGTGACCATGTGTATTGGCACCGGCATGGGCGCGGCCGGCTTATTTGAGGCGATGTAAGTGCCCCACATAGACATTTACTACGCGCTCATTTTTGAACGGGAAATTCGCGACTGTTGCGTAAGTGAGACGGGTCTTGAGGTTGACAATACGAAATCATATTTAAGTAACTGACTTAGCGTTCATTTTTACTGTTGTATTGTTGCAATGCAGCATCGGAAAACCGGTGTCTTGCCAGATTATTTCCTGTAAAGTCCGAGCTAGAAGTGCAGGTTGGTTTATTAATTGAGACACAACCCGTGCCATAAAAATTAGGTTTCAGTAAACATCTCTCGAGGAGAATATTAAATGAGTGGTTTGAACACTACACTGCGCACTACACATAGCGCGCGCCAACATGCTTATCTTCCGGTTATCAAAGCTTCCGCAATCGCGGTTGGTTTGTTGCTGGCGAGCGCCGCCCAGGCAACACAATTCACGTTTGACAACGGCGTTTCAGGTAGCTTCGATTCAACGCTGTCGTATGGTCTGTCGTGGCGTGCACAGAGTCCTGATCGTAGCCTGATTGGTATTACGAACGGTGGTACGGCCAGTTCCGTGAATGAGGACGATGGAGATCGAAACTACAAAAAAGGCAAGCTGTTTGCCAATGTGCTAAAAGGCACACATGACCTTGAAGCCAAATACGATGGTTGGAGCGTGTTTTTGCGCGGCACCTACTTTATTGATTTTGCCAACCGCAACAAGGATTTTCTCGGCGAGACGGCCAAGGAGCGTGTGGGTCAAAATGCCCGCATTCTTGACGCGTTTATCTCCAAGACATTTGAAGTGGCTGACCACAACGTTCGCGTACGTGCCGGTAATCAGGTGATCTCATGGGGCGAATCGACTTTCATTCCGAATAGCATTAACTCAATCAATCCAGTTGATCTGGTCAAGCTTCGCACCCCTGGTTCTGAAATCAAAGAGGCATTTCTGCCTACCAGCAGCGTATTGGTCTCGATGGAGTTAACCAAGAACGCCAGTCTCGAAGGTTTTGTGTTGTTCAACCACGATAAAACCAAGCTTGATCCCAAAGGCTACTATTGGAGCAATAACGATTTCGCATCCGATGATGCGACAAAAGTTTTTGTCGGCTTCGGTCGCCGTAAAGATTTATCGCAACCGGCAACCAATCCAAGCCCGAATCCGGTTACATTCCCGGCCTTTGGTGTATTTGATCCCGCTGCGGCAGTATGGGCGCCACGTTCGGCAGACCGCAACCCCAGCGATAGCGGCCAATATGGCGTGACCATGCGGTACCTGGCGCCGCAACTGAACAACACAGAATTCGGCATCTATTATCTGAATTACCACAGCCGTATTCCGTTCTTGTCAGGCATCAAAGGCTCGTCGACTTCGGTTCTCACCGGCTCACCTTTCTCCCCGATTTTGCCGACCACGGTGTTGGCAAATTATTTCGTTCAATACCCGGAAAATATCCGTTTAATCGGATTTTCATTCAACACACAGGGTCCGTGGGGCTCGGCATTGCAAGGAGAAATTTCCTATCGTCCCAATCAGCCACTTTCGCTGTCTGCACCAGAATTGGTACTGGCAACGCTGGGCGCGCCAAATCTGGTCACGGGATATCAGACCATTCCAGGCACCGTCAGTTTGGCTAACCCATTCGGCGCATCGCCTGCAGCCCTCGTGCCAAACGGCACGTATCTGCAAGGTTGGAGTCGCGTGAAGATGACGCAGTTCCAGATGACGGGCACCAAGAGTATTGCCAATATTTTGGGCGCGGATCAAGCTGTGATGGTGGGTGAGGTTGGCTTCACCAAGTACGGTGGATTGCAATCCGGTCAAAAATACAATGGCCCAGCCGTTTTTCTACCCGCCACGAATGAGGGTGCTGTAACCAGCCAGGCTGGCGCGAAGCAAGATACCGGCTTTGTGACTGAGAACTCATGGGGCTACCGTTTAGTGGGTCGCCTTGAGTATTCTAACTTGGTGTTTGGTGCAAACGTTGCGCCAAGGATTGCGTTCAACCATGATGTTAAAGGTGTTTCGCAAACCTTTAACGAAGGGGTAAAGTCACTTTCGCTCGGTACCAACTTCGATTGGCAACGACGTTGGACGGTTGATGTCTCTTACACAGGGTTCTTTGGCGGACGTGATTATTGCGGCACATCAGTAGTAACTAACCCGGCACAGACCACGCTGGCAGCCCAAATCAATGGTATTCCGTCGTTGGGACGTGCAGCGCAGGGCGCTGGCTATTGTTCTAGCGCCAATCCGATCAAGGATCGCGATTTCTACTCGCTGGTCGTGAGCTACTCGTTCTAATAGCGCCGGTTGAAAAGTTCCGCCGACAGGATTGTCGGCGGGCTGTCCGGTTTGTGCGTTTATTCAACTTAGGGCAGGTAATTTAGTTTGCAGCACCCGCACATGGCCAGAGAGCATGGCGGTGGTTGTTGAAGATTCAGTCGAAAAGATTTAAACCCATAATCTGGAGGAAAAATGAAAACGAAACAACTGACGATGTTGTTGTCGGCTACGCTGGGCGCACTGGTAATTTCTACTGGTGTTCACGCCCAATTAGCAGCCGCTGACTTAGCAAAACTCGGCACCACCCTGACGCCCATGGGTGCAGAAAAAGCCGGTAACGCAGCCGGTACCATTCCCGCGTGGGATGGTGGCATTACCAAGGTTCCGGCTGGCGTTGCGTTCAAAGCCACCGGTACTTATCCGGATCCTTTTGCAGCTGATAAATCCACATTCACCATTAATGCAGGTAATGCGGATAAATACAAAGACAATCTGTCGCCCGGTCAGCTCGCGATGATGAAACAGTATCCCAGCTATAAGCTAATGGTGTACCCAACACGCCGTAGCGCCGCTTACCCGGAAGGGCATTACAAAGAAACGCGCGAGTGTGCTGCTAAAGCCAAGCTGGCCGCCGGCGGCAATGGTGTACAGGGTTGTACTGGTGGTACGCCTTTCCCGATTCCTAAAAACGGTCTAGAGGTTATCTGGAATCACCAGCTTCATTACAAAGGTGACGCATTTGCGCAGCATTGGTCGCAAGCCGCCGTCACGGCAGCGGGTGATTTTGCGCTGGTGAAATTTGAATACGAATACGATTTCTCGTATAACAATCTCTCCAAAAGTGCGGCCCAGCGTGAACCCAATAAAATCCTGAATTACCTGCAAGTAACCACTGCACCAGCTCGTTTGGCAGGACAAATTCTGTTGGTTCACGACACAGTTGATCAGGTAAAAGACCCACGCTCTGCATGGACTTATAACCCCGGTCAGCGCCGCGTTCGTCTGGCGCCAAACGTGGCCTATGATAATCCGGGCACGGCTGCTGACGGCCTGCGCACCAATGATGACTTTGGTATGTATAACGGCGCAACCGACCGTTTTGAGTGGAAACTGATTGGCAAGAAAGAAATGTATATTCCGTACAATTCCTATCGCCTGACTGATACAAAGGTTAAATATGCGGATTTGCTTAAGCCCGGCCACATCAACCAAGACCTTGCGCGCTATGAGCTTCATCGCGTCTGGGTTGTGGACGCCACGTTGAAGCCAGGTACATCGCATATCTACTCACGCCGTACTTTTTACATTGATGAAGACAGCTGGAACGTCGTCATGATTGACAAGTATGACGGCCGTGGCCAGCTCTGGCGTTTTGCTGAGCAGCACAGCGAAAACTGGTACAACGTACCAATGTGGTTTGGTACGGTTGAACTGCACCATGATTTGCAATCACGCCGCTATATTGCAATGGGTTTGCGCTCTGAAGAAGCTAAAATTTATGAGCCAATCAAGCGTTCACCCGGCGATTACACACCGGCTAATCTGTCTCGCATGGGCGTACGCTAGTACGAGTAGCAGTTTTATGTAACGGTTTGGGGACAGTTGCGTGATAATAATTGCGCGGTTGTCCCCAAGTTTTTTATAGTCCGGGTGTTTTATCTGGGCGCTGTAAATTAAATTAAAAAATTCACTCAAAATACTTGCTCGAAGGCTACGCCATGATCCCCGCCTCGGTATTCGCCACGATACACACATCGATATTTGCCCCTGCAAGCCGCCATCTTGCTGCCAAGCTGCACCAGCTTAAATTCATTTTTATCGCGGTCAGTTTAATGGCCTGCACAGCCACGCAAACAGCCATGGCGGCACCTGATGTGCAGACGACCACAATGGTGTTGCCCGTCAGTGGCCCGCTATCAAAGCAGACTGTATCCCGTACGCTCCTTACCGATGCGGCACGCGTTGGTGCCAGCGGTGCGCGATTAGTGGCGGTAGGCGATCGCGGCTATATTGTTTATTCCGACAACAATGGCGAATCTTGGGAGCGCGCGCAAACCCCGCCTAACTTGCCGATGCTGACCGCCGTTTTTTTCGCGGATGCCAAAACTGGCTGGGCTGTGGGCCACGATGCGCTAATCCTTACGACGGCTGATGAGGGAAAAACGTGGACGCAAGCATTCTCAGCGCCTGCCGAACAAAAGCCGTTCATGGATATTTTGTTTACCGATGCGAACACAGGCTTCGCGGTGGGGGCCTACGGGGCCTATTACGAAACAACGGACGGCGGCAAAACATGGACTCCCCGCAAAATTCAGCAAGAAGACAAGCACATCAATAGCATTATCAAGCTCGGCGATAATCAGCTGCTGATGGTGGGTGAGTCCGGCACCATTCTGAAATCAAGTGATGCAGGCAAAAGCTGGGCTGCAGTGAGCTCACCTTACAAAGGCTCATTTTTTGGTGCGATACAAGCCCAAGATGGCGCGGTCATTCTGTACGGATTGCGCGGCCACATTTTTCGCTCGGCTGATGCCGGTTTGAAAAACCTGAAGCAGATCGGCAATAAGTCCACCGCATCCATTATGGGAGCCACCAAGCTTGCCGATGGCGCTTTGATATTGGCAGGCTTGGCAGGTACGGTTCTAGTCTCGCGTGATAACGGACAATCGTTCGCGCCAGTGCCGACCACTTCCACCAAGGCAATTTCTGCAGCGCTGCCCGGCCCAGCCAATACCGTTTTATTATTTGGCGAGACCGGCGCGCGAGAAGTGGCTTTGACAGCTGCCAATGCTGCGCCACCGCCAGTCGTGTCGACGGCAGCGGCACCAGAACCAAAAAAAACCACGGCGAAGCGAGCAAAAAAATAGTTCTGTTGTTGTGAGCATCCATTCGTAACACCAGCCCCGATATAACGCCCCAAGAACGACGCATCCACACGAGCGCGCATATGAAAATCCAAAATTTCATCCATAAATTCTCCGATATTATTTTCAATAACCGCAAAATGTGGCTGATTGTTTTTGCGGTCATGACGGCGATTTTTGCAATCTCGGCAAGCCAGCTTAAAGTCGATGCGGGTTTTAATAAAATGGTGCCGCTCAAGCACCCGTATATGAAGGTTTACAAAGAGTACGAAACCGTATTCGGCGGGGCCAATCGTATTGCCGTTGCGCTGGTGCAAAAAGACGGCGATATTTACAACAAGGAATTCATGGCCAAGCTGAAAGGCCTGACTGATGACGTGATGGGCCTTGACGGTGTGGAGAAGCCCAGCGTGCGCTCGTTGTTCACGCCCAATACGCGCTTTATCGAGGTCGTTGAAGAAGGCTTTGCTGGTGGCAACGTCATTCCGGCTACCTTTCAGGGTGGCGATGCAGATTTGGTTACGGTGCGTGGCAATGTCCAGAAGTCGAATGAAATTGGCCGTACAGTCGCAACAGATTTTTCAGGCGCGCTGGTGGCGGCTGGGCTGTTGGAATTTATTCCCAAGGGTGATGGCAAGCTTGAAAAATTGAATTATTTTGAGCTCTCTGAAAAACTCGAAGCGCTACGTACCAAGTATGAGGGGCCGAATCATACTGTTCACGTAATTGGTTTTGCAAAAGCTGTTAGCGATATTTCCGCTGGTGCCAAAGGCGTTATCACGTTCTTTGCCGTTGCGTTTTTGATCACCGCTATCCTGATGTACTTTTTTGTGAAAGATTTTAAGCTCACGGCCGTATCCCTGACGGTGGCGATGATGCCGGTACTGTGGCTGCTCGGTACGCTGCCGATTATCGGCTTCGGCATAGATCCCTTGTCGATACTGGTCCCGTTCCTGATTTTCTCCATCGGGGTCTCGCATGCTGTGCAGATGACCAAGACATGGGAACGTGAGGTAACCACGGGAGTTGATAGTTTGTCGGCGGCAAAGCGCTCGTTCGCCGCCCTGTTTGTGCCCGGCACCCTCGCCTTGTTGACCAATGTGCTGGGCTTCGCCGTCATTATGCTGATCCCGATTGATATCGTTCGCGAGTTGGGCATTACCGCCTCGCTCGGCGTGGCATGGATGATCATGACCAACAAAATGATGCTGCCGATTTTGCTTTCCTATTTGAAGATGTCGCCAACCACTCTGCAGAAGGAAGTCCGTCAGGAAAATCGGGTGGATGCTTTATGGCGTGCAGCTTCGCGTTGTGCAGACAGGAAGGTTGCGCTTTGGGTGGTGATTGCCGGTGCGGTGGTGCTTGCAATCGGTCTGATACAGGCGACCAATCTCAAGGTCGGCGATTATGGCTCCGGTGTTCCCGAGCTCAGGCCTGAGTCACGGTATAACCAAGACAACGCCATGATTGTGAAAAAATTCGCGATTGGCGTAAACACACTGGGCGTTGTGGCGCAAACCAAAAATGTAGCGGGTGCCTGCACTAATTACGACATCATGAGCACCATTGAAAAATTTGACTGGCATATGCAAAACGTACCGGGCGCGCAGTCGGTTGTGTCACTTCCCGGTATGGCCAAGATGATTAACGCCGGATATAACGAAGGTAATATGCGCTGGCGCCAATTGCCGCGTGACCCGCAAGTGTTGGCGCAGAGCGTCACGCCGGTTGATAC
>JAYVEV010000071.1:0-92566 GCA_043773745.1 Burkholderiales bacterium | reverse complement strand
AAATACAACCGCAAACATATAGTCGCAAACGACGAAAACTACGCTCTAGCCGCTTAATACCGGCTGGACTCTGCACCGGTGGGCCTCAACGCCGGGTGTGCTTGTACTTGTACAGGTTCACAGCAGAGTCATTAACGAGGATCGCTTTACATCGGGTCACTTGGTGTGAAGTTAAATTTAGGTGGCTCGCTGCATGTAAGCCCGCCCATTGGCGTGCATGTGGTCAGAAACTAAATACGGGGATCTAAGTATGTAGAGCGGCCTGTAGAGGGCTTGCGGACGCGGGTTCGATTCCCGCCGGCTCCACCATAATTTGAAATCCCAACTCTTATCGGTTGGGATTTTTTTTGCCCGAAGCCCCAGTGTTGGCGCGGTTTCCGGCCTGCCGTTCTGTCATCACGGGATAGTGCATTTTCATCTCCTTGCCAAATGCCACCATGACAACTCTGTTTGCCATGGAAGGCAAGCGCGCTTTCAATTCAGGGCTGCACCTGCGCCATCCCTGCCGCGATGCGCTGAACTCGGTCGCTCTCGGTACGCGCCTCTGCCAGTAGTTGATTCCAGTCGTCCGGAGGGTGGCCACTTTCCAGCATCTTGCGAAATACACGGTAGGCATCGTCGCTGCTCTCGTAGGCGCGTTTGGTGTCCTCGTCGTTCACCCACGCGTAGACGATCACTTTGCTGGGCGCGTGATAGCGGAAAAACAGCCGGTACTGCTGGAAGAACTTGGCGCGAAACCAATGCTTGTGGTCGTCGCCCAGCGTGTTGCCTTGACGGTATTCGGCTCGCGCCGGATCTTGTGGAATCACCTCAAACGCCAGCTTGGCAATCGCTGCCAGTCGCTTGGTGGCATTTTTCTTGGTGAATCCGACCGGGTCTTTCTGCTTGAGCCCTTCGACCTGCCGAGTGATTGCTTCAAACTCGGCGAGGAACAGCGGGTGTGCGAAGATCGTCCAGCCATTGACCACCAAGGGAGCGGGTTGACTCCTGCTCATTCATCGTCTGCCGATAAGGCGGCATCGAGATCGACTTCGATGCCACCGACCAACGAATGAATTCGTTGCACGAGACTGGCGTCAACGGCCTGGAGCCGTTCTGGATGGTTGGCAATGTCGCGGGACAGAAAACCCAAGAACTGCCCGAGTACCGGATCGTCTTCCTCGGTAATTTCCACGCGAGAGAGTACGACCTCGCCGCCGGGACGGATCGTGTAGTGAATCTTGTCCCGCTTGCCCAGCCTCAGGGCACGGCGAACTGTTTCCGGCACCGTGGTCTGGTAGCGGTCGGTCAAGGTGGATTCAACTTCAAGGGTGGCAGCCATAGCGCGCTCCGATTAAAGGGATGTACAGCACTCATGGTAATGCAATCGCCTTGTCTTGTCAATGCAAGTGCATTACCATCCGGCGCTTCCATTCTGCTCGCCAACTCGGATGGCGACTGGCTACCATTGCCCGCATCGAAAATCGCGACCGCGACGGCATGCTTGACCGGGCGAACGACCACGAAATCGGCCGTTTGTTCTAAATCTGGGACTACAAGCTTGCGGACGGACTTGGTGTTAAGAGCGGCCGCCGGTTCGGTTCCGTGTTCCGCCACCAAACAGTAGATGTAAGCAGCAAGTTAAAAGCCGGTTTCCCATAGGGAAATCGGCTTTTTTCATGTCCAGATTTGTTCGAGAACACCCTACTGACTTGACGATTCTTGATACCGACTCTATAATTAACCAATTGGTTTAATATGAAAGAGCCTACGCCGATGCAAGCGCAAACAAATTTTGACATCCTCAGTGCGACGTTTGCCGCACTGGCCGACCCGACACGGCGGGCGATGCTCACGCGACTGGCCCTGGGCGAAGCGTCTGTCAATGAGTTGGCAGGACCCTTTGCGATGAGTTTGCCCGCCGTGTCCAAGCACATCAAGGTGCTGCACAACGCTGGCCTCATCAGTAAAGGGCGCGACGCGCAATGGCGGCCCTGCCGCATTGAAGGTGAAAACCTCAAGCAAGCCATGGACTGGATCGGCCAATACAAACAAATCTGGGAAGACCGGCTGGACCGCCTGGATGCCTACTTACTCACCCTGCAACCCCCACCTAACTCAACTCCCACACCAGGAGACAAAACATGAAGCCCACGTGCCAGTCCAACTCGACACTAGACCTCAGCTTCACACGAATCGTAAATGTACCTAGAGCCCTGGTGTGGCGCGCCTGGACCGAGCCGGAACTGCTCAAGCCCTGGTTTTGCCCATTGCCATGGAAGACGATTGACTGCGAAATTGATTTGCGCCCTGGTGGCATATTTAGAACTACAATGCAGTCGCCCGAAGGGGTTGAATTTCCCAATGCGGGTTGTTACCTGGACGTGGTTCCGCTTGAGAGGCTAGTGTGGACCAATGCCCTGCTACCCGGCTACCGGCCCAGCAACCCAACGGCCACGTGCGGTGACATCGACACCGAGTTCATGTTCACCGCCATGATTCAACTGGCCGACGCAGACCAGGGCACCCGCTACACCGCCACCGTGATTCATGCCGACGAGGCAGGCTGTAAAAAGCACGCAGCAATGGGCTTTGAGGGTGGCTGGGGTACGGCACTAGACCAACTGGTAGCCATGATTCAGCGGGGAATTTGATGGCAACACTCAACGACCGCGAGCTCGTACTTCAGCGGGAGGTGCGTTTCCCGCGCGCGCTGGTGTGGCTGGCCATGACGGTGACTGAGCACCAAAACCAGTGGTGGGGACCGGACGGCTTCAAAAACGAAGACGTCAAGATGGATTTTCGGGTGGGCGGCGCCTGGATATTTGTCATGGTAGCCCCAGATGGCACACGCTACCCCAACCACGTGGTGTTCAAGGAAATATCACCACCGGCGCATCTGTTGTTTGACCACGGCGATGGCGAACGCGTTTGGTTTGAAACCAACATCGATCTGCAAGAAACCGCCAATGGCACGCTGGTAACGATTCGTCAGACTTTCCCGAGCAAAGAAGCCCTCAACGAAGTTGTGGAGAAATACGGTGCTATCGAGGGCGGCAAGCAACACCTTGCCAAGCTGGATGCGTATCTCGGGAAAATAAGTCCCGATATGAATCCCCATCCCACTAATCTCGAAGGAAACTGAAATGCAAAAAATGGTGGTACGGTGTTATGCGCCATCAATCGACGGTTCTAGCTCTGCGGAAGGGCAAAGTTTGGAAAATCCGCTCGGTAAGGACGGCCTTGAGATCATGGACTGGGCATTTCAAACCTACACATAAAAAATATGTTTGGTCAGGAGGGGGATAGTACTGGGATCGATGACAACTCCAACAAATTGCTAGCTGTTGTCGATCCCCTCCGCAGCGGCGCCCCTCTTGAGTGACATTGCCTCACCCGAGGTGAGCATGGCCAGCCAACAGTGACCGCGGGCTCAGCTCAATTGGGCGGCTACTCTCTGCCACCAGCAAGTGTCAGTGGAAATTGGCCCCGCCATACGCAGGGTATTTCCAAGCCTGCATTCAAATATGTAACAATCTCCGTCATGGAAAACTCGGTTCAATCTTTATCTTCAACAGAAATCGATATATTCCGCCTCATCAAAAACACTCAACAAAAAAACATAAGCGGGGACGCACGATGAACGCCAAGTTTGATTTCAAGCGCCTATGGGCGAAATATTTTTCATCTTTTGACGCTACTTTTCGCGCTGGATTAGGAGTTGGCATTGTGGCCTTATTCGTCTTGAACTATATGTTCGGCGAACCGGTTACATTTTTTCAGCGCCTGGAATTACAGGCCTATGACACCCGGCTCCGTGCGACGATGCCCAGCAAAAGTGATCCACGTATTGTCATTATTGATATAGATGAAAAGACTCTTGCGGCAGAAGGTCGCTGGCCGTTGGGGCGAGATAAATGGGTACTACTGTTAAGGCAGTTATTTGACGTTTACAAGATAAAAGTTGCTGGCTTTGACGTGATTTTTACCGAGCCTGATGCCAGTTCGGGGTTGCCAAAACTTGAGGCTCTGGCTAAAAATGAATTCAAGTCTAGTACAGAATTTCAGGAGAAATTAGCTGAGATTCGACCGTCATTAGACTATGACGCGCGATTCGCAGATGAAATCAAAAAACATTCCGTGGTGCTGGCATTCGCCGCCAATAACCAACGTAGCGAACAATTAACTTTTCTGGAACTAGGCGTATTGCCGCCACCGACTTTTACCAGCAGTACATTTAGCGGCAAGCCATTTTTTTCAGCCTCTATTGACGGTTTTAGTGGCAATCTTAAATCTCTGCAAGATGCTGCATCGGCCACGGGACATATTTTGCCTCGTATCGATTTTGATGGTGTACTACGTCGCGTGCCCATTTTCATTCGTTACAAAGATGGCTTCTATGAATCACTCTCAACCGCCGTTTACCGAGCCTATCTTGATAATGAGCCTATACGTATCAAAATGCGGGAGGATGAAGGTGACGGCATAGTTCGCTTGGAAAATGTCCAGTTCGGCAATAAAACAAAAATCGCTATTGATGATGACGGAACGGCACTTATTCCATTTCGTGGCAAATACCCGATGTTCCGATATATTTCTGCGACTGACGTGATGCAAGGGAAATTGACCCCGGGCGAATTGGAGGGGAAAATCGCGCTGATCGGCACCTCTGCGCAGGGCTTGTTTGACTTGCGTAATACGCCCGTCGATGAGATCTATCCCGGCGTTGAAACGCACGCCAATATGATCTCTGGCTACCTCGATAACAATATCAAGCGAAAGCCGCATTACGAATTTGCCATCAAACTTTTCATGATATTAATTGTTGGCCTGTTGCTTGCCATGGCCCTCGTCAAATTGAATCCCTTGTGGTCAACCATTACCGTGTTTGCAACGGCCATCATGTTGATTGCATTCAATATGTATTGGTGGAGCAATAGTCTGGTGCTGCCTCTGGCGATGCCACTATTGATGATCGGCATCCTGTACCTGTTCAATATGGCTTACGGATTTTTTGTCGAGACGCGTTCGAAGAATCAGATCACCGGCATCTTTGGCACTTATGTACCGAAGGAATTGGTGGCAGAAATGGCGAAAAATCCAACGAACTATTCCACACAAGGCGAAAGCCGCGATATGACGGTACTGTTTTCCGATGTCCGTAATTTCACTTCGATTTCCGAAGGACTTTCCGCGACTGAACTTACCGCGATGATGAATACCTATCTCACGGATATGACTCAGACGATTCAAGCCCAACGCGGCACCATCGATAAATACATTGGCGACGCGATCATGGCTTTTTGGGGGGCTCCATTAGTCGATGAAAAGCACGCGGAGCATGCGCTGATGTCAGCGCTGGCCATGCAAAAACGGATCAAGGAAATGGGCCCGGAATACATCAAACGAGGCTGGCCAAAACTGGAAATCGGGGTTGGCCTAAACTGTGGCGTAATGGCAGTCGGTGACATGGGCTCAACCTTCCGCCGCGCCTATACCGTGATGGGAGATGCGGTGAACTTGGCAGCACGCCTGGAAGGGCAGACCAAAGAATATGGTGTCGGCATTTTAGTCTCCGAAAATATCGTTAACACGGTGCCGATTGTGGTGTATCGCGAGCTAGACCGGATACGCGTCAAGGGCAAATTAGAGCCCATCAGTATCTATGAACCCGTCGGCTTAAAAGGCGAGGTCGTCGATCAGATACTGGACGAAATTGAGCGTTTCCATCGCGCTCTGGATCGTTATAAAGAACAGCGATGGGATGAGGCCGAGCAAATGCTAACCGCACTGACCCACGCGGATCCCCAGCGCAAAGTTTATAAGGTGTACCTCCAACGCATTGCCAATTTCCGGATTAATCCGCCCGGTAAAAATTGGGATGGCGTGTTTGTAGCTACGACCAAATAGTGTGTTGTGAACTTACTCGCCGATACTTTATCCCCCACTTTAGAGGGATAGCTAGGTGATTGTTTACCCGCACGAGGTGCCACCTACACTAGGTGAATCTATCCTAGTTGCGCCAGGCATTTACTGGATTCGTATGCCGCTACCGTTCAAGCTTGACCATATCAATTTATGGCTGCTAGAAGACAACGATGCGAACAGTGATGGCTGGACTATCGTTGATACCGGATACGGAGTAGCCAATACGCACGAGCTATGGGAGCGTCACCTTGCTGGGATCATGCGGGGTTTGCCCATCAAGCGAATTATTGTGACGCACTATCATCCAGACCATGTGGGATGTGCTGCGTGGCTGCATGAGCGCACCGGTGCGCCGGTCTGGATGACAGCCGCAGAATTTTTATCTGCCCATGCCGCAGCTGAAGACACATCGGGATTTGATCGGGCCAATACGGCAGCGTTGTTCATAGCGCATGGGCTTGCTAAAATTCGCCCCGATTTCGCTGCCGCCCAAAACGAGCGAAGTGGTGCCTATAAGCGCGGTGTGCCGAATGTGCCACATCAATATCATCGGCTGATGGACGGTGATAAGTTCTGGATTGGCCAGCGACAATGGTCAGTGATGACTGTATTCGGCCATGCCCCTGAGCATGCGGTATTGTTTTCCAACGATTTTAACAACGGTGACACTATATTGATTTCAGGTGATCAGGTATTGCCACGAATCACGACCAATGTTGGGGTTTGGGGAAATCAGCCAGAGGCGAATCCGCTAAAGCAATTTCTCGACAGCATGCTTAAATTTTCACCTCTGCCATCATCTACTTTGGTACTGCCATCGCATGACCGCGTCTTTACGGGGCTGCATGAACGGATTTCAGAGTTGGCGCTTCATCATGAAAAGCGCTTGGCAGAACTCATAGAAGCCCTCCGTGAGCCTAAATCAGCAGCAGAAATTTTGCCCGTGCTATTCAAACGCGAACTAGATAACCACCAACTGGTGTTTGCGATTGGTGAGGCCATCGCACATTTACATTATCTCTGGTATGCCGGGCGAGCCAAGCGTACGCTGAATGCCGACGGTATCTACACTTTCTCGGCGATTAACTAATCTGCTGACACCTGAGTTACAGGCAGCCGGTTTGTGAACCTGTTAGTGTATTTACACCCAAAATTTTTTGACGCCACGGTGATCAGACAATCGGTTTGTCGGTGTTTGTTACACGCTCGAGGCGATAACCAAAATTATAAATGGGCGTCAACCGCAGTCCGCGCTCTGGCCCAAATTCGAGCTTCTTGCGAATACGGCTGATATGCGTATCGACCGTGCGTGATTGAACCTCAGCACTCCGTCCCCATACACTTTCAGAAATATGCCCACGGGACAATAATCTACCCAAATTTTTAAACAAAAATAATGTTAGGTCGTATTCCTTATCGGTCATTTCAACATCAGCGCCGTCAAAATTAACCACTCTATTAGCAACATCAATCCGATAAGGCGGAAGGTCTATGCCATCTGCTTCTGCCGTTTTCGGTCGCGCACGCCTTAGTAGCGCCTCAACACGCGCCAAAAGTTCTAATCGGCGTACCGGCTTGATCATGTAATCGTCCGCGCCATTAGTCAGGGCGGAGACAATATCCTCTTCAGAATCGCGGCTGGTCGCGAAGAGCACCGGAGTCACAGACTGTTGTTTTTCTCGCAGCCATTTAAGCACCTCTTCACCCGATAAATCTGGCACATGCCAATCAAGCACGAATAGATCATAACTTTCACGCCCCACCTCGCGAACGATTGCTTTACCCGATATAAAATTATGGACGGTATGGCCCGCACCCTCCAGCCATTGCTGCATGGCAGATCCGATATCTACATCATCTTCTAGCAACGCGATTCTCATTAAGTGCCTCTCCGCAGGTGCGATTGTGTGTATGCATGGTTATTTTAGTCGGAATATACGAGTTAAGCACATTCGCTGTTTTTATATGCACTTTGCAACCAATCGACGCATAACTAAATATGCTAACTGCAGCGCACCGGAACCTAAACATAGGTTTAGGTTCCAGCTTATTCAATGGGCATTAAACAATATTTAATATCGGTAGAGAGCCTATGCGTTCAAGACGATAGCCAACATTATAAATGGGCACCAAACGATAATTATGATTCGGCTCTAAACTCAATTTTTTTCGTATGCGTGAAATATGGGTATCGATAGTTCTAGACATCGTTGACGCCGGACGCCCCCACACCGTTTCGGAAATATATTGTCGCGATAAAAGTTTGCCCGTATTTTTGAATAAAAAATAAGCGAGATCAAACTCTTTCTCGGTTAGAGAAATAGAGACATCATTCAAAAAAATTTGTCGCGAAGAAGGCAAAACACAGAAAGGCGGGAAACGCTGTTGATCAGGCTCCACCTTATTGTGCGCCGAGCGCCGGACCAGCGCGATTATCCTCGCCACGAGTTCATTACGTCTGATGGGCTTGACCATAAAATCATCTGCCCCTGCCTCCAGCGCGGCAACGACATCTGCTTCGCTATTGCGAACCGTGACAAACAAAATAGGCGCGACAGCTCGGTTTTTTTCGCGTAGCCACTGAACAACCTCCAGACCCGAAATATCCGGAACATTCCAATCTAGGATATAAAAATCAAATGGCTCCTTGTCGGCACAAGCAAGCAACTTTTTTCCCGAGCTAAACACACGACAGTTGTGGTCTGCTTCCCCTAACCATTTTTTTACAATGCCCGCAATATCAACATCGTCTTCCAAGATCGCGATATACAAGATTCACCCCTAAATTTGTCTTCTAGCCAAGGTTAGGGATTTTTTTGCTGCGGGTGGATAAAACATTGTTACATTTACAAAAATTCACACTTGTTAAATCTCGTTAACAATGTTTTATCGTTTTAAATTAACGTCTTCATCGCCTGCTCAAGACCTGCGGCCGTCATCGGGTGCATACGGTCTGCCATTAGTTCTTGCGTGAGTTTTACGGACTGTGTCCAGGGCCAATGCGCTTGGGGCGTGGGATTAATCCATACGGAACGCCGATAAAAATCAGTCATTCGCTTAAGCCATATATGGCCAGGCTCTTCATTCCAATGCTCAACGCTGCCGCCCGGCTCCAGAATTTCATAAGGACTCATAGTCGCGTCGCCAACAATGATGAGTTTGTAATCGTGTCCATACTTATTGAGCACATCCAGCGTCGAAAACTTTTCACTGTGACGCAAGCGATTATTTCGCCACACAGACTCATAAATAAAATTATGAAAATAAAAATATTCTAGATGTTTGAATTCTGTTTTAGCGGCAGAAAATAATTCTTCACAGCGATGAACATAATCATCCATCGAGCCACCGACATCCAAAAATAACAGGATCTTTACATGGTTATGGCGCTCCGGAATTAGCTTCAAATCAAGATAGCCCGCATTGTTGGCGGTGGCTTTAATCGTTCCGTCCATGTCCAATTCTTCTTCCGCACCAGTCCGCGCAAATTTTCGCAAGCGTCGTAATGCTATCTGGATATTACGAATACCAAGCTCGGTGTTGTCGTCGTAATCGCGATACTCGCGTTGATCCCATACTTTGACCGCCCGACGGTTACGCGATTTATCCTGGCCAATGCGAACACCTTCCGGATTGTAGCCATAAGCCCCGAAAGGCGATGTGCCAGCAGTACCAATCCATTTACTGCCACCTTGGTGGCGCGCCTTTTGCTCTTCCAAGCGTTGCTTCAAGGTCTCCATTAATTTACTCCAACCGCCGAGCGCTTCGATCTCGGTTTTTTCTTCATCCGACAACAAACGTTCGGCTAGTTTCTTAAGCCATTCCTCTGGAATATCTTGTTTAGTCACCTTTGCCAATGCAGCATCTAGCGCCTCAACACCTTTGAAATATGTTGCAAATGCACGATCAAAGCGGTCGAAATGCGTTTCATCCTTGATCAGACTCGCTCTCGATAAATAGTAAAATTCGTCGACACTTCCATAGGCTACCCCCTTCTGCAAGGCTTCACACAGCATCAAGTACTCTTTCACAGATACTGGCAATCCGGCCTGTTTTAATTCTAGAAAAAAATCGATCAGCATATTGTCATGAGCGCGAAAGAAGATGCTGCAAATGAGCTTTGACTGCCGGCCACTCGCTGCTAATGATCGAATATGCGCAGGTGTCACGCAGTTCGCCATTCACGCCTATACGATGATTACGCAATACACCATCCAATTTAGCGCCCAGACGCTCGATCGCTGCCCGGCTTTGATGATTCATCCAATGCGTCATAAACTCAACGGCGATACATTGTTTATCTTCAAACGCGTGAGTCAGCATCATAAGCTTGACCTCGGTATTGATTGGGGTTCGCTGTGCTGTGCGCGCATACCATGTGTAACCAATCTCAACACGTCGATGCTCTGCCATGATGTTGGCAAAACTTGTACAACCAACAATGCACCCATCAGCCAAACGCCTAACCACCAACGACATCATGATTTCTTTTTCGCGTTGCCCGAGACGGAAAGCAATGTTTTCAGCCATCTTGTCCGGATGAGGCACGCTTGTGTACCATAAATTCCAAAGCTCACCATCAATTGCAGCCACCTGCAAATCACTTAAATGAGCCTCCGACAGCGGCTCAAGCTGTGCATACTTACCTACAAGTGTGACGGGCTCAATGAACATGCTTAAGCCTTCCGTGCGCGCGATAGAAAGACCAAACGCTCAAACAAATGCACGTCCTGCTCGTTCTTTAATAGCGCACCGTAAAGCGGGGGGATCAGTTTAGCTGCATCGCCTGTCTTCAGAGCCTCGGGCGAAATATCCTCGGCCACCAATAGCTTGATCCAATCCAGCAGTTCAGACGTTGAGGGTTTCTTTTTTAGCCCTGGCATATCGCGAATATCAAAGAAGACCTCTAGCGCCTCTTTCAACAAAATTTTCTTTAAGCCCGGGTAGTGCACATCGACAATCTGCTGCATCGTGTTCCTGTCTGGAAAACGAATGTAATGGAAAAAGCTGCGCCTTAAAAAAGCATCTGGTAATTCCTTCTCATTGTTGCTGGTAATGATGATGATGGGCCGGTGTTTGGCAACAATTGTTTTGCGCGTCTCGTAAACATAAAACTCCATACGATCTAATTCGCGCAGCAAATCATTGGGAAACTCTATATCGGCCTTATCAATTTCATCAATAAGTAGTACCACCTGCTCGTCCGCATCAAAAGCGCGCCACAACATGCCTTGATGGATGTAATTACCGATGTCTTTTACTTTTTCATCGCCTAGCTGTGAATCGCGCAGGCGCGAGACAGCATCGTATTCATACAACCCCTGCTGCGCTTTCGTGGTTGATTTGATATGCCATTGGATCAAAGGCTTACCAAGTGCTTTCGCGACTTCCTCAGCCAACATCGTTTTGCCCGTGCCAGGCTCGCCCTTAATGAGCAAAGGTCGCTGCAACGTAACCGCTGCATTTACAGCCAGCATCAGATCATCCGTCACAATATAGCGATCACTACCTGTAAACTTCATGTTGAATCCACATATAGAGTTTTAAAATACCATTATACGATTGGAGTACCCCATGCCTTCTTGCCCTACGGTTTCTCGCCTTGTTGCATTTCGGCTTGCCGCTTTGCCCATGGCCATTTGTTCGTCACTGGCTATCGCTAATGTGAGCGTCACCATATATTCCAGCGCCCAGCCCGGAACGCTCTCTGTAGCCAATTTTCAGAACGGCGGAGAAGGTAACAGTGGCGGGATCCCGGGCTATGGTGTAGTACGGCAAGAGAAGGATGTTGTGCTCGGCAAGGGCCGCACAGTGATTCGTATCGCTGATGTACCCGCCCTGATTGATCCAACCACGGTGTCGTTTGAATCACTCACCGATCCAACCAACACCCGAGTGGTTGAGCAAAGCTTTGAATTCGACCTCACCAGTACCAATAAACTTCTTCAAAAATATTTAGACCGCGAAGTCACTGTTGAGCAAGTCCGCGGACAGAATATTGAATCCATCACAGGCACATTGATTGGTACTCAAGGCGGGCTGATTTTAAAAATGCCAGACGGTAGTATCCGCACAATAAATACATATTCCGGCGTTAAGCTGGCCTCCCTGCCTGGCGGGCTTATCAGCAAACCTACCTTGGTGTGGGATGTGGCTGCCGAGCGGGCAGGCACACATCGCGCTAGATATGGCTTCCAGACTGGTGGGATTACCTGGTGGACAGATTACAATTTGACCTTGAATGAAGACCAAGGCGGTTGCAAACTTGATATCGGTGCTTGGGTCACTATTGTCAACCAAACTGGCGCAACATTTGAGAACGCCAAATTAAAATTGGTTGCAGGCGATGTGCAGCGTGCACAGCCCCGAGAGCAGGCTGATTACGCCATGAAATCACAGCGCATGTCGCTGGCTGCACCATCTGCGGCAGGGTTCGCTGAAAAATCATTTTTTGAATATCATCTTTACACCCTGGGTCGTCCAACCACGCTTGCCAACAATGCCACCAAGCAAATTGAACTATTCCCGTCTGTTCGTGCAGCTTCATGTGAGAAAACATTGGTCTATTACGGTCAGGCAGGACAGTACTTTGGCGGGTATGGCGGGCCGATGACAGATCG
This sequence comes from Burkholderiales bacterium, assembly GCA_043773745.1. Lineage (GTDB taxonomy): Bacteria > Pseudomonadota > Gammaproteobacteria > Burkholderiales > Usitatibacteraceae > UKL13-2. Next base: position 80,039 of record JAYVEV010000071.1, on the reverse strand, counting down.
CAATTTTGGCAACCAGTCGAGCAAAAAAGTTGATGTGTATTTGCGCTTTAAAAATCGTGAAGATAACAAACTGGGCATCCCACTTCCGGCAGGAAAAATTCGTGTCGCTAAGCTTGATAATCAAGATCAATCGCTGGAATTTATTGGCGAAGATTTAATTGATCACACTGCAAAAAACGAAACTATTCAGGTCAAGCTTGGCAGCGCATTTGATGTCGTCGGCGAACGTCGTCAGGTTGATTATCGCGTTGACACCAATGCGAAATGGATGGAGGAAGATATTGAGGTCAAGGTTCGCAACCAGAAGGATGAAGCAACGAATGTAATCGTGAAAGAAAATTTATATCGCTGGAGCAATTGGGCAATCACTAAGAAAAATATCGAGTTTGAAAAAATGGATGCCCGCACAATTCATTTCAATCTTAAAATAGCCAAAGGTGCTGAGGCTGTAGTGCGATATACGGTGCGGTATACATGGTAGCTTTAGGTTTAGAAGTTCAGGCTCGATCCGACAGTCATTGATTCTGGCCAATCGGCTCTGTTCCTGTGCCTTAATAAACTAACCTAATTTTCCATCCGCGATCATCAACTGCCGTGACATCTTGGCGGCCAGCTGTGGATCGTGCGTCACCATCACCAGCGCAGTTTCATATTTCGCATTTAACCGCATGATCAACTCAAAAACGCTATCGGCGGTGCCGCGATCCAGGTTGCCGGTTGGCTCATCGGCCAGCACACAGGCTGGATGCGTGACCAGTGCGCGCGCCACAGCAACACGCTGACGCTCACCGCCAGAAAGCTCGCCTGGTTTATGTGTCAGGCGATGTGAAAGCCCGACATCGTTGAGCATTTCTGCGGCACGTTGTTTGGCGACTTTGGTTTCCTCACCGCGAATCGCTAGCGGCATTGCAACGTTTTCGAGTGCGGAAAATTCGGGCAGCAAATGATGAAATTGGTAGATAAAGCCTAACGCGCGATTTCGCAAATTGCCTTGGGCCAACGCTGAAATCTTATCCATGCGTTCGCCCAGTAGCGTGACCTCGCCCGAGGTGGGCGCATCGAGCCCGCCCAGAATATGCAGCAGCGTACTTTTACCTGATCCTGAAGCACCGACGATGGCAATGGTTTCACCTTTTTGAACGGTGAAGTCGATGCCGCGCAGGACCGGCACTTCATAGCTGCCTTGCTTGAAGGTTTTCACCAAGTTGGCGCAGTGCAGAACTGGGACGCTTGTATTCATGTCCATGCGCTTATTCATAGCGTAGCGCCTCGGCCGGATTCACTTTTGACGCGCGCCAACTTGGGTAAAGCGTTGCTATGAGCGCCATCACCAGCGCAATCACCGCGATGAACCCCACATCGTTCCAATGCAAATCAGACGGTAATTCGGAAATGTAATAAACCTCTTTCGACAGCACCTGAAAGCCAAATACTTTTTCCATCCCGGATACCACTGCCGACACATTAAATGCCAGCAGCACGCCGCCGACCACACCCAGCACGGTGCCGATCATGCCTACCATCGCGCCCTGCACCACGAAAATTTTCATGATGGTTGCTGGCGATGCGCCCAGCGTTCGCAGAATGGCGATATCAGGGTGCTTGTCGGTCACCACCATTACCAAGGTCGACACCAGATTAAATGCCGCCACCGCAATAATCAACGTGAGAATAATAAACATCATGCGTTTTTCGATTTGCACCGCGCGAAAATAGGTGGCATTTTGCTGCGTCCAATCGGTAACATAACCATCGACCCGCATGGTTTTGGCCAACTCGCGGGCAACAAGCGGGGCGCGTTCCAAATCTTTTATCTTGAGTCGCACGCCGCTCACGTTGTCATCCAGTCGATAAAGTACTTGCGCGTCTTTAATGTCGATGAGCGCCAGATTCAGATCGTATTCATAGTGACCCGAGCTGAAAATACCGACCACCGTAAAAGTACGAATACGCGGCAACATGCCGGCCGGGGTCATATTCGCTTGCGGAATCAGCAATTGCACTTTGGTGCCCATCTGCACCTGCAAGGCGCGTGCAAGCTCAACCCCCAGAACGATGCCATATTCACCCGGCATTAATGCCGTGAGCTCACCGACTTTCATATTGCTGCCCAAATCGGCAACCGTGTTTTCCTGCGCGGGATCGATGCCGCGAATACCCACACCGCGCGGGGTTTGCCCATAGGTCAACAAGCCCTGGCCCATCACGAACGGGGCAGCACCGATGACTTCAGGATGCTTTCTCGCATTTTCCATCACGTCGCGCCAATTCGATAAACCATTTTCAAAGCCATTGATCTGGATGTGGGACGCAACACCCAAAATTTTGCCGCGCACTTCTTTCTGGAAGCCGTTCATCACCGACAGCACCACAATCAGCGCGGCAATACCCAGCGCAATGCCAGCCATCGAAACCATCGATATAAAGGAAATAAAATTATTGTCGCGCTTGGCACGCAGGTAGCGACGACCAATAAAAAGCGAGAGAGGTTGCAAAATGATTCCTGTCGTTCGGTAGATACCATGAAATAAACGTTCGCGAGAGTGTGCCACAAACAGCCTACCTAAAGGACACCGCAAGGCGATGTTAAAATTCGCCCATGCACCTTACTCTCCTCATTCCCGACCTCATCCCCCCGCCCGCTTTTATTGCCCGCCCCGATTTACCCGCACTTCCCGGCCTACAGGGATTGCTTGCACAGGGCGCCATCAAACGACAACCGGGCCGCTTTTTGGAAGAAGCCTGCCTACATGAACTGGGTTTGAAGTTTATCGCCAGCAATCCTGTCGCCGCACTCAGCCTCCTCGCCGAGGGTGGCCAGCCGGGCGAGGATATGTGGCTGCGCGCCGATCCCGTGCATTTGCATATCAGCCGTGACAATGTACAGCTGATGGATTCGCATGTGCTCGAACCGACGCTTGAAGAAGCGCAGTCGATTGTGGAAACATTGAATCAGCATCTGGCTGCAGATGGCTTAGTCATTGAAGCTCGCGATGCCGCGCGCTGGTACGTAAAAATTCCGCATACTGAAATGCCCGAGACAACCCCGCTATGGCGCGCCAGCGGTGCCAATGTATTTGACCATCTTCCGGCAAATACCGAGGGCAAAATAAACTGGCGCAGCTTGCAAAATGAATTGCAGATGCTGTTGCATGATCATCCGGTGAACGCGGCCCGGCTGGCACGCAATGAACTGCCGATTAATGGCATCTGGTTTTGGGGTGGCGGTACTTTTCGCACCCATGCTCCCGATGTAAGGCCTGCGAACACGGGGCATATGCTGCAGATCAGGAACAACCGGAATCTGCTTAGTCCACCCGCCGTCAAAGGCCCCGCCAAGGCTGAACATCCGTACAAACTGATGCTCGCAAAGCTAGCACTGGCGCGGGGACTGGCGATAAACAACAAGCTGGCGGTGAGCGCATTGCCCACCAGTTTTGCGCAGATGCCGCTGGCCAGTACGCATAATTTTGTAGTGCTGCATCAACCCACTCGCGCGCTGCGCGCAAACCAGCGGCATGAATGGATGACAGCGGTTCAAGCCATCGACACAGATTGGCTCATGCCGCTCAAATCTGCGCTGATGGACCGAACCATTGAATCCCTAACGCTAATGCTGCCGAGTGAAGCCGCCACACTTCGAGTAAATATCGTCCAGCCCCAACCTTGGGAATTCTGGAAAATTATTAAGCCTATCATCGCGAAAAGGCCGCTGGCGCATTATGTTTTATAGACGTCGGCGGGTTGCCACTCATGGTTGATATTGTCACCCGCAGCGGCGATCCTGAAGCGTTTGCAAGCTTGATTGCCGAACAGGTTGATCCACGCATGGCCAGACTGTTCGCGTCACGTGGCGTGAAAACAGCGCATGAGCTGGATTACGGCATGGCTGCCCTGCTGGGCCCCACGCAACTTGCCTACATTGATGCTGCCGCCTTGCTGCTAGCAGATGCCATTGCTGCCCGAAAAAAGCTCCTCATCGTCGCTGATTACGATGCAGACGGCGCGACCGCTTGCGCAGTGGGAATGCGTGCATTAAGCGCAATGGGCGCGGCGGTTGATTTCGTGGTGCCGGATCGCTTCAAATACGGCTATGGCCTAACACCGGAAATCGTTGCACTCGCCGCCGAAAAAAATCCCGACATCATCATCACCGTCGATAACGGCATTGCCAGTGTAGACGGTGTTGCCGAGGCCAATCGTCGTGGGATTCAGGTGCTGGTCACCGACCACCACTTACCTGGTGATGCGCTGCCCGACGCAGCTGTAATTGTGAACCCGAATCAGCCCGGCGATAGTTTTGCCAGCAAAAATTTGGCTGGTGTCGGCGTCATTTTTTATGTGATGTTGGCACTTCGGGCTGTGCTCAGAACACGTGGTTATTTTGCTTCCATACCTGAGCCGAACTTGGCCGACCTGCTGGATCTGGTTGCACTTGGCACCGTGGCCGATGTGGTGCGGTTAGACCATAATAATCGCATTCTGGTCGAGCAGGGTCTTGCCCGTATTCGCGCCGGGCGCATGTGCGCCGGCATCCGCGCGCTCTTGCAAGTGGGTGGGCGCGACTACCGACGTGTCAGCACTTACGATATGGGTTTCGTCGTTGGCCCACGCTTAAATGCCGCTGGGCGGCTCGACGATATGTCGTTGGGCATTGCTTGCCTGCTTGCAGACAATGATTACGCGGCATTGAAGCTTGCCACTCAACTCGATGAGCTCAACCGTGAACGTCGCAGCATTGAATCGGGCATGAAGGATGAGGCGCTGACCTCGCTAGCGGAAATTGACGTCGGCTTGCGTTATTCATTGGCTATTTTCGAGCCAAGCTGGCATCAAGGTGTGGTGGGCATTTTGGCCTCGCGTATTCGCGAAAAATATCATCGGCCGGTGATTGCGTTTGCAGCCGACGGCAACGGCAATCTCAAAGGTTCCGGCCGCTCGATTCAGGGTTTGCATATGCGTGATGCGCTGGATTTAGTGACCAAACGACATCCCGGCCTCATTACCAAATTTGGCGGACATGCGATGGCGGCCGGCTTGACCATTCCACAAAATTCGCTACCCGATTTCGCCAGCGCCTTCGAGTCCGTGGTGCGCGATTTGTTATCACCCGCTGATTTAATGGAGCAGATTGAGACCGATGGCACATTGCGTGCCGATGAGCTCACATTCGATTTCGTCCAGTCACTCGAATCGCAAATCTGGGGCCAGGGATTTGCCGCGCCTTGCTTCACGGGTGAATTCAAGGTTATTGAGCAACGCGTGGTCGGCGAGAAACACCTGAAACTAAAATTATCGCTTGATGGAACCACCTTCGAAGCCATGCGCTTTGGCTCGCCCGATGCCTTGAACGCCATTATTGGCGCGGTGTTTAGGCCATCTATCAACGAGTTTCGCGGCGCTTCGACTTTGCAATTAATCTTGGATCATACTCAATAAGGCGGGACAGGTTTGGAACCGGAAGATTTACAAAAATTAGTGACGACTGAAATGCCCTACGGTAAATATAAGGGTCGCAAAATCGCTGATTTACCGGGCAATTATCTGCACTGGTTTGCACGTGTAGGTTTTCCGCAAGGCGAGATCGGTCGCTTGTTGGCTTTGATGCGAGAGATTGATCACAACGGATTGTCGGCGCTATTGGCACCGCTGAGGAAGCGGTGACTGCATATGCTGCGGCCATGGCTAGTAATATAGTTGAATCAATAAAATATTTTCCATCATTTAATTCGCCACATCGATAATGAATGCAGCTTACAATGATGTATATATCAAAGCGCTTTTGACCATCACATCGCCCTTAAAGAAATTCTGATGATTAGTCCGGAAATTTCCAGTGAGACCATGAACGTGATTCGGGAGCAATTGGCGGCTCTTTACATGCGCATCCCGCTAAAGCTATGGATGGTGACTGGTGTGAAAGGTGACGACTGGACAGTCATTTGCGCCCATAACCAAGGTTATCCTGTTGAAGAAGGGCAAACCTTCGCCTGGAAAGATTCCTTATGTTGCCGAATGATGGCCAACGAAGGGCCACAATTTGCCAGCAATATCCAGGATTGCGACGCCTACCGGGATGCACCGATCGGCAAACAGCTGGCAATCCGCGCCTACGTCGGTATGCCACTATACGGAGAGGGTAATCGGTTTATAGGCACTTTGTGCGGCATTGATGCCGACCCCGAAGTAGTGGGCATTCGTGCGGGTGAAGGACTGGTGCGGCAGACTGCGGATATCGTCAGCAGGCTGCTGTCGATGGAGCACAAGCTGGCGCAGGCACAATCACGAGTCTTGGAAATCGAAGATAGCGCGATGAGAGACGAAATGACAGGTTTGCTCAACCGCCGTGGCTGGAATCGACTTTTAAAACAGACTGCTGCGCCTACCGATAAATCAGTGCATGCCGTTGTCGTGATTGATCTGGATCACCTGAAGTCGGTCAATGATGACTCGGGGCATGCAGCCGGTGATGCGCTGATTACCGAAGCAGCGCGGGTATTGTCAACCTCTATGCGCGGGCATGATGTGGTGGCACGACTGGGCGGGGATGAGTTCGGGGTTCTGCTGAGAAATGTTTATCCGCGACATGCTGACGATATCACCACACGACTCGTCAAGGAAATGGTCGATGCCGATGTGGCCGCGACTGTAGGTTGTGCATCGATGCCGCCACAACGCTCGCTGACCGCGGCGATTGAAGCCGCTGACCAAATGTTGATAGCCTCAAAGCAACAACGAACCATGCACTGCTACCGCGCTCGTCGCCTTTGACGGATGCGGGCAGATAGCGGAATTCGCCCCGCCATCAGCTATAATCTCGGCTTATAAAAACATCCGAAAAGCATCATGGAAGCCGATCAAATTAACCTAATTTCAAACAGTCTTTCCGACTTGTCCGCACGCGCGGTCGAGTTGCGGAGGTATCTTTGACTTTGACGGCAAAGTAGCGCGCCGCGAAGAAGTTTCCAAACTGGCTGAAGACCCGGCCATCTGGGCTGACGCAAAAAAAGCCCAGGAATTGGGCCGCGAGAAAAAATCGCTGGATGCCGTGGTTGAGGCGCTGATTCAAATTGATCGGGGCCTAAAGGACGGTCAGGAAATTTTCGATCTTGCCCGCGAAGAAGGTGACGACCCAACCCTGCAAGCAGTATCAACCGATGTGGAAACGATTCGCGCGGTGGTGGCGGACATGGAATTCAAACGCATGTTTTCGAATGCGGCGGACGGGTTCAATTGCTTTCTGGATATTCAGTCCGGCGCCGGTGGCACTGAAGCGCAGGATTGGGCGTCGATGCTGCTGCGGCAGTATTTGCGCTATGCCGAGCGCAAAGGTTTCAAAACGGAATTATTGGAACAATCCGACGGCGATGTAGCCGGCATCAAGAGTGCGACCATAAAAATCAGTGGCGATTATGCCTATGGTTTTTTGCGTACCGAAACCGGTGTGCATCGCCTGGTGCGCAAATCGCCGTTTGATTCCTCAGGCGGGCGACACACTTCGTTTGCCAGCGTTTTTGTCTATCCCGAGATCGATGATTCGATTGAAGTGGATATTAATCCAGCAGATCTGCGCATTGATACTTTCCGCGCATCCGGCGCGGGTGGCCAGCACATCAATAAAACGGATTCCGCGATTCGTATCACCCATGCCCCGACCGGCATTGTGGTGCAATGTCAGAATGATCGCTCCCAGCATCGCAACAAAGCGGAGGCGATGACCATGCTGAAAGCAAAGTTATACGAGCTGGAAATCCGCAAACGCCAGGTTGAGCAGGATAAACTGGAGGCAACCAAGACCGATGTGGGCTGGGGCCATCAGATTCGCTCGTATGTGCTGGACCAAAGTCGCATTAAAGATTTGCGTACCAATGTGGAAATCAGCGCAACGCAAAAAGTACTGGACGGTGATCTGGATCCGTTTATCGAGGCTAGCTTGAAGCAAGGCGTTTAATAATTATGGCCATGAAAACCGGTCTGCTGATAGCGTTCTTGCTGGCGATTGCAGGGCAGGTGCTTTATCACGTCACGCAAAAGAGTATTTCGCCTGGTACCCATCCGGTGATTTCGCTGCTAATGTTTTATTTATTGGCGGCCGTATTGACGCTGCCGCTATTTCTGATGTTCCCGCTCAACGAATCATTATTGAGCGAGATTAAAAAACTCAATTGGGCTGTGTATGGCGTAGCCGCGAGTATTGTGCTGATCGAAATCGGATTTTTATTGGCCTACCGCGCGGGGGCAGAACTATCGTCGGCTGCCGTCCTGACAGCAGCAATCGTGGCCTTATCCACGTTATTGATTGGTGCCATATTCTTTCGTGAATCACTATCCATCGCCAAATTATCCGGCATTGCATTGTGTCTGGGCGGCATTGGCCTGATGTCATGGAAGGCGCAAGGTTAACGAGTATGATCATCAACACTAGTTCTCCGCCGCTACCCGCCTTTTACGACAGCCTTGAGAGCGCGCTGACTGAAGCTTGGCATTTGCTCGTGCTCGGCACTACTGACCGTCGCTCAGCGTTTCATGCGCCCGTTGTGGCAAGTGTAGATAGCAACGGCGGCCCTACTGCACGAACAATGATATTGCGCAACGCTGATCGCGACGCGCGCGCGCTGGCCTTTCATTCAGATATTCGCTCCGCCAAGATTGCCCAATGGCGCGCCGGACCAGCAGCCTGTGTGATTGCCTACGATGCGAGCAAAAAAATCCAGCTCCGGCTCACTGGCTTGGTGAAAGTGCATACGGATGATGAGGTGGCCAATAGTGCATGGCAGGATTCACGGGCCATGTCACGACTGACTTATTGCGTTGATGATGCTCCCGGTACCGAAATCATCACGCCAATGACCCTGCCCGCGCCGAAGCTTGATATCGTAAACGACGTTGGCGACTTGGAACCCGATCAGGTGCGTGATCTTGGTCGCAAAAATTTTTGCGTGGTAACGGTTCATGTGACCTCGATTGAATGGGTCTATCTTGCCGCGCAGGGCAATCGGCGCGCACTATTTAGCTGGCCGGATGGAATTTTGCAGGCCGCCTGGTTACAACCTTAAATTTTAAAATTTGATTGAGAGCACCATGTCTGACGATATTCAAAACGCACCGCTAGACGAAAACCATGTCATGGCCGAGCGCCGTCAAAAGCTTGCCGCCATTCGCAGCGTAACAGCGCAACCCTTCCCCAATGATTTCAGACCAGAGCATCAATCGGCAGAGTTAGTTGCTGCCTATGGCGAAAAATCGAAAGAAGAATTAGAGGCGGCGGCACCCGTTACGGTCAAGATCGCTGGTCGCATGATGTTAAAGCGCGTGATGGGCAAGGCTGCCTTTGCCACCATTCAGGATGCATCAGGCCGCATTCAACTTTACGTCACCATGAACGACCTCGGCGCTGAAGCGCTGGAAGCGTTTAAGCACTACGACATGGGTGATATTTTGGGTGCCGAAGGTCGGCTGTTCAAGACCAAAGTGGGTGAGCTTTCCGTGCATGTCACATCGCTTAGGCTGCTGGTAAAGTCATTACGCCCCTTGCCTGAAAAATTTCACGGCTTATCCGATACCGAGCAGCGCTATCGCATGCGCTATGTGGATCTGATGGTGAATCCGGAAGTGAAACACACCTTTGAGGCGCGCTCACAAATCGTGCAGGAGATTCGCGCTTTCATGGTGGCCGCAGGTTACCTTGAAGTCGAAACCCCCATGATGCACCCGATCCCCGGCGGGGCGGCGGCAAAGCCATTCATCACTCACCACAACACCCTCGATATGCAGCTTTATCTGCGCATTGCACCGGAGCTGTATTTGAAGCGCCTAATTGTGGGTGGATTCGAGCGGGTGTTTGAGATCAATCGCAACTTCCGCAACGAGGGCATGAGCGTGCGCCACAATCCGGAATTCACGATGATGGAGTTCTACATCGCCTACCGTGATTTCCATCACCTGATGCAATTCACCGAGGACATGATCCGCAGCATCTCACTGAAGGTTTGCGGCACCACCCTGATCGATTATCAGGGTATGCAAATTGATTTCGGCCAACCCTTCGCACGCCTGACCATGCCACAAGCGGTGAAACAATATTTCCCTGATTACGCCGATACCAACCTCGATGATTTTGAGACGCTGAAAACCCTCTGCAAAAAGCATCATGCCCCAGTGAAGGCAAACGACACCGTTGGCACCTTGCAGCTAAAACTCTTCGAAGAAACCGCCGAATCGAAACTAATTCAGCCCACGTTCATCGTTGACTACCCGGCGGAAGTCTCGCCTCTGGCACGCCGTAACGAAAAAAATCCAGCCATTACCGACCGGTTTGAGCTATTTATCGCGGGTCGTGAGCTGGCAAACGGATTTTCAGAATTAAACGATGCCGAGGATCAGGCGGCGCGCTTCATGGAACAGGTCAAAGCCAAGGAAGGCGGCGACGAGGAGGCAATGCACTACGATGCCGACTTTATTCGTGCACTCGAATACGGCATGCCACCAACGGCGGGCGAAGGGATCGGGATTGATCGGCTGGTGATGCTGCTCACCAACTCAGCGTCGATAAGAGACGTGATTTTGTTTCCGCAGCTTAGGGCCAGTGATATTGCGAAATAGTATTTTTTGCGCTCGTAAAAAATAAAAACACTAGCACTGGCGGGGCGTTTAAAGCCTTTTGCCCCGAAACGCCCGCACCTATTAGAGTTTAAATATTCGCAAGGGAGGATACTCATGCCCTGCCTGTAAACTCGGCCGTTGTTTACCATTCACTAGTGATCCGAACTATTACGTCGAGGTTTCCATCGCCCGACAATGGAGCGTACACATCAAATTGTGCGAGCTTGTGGTTAATGGTTTGTGGATTATGAATTAATAAGTATCAACGCAAATGAAACTTACCACCATGTTGACTGTCTTCATTTAGCTTGAGCAATTCAAACAATTCACGATTCGTGAATAAGGATGCATTTGAGAATTTCTGTTTTTTTATGTCCCCTATTTTTTGCGCTCACTATACTTACCACTGCGCCGGTATTCGCAGAACTAGCATCGCCTGCATCAACTGCTGAAACACCGATCACAATACCAACTCCGGTCGTTTTGGAAAAAGTACTTGTCAGTGGCGAGCAGCCCGGGCCGGGCATGTGGAGAGTTTCAAAAGGAAATCGTGTGATGTGGATCATCGGCACGCAAAGTCCTGTGCCCAAAAAAATGACTTGGCGCTCGAAGCAGATCGAGACAGTCATTGCACAATCGCAAGAGGTGCTCACGGGGCCAACAATGGGTATTTCGATGAAGCAAATCGGTTTTTTTACTGCGCTTACCTTGATACCTTCCGCAATGGAAGCACGAAAAAACCCGGATGGGGCCACACTTCGGGAGATTGTTCCCGCTGATTTGTACGCGCGTTGGCTGGTGTTACGCGACAAATATATTAGTAATTATCAGGATGAAGAAAACGATATTGAGCGTTGGCGTCCGATATTCGCCGCCATGGAACTTTACACAAAAGCGATCACCCAAGTGGGTCTTACCTCATCTAGTGTGGTGTTCCCAGTGGTCAGCGATGCCGCCAAAAAATACAAAGTAAAAATGACCGCGGTTAGAGTCGAGCCAACCATTAGCAACCCGCGTGCGGCAGTAAATGAACTCAAAACATCAAGGCTGACGGACACAGACTGCTTTGCAAAGACTATTGAGCGCATCGAAACTGACCTGGCCCTCATGCGCACTCGAGCCAACGCATGGGCAAGCGGCGATATCAACGCTATTCGTGCGCTTCCCATAACCGACCAGCGCATTGCTTGTGAAGCGGCAATTTATAGCGCATCGTTCATAAAAACGCTTGGCGTGCAAAACATTCAGGCGCAACTACAAAATGCGTGGCTTAACGCCGCAGAGTCGGCGTTAACCAATAACAACGTCACGCTGGCTATTTTACCTATCGAACAAATGCTTAAAGTCGACGGATATCTTGCAATATTGAGAGCCAGAGGGTACTCCGTGCAGGAGCCCGAATGACGGCAGATTTTTTTCATGCAGGAGGCGAGCTCTATGTATCAGAAAAGATAGCGACATAAAGGATCGCTATTCACACTACAAGCCACACTATCGCCCTTACCAAAGTTGCGTACTCCTTTTTACTTAGGTTTACGTTACTATCTCTATCGACCTCATTGCATGTTATTGAAGGAGTTAATGATGAAATATTCAAAATTGATTATATCTGTTGTTGCAGTGGGAACATTTTTGCTGGGTAGTAACGTATATGCCAAATGCGATAGCTGCGGCACGGTAACCGATATCAAAACCGTGCAACAAAAAGGCAAGGGTTCGGGTGTGGGTCTGGTTGCGGGCGGCGTGCTAGGCGGCGTATTGGGCCATCAAGTTGGTGGCGGACGCGGCAAGGATTTGGCGACCGTTGCAGGCGCGGCGGGTGGCGCTTATGTCGGAAATGAGGCCGAGAAAAACATGAAGAAAAAGACGGTATATCAAGTTGTGGTCAAACTTGAAGGCGGGGAGACCCGAACGTTTTCATTTAACGCCGCATCAGGTTACAAAGTCGGCGACAAAATCAAAGTGACCGGCGGCAAACTGGAGCGTAATTAACCCGCATCCAAGCAACGTGGCGTCGATAAAAAAGCCCCGCATTGCGGGCTTTTTTATTTCCAGCACTCGGGACAAACTTTTCACAGCACGAGTTCGGCAATCAAATCATGCTCATTCGTTTCGGTCACGCGAACACGAATCATATCGCCAGACTTGATGTTTTTTAGCACTGCTGGCTTACCATAAACATGTACCTGACCGTCGATTTCTGGCGCATCGGCGCTACTGCGCCCGACCAGCCCATCCCGGCTGACCATATCAACCAACACCTCCATCTCGCGACCAATTTTGTTTTTTAATTTAGCTTGGCTGATTTTGGTTTGGGTTTCCATAAAGCGGCGCTGGCGGTCAGCACGAATTTCATCAGGTACCGGATCAGGCAACTCGTTCGCGACTGCGCCGTCCACCGGTGAATAGGCAAAGCAACCAACACGATCCAGCTGCGCTTCCTGCAAGAAACTCAATAACTCTTCAAACTCCGCTTCAGTCTCACCCGGAAAACCGGCAATGAAGGTGGAGCGCAACGTAATATCCGGGCACATTTTTCGCCACGCGTGGATACGGTCGAGCGTTTTTTCGGCATTCGCAGGACGCTTCATCAGCTTCAAAATTCGCGGGCTTGCATGCTGAAATGGCACATCGAGGTAAGGCAATATTTTGCCGCTTGCCATCAACGGAATCACCTCATCCACATGCGGATAGGGATAGACATAATGCAAACGAACCCAAACACCGAGCGAACCAAGCGCCTCGCATAGCTCGGTCATGCGGGTTTTCACTGGCCGGCCTTGCCAGAACCCGGTGCGATATTTCACGTCAACACCGTAGGCCGAGGTATCTTGTGAAATCACTAGTAACTCTTTGACGCCCGACTTCACCAGATTTTCCGCTTCCTGCATCACGCTACCCACCGGGCGGCTCACCAAATCACCGCGCAACGAAGGAATGATGCAGAACGTGCAACGATGGTTACAGCCTTCGGAAATTTTCAGGTATGCGTAGTGCCTGGGCGTGAGCTTAATACCTGCGGCAGGTACGAGGTCAATAAACGGCTCGTGCGGCCTTGGCAAATGCGCATGAACATGCAGCATTACCTCTTCCTTGGCATGCGGACCGGTGACAGCCAGCACTTGCGGATGCGCCAATTTGACGAGGTTTTCTCCGCCCTCACCCGACTTGGCACCGAGGCAGCCGGTCACAATCACTTTGCCATTTTCTGCAAGCGCCTCACCAATCGCATCAAGTGATTCCTCAACGGCCGAATCGATAAAGCCGCAAGTGTTGACAACGACCAAGTCTGCGCCCGCATAGTCTGGCGCAATATCGTAGCCTTCCGCGCGCAGTTGCGTGATGATCTGCTCGCTGTCAACCAGTGCTTTGGGGCAACCAAGTGAGACGAAACCGACGCGCGGTGGTCGAGTCTGTTGGATTTTTTTCGGGACGATTTTAATCGGTCGGACAATGGAATTCATATGTAGCTTTGCGGGTTTGACTTATCGGCCGGATGGTTTTTTTGCGCTTGATTTTGGCGCGGCGGCTTTGCTTTTCGTTTTGGGTTTAGATGCCGACTTGGTGCTGGCGGCAGGACGTTCAGCAGCTTCTGGATCCGCTTCTGCTGAGGCTTTAGTGGCTTTGGAGCTGCCATTTTCGTCAGCCATACCGGCATAAGGAAAACCTGAAAACATTTGCATCGCTTGCTTGCGCAACTCTTCCTGCATACCGATTACCCCGGACGCACTTTTTTCCAGATAATCATTCATCATGGTGGGAACTGCGGTCGGCACCAGCTTTGTCCAGGCATCTGGCGCAAAGCCGGGTGCGGCACCCGGGGCAATGTTGTAGAGGGATTTGGACTGCTCCTGAAAATTATGCTGCGCCTCGTGGAACGCGCCAATACTGCGCTCCAGATAATTGCCCATCAAACCCTGCATGGTGTGGCCGTAATAGCGGATGATATTTGAGAGCATATCGGCGGAAAACATCGGTATGCCGTTACCCTCTTCTTCCAAAATGATCTGCAACAAAATACTGCGCGTCAGATCCTCGTTGGTGCGAGCGTCGTGAACCTCAAATTGTTGCTTCTCGAGTACGAATTGCTTAACCTCGGCCAGCGTGATGTATGCGCTGGTCTCGGTATCGTACAAGCGGCGATTGGGATATTTTTTAATAATGCGGGCCACGATGAACTCCTGAATGTCTATGTGCTGATCAATTGTTTCGGGCTTGCATTCAGCCCAACTAATTACCACTCAAATAAAAACAGATGCTTTGGCGAGATTCGCATGCAATCAGTAATGCGCAACAAAATTGGCGCTAAGTCAGTTCTTTTTACCGGCAGCCCAAACATGCTGCAACACACAAAAAAAACCTCTCAACGAAATTTATTGAAGCTGTTTATTTGTCATCAAGATGCAATAGTTTATTGATTATTATAGCATTTTTGATGGTTAAATAATGCTTCTTAGATTTATGTTGCGTTGCAACAATAAATGCTTGACTTTTAGTCTTTAAGCCCATATTATTTGTTTTGTGCAGCGCACCATTTTTAATTTTTTGGCGTAACTTGAGGTATCAAGGTGTCCTGCAAATGCTTTCACTCATCTATCCACCTTTTTACATTTACCCCCAAGGAGCATCAACATGGCTAACGTTAATACAGCAACAGAACAATTCGGCAACTTTTCTAAATCAGCAATCGACGCTTCAATGAAATTTGCCACCGCCTCTTTCACCAATGCAGAACGCGTAATCGCACTTAACCTCGAAGCCACCAAAGTCAGCTTGGGCGAAACTGCAAAAAATGCTAAATCATTTGCAGCAATCAAAGATGCTCAGGAATTGAACAGCCTTAGCACTAAAACGGCTGAAACCGGTGTTGAGTTTCTGATGGGCTACTCCAAGAATTTCTACGAAATTTCGACCGCTGCTCAAGCCCAATACACCGCTTTAGTTGAAGAGCGTGTGAATGTTTTTCAACAATCAGTTGCTGAAACTCTTGATAAAGTAACGAAGTCAGCTCCAGCTGGTTCTGATGTGGCCGTTACCGCGCTGAAATCAGGTATGGCCGCTTCAACTGCAGCCATGGATAATTTCAGCAAAGCTGCAAAACAGATGACCGCATTTGCCGATACCGCCTTTAAAACAGCGTCCGACACTGCAGCCAAAGCAGCACCAAAACGCAAGTAATTTTCAGCTTCGTCTGAAACCCTGTTTAGGGTAATCGTCTCCTCCTCCTTTATTGCATTCCTCAAGAATCGGTAAAGGATTCAACCCCAAAGACTTGTTCTTGGGGTTTTTTTTGCTCGTTACAGGCACGTCATCAGGGCCATAACCACATAAACGTTAAAGCGCTGATGATTGCATAGATCAGCCCATCCAGCAGGTCCTTTGCAACGCTGCTCCATGGTTTACCCATCCAGATACCCGCCTGTATGCCGCCGCCCGCATACGCCACAAAACTCAATATACCCACCAGATGAGCGATCTGATGAACATCGCCTTTCAAGGTGTAAGCCTGCAGCGCAGCCCCGGCAGCGATGCTAGCAACAACAATATTGAATACAAACCAGAGCATCAGTGCGTTACCCATGGATGGCACGCCATTTTGTTTGATCGTCAAAAGCCCAATCGGGCCCTCAATATATTTCTGCCTCATTCCATCGCTTTGCATTTCTTTCATGTCAAGGCAATGCGGCAATACATATTGCCCCGGCACTAGCGCGCCCGCGCGTAAAACCGTACGAACATCATCTTCATTGGGTATTTTTTTATAATCTGAGTTATGCCACTTGAACACCATATGGATCAAACTGCTGGCAATAAAAACAAGGACAGCTGTAACCAGTATGGGTAACCAAAGCTGAATTAATGGGCTCATTTTTCTCTCCTTATCTCGTCACAATTTGACGTACCAAAAACTATTGGACGCCCGCTGCAATGAAAAACATATCTCTTTCGCGAATCGAATGCTGGACGCCTAGTTTGCTTTGATACTTTTTACGAGCTAAAGGTACATAAGACCGAGCAATTACCACATTAGTCTGCCGGGACAGGGCAATTTTTATCAAAATATGATAAATTTTAAGCGCTAATTGCCGCGATTGCTTTGACTTTAGCAACCAAAAGCGCATCATTATTCTTGGTTAAAAAAATAAATTTAGGCGCATTCAAGTTGCAAATTTTTCTCACACCAGCTTATTACCAAAGTGGGCGCGCGCGCGCTTTCGCGCCAATAGGTCGAATTGCGACTTTGATATGCTTGGTGCTCGCAACGCTAACTGCATGTTCCGCGATCGAACAGCCTGCAGCATATTCCCATGCGGATGTATCCCAGCTTTATGCCAGCTGCGCCGCGCCCGGCTTATGCGGGCAAGAATTGTCATGTGAAGGAAAAGAAGTTACCGTTAAAGGCACCATTGACCACGCCAATGTTTTCGAGCGCAGGCGTTATCCCAACCTGCCTTATGAAAAATTTCCACTCGTAGATACAAAGAGCGGTAAGTCAGTCGAAGTCTGGGCCGTATCAGCACGGAACGACATTATTTTTAGCAAGCTTAGTGAATATCGTCACCAACCAGCGGCCATTGCAACGGTCCGTGGTCGCGTTGTCGGCATTGACTTACCCATTGCGGGACGCTGTACGCGGGCGATTAAGCTCGAATTACATTCACCACAAGACCTTGCAATAAAATCAGCTTCATAAAAATAAAGCAAAGCAAAAAAAGGTGCCACTCATGATAACCATACGATATTCCAAACGTTTGCTGAATGCAGTTTTTTTTCTGTTTTTCTTTGCGTGCAACGCCCACGCCGCGCCGGTTAACGAGGATCGGGTTTGGCGGGTCGCACAAAATTTCATGGCTAACCATGTCGCTCTGCATGGCGCATGGAACGGGGTAAAAAACCCGCAAATTAGCGGCGTGCAAATCGTCCGATATGAAAATACGCCGGTTGCCTACACAGTCGCGGTTAAGCCCAGCGGTCATTTGCTAGTTGCCATTGATGACGATTTCAGTCCGGTGTTACTTTACTCGGACAAGTCATCATTTGAACCATCCCGAATTGAAGAGTTTGGTTCGGTCGAGTCTTGGATCATCCCCGAAACCCGCGCGGTGCAAATACAAATCAGTGCCCGCCGCGCTACGCTTGAAGCGATGTACTCCGAGCCGGCTGTCGAACAAATGAAAATGGACAGCGACTCAGCCAGGGCATGGGTATTTTTTGATAAATCCCCATCCGAATTTGTGCCGCTACAAAATACCCGAAATCCCAAAGGTGGCGGCACCACAGAAGATGCCATCAGCTTCGTCGCCGGCACCATATTAGTCAGTACCGCCTGGAATCAAGGCGACGACAGAACATCGCCTTTCACCTATAACCTGTATACGCCCAGCGATCCTGGCGCCAGTAAAACCGGCTGTACGCATACGGTAACCGGTTGTGTGGCCACTGCCGTTTCGCAAATCATGCGCTACTGGAGCTGGCCGGATGTTGGCACGGGCAGCCACTCCTACACATGGAATCCAGGAAGCGGCGCCTCTCCTCGCACGCTGTCAGCAAACTTTGCGCACGCTTATAACTGGTCCAGCATGCCCAGCAGCCTGTCAACGAGCAGCTCCAGCACTCAAATTGACGCAGTCGCAAGACTCATGGCAGATGTCGGTGTGGCATTCAATATGGCTTACGGTTGCAGTAACGTCGGTGGTTCCGGTGCATACACTGGTACTGCAGCAACAGCACTACCAACCTATTTTAAATACCAAAATACCGTACAGACGATTTCGCGGGCCGATTTATCAGCGACATCGTTCTTCAACGCAATCAGGGGCGAGATCGACGCTACTCCGCCACGTCCGGTGTTATTCACCATGAGAACGCTTGATAGCAGCGGCGGCCATGCCGTGGTTGCCGATGGCTATCAAACCGGCATTACTAATATGGTTCATATCAATATGGGCTGGGGCGGCTATAACAACGCCTATTATGATATTTCCAATAACTGGACGGCAGGATACGGATGGAGCGCAACTTCACAAATCGCCTATATCGGCATTCAACCGAACGGTACGACGAGTTGTTCCTTTGCCATTAATCCCGGCACATTATCAGCGGCATCCGCCGGCCAGACAGGTACAGTCAATGTCACAACGAGTTCCTCCTGCGCTTGGACTGCCAGCAGCAATGCAAGCTGGATCAGCATTACCTTTGGATCCAGCGGCACCGGTAGCGGCTCTGTCGGCTTTTCAGTAGCACCCAACTCAGGCAGTAGCGGACGAAGTGGCAGCATCACTGTTGGCGGACAGGTTTTTTCTATTTACCAGGCTGGTGCAAGCTGCTCTTATTCACTGGCGCCGGCTGGCAATAATCTGGCCTCTTCTAATGCAACGATGGGATCGACGACGCTTAGCACGGGCAGCACTTGTTCTTGGACTAGCAGTAGCGATTCAAGCTGGCTCACCATTACCTCGGCACCCAGTGGCACTGGCAGTGCGAGCATTACCTATTCCGTATCGGTCAACAGCAATGATAGCTCCCGCACTGGAACGCTCAATATCGGTGGGCAATCCTACAGCGTCACGCAAGCGGGTAATTGCGCCTTTGCCATTAATCCGCTCAATCAATCCCTGGCCGCA
Organism: Burkholderiales bacterium; assembly: GCA_043773745.1. Taxonomy (GTDB): domain Bacteria; phylum Pseudomonadota; class Gammaproteobacteria; order Burkholderiales; family Usitatibacteraceae; genus UKL13-2. Next base: position 60,813 of record JAYVEV010000071.1, on the reverse strand, counting down.
AGCGCAACAAGCGGTACCGTCACAGTATCAGCGGGAACCTCATGCGCATGGACGGCCGTCAGTAACGCCTCCTGGATCAGCGTCAGCTACGGATCAAACGGAAGTGGTTACGGCACGGTGGGCTATTCCATCACAGCCAATACTAGTTCCAGTGCGCGTACCGGAACGCTGACCATAGCCCGACAAACATTTACAGTCACACAGTCGGGCACCGGCAATATTTCAACGACACTACTCAATCCGGGCTTTGAAAGCGGCTCTGCCAACTGGTCAGAACTGGGTTCAACAATCATAACCAATGATCCAGCCCGTGCCCACGACGGGTATTGGTTTGCCTGGCTAGGCGGATATAACAGTGCAGCCGATACGCTTGCACAGGACTTTATCGTTCCGGCCAGCGCTCAACAGGCCAACATCAGGTTTTGGTACAACATCACTACTGCCGAGACCACGACCTCGTCTGTATACGACAGCATGAAGGTGGACATTTTCAGCGCCACAACGGGTGCCAAGCTGGCCTCGCTGACATCGTTATCAAATCTCGACAAAACCAATGGCTGGGTGCAGAGCCCACAATATGATATTTCCGCATTTAAAGGCCAGACTATTCGCCTCTCCTTTACTGCATCTGCTGATTCGTCAGACATCACTTCATTCCTGGTTGATGATGTATTGCTCACAACCACAGTGCCGTGTGTATATTCATTGACCCCTACCAACCAGTCGGCATCAGCCGGCTCCACAAACGGCAGCGTAATCGTCACCACTTCACCCACCACAGGCTGTCCATGGACCGCTACCAGCAATACCAGTTGGATCACGACCAGCAGCAGCGGCAGTGGCAACGGAACAGCTATTTTCTCCGTAGCTGCCAATACCGGCAGCCTGTCTCGCGTCGGCACAGTGACCATCGCCGGCCAGACGATTAGCGTCACCCAGGCTGCCCAGAGCACTGCTGCGAACAACCTTATTGCTAACCCCGACTTCGAAGCGGGTGCTGTTTCCTGGACTGAAAGCGCTTCTGGCGGCTATGCAATTGTCACCAGTGGCACCACACGTCTGGGCCACAGCGGTGGCGGCTATGCCTGGCTAGGTGGCTATGACAGCGGTACAGATACCCTTTCCCAGAGCGTGATAATCCCGGGAAATGCACTGCAAGCGTATGTCCAGTTCTGGTATTTGATCGCGACCAATGAAACATCAACGATCAGCGCCTATGACACGCTGAAGGTTGAATTGTTTAACGCGACAACCGGCGCAAAATTAGCCACTTTGGCGTCGTTCTCCAACCTCGACCAAACCAGTGGATGGACCCAAAGCTCGCAGTACGACGTCTCGGCCTTCAAGGGACAAACAGTGCGCCTGACATTTACCGCGGCAACCAATGCCAGCAACACCTCATCTTTCTTCGTCGATGATGTTGCATTGATGGTTTCCGTAGCCGGCTCTGGTACGCAAGCCCAAACCATCACGTATTCACTTCCCAGCTCCGGCAATGTGGGCAATTTGATCAGCCTGAATGGAATAGCATCATCGGGCTTGACTGTTACTTACAGCTCGTCAACGCCAAGCGTATGTTCGGTCTCAGGAACGATCTTGACACTGCTAACATCGGGCACTTGTACAGTAACGGCGAACCAGGCGGGCAATAGTGCTTACAGTCCGGCGACACCGGTGATGCAAAGCATGATTGTTGCGACCTCATCGGTTACGCCGCTTTCCAAGCGGGGAGGAATCGATATTGATGGCAACGGCAGAAGTGCCGTCGTTGTCCGCTCACCGTCAGGACAAAACATGGCTGGAAGATGGGTTAATAACCAACTTCAATTTACCGCACTCCCCGATCCGGGAAGCGCTTTCCGGCTGGTGGGTGTGGGGGATTTTGATGGTGACGGCAAATCAGATCTGGCTTTCCAGAACATGACGCAAGGTATATACGGCGATGTTCGTATCTGGAAAAACTTCAATCCCAATAATGAAATTTACTGGCGTCAACTCAAATTGGTTTGGGATGTGCAGGCGGTTGGCGATCTTGACGGCGATGGTTACGGCGATCTTATCTGGCGCTATATGGCAGATGATCCGCGGGATACTGGTGTCTCGTACATCTGGTTCACCAATGGTAATGGTGTAACCCAGGTCAGGAAGCGCGGCGGTGCACCACTCAATTGGACCCTGCTTGGCGCAATGGATCTGAACGCCGATGGTGCCGCTGATATGATTTATATCAGCCCTGATCGCCAAATCAGGGCGCTGATGGCGACACCTAACCGAACCTGCGCGAATCTGGCTGCGGGGCAAATTATCAATGGGTTCACTGCCCTGAAACTCAGCGACTTTACGGGCAGCCGCCTTGGCGATATTCTCATGCGTAGTTCAAGCACCGGTCAGGTTGCCATGACAACGCTCGACGCGCGTGGATTGGCGCTGCCACCTCCAAGCGCCAATCCGGACGATCCGAATGCCTCTTGCACATCAAGTTCGCTGACCATTCCCAGCGTTATTTATTTATTTGGAAATGCTGATCCCACCTGGCAGTTGTATGCAACAGGAGATCTGAATGGCGACGGGTTAACCGATGTTGTCTGGCGGCGACCAGATGGCACGTTAACCGTGTGGCTGATGAATGCCAGCAACAGAGTACCGTTAGCACCTACCGTCATCGACAATGCAGGTACGGCACCTATCGGATATACCGTGCTGCAGCCATAGCCTTACGGCCAGGCCAACAGCCTATAAAGTAAACAAGGGGCCAAGCGATCAAATCGCTTGGCCCCTTGTTTGTTAATACCTGCGCGCAACTAAAGCGTTCTGGCCAGCATTTGGTGCGCGCACCACTTCAATTCATTTTCCGTGTTCCAACTGCCCAACCAAGCAGCAAATCTATAAAGCACACCCCGTCATTAACCAAAGTTTGTTGTTTTTTTAGCTACAAAGTCTCGAAAAGCATCACATTTATTGCATTTTGGAGTCAATAACATTAAAACTATTCTGCTTGCTTTTCATCTTTTGATCATCGCCAATAGCGTTTTTTAAATCAACTTAGTGAATAAATTTTCACTAAATTGCTCATTTTTTATTAATAAAGAAAGGGAAGCACCCTATGCGTAATTCCAAGCGCAATATCAAACTTGCATTGAGCCCGTTAGCCGCTGCGATTTCTGCCGCTATTCTGATTGCCCAGGCTGGCGCCCAAACATCGCCCGCCGAGCCTAGCTCGACGCAAAAAATTGATAAAATCGTTATCACGGGCTCCAACATTAAACGTGCTGATGCCGAAACATCCTCCAGCATCCAGATTATTGATAAAGAAGAGATTGCCAAAAGTGGCGTCAGCACCGTTGCTGAATTGCTACGAGCCGTGCCATCAATCGGTGGCGGCTCGCTGCAAGACTATAACGGCGGCAGCGGCTTTTCCCGCGCAACACAATCAGCCTCTTTGCGCGGCTTGGGTTCGGTCTCAACCCTTGTTTTGTTGAATGGCCGCCGCGTCGCGCCGGCTCCGAATGCAGATCCGAATACCGGTCAAGGCCAAGCGTATAACCTGAATACGATTCCCCTGTCCGCGATTGAACGAATCGAAATATTGAAGGACGGCGCTTCTGCCATTTATGGTTCTGATGCTATCGCAGGCGTCATCAACTTTATTCTGAAAAAAGACTACCAAGGCGGCGAAATTACTGCAACGAGTAGCAGTTCACTTGACCACACTTTTAGCAGCTATGCCGCAAGCGGTGTTGTCGGCTTTGGCGATCTTGCTAAGGATCGTTACAACATACTAATCGGCCTTGATTACTTTAAACGTGACCCGGTCAGCTACAACGACCACAATAGCGTATTCAACGACGATTATCGTCGTCTCGCCAACCGCAACGCACTCACTTCTTCTTTTGCGGGCATTCCCAACTACTTTCGCGAGCGTACGCTAGGTAACGGCGTGTTCAACGTGGGGCTGGCCACTGATCCGCGTTGCCCGGCTGCAACCACTGTATCAGCTACCGCAGGTTGCCGAGCCAATGGCTTTGACTATCTTCAGATTACTTCAAAATCCGAGCGCATCGGCATAATCACCAAAGCGACCCGCGATTTTTCAGCGAACTTGCAAGGAACTGCCGAATTCAGCTTCTCCCGCGTAACAAGCAATTTTATAGACTCCCCGGCTACACTTGATGGCACGGGTAACGGCTCGATCTGGTTCAACGCAGCCGGTCAGCGCTTCCGCTATTTGTTGACTTTGCCAGTCGGCCATCCAGATAATCCATACACGGTACCGGTAGGCTTGCGCTATCGTTTTGTTGACCTTGGCACCACCTTCACTGAGTCTATCAATGATGCTTATCGCGGCTTGGTAGGTTTGTCCGGTACGTTCGCAAATTGGGATTGGGAATCCGGCCTGCTTTACAGCAAAACCGAGCGTAAAGAAATCGCCAATGGCCGTCTCTACTTCCCGGCATTGCAGGCAGCCGTTACCAATCGCACCTACCGTTTCGGCGGCGTGAATGACCCTGCACTTATTGCGCAACTGAACCCGTACCGTACCGGCACTGGCGCTACCGACATCACCAGCCTTGACCTTAAGGGCTCGCGTGAACTCGCCAATTTAGCCGGTGGCCCGCTGGTTATTGCTACCGGTGTGGAATTACGGCGTGAGTCATTCGACATCAAGTCGGATCCGCGTCAGGTCGCTGGTGATTTTGTGGGTATTGCATCAACTACCGTTGGTGCGTCGCGCAAAGTGAGCTCTGCGTTTGCCGAATTGGCTGTACCGTTCGCACGTAATGTTGAAACCCAGATTGCCGTTCGTTTTGACCATTACAGTGATTATGGCAACTCCACCACGCCAAAGTTTGGCATCAAGTGGAAACCCATCAACACGCTGGCGCTGCGTGGAAGCTATGCCGAGGCTTTCCGGGCGCCTTCACTTACGCAGACTTCCAGCTCACGGGTGCAATCCTTCAGTACCATCACCGACCCGGTGCGCTGCCCGAACGGCACCACACCACTTAGTGGTGGCGACCCGACCGATTGTACCGGGCGCACAGTGGCCAGCATCTTCCTGCCCTCGGCTGGCCTTGAGCCAGAACGTTCCAAGAGCTTCTCATATGGCTTCGTTTATTCGCCAACGCAGAATTTGTCGTTACAAGCAGATGCTTGGGAAATTCGTCGTCGCAGCCAGATTGATCGTTTCAGCGCCCAACAGGTGATCGACAATGAATTTACGCCAAACTATGTTGGCGGCAGTGTGGTCAGAAACACCAATCCTGCCTCGTTCTTAACCGACGCGAACGGCAACCCGATTCCCGGCACCGGTCCATTGGAAAGCACCACACGCCGCTTCCTGAATCTGGGTGAAACCCGCGTCAAAGGCGTTGATCTGGACATCACGGCAAGAACTAATTTTGCCGGCGGTGTTTTGTCTGCAAATGCGCTGGCAACATGGACACTGCGTTACGATTACCAACTGGTTAAAGGCGGCACTTTCGTCAATGGCGCGGGCAATTTTTACTTGTTTGAAACACCACGTCTACGCGGTAATGCAACCATCAGTTTTGCCAAGGACGACTGGACAACGTTTTTCCGCATGAACTACACCGGTGGCTGGGATTACGGCGATCCTACTGTAACCAATGGCTGCTACCTATCGTCCACATCCCTCACACTTGCCTACTTGAACCAATGCAAAGTAAAGCCGTGGACCACCTATGATATTGGTGGTAGCTACACACCTATCAAAGCACTCACAGTTGCACTGGTGGTGCGTAATATCGAGGGCAAGTTTGCACCGTACGATCCGAACCAAACGACGCTTGGCTTTAACCCGACCTATCATAATCCGGAAGGCGCAAAAGCAAGCTTGAGCGTAACATATCGCTTCAAGTAACAAGAGAAAAACCAACATTGACGGGGAGTTCAAAGCAAAAAGGCTCTGGAATCCTCGTCGATATTAGCTTTCAAATCTTTATCAGTAAACAAAAAACGCCGGGATTCCCGGCATTTTTTGATATTGCTGGCGACATCAAACTGGTCAGCCCAATTCGTATCGATCGCGTCCATCATGCTTTGCGCGATAAAGTGCATCATCCGCGCGCTTAGTCAGCATATCAAGGTCATCGGTGCTCGCTGCAGCCGTGGCGCCCATGCTGAAAGTTACCTTGCAATCAGTCGGTAATCCTTCGACGCGAATTTGTTGTACAGCAACGCGCAAACGCGCAAATACCTGCGGCACCTGTTCAACCACTGAGCCCGGCATGACCAGCATAAACTCCTCGCCGCCGTAACGTCCTAAGCGGTCGACGTTGCGCAATTGGTGCGCACATACAGTGGCAAACGCAGCCAATACCGCATCGCCAACAGCATGGCCGTGCTCATCGTTAATCGCTTTAAAGTGATCGATATCCACCAGCGCGATACAAAAGGTATGTTTATCAACACGCACCGCGCGCAATTGAGCCTGGGCAAATTCGATAATGCTGCGGCGGTTAGGCAACCCGGTCAGATCGTCACGCATGGCGAGGCTGGCAAAACGACGTTTCTGCTGGCCTTGTCGGAACATTAACCAGCATAATCCGCCGAGCACCAACAGCAATAGGATGACGGCGAGTATCAACGCCAAACGCCGCGCCTCTGATGCGCGCTCATGAGCTCGCAGCAGTGCGTTTTCTGCCTCTTTTTGAGTGACCTCAAAGCGCATCTGCATTTCGGTTGATTCTTTGTTATGTGCTTCCACAAAACTCTTTTGCTCAGCTTCTCCCGCCTGCAAACGCATGCGATACGCTTTTTCAAAATCTCCCAGCAGCGCATATACTTCGGCCGCGGTATTTAAATACTTGACCTCGATCGAGGTGGAATTAATGCTGCTACGAATGGCATCGGCCTGCGCAAGCGACTCCATGCTCTCGCGGCGGCGATTGAGACGGGCAAATATTTTTGAGCGATTGCGTTGCACATTAAAAATCATTGTCGTGTCGCCAGCACCCATCAATGTAGGTAGCGCTTTGTCTTCGTATGCCAATGCTTCATCCCAGCGACCGCTCTCGCCAGCCAGCAAGGCAAGCCGATGGTTACAAAACGCTTCACCCACCAAATCTTTCAGCGCTCGTAAAAGCGCCATGCTTTTCTGGATATAAAGCGTCGCCTTGGGGAAGTCTTTGAGGCGCTGATACACCACACCAATGTTGAAATACACTGTGGACAAATCATGACGGCTGCTTTTTTCGGCATCCGGCTCGATCGATTGCTCGTGATAATTCAGCGCCTTTAACAAATCTTCACGACTAGCGCCTGTGTGCGAGTAGGCGTTGCCAATGGCCGACAATGTGCTTCGTGCACTACGATCATCACCCATGTCTAAATAGCTCTTGTGCGCCTTGAACAGCAGATCAAGTGACTCAGGATCGCGCCCCAGCAATCCATAGACAAACGCTTTGGATGTCATAACCCCCGCCAGTGCCCGATCTTGGCCAGCTTTCTCTGCTACCTGCATCGCCTCATCGAACACCGTTAGTGCGTCCAAGTACTTACCCGCGGAGGCCAGCGCAGATGCCTTAGCAGTAAGAAATTCGCACTCGGCACCCGCTGATTTCATTTCGCGTGCAAACGTAAGACCTTGTTCAGCCTGCGCGGCCAGTTTTTGCGACTCCTCCAATGCGTTAGTGGCCATCACCATCAGCCGCATGCCCTTCAGGATCAGCATTTTGTCGCCTGCTTTGCCGCCCTTCTCAATCCAATTTTCGCTTTCTTTTAGAGCGGTATGGGGGTCATCTGCGACCATGATCTCCAGCGACTGCGTTTCCAGATCGCGATTATTAAGGGATGCCTGACTCGCAAATGCGGTCAGCAGCCAAGTGGCGAACATCGCGCCGAGCGCGAACGACCGCATAGCTCTGACAATATTGTTCAAAGCCTTACTTTCGATCTGGGCCGTGAGTAGGTCACGAATTCAGAGCTGGAATGGGGGTTGCAATGTGGAGTCACTTTAACTAGGTTGATACGCCTTGAGTTTATTTTGTCGTTAGCAATGAAGTGTACTGGCGACTTATTGTATTTTGTATCGGTTTAATCAGCTCGTAAAAGCAGGGTATTGCAACATCATACGGCTTTGTGGTGGATGCTAATGTGAAAAAAGTCACTTTTAAGGTGTCGGGGCCCTATAAATCAAATCAAGCTTGAGCTTGAGCCTGAGCCAGCCAAAGATGAATTTGTTGGTACACATCGCTACTGCTCAGTAGTTCGAAGTGATCTAGGCCATAGCTGATATGTTTGCGCGGCAACGGAATCGGCAAGGTTAGTTCAGCCGACTTGTGCAAACCCAGCGCACTATTGACCGGAACCAATCCATCACCCGGCAAGCGCTTGCCTGAACCTGCTTGTGCTTGCTTGGTTGCTGCAATCGCAAAACAACTCACGTCCTTGGGCAATGACACTGCTGCACTCGCCAGTTTTTTATCACTTTGGTCGGCGACCTCGCCCAAGATAGTTCCGTGACGAAGATCCTTGATACCGCTGCTGCGAACCATCCCCAACCGCGCAAATGGTGCCGTATAAGGGCTGATGCCGAGCAGCAGATCCACCCATGTGCCGGCACGCTCCAGCGGCGCGCCATGGTGAGGTGTGCCGAGGAAAATGAGTTTTTTCAGGTACAGCAGCCAGGCAAGACCGTCCTGTTCAGCGTAATAACACGCACTGCGCGAAACCAGCCCGCCCATGCTGTGACCAATAATAGTCAGTTCACTTACAGGCACCGGCCATACTGACACCAGTTGTTCAAGGATCAAGGCAAAGTCATGGCCGTTGGCCGCAATCGATCGACCACTGTTGTAATGCAAATAGAGTGTGGTGTACCCCAAGTCCTGCGCGAGCGAGGCACCGTGATCATGCCCATTGCGATGCCACTGCAGATCGTTCATGCACAAGCCATGTACCAGCACCAGCAGCTTGCTATTGGAGGGCAATGGAGCAAATTGCTTTGCGAGTGCTGCGCGCTCCAGCACCAACGGGCAACCCTGCTGGCGCAGTTGCATCGAAATTGTCAGCGGATTATTGGTGGCGGCAAGATAATCGCCGAATACACCATTGACTGCGGCGAGGCCTGCTTCGCGATGTAGCATTGTGCCACTGCTGCCCAATAGCGGTACAAGCTGGCCCAATGCTGCATCAAGACCCAACCCAACGGCTTTGGTAACTCCACGAACGCTACGGTAAACCAACCCCGAAATACCGTCCATACGGCCGGGCGGCATCTTGCCCACGACCGGCGCCACGCCGGAAATACCGCGATGCATGTCTTCAACAATATTAGTGATGCCAACGACTGCATCAATCACCAGCCGACTCGCGCCACCTAGCTCCGTTGCCGTAGCAACTTTCCGTTTGGCGAGAGCCGCCGGTGCAGCGGCATCGGTAATTTTTTTGGATTTATAAGTCATCATTTGCCGCCCTTAAACATTGTTCGGCATCCGCGACATCATACCGCCACCGGTCAGTAAGCCATAGGCTATCCACAAAGCCACCGCAGCATAAATAATCCGTGGCATCCACGCCGCGAGTTGCTCAAAAAAACTATTGATGATGTCGGTTTCCAATTTTGTATGACGCAACAGCATCTCCGGCAATGTGCCGCTGGCCTCACCGGTCTGCGTGAATTGAATTACGCGCTCATCGTGAATATAGCTAATGCCGGACAGCGCAACAGCCAGTGGCGCACCCTTTTCGATACGCACACGAATCTTTGCAAGTGCACGTCTGATGTCGCCATCTTCCACCGTATCGAGCGCGGCAGGCAAGGCATCAAGCATCGACACGCCTGCTTCCAACATCAGACCGAGGCTTTCAAAAAAATCACGCAAATTACGGCGCACAAATATCGGGGCGTAAATCGGCACGCTTTGATAAAACGATTTGCCCGATGCTTTTTTCTCACTGCCTGCCAGCAATCGCAAGCCGTATATTGCCGCCGCAATCAACAGCATCGGTCTTAACACGCCCCACAAGTAACCGCCAATACCTAGTGAACCGCCGACCAGCGCCGGCAATGGCTGGATGACCAAGGCCGCCATAAACATGAAGGCAGGCAATGCCATACGCGATTTCATGGTCGCCAATTGGGCAGCACGATCAGTGTAGTAATCAGCCAGCCGCCGATACATATTCGCCGGGCTGCCAGCGTTGAGTGATGCACGAATCAGCCGTGCTTCTAAACTGGTGAAGAGCCCGCTCCTCTCCCCTGCTGCGGCAACATCACCGCCTTTTTTAACTAGCTGTTGCATGACCTCAAGACGCACTTGAGCAGGTGGCGGCAACGACATTACCGAGAGCGCCTGAGCAAACGGCAATCCCGCCATTTCCATTTGCGCCAGCTGTGCATAGAGATCAGCGCGGATAGAAAATGAGAGCGATTTGTGTGCACGCATAAGTGGTGCTATAGCCTTGGATTTTTAAGCGCTATAAGCTTCTATCGGGCAGTACATTCCGAGGCTTCATGCACCGCCTCATACACCGCTTCAAGCCCCATAAGGCACCCAAACATTCTTTACCTGCGTAGCTTCACGCAGCACATCTTCTGTCAACGGCAGCATGCCACTAGCAGGCAACATCCAGGTGCGCTTCATGTTGTGGGCACTTTGTTTTTGCACCATCGTTTGGCCTGCCGGTGAACCCGCGTACCACATTGCATCCACATCATCATGCTCAGCGAGAGTCTTGGCCAATTCATCGCGATCGCCAGTGACAATATTGATGGTGCCATGCGGTACGTCGGAGGTTTCGAGTACTTGGTAAAGATCGGTCACGCTCATCGGGTGTTGAGGCGAAGGTGTGACGACCAATGCATTACCCATCGCAAAAGCGGTGGCGGCGAGCGTACAGAAAGCCAGAAGAGGCTGATCGTCAGCGAGCATGATGGCCATGACGCCGATCGGTTCGGGCATCGCCAGCGTGACGTTACGAATCGGGGTTTGGTGAATCGCGCCATCGTATTTGTCGGCCCATGCCGCTGCGGTGAAGAGTGCGCTGATGCTGGCTTCGACTTCAGCTTTCGCCGCAGCACTTACAGCACCGGTTTGCTGGGTAATGCGGTGAGCGAATTCATCCGCACGGGCGGCCAGATTTTCAGCCATGAAGTAGATTATCTGCGCACGATTATGGCCGGTAGTTTTTTGCCAACCGCTGGCGGCGGCGCGGGCGGCTTCGACAGCATTGCGAATATCTTTGCGGTTGCCACGTCCCACTTCGCCAATCAGTTGTTGATTCGGACTATAGATATGAGCAGAGAGGCCGCCATCTGGGCGCGCCTGCTTGCCGCCAATGAACATTTTGGCCGTGCGATCAATTGCTGGAATCGAAACTGAAACACCATAATCGACGGATTTCTTCAAGGCTTTTTGGCTTGAAACGCCCGCCGATGCTAGGGTTTTACTATTTTTCGAGGCGGCTATTGAGGGCTTTCGTTTCACATATTCATACAAACCCTCTTTGCCACCCTCGCGACCAAAGCCAGATTCACGATAACCGCCGAAGCCCGCGGCCGCGTCGAGCAAATTGGTCGAGTTGATCCAGACGATACCGGCTTTGATTTGCGTTGCAATATCGAGCGCGAGATTAATGTCTTCGCTCCAGATCGTGGCAGCTAGGCCATAGCGGGTGTTGTTGGCCAGCTTCACGGCTTCTTCAGGGGTGCGAAAGGTCATCGCAGCCAGTACCGGGCCGAAAATTTCTTCCTGCACCACGCTGGAGGCGGGGCCACAATTGGTGAGCACCGTGGGCGGGTAGTAGTTGCCGGTTGCCGGAACAGCCCACGACGGCTGCATCAGAGTGGCACCCTCTGCCACGCCGCGCGCAACTTTTTCCTGAATCTGTTTTAGCTGGGAAGGATCGACAATGGCGCCGATATCAATGGCCTTATCAAGCGGATCGCCGACCCGCAATTTCTCCATGCGCGCGCGCAGTTTTTTATACATTTTTTCGGCCACACCCTCTTGCACCAGCAAGCGCGAACCGGCGCAACAAACCTGGCCCTGATTAAACCAGATTGCATCAACAATACCTTCAACAGCGGAATCCAGATCGGCATCATCAAACACTACAAAAGGCGATTTACCACCGAGTTCCAACGATAATTTTTTCCCTGTACCCGCCGTAGCGCGACGGATAATGCGCCCGACTTCGGTAGAACCGGTGAAGGCGATTTTATCGATGTCATGATGCTCAACAATGGCCGCACCGGTGCGGCCGTCGCCCGTGACAATATTCACCACGCCCGGCGGCAGGCCAACCGAGTTACAAATTTCAGCAAACAATAATGCGGTGAGCGAGGTGAATTCTGCTGGTTTCAACACCACCGTATTGCCCATGGCTATGGCGGGCGCAATTTTCCAAGAGAGCATCAGTAACGGAAAATTCCACGGAATGATTTGACCGATCACGCCGAGTGATTGGTGGTTGGGCAATTCCGAATCCTGCAATTGCGCCCAACCAGCATGATGATAAAAATGGCGGGCGACCAGCGGGATATCAATATCGCGGGTTTCGCGAATCGGCTTGCCGTTATCCATCGTTTCCAACACAGCAAATAGACGCGAATGCTTTTGGATCTGACGGGCAATCGCATACAGGTAACGCGCGCGAATATGGCCGGGGGTTTTGCTCCACTCAGGATAGGCTTTGCGCGCCGCATTGACGGCATCATCAACATCTTTTTTGCTGGCCTGCGCGATACGCGCCAGTTTTTTGTTGGTGGAGGGATTGTTGGTATCGAAATATTCTTTTGATTGCGGATCACGAAATTTGCCATTGATGAAGAGACCAAACTTGCCATCGTGCTCGGCGATCCAGTCAAGGGCGGGGGCAGCGGCTTCGGGGGCGGCGCCGTAAGGGAGAGTTTTTTGTTTTAGGAGTTCATCAAGTTTCATGCGGGACTTTCGAGTTTCTGTTTAAACTTTATTTTGAGAATTTTTTTGCGCGAGTGGCTTGTGAAAGGCGGCTAGCTAAATAAACGTTGCCAACTATACTGGTTGGCAGAAATATAGGTAGCCACATATTGAACCCATTACAAGTCCAAGTAGAACAATGACTGTGCGACGCATTAAGTTTCTAACCCAACGACTGAAACTGCATCGACGCATATCGCCCATACGCAAAATGCTCCAGCTGCCGCTCGATATCATTGATCAGCGCGGAAGCGCCGATGCGGAATAAATTGGGCTGCATCCATTCATCGCCCAATTCTTCTTTCATTAGCATCAGCCAATCCAGCGACTGCTTGGCGGTACGAATGCCACCGGCGGGTTTGAAACCAACCTTGTAGCCGGTCTGCTCGTGATACGCACGGATCGCGCGCAACATGATGAGGCTGCCTGCGAGAGTCGCATTAGTAGGCTCTTTGCCGGTGGAGGTTTTGATAAAATCGGACCCGGCTTGCATGCAGATGATCGAGGCTCGCATGATATTTTTGAGCGTACCCAATTCACCGGTGGCGATAATGGCTTTCATGTGTGCTTCGCCACAAGCCTCACGAAACGCGCTGACTTCGTCATAAAGCGCGCGCCAGTTACCGGTCAAAACATGTTCGCGGGAGATGACAATATCGATTTCGGCGGCACCCGCTTTGACCGAGGCTTTGATCTCTTCAATTTTTTGCGGGAACGGATTTAAGCCAGCGGGAAACCCGGTGGACACTGCGGCGACTGGAATACCGGAACCCTTCAGCGCCTCAACTGCTGTGCTGACAAAGTGATGATAAACGCACACCGCGCCGGTAGCGAGCGGTTGATTCGCGAAAGTTTCCGTCAGGCCAAGATCAGCCAATAGCTTCGTGCTAATCGGCTGGCGCGCTTTGGCACATAGACGTTTTACTGTCCCCTCCGTATCGTCGCCAGAAAGCGTGGTGAGATCGATGGTTTTAACCGCATGCAACAACCATGCGGCTTGCACCTCTTTTTTAACCGTACGACGTGTGCCCAAAGTGGCGGCGCGGCGTTCGATGGCACTACGGTTAACCCGAACATCCTTAACGGGGCCCAAATCCAGACGGGTGCCGGGATTATGGTCGAATGCATGGGTGTCAACTTCTTGAAGACCGGCATTAACAGCACGATCCCGAACTCGTGCGGTACTGGAGGTGGGTAAAACTGAGACTTTTGCCATAAATATGCCGTGCCAGATTGAGGAAATTAATGTCCAAATTATACGCCGCCAGTAGGATGTGGCTATAGACGTTAAATTTTGTGTAATGCCGCCCTACCAGTCGACTTTGTCACAGCGGGTGTGCTAAATTAAGTTATGCAATATACCGACGAAAAAAGCGACACAGAAGAGTCATACAGTACGAATACGGTACGACGCATAGTTGTGCTTTTGATCATGCTGGCTTTTTCGGCCGCACCATTAATATGGCTTAGCATTGACCAGCGTGCGGCGGATAAATTGCTTTATTTGAGCAAGATGGCTCCTTGGTAGCAGCAAAAACCGATTGAGCGCGAGTGGCAGAAGCCCTTCGACGACAATCAGTTTTTTTACCGGATATCAATCCTCATCAGTAGCGCCATTTATAACGCGCTTGATTACATCAAAGCCAAATCCTCGCGATTGTAAATAACGAATCTGTTTATTGCGATCGTTCGCGCTCGTCGCGGGCTCGGAGAACTTACGCAGCCACATCGCGCGAGCGCGGACCAGATCAGTTTCCTTCAGCACGGACACCGTTTCCGCAATGACATCTTCAGCAACGCCCTTTTGCTTCAGCGTTGCACCGACACGTTTCGCCCCATATCGAGTGCCCAAGCTACGCGCTTTACCCTCGGCAAAACGTGTTTCGTTCAAGAAACCCTCGGCGGCGCACCAGACCGTGACAGCCTCAATTTCCTCAGTTGTAAATTCGATTGCGCCAGCCTTGCTGTCCGTGTTGAAGGCAGCGTCCGCAGCGGCCTCTAGAGATTCATTACTGCTGTCGATAGCACCGCGGTTTTGCGCTTTGCTTCGCCAGCCACTCCTACTTTTCGCGCTTTTTACTTTGTTTCTGGGTAAGCTGATTTTTGTCAGCTTGGTGATGAATTCGCTACGGCTCATATCACGCCGTGCCAGCAGACGAAGTGCCGCTGAAACAAGTTCGCGGTTTGCCGGCTTTTCTGGCTTGTCGAGCCCATCAGCGTTATCAGGCTGATCAGTCATGAGGTGTAGTCATGAAAGATATAAATATGCTGATGTTTTTTGCACATCACGCTAAGTAGTACACAAAAACAAAAGTCCCAATAAAAACCAGGATGCCGCCCACAGGTATTGTTCAACAGAGCTGGCACCATTGCTGAAATCATCCGGTGCAATCGCAGGCATGGCTGAACTCGGCGAGACCGATTGTATTGCTGACTGAAATGCCAGACTTGGCTGCACCAATGCCAACTTGCGCTGTCGCACTGCTGATGCAGACCGCGTTACTGTGGCTGCTCTAGTGGCATTCATCGAGGCACGCAATTCAGCGTCAGCCAAATTAGGTAATTCTGAATATAAATAATTCGCTTGCGCGGCATGGGCCATGACTAGCTCCTGTTTGAATAGGGTGCAGGTAGAACGTGATGAAACGATTCAAGGGGATAAAACAATAAAAAGGGCAAAAATTGCGGTAAAAAAAGGCCGCACAATATCAGAAGGTGCTAAAACTCACCTTGCAATCTGGCGGCCCAACCATCGAACTTAGATGCGGCTAATCATGACTTCTCGATAATAATCTGTCGATCAGCCGCGTACAAAATCACTCTTCGGCATCATCCTCTTTTTCATTCACGGCGACGGCAACTCCGCTGCCTGCAACCCCCACAATGGCGCGAATTTTGGCTTCAATTTCTTGCGCCATTTCAGGATTATCTTTCAGAAACTTGCGGCTATTGTCTTTACCCTGGCCGATTTTTTCGCCTTTATAGGCATACCAGGCACCAGATTTTTCGACCACTTTGTGAATCACGCCCAGCTCGATAATTTCGCCTTCGCGTGAAATACCTTCCCCATACAAAATATCGAAGTCAGCAGTCTTGAACGGAGGTGCCACTTTGTTCTTCACAACCTTGACGCGGGTTTCAGAACCAATAATCTCTTCGCCCGATTTAATGGCACCGGTGCGGCGAATATCGATACGCACTGAAGCGTAAAACTTGAGCGCATTGCCGCCGGTAGTGGTTTCGGGGTTACCGAACATGACACCGATTTTCATGCGAATCTGGTTGATGAAAATGACCAGTGTGTTGGAGCGTTTGATATTGGCGGTGAGCTTACGCAAAGCCTGCGACATCAGACGTGCCTGCAAGCCCATGTGTGAATCACCCATTTCACCTTCGATCTCGGCACGGGGCGTGAGCGCCGCCACGGAATCCACCACCACGATATCGACCGAGCCGGAGCGTACCAGCATGTCGGCAATTTCGAGTGCCTGTTCACCGTTATCGGGCTGGGAAATCAGCAGATCATTGATATTGACGCCGAGCTTTGCGGCATAAGTAGGATCGAGCGCGTGTTCGGCATCGATAAAGGCTGCCGTGCCGCCGGTTTTCTGCATTTCAGCAATGACTTGCAGTGTCAGCGTGGTTTTGCCGGATGACTCGGGACCGTAGATTTCGACCACACGGCCGCGGGGCAGGCCACCGATACCAAGCGCAATATCCAGACCGAGTGAGCCGGTGGAAACGGGGATGATGTCATGGCCGACATTGCTCTCGCCCATTTTCATGATCGAGCCTTTGCCAAACTGCTTTTCAATCTGCGAAAGTGCCGCTTGTAGTGCTTTTGATTTGTTTTCGTCCATCGCGTTTTTGTCCATCATATTCATGGCAAAGCTCCCCGGTTTCGTTGAAAATAACTAAAATTAACTGTATTCACATACAGTCTGTATTTTCATACAGTACCGAAAAATTTAGCCGGTTGCAAGAGTTTTTTCAAAAAAGTTCGCAGAACAGCGAACCCTGATTGCTACAGCAAAATATCAAGTTAATTATGCAGCAGTTTCGTCAGCGCGTGAATAATGGTTTGTTGGCGCACCGCTGACCGATCACCCGAAAACGCACAACTCTCTGAAATCGTTGCTTTATTTTTATATGCCCAGGCAAACCAAACGGTGCCAACTGGCTTATCGAGCGTGCCGCCATCCGGCCCTGCCACGCCGGTGACGGCGACTGCCATATCGGCTGATGAGCGCACCAATGCGCCCTCGGCCATTTCCCTCGCAACCGCTTCAGATACCGCGCCCGCACTATCCAGCGTCGTTTTTTTAACGTCCAGCATGTCGATCTTGGCTTCATTGGAATAAGTGATGAACGCACGGTCAAACCACGCCGAGCTGCCGGGAATGCGCGTGATCGCTTCGGCAATGCCGCCACCCGTGCAGGACTCGGCAGTAGCCAGAATCTTGGCATGGGCCTTGAGCAAGGCGCCGACCTCGGCGGCGAGTTGATCCAGGGTTTTACTCATGTCAGCATTTCTCGCTACTAGTTTCGCTGCCGCCCTGCGCACGCGACCAATAGCGGTAGCACGCTGCAAAACCAAGGCGCTCATAAACAGATATCGCTTTGCAATTGGTTTCCAGCACCTGTAAAAAAGCCGAGCTTGCGCCCTGCTCTTTTCCCCAGTCCAGCAGGTGCGAAACCAGCAGTGCTGCGAAACCTTTACCGCGTTGATTGGCCGGCGTGAAAATATCAAAGATACCTACATGCCCGCCTTCGACTCTCGCCATACCGCTGCATACCGCGCCGTTGATACTGCGCAGACTCAACACTATTTGCGGTCCACGCCATAATGCCTGCCGCCTGATTTCCTGCTCTGCCACCTTAGGCGCAGTACCTTTCAGGCAATGCAATGCTGCAAGACTTTCGGCGAGATCAAGCTCAACCAGTCTGACGCCAGGCGGCAACTCCTGCGGTCCGGCAACTGAAGATAAATCAGCGGTCATGACATGGGTAGCGGCCACCTGGTGATAGCCGCGCGCCGCCAATAAATCATCCAGGCCCGCCGGCGAAAGTGAATCGTTCACGCGAAACAGCACTGGCTGATGATGCAGGCGATACCAGGATTCGCAATACGCCAGTTTTTCGCTCAAGGGCAGCATGGAGGGATGCAATACGGTGACGCTGTTGGCGCGGTGTGTCTCGGTATTCGAGACACGCAATACCCAGCCATCATAAAAATTCTGATGAATAGCGGGCGTCGTATTCAGGGTCAGCTCTTCAAGGCGCTGAATGATTTGCTGGGACTGTGGGGGCATAGGGGATGGCATGATATTCGGGAAAACAGCGCGACGAATCAGCAGACCATGAGTCAGCGTATGGCTGGATACACCAGCGATGATGTATTCAAACTGGCCTGGTCAGATATGGTGAACGCGGCACCAACCGCAGTCACCACCTCATCAACAATCCGTGCATCGCGGGCATACACGGTGGCCAGCACGTCCCCCGTTTTCACTTGAGCGCTGAGCGCGGCAAAATCAGTCAAGCCAACCGCAAAATCAATTTTATCGCTGGCTCTGCGGCGCCCGCCGCCAAGGCTCACCACTGCCAAACCCAGCGCGCGGGTATCAATGGCCGTGATAAACCCATCGCGCGCGGAGCGCACTGCTTTAACAACGGGTGCGGCGGCCAAATATCGGGCAGGCGCATCGAGTAAATCATGCGGACCACCCAATTCAACCACCATTTTAGCGAATATCTCTGCTGCCCTGCCCTGTTCCAAACACCTCGCCAGCGCTTGCTTTGCAGCTGTTTCGCTGTCGACAATACCGGCCGTGAGCAGCAACTCGGCAGACAACGCCATCGTGACTTCATGCAGTCGTGCCGGGCGTGATTTGCCGGTGAGATAGTCAATCGCGCAAACAACTTCAATCGCATTGCCCGCACAGGGTGCCAGCGATTCATTCATGTCGGTAATGATGGCCGAGGTTTTTACACCGGCACCGTTGCCAACTTCGACAATACTTTTGGCCAGCTCGATGGATTTTTCCAGGGTGGGCATGAATGCACCTGAGCCCGCCTTCACATCCATCACCAATGCATCCAGGCCTGCGGCAAGTTTTTTGGAGAGGATGGAAGCCGTAATCAGCGGGATCGATTCCACCGTGGCCGTTACATCGCGGGTGGCGTACATGCGCTTGTCGGCAGGCGCCAAATCGGCAGTCTGCCCGATGATGGCCACGCCAACATCGCGCACCACCTGCTGGAATTTTTCGTTGGTGATATTGGTTTGGTACCCGGGGATCGAGTCAAGCTTGTCGAGCGTACCGCCGGTGTGGCCGAGGCCGCGCCCGGAAATCATCGGCACATATCCACCACAGGCTGCCACCATCGGGCCCAACATCAGCGACACCACATCGCCCACCCCGCCGGTGGAATGCTTGTCAACAATCGGGCCGGGCAAGCAGAGCGGCTTCCAGTCAAGCACGCGCCCCGAATCACGCATCGCCGCGGTAAGCGCCACGCGCTCTGCCGCCGTCATCCCGTTGAAATAAACCGCCATCGCAAAGGCAGCAATCTGCCCCTCGCTCACTACATCCTGCGCAATGCCGCGCACGAACGCGGCGATTTCATCTTTGCACAGTGCCGCGCCGTCGCGTTTTTTTCGAATAATTTCCTGGGGAAGAAAAATCATGGTTTATTTAATAGACAAAAATATTCCAGCAATGGTTGCGCTCATCAGATTCGACAAGGTCGCCGCCGCCACCACCCTCAGCCCAAAGCGCGCCACATCACCGCTTAACTGCGGCGCAACGCTACCGAATGAACCCGCCAGAATCGCAATCGAGGTGAAATTGGCAAAGCCGCACAAGGCAAACGAGGCAATTGCTAGCGTACGCGGATCAATCACCGTTAACCCGGCCGCAATAACACTCGCCTCAGGCTGCAAATACGGGGCGAGGCCAACATAAGCCACAAACTCGTTCAGGATTAATTTTTGACCAATCAGGTTACCGACGAATGTTGAATGTTCCCACGATACCCCCAGCATATAGGCAAGTGGCGCGAACGCCTTGCCGAGTAGCAGCTCCATCGTCACGCCCTGATAACCCATCCAACCCGCGATGCCGCCAATCATGCCATTGAGCAGCGCAATCAGGCCGATAAACGCCAACAACATTGCGCCCACACTCAGTGCAATTTTGAGTCCCAATGCTGCGCCATTTGCCGCCGCTTCAATCACATTAGCAGGACGCTTTTCTTCAAATTCAAATTTATCAAATTTGACAGCGCTGGGCTCCGTGCTGGGGCAGATTAATTTTGCAAATAACAACCCGCCCGGAATGGCCATAAAAGAGGCCGCCACCAGATATTCCACCTTCACGCCCAGTCCTGCATAGCCAGCCAGCGCCGCACCCGCTACGCTCGCCATGCCCGAAGTCATGATGGCGAATAATTCATGTTTTTTAAGTTGCAAAACAAATGGTTTGGCGGCCGCGCCCATCTCATTTTGGCCAAGAAAAATAGTGGTCACCGCGCAAAACGATTCAATCTTTGATACTCCCAGCAGCTTCTGAAAAAGCGTTCCTAAGATGGTGATAATCCAGCGCATGATGCCGAGGTAGTACAGCACCCCAATGAGGGTGGTGACAAAAATAATCGATGGCAATACCCGAAACGCAAACACAAACCCACCGCCGCCAAACACCTCAAACATCTTCGGCGAAACCAGGCCGCCAAATAAAAATTCCGTGCCTTTGCTGCCGAACTCCAGCACATGGGTCACCCCGTTGGCGATGCCCGCCAAAATAGTGATGCCGTGCGCATTAAACAGCACAAACGCACCAATCACGCCCTGCACCAGCAATGCCGCCAGCACCGTTCGCCAGCTGATAGCTTTGCGGTTATACGACAGCAAAAAACCGATCAGTACCAGAATGCCAACACCAACCAGACTACGAAAAAATTCGGACGACATAAACTACCCCCTAATATTTTTGTTGTGCAGAGTTTACCGGAGGGCGGGCACGGCGGGGAAAGACGCCATATCAATCTAATCACACACACCCGAAAAATCAGAGGTTGTGCGGGAGATTAGGTAAAGCCGATAATAAGAACTCACCAACCTCGGAGATAACACATGACCAGCGCGGTACAAAAATTTGATTCAATTGTCATCGGTACCGGTCAAGCGGGTCCGGCACTGGCGGTGCGACTGGCCCACTCGGGGCGTAAAACCGCCATTCTGGAGCGCAAACTATTTGGCGGCACCTGCGTGAACGTGGGCTGCATCCCGACTAAAACCTTGATTGCCAGTGCGCGCGTGGCCCATCTGGCCCGACGCGGGGCAGATTTCGGCGTGATGATTAATGGCGGCTTTCATGTCGATATGGCGAAGGTCAAAGCGCGCAAGGATGCGGTCGTCAAACAATCCAACGAGGGTGTGACAAACTGGTTAAAAAGCACGTCTAACCTTACCATCATCGAGGGCCATGGTCGTTTTGAAAATGCCCATACCGTTCGGGTGAACGATATGCTGCTGGAAGCGGGCGAGATTTTCATCAATGTCGGCGGGCGCGCTTCAGTGCCTGATATTCCCGGACTCAGTGAAGTGGATTACCTCACCAACTCCAGCATGATGGACATCGATTTTCTGCCGGAACATTTGGTGATTATTGGCGGCAGCTATATCAGCCTGGAGTTTGCACAGGCCTACCGTCGCTTTGGCAGTCGCGTGACAGTCATCGAGACTGGGCCACGATTGATTTCGCGTGAAGATGAGGCCCTGTCTGAGGCCGTTCAGGCGATTCTGGAAACCGAAGGAATTGTGGTGCAACTCAACGCAAAGAACCTGTCCATTGCCCGCAACAATAACGGTGTGGCAGTCAGCATCACCAGCGCAAATACCACACAGGAAATTCAGGGCTCACATCTGCTGCTCGCCGTCGGGCGCATACCCAATACCGATGATCTCGGCCTCGACAAGGCTGGTGTAATCATGGATGCGCGCGGTTTTATTACCGTCGATGACCAGCTCCGCACCACGGTGCCCGGCATCTGGGCATTGGGAGATGCAAATGGCCGCGGTGCCTTTACGCATACCTCGTACAACGATTTTGAAATCGTCGCCGCCAACTTGCTCGACAACGACCCGCGCCGCGTCACCGACCGCATTCAAACCTACGCCCTATTTATCGATCCGCCGCTTGCACGCGTCGGCATGAGCGAACGGGAAGTGCGGGCCAGCGGGCGCAAAGCGCTGGTTGGCCGGATGAAAATGGCCCGCGTCGGCCGCGCCCGCGAGCGTGGCGAGACACAAGGAATGATGAGTTTGCTGGTCGATGCCGAGACGAAAAAAATTCTGGGCGCCGCGCTATTGGGCATTGAAGCCGATGAAGCCATCCATGCGCTTCTGGATGTGATGTACGCCGACCAGCCCTACACCGTGATCCAGCGCGCGATGCATATTCACCCCACGGTATCTGAACTGATTCCGACCTTATTGGCTGACTTGAAGCCCCTGGCTTAATAAATCGGCAGCGCGTCTTGACGGTTCATGCAGCGCGACCGCATCAGTCTGCATCCACCCAGCTGGCTCCTGCGTAACAGCTACGGGATTGCTTAATCTATCTATGACCCACTGATGACAATCCCCCACTTCATTCAATCTCTGGAGAACTCACATGATCAGACTTGCTACCGCCGCCACCATTGCCACATTGTTATCCGCCTGTGCCAGCGGCCCCATGCAAAGCACCTATTCGCAGAACAGTTTGCCGGATGCCGTCAAAGTACCAGCAGGCAACGTGGTTGCCATGGAAACGATTGGTGCCGGGCAAATTACCTATGAATGCCGCGCCAAAAAAGACGCTGCGGGACAATTTGAATGGGTCTTCGTTGGCCCGGATGCAAAACTCATGAGCCGCAGCTCAGCGCCAGTAGGCAAGTATTACGGCCCGCCGGCCACTTGGGAAAGCAACGATGGCTCCAAAATTACCGGCGCACAGTTGGCTGTATCGCCTTCATCACCGAGCAATATTCCATTGCAACTGGTGAAAGCCAATCCAGCTGTGGGCGCAGGTGCAATGGCCGGTGTGACCTACATCCAGCGGGTGGCGACTCAAGGCGGTGTTGCACCAGCGACCTTGTGTGACGCTAACAGTGTTGGTAAAAAAGAAGTCGTGCAATACCAGGCCGATTATATTTTCTGGAAAGCCAGCTAATCTAAGCATATTAATTTATCGGCAGCTTCGATAAGTTATTGGTAGGCCGTAACAATAAAACCCCAGTATTGACGGGAATTTTCGAGCATTTATGCCCCGAAAACCCCGCCAATACTGGGGTTTATTTTTTTGATACAACATAGACAATATGTTTGCCAATATTGGTTAGCATAACGGCATCATGTCAGAAACTACCCCACCCCACTACGCACAGTGTCCGAAGTGTAGCCACAGTCCCATGCCGGTGGAGCAGGCCCTGCCCACTGCGTGTCCAGCCTGCGGATTGGTGCTGGCTAAATTTGGCGCGCGCATAACGGTGCCGATTGCGACAACCGCCATTAACGAGCCGGCCGATCCTGATCACTGGCACACGCGTCTGACCAAAATGCTAGTCCACGTACCGAGCAAAGTAGACCACGGCAATTTCTGGGCTCGCGTCACCATTCTTGTCTTGTTCACCATTTGGGGCGCGCGGCTGATTGCGATGGATTTTCGCACCGGTGAAATAGGTAGTTCGTTTTTACACGGACCCCTGCTCATTTTTCACGAGGCAGGCCATGTCATCTTTCACCTGTTCGGGGAATTCCTGATGATAGCGGGTGGATCGCTCGGTCAGCTCATCATGCCGGCCATCTTGTGTGGCGCAATGCTGATCACCAATCGCGATCCATTCGGTGCCGCCATCGGGTTATGGCTGTTTGGTGCGTCGCTTTTAGACCTTGCTCCCTACATATACGATTCATTGCACCCGCAGTTGATGCTGCTCGGCGGCCACACCGGCGAAGACGGCGGGCACGACTGGATTTTTCTGCTGGGCCAAATGGGCCTGCTCAAACATTCGCAGGGTATCGGCTGGTTGGTACACAAACTAGGCGCGCTGGTCATGTTGGTTTCAATCGGCTGGGGCGCATGGCTGCTATGGCAGCAACGGCAACGTCTGGCGCAGACACTGGATGAACGCGAGGGCGGGCAGCAGGATTGACGCGGATTATTGCGTTTTTTAATCTGCCCATGCATGCTGCCCATATGATTCGCGGCCTCGCTATATTGCTCATCTTTCAATCCATCGGCGAAGTGCTGACCAAGTTCATCCATGGCGTGCTGCCGGGCCCTGTCATTGGCATGATTTTGCTGCTGGTGTTTCTGGTGCTGCGTAAAAATATCGCCCCATCCATTGCGCTGGCGGCCGATGGCCTGCTCGCGCATCTGGCGATTTTTTTCATTCCCGCCGCAGTCGGTGTGATGCTTTACATCGGCACACTCAGGAGCGCCGGGGCGGCATGGCTGCTGGCTATTTTATTGAGCACAGTGGGAGCCATAACGGTCACGGCATTATTGTTGAAGTGGCTCACCAAAAGCAATGCTGCTGACAACGAACCCATCGAGCCCGCGCCATGAGCCCCGCCACACTATTACCGGTGGGCGTCGGCAACCTCGCTGAAATTTGGGTTTATCTGTCGGCCACACCGCTGTTCGGCCTCACGTTGACGCTGATTGCCTATGTGCTAGCCGACATGGTGTATCAGCGCACCAATCGGCAGCCGCTGGCCAATCCGGTACTGATTGCGGTGACCATGATCATTGCTGTGCTGACACTCACCGACACCGATTACAAAACCTATTTTCAGGGCGCGCAATTCGTTCACTTCCTGCTTGGCACTGCGACGGTGGCGCTGGCGATTCCGCTGGCGCGGTTGTGGAATGAACTGCGAGCCCGCGCTATCCCGCTGCTGGTTGCGATGTTTGCTGGTGCCACCACCTCGGTACTCGTCGCTGTCGGCGTGGCGCGGCTGCTGGATGCGCCGCCATTGATCGTCGCTTCGTTATTACCAAAATCAGTTACTGCACCAATTGCGATGGCCATTGCCGAGCAAATCGGCGGCTCAGCAACACTCGCGGCGGTCTTTACCGTCAGCACCGGCATCATCGGCGCACTGGTGGTCACACCCTTGCTGAATCTACTGGGCGTGCGTGACTGGGCCGCACGCGGCTTCGCCATCGGGGTTGCCGCGCACGGCATCGGCACCGCCCGCGCCTATTCTGTTCATCCGCGTGCCGGAGCCTACGCCAGTCTGGGCATGGGCCTGCACGCGCTGTTTGGTGCGATTGCGTTGCCCTGGGTCGCGAAAATGATTCTCTAGTCAAAAAATTGGCGTATCTGGCGTAGCATGCAATGCATCCAGACTCTCATGGCACTACTTTAGGCATTGTGGTAACTGTAGCTGGTGCGTACCAAAGTGCGCACCAGCGGCGCATCAAATCAGGTTGTATAGGCATTTACAAAGGTGCGCACTTTGGTGAACACCCTACGCCCTTAGTTTGTTAAGGTAGTGCCATGACATCCGGACTCGGCGATTCACATCATCAGCAGCAGGAGTATTCCCATGGGCCAATTAATCAGCTTTAAACGCCTTGACGGTGGCAGCACCACGGCCTACCTCGCACGCGCAGGGACAGCCCAACCGAGCGTGGTGGTGATTCAAGAATGGTGGGGACTCAATGACCATATCCGTGCCGTTGCTGATCGATTCGCCGAAGCAGGCTATAACGCATTGGCACCCGACCTCTACGCCGGACGGGTCGCAAAAGATGCTGATGAAGCGAGTCACTTGATGAATGGGCTGGATTTTGCCGGTGCCACCCACCAGGATATTCGCGGTGCAGTAGATTACTTGCGAACGCTCGACGGAACACGAGACAAGGTCGGCGTGGTCGGCTTTTGCATGGGCGGTGCGCTCACCATCGCCGCCGCCGTGCATGTGCCGGGCGTCGATGCGGCCGTGTGTTTTTATGGCATTCCACCCGCGGGCTTTGCCTCACCGGCCGATATCAAAATCCCCTTTCAGGGACACTTTGCGAATACCGATGGCTGGTGCACACCGGCCGCGGTTGATGCGCTTGAGGCCGCCATGAAAGCCGCGCAGCAATCACCCAAAATTTATCGCTATGATGTGCAACATGCGTTTTTCAACAGCACAAGGCCCGAAGTTTTCGATGCTGAAGCCGCGCAACTGGCGTGGCAACGCAGCACTCAATTTTTTGCACAACATCTCGCATAAGGCCACACACGCATGTCCGCTCTTGGCGCCATTTCACACAGCATCCAGCTCGCCGTTGCACCTGTATTCATGCTCACCGCAGTCGCCGCGCTGCTCGGTGCCCTCGCCACGCGACTCGCCCGCATCATCGACCGTGCCCGCACGCTCGAAGAAAAACTGGAAGCAGAGAAGGTGAAACATCTGGACGAAATTCACGAAGAACTCAAACGCCTGCGGCAGCGCGGACGTATCGTCAATACCTCCATGATTTTACTGACCCTGTCGGCGGTGTCCATCGGTGCGACGGTAATGGCGCTGTTTCTGGTCGAGACCGTGGCCTTGCGCAGCAGTGCGGTGGTGCCGTGGACATTTCTGGGTGGCGTACTTTTTTTCGTGCTGGCGTTACTGTGCTTTCTGGTGGAGACCTTGCTGGCGGGACAGTCACTGAATTTTGGCAAACGGGGACGGGAAAAGTTAAAAAACAAACTCTAGCACTGGAGCGGATCTTGAAGCAAACTGCTCCGAAAACGCCACCAGCGGTAGTTTTTAGTGACTGGAGCCTTCCCCAATCACCTGCTAAACATCCGCGCCAGCGCCTCGTAATCGGACATCTCGTTGTAGACCTGTGCCGAGATGCGAACCCACAGACGCTCATTGATGGCAATGATGGGGACTTCGATGCGATGTTCATGCAGCAGCTTATGACGCCAACGCATCACTGCCTCTGCAGTGGCGGGCTCATTGACGGTGAGCGGTAGCGGCAGCGTCACCATCGCGGCAAACATTTTCGGCGGAGCACCCGGCTCCACACCCCAGGCATCGGCAATGCTCGCCGCCGCCGCGCATGCCTGATCGCGCAGCGCATGGCGATAGCGTTCTACGCCGAGCGCTTCAATGAATGTTAGCGCAGCCGGTACCGCCAGCCGCGCACTCGGGTCACCGGTGCCGGTCCAGGCAAATTCTTTTTCGAAGCCGCCGCCGTAGTCATTCGAAATCACCGTCGGGTGCAGGTCGCGCTGCCCGGCTGGGGTGGCGACGATAAAACCGCAAGCCTTGGGCGCGCACAGCCACTTGTGGCAATTGCCGACATACCAGTCAACCCCACTATCGCCCAGCGCATCCAGCGCAAGCGGCAACAAACCCGGCGCATGCGCGCCATCGACCAGCACCGGTATGCCGCGTACGCGGCACAAACTCACGATAGCTTCGAGCGGCGTCACCACCGCCAACGGCGAAAAAATATGATCGATGATCGCCAGCCGCGCACCGCCTGCCAGTGCCTGCGCATAAGCCTCAATGAGCGCAGCTTCATCCGTCAGTGCCCACGGCACACGCGCTTCAACCACCACCAGGCCATGCCGCTCGGCAAAAAAACGCAGCGCATTTTTCACGGCGGGATAAGCATGATTCGCCAGCACCACCCGATCGCCTGCCTGCCAGCGAATCGAGCGCAGTACCGCATTGACACCCGATGTCGCGTTCTCCACAAACGCCAAGCGTGATGGCGATACCCCCACAAAGCCCGCCAGCCGCGCCGCAGCGGCGCGCAACGCCTCAGGCAATTCATCGAGCATAAAACGCACCGGCTCATGCTCCATCGCCTCCCGCCAGCGCGACTGCGCGGCCAGCACATATTGCGGGGTTGCGCCGAACGAGCCGTGGTTGAGGAAATGAATATTCGCGTCGAGAGACCAGAGATCGCGCAGGGCGTGGCCGAAGGATACGTTCGGCTTGGGGAGGAGATTTGCAGGTGAAGGAGTCGTCATAGTGACGGCATCATACGATAGCGGGCATCACGAAACAGCGTTTTAAAGAAAAACATAGAACGCCATTTGGTGGGTAGGTTGAAGCATTTTTACTTCAAACACCGCGCCAGTGCTAGTGTTTTATTGCGCACATTCTTTTGCGCGCTTGCTCTAAACATATTCAAACGCACTGCCCTGCTGCCCTTGCCTGCGGTGCGCATTTGGTGTCGGTCGATTCTGCAACCGCGCCAGTGAGCCGCCAGTGAGCCATCTGCTCATTTTGCAACTGGATGTTTTTGCGCATTCAACACCATCTTTGTCATAGCCGCCGCGATCGGATCAATGCCCATGACATCGCACAGCTCAAGCAAATAAATCAGCACATCGGCGAGCTCATGACTGACGGCTTCGCGCGCAGCGGGCGGTAGCTGCATGCTTTGTGACTCGGTCAGCCATTGGAAATGTTCGAGCAGCTCGGCGGCTTCAACCGACAACGCCATGGAAAGATTTTTGGGCGAGTGAAATTCGTGCCAGCCGCGTTCGGCGGCGAAAATTCTTAATTGGTCGCGCAGGTTTTCAAGCTCGGTCACGGCGGCTTTCCTTATTTGAAAGTCTGGCCATTATTTCAGCCGGCTTGAGTATGTAAAACGTCACGCGGCCATGCAACGCAAGCAGGTCTTTATCACCGCTAATGAGCGCATCAACTTGTGCGGCGGCGGCAAGAATGAGGAATGCCTGATCATCACGGTCGCGGCAAACGAGTAATTTGGCGTTTGATTTGGGCAATGCCAGCGTCTCGCAATACGGCAAATAAGTGGCCAGCAGCGTCTGTGTTTCGTCATGGTTGAGCGCGAACTTTGGATAGGTCAGCGTTGCCAGCAGCTCATGCGTCGTAGCGCGTGACACGAGAGGGATAAGCCGACCATCCTGCCAGGCATGGCGCAGCCTGTTCAGGTGTCCGCCAGAAAAATAAGAGCGGAAAGTACGACGTTGGTATCCAGCGCCACCCGTAACGGGCGCGATGCTGAAAGCACGGAGGATGTCATCGCGCTATTTGACGCGGCAGGCAGCTTTGGCAGCAGGTTTGGCTGCAAGCCTTGCAGCAGGCCTGACGGTGCCAGCCGATTTGCGCGCCCAGCGTACGGCCTGGGAAACATCGGATTCAGTAATACCCAGCTTGGCGAGCTTGGCCTGAACAGCGTCGAGGCCATCTATTTGCACCGGCGTAAGGATGATACTTTGCCCCTCGGTGCGAACGCTGTAATAGTCTGCACGAACCTGTTCGACAACGGCTTTGGGCAGGGTCAGTTGGTTTTTCGAAGTAAGTTTGGCTAACATGGCGTTTCCCCGTTTATCTTACATTCTTACTTTACGATGACTGCCGACGCAAGATTTGATGGGCGCACCAAATTTTTCCGAGGATGGGCTTTAATGCTTACATTTTTCCGGCAGCGATTCAGACTTGCGCGCTCGTTTTTGCATCCTTGAACAACCTGAAAAAATTCTCGGTAGTTGCCGCCGCCACTTCCTCTACCGATATCCCCCGCAGCTCGGCAATATGCTCGGCCACATGCTTCACGTAGCCGGGCTGATTCATTTTGCCACGGTAGGGCATCGGCGCCAGATACGGAGAATCGGTTTCGATCAACATGCGGTTGAGCGGCACGCGCCTGGCAACCTCTTTCAGGTCTTTGGCGTTTTTGAAAGTAACGATGCCGGAAAATGAAATATGGAAATTCATTTCCATCGCCGCATCGGCAACGGCCTGGGTTTCGGTAAAACAATGCATGACGCCGCCCACTGCGGCGGCGCCCTCTTCCCGCATCAAGCGCAGGGTGTCTTCATAGGCATTGCGGGTATGAATGACCAGCGGTTTTTGGCAGGCTTTGGCCGCGCGAATATGGATCCGAAAGCGTTCGCGCTGCCAATCCAGCGGCTCCTGCAGCCGAAAATAATCGAGGCCGGTTTCGCCGATGGCGACCACTTTGGGGTGCGCGGCCAGGGCCAGCAGCTCTTCCACCGTGGGCTCGTGATCATCCACTTGCTCGTCGGGATGCACCCCGGCTGAGCACCACATGTTGGCATGGGCCTCAGCCACGGCGCGCACCGCGGGGAAGGATTTAAGGGTGGTCGAAATGGTCAGCGCATGGGTGACATTGTTCTCGCGCATGAGTTTGAGTATCGCGTCCTGATCGGCGAGCAGTTCGGGGAAATCGAGGTGGCAGTGGGAGTCTATAAACATGGCGCTATTATCGCAGCAGTGGGCGCATCGGCGATCAAAAATATGGCATGACCGACAAAAAATCAAACCTCGCCAGTTTGCATTGCGCTTAGAATCAAGCTCTAACATTAACGCTCCTGAAGGCACCGCAATGATCGAAGTCCACCATCTCAACAATTCCCGCTCGCACCGTATTCTCTGGCTGCTGGAGGAGCTTGCGCTGCCGTATGAGGTGATCGCCTATCAACGCGATCCGGCGACCATGCTGGCACCCGCGGCGCTGTACAACATTCATCCACTCGGTAAATCACCGGTGATTAAAGATGGTGAGCTGACGTTGGCGGAATCGGGCGCGATTGTTGAGTTTCTGGTCGGCAAATACGGCCAGGGCGCGCTGGCTCCAACACCGGGCAGCGCGGCGCATGCGCAGTATCTTTACTGGCTGCACTTCGCGGAAGGCAGTGCGATGACGCAGCTGATATTGAAACTTTACCTGTCCCGCGTTCCGACCGAAACAGGTGTACCTGCGGCGCTGATGGCGCGCGTCAACGCGCAGATTTCAACCCAGCTCGACTATATGGAAAGCGTGCTGGCGAAGCAGCCTTACTTTGCGGGCGACGCGTTTTCAGCCGCCGATATCCAGATGAGCTTTCCGATCATCGCGGCGACCGCGAGCGGCGGCCTGGATGCGACGCGACCCAAACTGATGGATTATCTGGCGCGATTGCAGGCGCGGCCCGCGTTTGAACGGGCTAATGAACGCGGCGGGAAATTGACATTGGGGACTTAGGTTAATCCTTCAAAATCCGCGCGGTTATTGGCACCTGGGCCGATTGTGTCAGCAACTTTAACTATTGATTACTAGGCATATCGGCGATAAATATCAACATCGCGCGGCTGCGATGATGTTCATCGCGTAAAATAAGAGCATCAGATCAACTTACGTCAAAGGATGACTAATGGCCAAACCTAACTACGACTTTGCGAAACGCCAGCGGGAACTCGCCAAAAAAGCCAAAAAAGAAGAAAAGCTGCGCAAGAAAACAGCCGGTGAGCCCGATGGTGAAGCCACTGACGACAGCACGGATAGCAATGCTGACGAAAGCACTGTCGCAGATTCCAGCGATGCAGCCACCAAGCCCCCGACCGCGCCGTAAAAAATTAATCAATCGCCAATATTTTTCAGCCATGAATACCCTCAACGCAATCTGCCTTTATTGCGGCTCAAGCCCCGGTGAAAACCATGCCTACCGTGACGCCGCCGCACTGCTGGGCCACACATTTGCCGAGCGCCATATCCGCCTTGTTTATGGTGGCGGCAGCGTGGGGTTGATGGGCGTGGCAGCAGATGCCTGCCTGGCCGCAGGCGGTGAGGTCATCGGTGTGATCCCGCGCCTGCTGATGGAAAAAGAAGTGGGCCATCACGGCCTTACTAAAATGCATGTGGTTGAAAATATGCACGAACGCAAAGCACTGATGACCGATCTCGCCGACGGGTTTATCGCCATGCCCGGAGGCTATGGCACGCTGGATGAATTATTCGAGGCGTTGACATGGCTGCAGCTGGGCTATCACGGCAAACCCGTGGGCATATTGAATGTGGCCGGTTTTTTTGATCACCTGATGGCCTTTATCAGCCACTCACGCGGCGAAGGCTTTTTGCGCCCGCTTCATCATGATGCGCTATGCATGGACCACGAATTGGCCGCGCTGCTGAAAAAAATGCACGTAGTCGAAGCGCCTGATACATCAAAATGGCTGGATCGGCACAAACGTGAGATAACCGTCTAAAACGCTTAAGCCCGATAAAAAAAGCCCGCTAACTACAGTGTATGCGTGGCGCGGTCTGACTTCGCGACGGGGGCCAAAATGCCCTCGATTTTTTTCTTGAGCTCTTTGCCTATGTCAGAATCAGGCAACTGAATCGAGACACCCTGCGGGCGATTGCCGGTTGCATGTGCGGGGTTCACCCACACCACTTTGCCCGACAGCGGGATTTTCATCGGTTCATCCAGAAAAGTGAGTACCGCCAATACTTCATCACCCAATTGATGCGGCCTGCTGCTTGGCATGAACAAGCCACCGCCTTTCAATAACGGCATCCAGGCCGAGTAAAGTGCACTCTTGCCTTTCAGGTTAAGCGAGATCACATCGGGCCGCCTGATGGGGGCCGCTTCAGACGAGGGGCCCAGCGTGCTGTTTGGTGGTGGCGATGACATGGCGGTTAATTACCTATAGCGAGCGAAGCTAGTGAATGGCACGTTGATACGATATTAGCAACTGTTCGAGTAAAAGTCTTGCGTTCAATGGATGCGCAATCGCGCGGCGCGCCTGACGCAGCTCGCTTTCGTATCGAAACAACTTGGGCAGCTGCACATGGCGGGCAATAGTCGCAATCGCTTTTTTCGCGTCGACATGGTGGCGCACCTCGCCCGCCAGCCTGGTAAGCGCCACATCACTCACCCAGGTTTGCAGCCAGCTGATGATATGGTTGAGGTCTGATTTTTCAAATGATTGTGCGGCGGCCATGTAATCGGCGGCTGGATCAGAGAGTGTGGCCACAAAGGCCTTGCGCTCGGTTTGATAGTCTGAAGCGGCGAAGGTAACCGCGTCCAGCGGGGCACCGCCGGCCATGGCGAGTGCGGTTTCACCATGGGCAACTCCTTGGGCGGCCAGCCAGGCCAGCGCATCTTGGGCTTCGGGAGCAGGCAACAGCACCCGCTGGCAACGGCTACGAATAGTGGCCATCAGCCGCGCCATTTGATCGGTGACCAATAAAATCACCGTGCGCGCAGATGGCTCTTCCAGCGTTTTCAATAATGCATTGGCGGCCGCCATGTTCATGGATTCAGCTGGGTGAATCACCAACACCCGAAAACCATCACGGTGCGTTGAGAGCGTCATGAAATCGGCAATCGCCCGCACCTGGTCAATCTTGATCTCTTTGCTTTTTTTCTTTTCTTTGGCGTCAACATATGCCACCGCGTCAGCGTCACCACTAGCTTCATCCTCGACTAGGTTTTCCGGCAATAGCTCGCGATAATCCGGGTGGTTTCCATCGCGAAACCAGTTGCAGGCGCTGCAGGTGCCACAGGCTATTCCATCATCAGCTAATTCCGGCGCTTCGCACAGCAATGATTGCGCCACGGCTTTTGCAAACTCTACCTTGCCAATTCCCTGATTGCCGTGAATCAGCAGCGCGTGCGGCAGCTTGTCGCGGCGTGCAAGCAGCCCGATAAGGGGTTGGCGGTGCCAGGGCAGCAGATCAATCATATCGGGCCATTATCCGATCTGGCTAAAGTGATTCAAGCAGCGCTGCCAATTCAGCCTGAATACTCGCCATGGGCTGCGCGGAATTGATTACCTTGATACGCGCTGGAAACTCAGCAGCGCGCTGCAAATAAGCTGCCTGAACCTTGGCAAAAAAATCGTTTTGCTCGCGTTCAAATTTATCCGGCTCGGTGGTATTTTTATCCAGTCGTTCACGCGCCACGGATAGTGGCGCATCAAACAAAAACGTCATGTCCGGCTGTAAATGGCCGTGCACCCACTGCTCCAGTATTGCGGTGCGTTCGGCGGACAGGCCGCGACCACCACACTGGTAGGCATAGGTGGAATCAGTAAAGCGATCACAAATAATCCATGCGCCCGATGCCAGCGCAGGCTCAATAATTTCTGCCAACTGTTCGCGTCGCGAGGCAAACATCAGCAAGGCCTCGGTATCGGGATGCATTTTTTCGTTGAGCAGCATGGTGCGCAAGGTTTCACCCAGCTTGGTACCGCCGGGCTCGCGTGTTGTCACGACCTCAAACCCGCGCGACCGAATGCAATCGGCCATGAAGGTTGTGTGCGAGGATTTACCCGCGCCATCGATACCTTCCAGAGTTAAAAATTTTCCGCGCATGGCCTAGCGACCCAACTGATATTTATTGACCGCACGATTATGCTCTTCCAACGAGCGCGAAAAATAATGACTGCCATCACCCTTCGCGACAAAATAAAGCTGGTCCGATTGTGATGGCTTAACTGCAGCCAGTATTGAGCCCCAGCCCGGCATGGCAATTGGCGTGGGTGGCAGTCCGTCGCGCGTGTAGGTGTTGTACGGCGTATCAGTGGTGAGGTCGCGTTTGCGAATATTGCCCGCGTATTTTTGGCCCATGCCGTAAATAATGGTTGGATCAGTTTGCAAGCGCATTGGGATTTTGAGGCGATTGATAAACACCGAGCCAATCAGCGGGCGCTCTTCGGCTTTACCGGTTTCTTTTTCAATAATCGACGCCATAATCAGAGCTTCGTAAGGTGTCGCATAAGGCAAATCTGCGTCGCGCATGGCCCATGCTTCGGCCAACTTCTTTTGCATCGCTTGGTAGCTTTTTTTCAATATTTCCAAGTCGGTGGTACCTGCGGAAAAACGATAGGTATCGGGGAAAAACAACCCCTCGGGATACGCTTCCGTGGCACCGAGACGCTGCAACACTTCCGCATCAGAAAGACCCGCGAGGGTTGCTTTGACATTCTCGGTTTTGGCCAGCCGCGCGCGCATTTCAGCAAAGGTTGTACCTTCCACAAACGTGACTGAAACCGGCACCACATCGCCGTCATTAAGCTTTTGCAAGAGCTGTAATGGGGTGACAGGTGATTCCAAACGATAGGTGCCGGCCTGAATGCCGGTCGCTTGATTGGTCAAGCGCCCCAGCAACCAGAACATCTGCGGTTCTGGCAACAGACCGGTCTCGGTTAATTGTCGGGAGAGACTTTTGAGCGATGCGCCCGGCTTGACCATAAATTCAAACGGCACTGCGGGCTGACCAGCGGTTGGCGACTGGGGTTGAGGCAGCGGCAGATTACTGTGCGCAAAGCTATAAAACCATCCCGCCCCCAATATCGCAACGGTCAGGGCTAGGACAAAAGTGGACGCAAGAAAGCGTTTCACGAGATTATTGGCTGGTAATTTTTCGCGCCACCCATCCTAAACAAAACGCTTAAATACCAGCGAACCATTAGTGCCACCAAAACCGAATGAATTGGATAGCGCCACATCGATTTTCATATCACGCGCAGTGTTGGCGCAATAATCGAGATCGCATGCCGGATCCTGATTAAAAATATTGATAGTCGGTGGCGACACTTGATGATGGATCGCGAGTGTTGTAAACACGGCCTCGATACCGCCTGCTGCGCCGAGCAAATGGCCGGTCATGGATTTAGTGGAATTAACCACCAGCTTGTAAGCGTGATCGCCAAACGCGGCTTTCATGGCTTCGGTCTCGTTCTTGTCACCCAGCGGCGTGGAGGTGCCATGGGCATTAATGTATTGCACGTCAGCCGGATTGACGTGCGCATTTTTCATGGCATTCAACATACCGCGACGCGGGCCATCCATGCTCGGCGAAGTCATATGATAAGCATCTGAGCTCATGCCCATGCCGAGCAATTCCGCATAGATGCGCGCGCCACGCGCCTGCGCATGCTCCAGTGACTCCAGCACCAAAATGCCGGCGCCCTCACCCAGTACAAAACCATCACGGTCCCGATCAAACGGACGGCTAGCGGTTTCGGGTGAATCATTGCGTTCTGAAAGCGCTTTGCAGGAACAAAAACCACCGATGCCGGACATGCTGATGGTGGCTTCAGAGCCACCGGCAATCATCACATCAGCATCGCCATATTCGATAAATCTCGCCGCATCACCCACGCAATGTGCGGAAGTGGTACAGGCCGAAACCATGGAGACATTCGGCCCTTTGAAGCCGTACTGTATCGAGATCATGCCCGCGACCATATTGATAATGGAGCCCGGCACAAAGAACGGGGAAATACGACGTGGACCTTTCGCAATCATTTCACGAACGGTGTCTTCAATCATTGGTAAACCGCCAATGCCGGAACCGACATTGACCCCGATGCGCTCTGCGTTTTCTTCGGTAACCACCAAACCTGCGTCATCCATGGCCATTTTGGCGGCCGCCAGTCCGTAATGGATGAAGGTGTCCATGCGGCGAACTTCTTTGGGCGACATCCAGTCGCCGGGATTGAAATCATTGACCAGCGCGGCAAAACGCGTTGGCAGCACACTGGCATCAAAGCGGCTCAGCGGGATAGGCGCAATACCGCCCCGGCCATTGGTGATGTTGTCCCACGCTTGGGGAACCGTATTTCCGACCGGGGACACAATACCGAGACCCGTAACGACAACGCGCTTCTTATTCATGGCTTAAAATTAATTCAATCAAAAATTGAGATGAAAATTCGCGCATGCAGGCGAGACCGCAAAAAGCCAATCGGGCCACCCACGAACAGTGGACAGCCCGACTAAGCCAGATAAAACACGTGAATTATTTTTTATTCGCGTTGATGTAATCGACAGCTTGCTGAACATTGGTGATTTTTTCTGCGGCTTCATCAGGAATCTCTGTCTCGAATTCTTCTTCGAGCGCCATGACAAGCTCAACGTTGTCGAGGGAATCGGCGCCGAGGTCCTCAACAAACGATGATTCGTTTTTGATATCTGCTTCGGCAACGCCTAATTGTTCTGCAACGATTTTCTTGACGCGGGCTTCAATGTTATCCATTTGCTACTTCCTCCAACGGGGGTGAATGCGGGGTGAATATTAAAAACGACACTATTTTACCAAATTAGCTGCAAACATTTTTTTACTTTTGATATTTCGTACCAGACTGTTGCATAAGGGCTAACTTCATGCTTACCTTACACCTGATGCGCTGCTGTTGCTTCGTTAATGCTTCGTGAGCGATGCGGCTTTATTCCATATGCATGCCGCCGTTCACATGAATGGTATTACCAGTCACATATCCCGCGCCGGGCGAAGCCAAAAATAACACCGCTTCGGCAATATCATTGACATTGCCCAGACGACCCAACGGCACATTGGCCACCAGCCTGTTTACCTGCTCCTCTGCCAGCGCTTTGGTCATATCGGTTTCAATAAACCCGGGCGCGACACAATTAACGGTGACACCGCGGCTACCAATTTCACGCGCAAGGGCTTTGGTGAACCCCACCATACCCGCTTTGGCCGCCACGTAGTTTGTCTGTCCAGCATTACCCATAAAACCCACCACCGAGGCAATATTGATAATGCGCCCTGCACGGGCTTTCATCATCGCTTTCACCACCGCGCGACTAAGGCGAAATACCGATGTCAGATTAGTGTCGATCACAGCCGCCCAGTCTTCATCTTTCATTCGCATCAGCAGCGTGTCGCGGGTGATGCCGGCGTTATTGACCAGAATGGAGACTGCACCAAATTTTAGTTCAATGTTTTTGATGACGACTTCAATTTGTGCGGCATCTTGCACATTAAGCGCCATGCCTGCGCCATTCAAACCGGCATCCTGAATATTTTTGCTGATCGCGACCGCACCGGCATCCGTGGTGGCGGTGCCTATAACGGTGGCACCCGCATTGCCGAGCGCGCGCAGGATGGCGTCACCAATACCACGTGAGGCGCCGGTGACAAGGGCGATTTGGCCCGCCAGCGGCTTCATTTTAGTTTCCACTACGGGCTCCATTTTGGGTTCCATTCGCGGCTCCGTTAGATTCTTGCTTCGGTTTGAATAATCGCGGCTTCCAGCGTGGCTGAATCTGAAATGGCCAAACAATTCAGTGTTGTATCAATTCGTTTATTGAGCCCCGTTAAAATTTTGCCGGGCACACATTCGACCACATGGCTGGCACCTTGTGCAGCGAGATACTGGATCGTTTCGATCCATTGAACAGGGCGATAAAGCTGCTCAACTAAGGCTTGCTTGATCGCAGCAACATTATCGAACGCCATAACATCGGCGTTTTGAATCACCGGCATGGCCGGTACCGTCACGGCGATATCTTGAAGGTATTCCGCAAGTTTTTTGGCCGCCGGTTTCATCAGGGCGCAATGCGATGGCACGCTCATCGGCAACAGCAATGCGCGTTTGGCACCACGCTCTTTAGCCAACGCCATGCCGCGCTCTACGGCTGTTTTGTGGCCTGCGATCACAATCTGTCCGGGTGAATTCAGGTTTACCGCTTCTAGCACTTCACCTTCAGCCGCGTCTATACACAGTGTTCTGACTGCTTCAACTTCCAGTCCGAGTATGGCGGCAATCCCGCCCGTGCCTTCAGGCACGGCATCTTGCATGGCTTGCGCCCGAAAGCGCACCAATGGCACTGCGTCGGCAAATGAAATCGCACCGGCGGCTACCAAGGCCGTGTATTCACCTAGACTATGACCTGCATATAAGTCCGCCGCGCGGCCCCCCGCATGCAGCCAGACTCGGTAAGTAGCGACGCCAGCGGTCAGCATCACCGGTTGCGTATTCACCGTCTGCGCGAGCGCCTCGATGGGCCCGTTAACGATCATGTCCCATAAATCGGTTTTGATGCTCTCGGCAGCTTCTTCGAAAGTACGTTTCACAATAGCGGCTGATGCATCAGTGAAGCCCGCCATCATGCCGATGGATTGCGAGCCTTGGCCGGCGAATGTAATGGCAAATTTTGTGGTCATTTTAGTCGGTTACCACTTGAGCAATGCGGCGCCCCAGGCAAAACCGCCGCCCAGTGCTGCCAATAAAATTGTATCGCCCGCTGCAATTTTTCCTTCACGCACGACAACATCAAGCGCAAGTGGAATGGATGCTGCGGAAGTGTTGCCGTGCAGCCCAACCGTGAGCACCACTTTGTCATCAGGCAATTCCAGTTTCTTTGCGGCATGCATGATGATGCGCTGATTCGCCTGATGGCAAATAAATTTATCAATATCAGCTGGTTTCAGGCCATTGGCGTTCAGCGCTTCCCAAGCAACTTCTTCAAATGCTTTAACCGCGAATTTATAAACAGTGCTGCCTTCCATGGTCAGCATTGGGCTGCCGCGTACTTTGCCACCTTCGACAGTACCCGGTGTGGCCAGCGCATTACGATAACTGCCGTCGGTGTGCAGATGGGTGGAAAGAATGCCCGGCGTGTCTGCGGCCTTGACGACCACCGCGCCGGCTCCATCACCAAACAGCACGCAGGTGCTGCGGTCTTGCCAATTCATGATGCGTGAAAAAACTTCCGCGCCGACCACCAAGGCGCATTTAACCGAGCCTGAACGAATGAATTTGTCGGCGGTGGCAAGGCCGTACACAAAGCCCGCACAAACAGCCTGAATATCAAAAGCGAAGCCCTGCTTCACGCCTAATTTATCTTGCAGGATGCAGGCCGTGGCTGGGAACACCATATCTGGCGTAGAGGTACCAACAATGATGAGGTCGATATCAGCAGCGCTCACGCCCGCAGCATGCATAGCTCGCTGGCACGCAATTAATGCCAAGTCACTCGCATTTTGATCGTCTGCAGCATAATGGCGTTCACGGATGCCGGTGCGCGTAACGATCCATTCATCGTTGGTATCGACAATTTTTTCCAGATCCTTGTTGGTCACAACACGCTCGGGCAAATAGCTGCCTGTGCCAACGATTTTTGCGTAAATCGTCATTGATCCGTCTCTATACTTGTCGCCGATGCGGGCTGCTGGGGTACCAGCAGGCCTTCCGCGTGAAGACGCTGTATTTCGGTCGTGATTAGGGCTAACAAACCATGCTTCACCTCTGAAGCGGCGCGTTCCAGCGCTTTACCAAACGCGTAAGCGTCGGCCGAGCCGTGGCTCTTGACGACAACACCTTGCAAGCCCAATAGCGTCGCGCCATTATAACGACGGGTATCAACGCGTTTGCGAAAACCTTTAATCACGGCATAAGAAGCCATCGCAGCCATTTTTCGGAAAATATTTTTGGTGTATTCCTCTTTCAGGAAATCGCCCATCATTTTGGCAATACCTTCAGAGGTTTTTAACATCACATTGCCGATAAATCCATCGCATACCACGACATCAGTGGTGCCCTGATAAATATCGGTGCCTTCAACATTGCCGTAAAAATTAAGGTGGCTCGCCTTGAGCAGTTCACCAGCCCGCTTAACATTTTGATTACCTTTGATTTCTTCTGAGCCAATATTGAGCAGGCCCACGCTGGGGTTGGTTTTCCCCTCTACTGCGGACGCCAGCATGGCACCCATGATCGCAAATTGCAGCAGGTGTTCTGGCGTACATTCGGCATTGGCACCCAGGTCAAGCGCGTAAGTCACGCCTTTGCGGGTAGGCAGGGCCGCGCAAATCGCGGGGCGGTCAATGCCGGGCAATGTTTTCAGCACGAATTTTGCGGTGCCCATAAGGGCGCCAGTGTTACCGGCGGATACGCACGCATCAGCATCGCCCGATTTGACCAGGTCAATCGCGACACGCATGGAAGAATTTTTCTTGTTACGAATTGCCGAGCGGATACCCTCATCCATACCGACGATTTGAGTGGCGTTGATAATTTCCAGCCGCGCACCTTGTCCGGCAACATTGTCAAGCCAATGCAGCGCCTTGAGCCGCTTCAATTCCGCCTTCAGCACCTCAGGCTGACCGACGAGCAGAATCCGGCGATCAGGAGATCGCTCAAGAAATTGCAACGCGGCAGTAATGGTAACGGATGGGCCGTGGTCGCCGCCCATCGCATCTATCGCTATTTTTATCTGCATTTTTCGGGTAACGCTTCCTCCTGAAGCGGGACCGTGCAGTTTATCTTGTTCTATAGTCAAGTTTCGATGCCGTCATTAAAAAGCTGCGCAATACTAAATAAATATTGGTTACCAGCAGACTCATTAACCAGTCTGCCGCAATCATTTATTTATGCGCCGCTACGACGGCTTATCGAATTTATTCGTCGACTTTAGTCTTGATGACTTTTTTGCCGCGATAGTAGCCAGATGGCGATACATGGTGGCGCAAATGCGTTTCACCTGTGGTTGGCTCGACAGCCAGCGCTGGGTTGGTCAGGAAGTCGTGCGAGCGATGCATGCCGCGCTTGGAAGGTGACTTTTTGTTTTGTTGGACTGCCATGATGTTTCTCCTAAATTACTCAATAAAATTGGGAACTAAATTGGGGGCTACTTACTGCCAGTATTATTTTTACGCTGCCAGCACAACAACTGCGCACTTCGTCTTTGCTAATTTAAATTCTGCTTTTTCAACTCCGCCAATTTGGCGAAAGGTGATAATTTGGTTTCGGCTTCAGCCACATCTTCCATATTCGACGTAACCGGCTTACGTGTCTTAGATTGCTTCGTTTTTTTCTCCTGCTTCGCCTTGCCTTTGCCGGAAACAGGTTCAACCGCGATCGCCCAAAACGGCAAGT
This sequence comes from Burkholderiales bacterium, assembly GCA_043773745.1. GTDB lineage: Bacteria > Pseudomonadota > Gammaproteobacteria > Burkholderiales > Usitatibacteraceae > UKL13-2. The sequence goes on along the minus strand of JAYVEV010000071.1, from coordinate 19,446 downwards.
CCAGCAAAATTTCTTCTTCAACCAACTCTTCTATGTCCAACTCTTCACCCAGAGCAACATAATCTTCATCTTCCGCCTCAGCTTCCAGCGGCGGCAAATCAGCTTCGTTGTTTACCAGTACCAGTGTACTTTTGATTGAAAGCTCGTAGGCTTCCGGCTCAAAAGTTTCGGGGTCAGACAATAAAAACCAACCCAAAATTATACACTTAACTTGACGTGTCCGTCTACCCACCGCATCTGTCGTTACATGCCCTGACAGGGTGTAACGAATTTCTCCAGCATTTTTCGCCTGATTTGCCGTTTCCGTCTCTGCCAAGTTCGCTAAAAACGGTTTTAGCCGCTCCAGACTGGCCGGAATTAACGTGCCTGATACTGTTTGCGACTGGTTAGTAAAACGATCAAGCGCTATTTTGGTACTCATGTTGACACTCGGTTAATACTCATTACATTAATTTCTGAGGACCAAAATCGAATCTATTGAGATTGAATTTGGAGCGTTATAATACGTTTTGCATCCAATTTTGTCAAAAAGTCATTGATTTTGAAGAAAAAAATAATCCTAGCTTCAACCTCTCGCTACCGTGCCGAGCTGCTGCAACGGTTGCAAATGCCCTTTGATACCGCCAAACCAAATGTGGATGAAGTCCCGCTTCCCGGTGAGCTACCTGCTGCGACAGCGCTACGGCTGGCGATACTCAAAGCGCAAAGTGTTGCAGCCGTTCAACATGGCGCCCCAGCAGGAACCTTAACGAACACGATTATCATCGGTTCCGATCAGGTTGCTGATCTTGACGGCGCGCATATCGGTAAGCCGGGCACCCGTGAGCGCGCATTTGCGCAACTTGCGAGCATGCGTGGCAAAACCCTCGTTTTTCATACAGCGTTGGCGGTTATTGATGCCGAATCCGGCCGTATTCAGTCGGGCGTGGTACCGACAACGGTGCTGTTTCGCGATTACTGCGACGCTGAAATCGAGTATTACCTGGGTCACGAAAATGCGCTTGATTGTGCTGGCAGCGCCAAATCCGAAGGATTAGGGGCGGCACTGATAGCACGGATGACCAGCGATGACCCGACCGCGTTGATCGGCCTACCTCTGTTGGCGCTGACCGAAATGCTGATGGCCGAAGGCATCAAGGTTTTGCAATGACGCTACCCCCCGCACCGACGATAATGCCAGGCACGCTTTACCTTATTCCGACGAACCTGGCACAGCCTGTGATGGCCGATGCCATTTTGCCTCGCGACGTGATCGCGATTGCGTTAAAGCTGGATTACTACATCGCTGAAAACGCGAAAACGGCAAGAGCCTTTCTAAAAGCGCTGGGCATTGCTCGTCCGCTCCAGGAAATTTCGATTCAGGAGTTAAATAAACACAGTGACCCATCGACTCAATCGGCCGCAATCAAAGCCATGCTGGCCCCATTGCTGACAGGCCACGATATGGGTTTGGTCTCGGAAGCCGGCGCGCCAGCCGTCGCCGATCCAGGCGCGCTGGTGGTGGCGGCGGCACACTCATGCAATCTTCGGGTGGTACCACTCACCGGCCCTAGCTCGCTACTGTTGGGACTAATGGCCTCAGGCCTCAACGGGCAGAAATTCGCATTTCACGGTTATTTGCCACAAGACAAAACGGCACGTACCAGGGCCATTCAGGAGCTTGAACGCGAATCAAAGCGCGCCAATATGACACAATTGTTTATTGAAACACCCTATCGCAATCAAGCATTGTTTGATGATCTGCTGGGCACATTAACGCCGAGTACAAAACTGTCCGTGGCGGCTAATTTGACCGGTGTAACCGAGCAGATTCGCACTCACAGCATTGCTGAATGGCGTGCGAAAACAAACGAGCTGGAAAAATCACCCACCTTATTCCTGATGTTGGCCTGATCTAACCAGCGTTGCTAGGCTCCAACCTAACTCGCTAAGCCAGCGGCGCAATTGACGCGCCAGGAGAATTTAGCTTGGGCTGCTCAAAAATTGATTGCCGCGACAGCAGAGGCTCAAGCTCTTTGGCGCTCAATGGCACACTAAAATAATAACCTTGACCGACCGCACAGCCTTTTGCACGCAGCAAGGTAAGTTGACCCGCCGTCTCAATTCCTTCCGCGACTACTTCCAAGTCAAGACTCTTGGACATATTAATGATCGCAACCACAATAGCCGTATCATTTGGATCGACCGTGATATCACGAATAAAACTCTGGTCAATCTTGAGTGTGCCAATTGGCAGGCGTTTGAGATAGGAAAGGCTCGAGTAGCCTGTACCAAAATCATCAATAGCAAGGTGAATGCCCATATTCGCCAGTTCATTCAGCAGTTGCACACTGCCCTCTCCCTGTCGCATCACTTGCGATTCGGTAATTTCTAGCTCCAGCAGGCTCGGATCAAGCTGAGTCTCCTTGAGAATAGATTCGACCATTTCGATAAAACCTTTATCCGCCAGCTGGCGTGCGGAAAGATTAACTGCCATACGGCGTGGTGGGAATCCCATGTCCAGCCATGCCTTGCATTGTCGGCAGCTTTCCCTAAGCACCCATCGCCCCAACTCGTTAATTAGGCCGGTCTCTTCTGCGAGCGGAATAAATTCACCAGGCATCATCGTGCCATTTTCTTCAGACACCCAGCGAACCAGTGCTTCGAGCGCAACAATTTCGCCGGAATTAAGATCAACTTGCGGCTGATAAACCAGTGAAAAATCGCCTCGCTGTACTGCCGCACGTAAATTCGATTCCATGGCTGCACGGCGCTTAACTGCGATATTCATTTGCGGCGTAAAAAATTGATAGGTATTTTTACCCAGTGCTTTGCCATGGAACATGGCGGTATCCGCATTTTTCAAAAGCGTTAGTGCGTCAGCACCGTCATCTGGATAAAGGGAAATGCCAATCGAGCCAGAAACATGCTGCGGCGCACCACCAAGTTCGAATGGGGTGCGGAGTGCCGTCAGGATTTTTTGTGCGACGCGGGTTGCGCCGCGCTGACCTTCCAATTCACTCAACAAGACGATAAATTCATCGCCGCCCTGCCGGGCAATAGTGTCGTGCTCCCGCACAGAATCCGACAGCCTGTTAGCAATGCCACGCAATAAGTCATCGCCCGAGTCGTGTCCCAATGTATCGTTAATATTCTTGAAATTATCGATATCAATAAACATGACCGCGAATTTTTTTCCGGCGCGCTCGGAGCGAACAATGGTTTGCGAAATACGATCCTGAATTAGCGATCTGTTAGGCAACCCAGTGAGCGCATCGTGGAACGCCAAATGCTGGATGCGCTCCTCAATGGCGCGGCGATCGGTTATGTCGCGGGTATTGACAATGATACCTTGCACTGCAGGAATATCCAGACAGCTTTTGCCGATGGCTTCCAGCACCCGCCACTTTCCATCACGGCGTTGAACCCGGAACTCAACCGGCCGTTCCATGATGCCCTTATCAATTAATTCCTTGAACTTTTCGCGCAGCAAATCAACATCGTCACGATGAATTAGATCGAACTGGCTAAGGCCAATCATGTCCGCGGGTTCATATCCCAACAAATGTTTCACCGAGGGGCTTTGATAGAGGATCTTACAATCTACATCGAGCACTGTAACAATATCCATCGCGCTTTCTGTCAGCGCTTGGAAACGACCCTCGGTAGCACGCAGCGTCTGCTCAACCTTCCTAAAGTCGGTGATATCGGTGATAACCCCGATCACACCGGCGGGACGACCATCCGGACTGGTGAAGCGGCTCATTTGTTTGAGCACATTGCGACGTTGTCCGTGACCATCGAAAAGTGTTGCTTCCGACAAGTGCTGTTTGCCAGTTTTCATCATTTCTGCATCTTCTTGCTGGTAACGATCGGCATCGTAAGCAGAATGAGTGTCATGCAATGTTTTACCGATCATTTCGGCGCGCTTCATACCAAAAAACTCTTCATGCGCGCGATTAAACCCCAAGTACGGGCCTTCAGCTGAGCGGTAAAAAATTGGGTTGGGCAGTACCTCTAACAACTCCTGCATAAAATGCAGTTGCTGATCAAGCGCTCTCGTAGTGTTTTTAAGGCTGGTGATATCAGCGCAAGTCACCAGAATGCCAACAATTTCGCTCTGCGCATTTTTTAAAGGCGCTGCGGAAAAGCTGATTTCAATTGGACTGCCGTCAGCGCGATGGCGAGTGACTTCAAAATTATTTACTGTATCGCCTTTATATACGCTGTCATGCTGACGAATTATTTCTTCGGAGTTTTTTTCGGCCACCAGCGGACACGTTTTTCCGAGCATATCCCGCTCTTTGAAACCGAACATTTTTTCAGCTGCGGGATTCCACAATGTCACAATACCGCTGGGCGTTAATGAATAAATCGCCAGCGGCGAGGTTTCGACAATCGCACGAAGCGATTCGTTGAGCGCCTTTAATGTTTCTTGCGAAGCATGGTACTGCGATACATCCTCAATCGAACCCAGCGCATAGGAAGGCTGGCCGAGTAAATCCCGCACCACCACGCCTGATCGCTGGGCCCAAAGTACCGAGCCATCTTTGCGGATATAGCGTTTTTCCCGGTTGGGAATTGCTTCGTCTTGATTAACCACCTGCTCTATAAGCGCAGTGTCGGAAGCTTGCTCATCGGGATGGGTTATATCAACAAACGACCGCCCTATCAATTCCTCTTTGCTGTAACCCAGCATTTCGCAAAAACGGCGATTGACAACAACAAAGCGCCCTTGTCGGTCAACTTGCGTCAAGCCAATGCCGACCAGGTCAAACGCCTCGCGAAATTTACGTTCACTTTCAGATAAATCCTGCTCACGATGCCGAATGGTTGATGCCAAATCAGCTATCGTGTTGCTCAACAATTCTAGCTCCGCGTACTCATGTTTCACCTCAGACGACCACGGGTAGCTCTGAAACTCATTTCTCTTTAGCTCTTCGGCCAATTTCAGAATGGGGGCGGCGATTTGTCGTGCAATCACAATGCCGAGCAGTGAGGAAATAATGACGCTGCCAAATCCCCATAGCAGCAAGTGATTCCGCAGTTCAATCGCTGCCGCTGCGGGTAGCGCCAGCTCGGCAGTAACGCGCAGCGCAACGACGCCCAGCAACAGCGCAACCGCCAATGTAATTACCGCAATACCTGTACTGATTCGCAACGCTATCGAAGGCGCCTCAATTAATTTCACGCCTTGGTTGTTCGGCGGAATCGGTGCGCCGGCATGTCCGTCATTTTTGGTCGATGGCGCACGCTCCGGCGTGCCACCACCGAAGCCAAAAAGTCGCCTGATACGATTAACAACTGTGCTGTCTTGCGCCATGAAAAAAAATTTTTGATTTAGCTATTTAGTTGTATCGTGCAGCATAAGTTATTGCTGCTCTGTAACAGTACAGGATCGTACAGTTGAGCAGCGATTTCCACTATCGAACCTGTGCCCGTTGCTGTGCCTGACTCGATATCAGCCCATTAAAAAATGATTCTGCAACGGTGGCGCCAAAACGGCGCGCAAGCTGTTCAGAAAACGAATCTTCCGCAGTAAAGTCCACAATTTGCTCGGCCTTCACTACGTCGCGCGCAACTGAATCAAGACTGCCAAAACCATCGGCAAGTCCCAATTGCACGCTTTTTTCACCGGACCAAATCAAACCTGAAAATGTATCGGGCGTTTCTTTGAGCCGTGCGCCGCGTCCCGCTTTAACGACGCTGATAAATTGCTGATGAATCTCGCCGACCATCTGCTGCGCATATTTTTGCTGGTCAGTATTAAGAGGTGAAAACGGATCGAGGAATCCTTTATTGGCACCCGCTGTAATCAGGCGCCTCTCGACACCCAGTTTTTCCATCGTCCCCGTAAAACCAAAACCGTCCATCAATACGCCGATTGAGCCTACCAATGAGGCTTTATCAACAAAAATTTTGTCGCCTGCAACGGCCACATAGTAGCCGCCGGACGCACAAATATCCTGTACCACAACGTAAAGGGGAATGTCCTTATATTTACCGCGGAGCCGTTTTATTTCATCATTGATATAGCCCGCCTGCACCGGGCTGCCACCTGGACTATTGATCCTCAGGACGACGCCGGCCGTATTTTTATCCTTGAAAGCCGCCTGCAACGCGCTGATTATTTTGTCCGCCGAGCCTTTAGATTCGGCAGAAATAACGCCTTTTAACTCAACCAGTGCCGTGTGTTTTTCGAGCGAGGATACATCGCCGCGCTTTCCGCCAAGCCACCCCATCACTGCCAAAAAAATCAAAAAGAAAAATGCCAGCCATAAGAGGCTGACCGCAGTGCGGTACTTGCGCGCACGCTTTTGTTCATCGAGCGAATCAGTCGCCAGCATTTCAAGAACATTGCGTTCCCAACCGCTGACTCGTGGGTCTGGGTTGGCACTTCCCGTGTTAACCAGTTTTGGATCTGTCATGTTTGAATCAATATCCACTATTTAGCCTTAAATTTTAATGAGTATGTTTCATAAACAATGCAGCAATCAACAACAAAATAAAGCTAGTTGGACGATTATTCATCGATTCCATCATTATTGGCACTAAGCAAAACGCCGTCCTGCAGAATAACTTGACCATTATCAAACGCAACTGGAATTTGCAACAGACGCGCACCCCGGCAGGGCCCGCCAATGCAGAGGCCGGTTTTAGGCTCGAATGCAGCGCCATGTGTGGCACAAATCAAGTATAGACCCGTTTCATCAAACACCTCACCCGGCTGCCAATCCAATTCCGTGCCGCGGTGAGGGCAATTGTTTTGATATGCGTAAACTTGGCTATCAAATGCAATCGCAAACCCGTTTATTTTTTGTGCACGCCCTTGTGAGTCAGGCCGCTGCAACGCAAAGCGCACTGCTTTGCCACCTTCATCCAACTCATCACGCCGACAAATTATCTGGCAAGGATCAAGCATGTTGACGCAGCCAATCCGCCAGTTGGGCAACATTATCGACCACCGCTTCGGCCGGGTAATTTGCCAGCTTGTCAGCCAAATGTGCACCATAGGACACGGCAACAGCCGCGACGCCGGCATTTTGCGCCAGCTGCAAATCATGGGTGGTGTCACCGATCATCAATACCCGTCCAGGCGCTACCCCGGTAAAGCCCATCAACTTTAGCAACATATCAGGATGCGGCTTGGGCAAGCCCTCGTCTGCACAGCGGGTGTAGTGAAAATATGATTTCAAACCTGTATGTCCAAATGCTCGTTCCAGACCCACGCGCGGCTTGCCGGTTGCGACCGCCAAGAATCGTTCGGGATGGCTCAGCTCCGCCAACAATGCCGGAATACCGTCATACAACGGCGCTTCATCATCGCGCGGCACATAGTGAGCGCGGAACGCGGCCGCAAATCGCTGCAAGTCATGATCGGAAATCGCGGGAAACAGCGTTTCGACTGACTGTTGCAAGCTCAAGCCAATAATATGCTTCGCTTCAACTATGGTTGGTACGGGGAAGCCCAGATCAGCGGCGGCCAGTTGGATGCACTCGGCGATCAGGCCAGTGGAGTTAATAATGGTGCCGTCCCAATCAAACACGATGAGATCAAAGCGGCGAGGTGCGAATGATGTACCCATGTTATTTAATGCTGCGTAAAAAATTAAGGTAGCGCGATAAATCTGCAGGCATCGGTGATTCTATTGATAGTGTTTGGCCGCCCAATGGATGTGCAAATTCAATAAAGCGCGCATGCAGAAACATTCGCTTCAAACCGCCATTTTTCACCGCCTGCGCCACTTTGTTCAATGCGAAATCACCATATTTATCATCGCCGATAATCGGGAAACCCAGATGCGATAGATGCACCCGAATCTGGTGGGTCCGACCGGTGCGGATATCGCAATCAAGCAAAGTGGCGATTTTGAAACGCTCAACGCGGCTCACAATCGTGTGCGCCTCCTGGCCATCACGTTCATCCACATAAACCCGTTTTTCGCCAGATGCTGTTTCGGTTTTGGCCAACTTCGAGCGCACATGGCGCTTTTCGTCGGCCCAATCACCTTTCACCAACGCGTAATAATGCTTTTTCATACGCTCGGTATCGCCGCGCAACATGGAGTGCATGGCCGTCAAGGCGCTTCTTTTTTTAGCGACCAGCAAAATACCCGAGGTTTCCCGATCCAGCCGGTGAACCAGCTCAAGATATTTCGCCTCGGGGCGCTGGGCGCGCAGAGCTTCAATCACCCCAAAACTGACCCCACTACCACCGTGTACCGCCAATCCGGCAGGTTTATCGATGGCAATCAGCGCATCATCCTCAAACAGAATACCCAATGACTGGCGAGCTTTTTCAGCCATTTTTGCCTCAAACGCCGCTCCAGTGATAGGGTTTCTATTTTCTTCTGGGGCTGCAATGCGCACCGGAGGCACCCGCACCAAATCGCCCATTTCGAGCTTATAGGCCACATCGATGCGTCCTTTGTTAACCCTCACCTCACCCGAGCGAATCACCCGATACACATGGCTTTTGGGCACCCCTTTGAGCTTGGACGCGAGAAAATTATCAATTCGCTGTCCGGCATTGGCTTCATCAATGGTCAGAAAAGCGACCGCATCGGCGGATGGCCCGGTCGGGGGCAAAACGCAACCTTTGCTTATTTTTCCTGTAAGAGCCATGTTAGGTTATACTTTTATCTCGTTGATTTTGAACGGAGTACAGCAGTTGCAAAGTGTGCGTTCAGGTAATAGTCATGGACTGCCTTGCATGCAATACTCCAATCAGATCACCGGTACTGTCCAGCGTTTTCATTCCCGCGCGATTTCTAAACTCATCGCCTGCGCCTGAAAAACCTGAAACCGAACCGGAAAACGAGCGGTCGTTTTCGCTCACCGCGGCATTTTCTTCAGTGACTCACTGCAGTTTTTGCCAAATTAAGTAGCGATACTAAACGATTTACGCGCGCCCTCCGGGGTCAGAAACTCAAGGTTTCCGGCACGGGGTTGCAAAATCTGGCGAAGGCGTGAAGACAGAACGATTTTGGCAGCATGGTTTGCGACTGTTGTGATGCAGGCAAAGTACAAACCCTGATGTCCTTGAACTGATATTTTAATTAACCCTTTACTTAACCTCATAAATTCAACCTATGTTGGATTTACGTGCAAGAGCAAGTTTGTGAAATCCTCTTATTTCCGGACATTCCAGATTTTTAGCGGCGTAGTTGCAGATGCCGTGAAGGCCCGCGCGAGTGCAAGATGTTATAGCACTGCGCCCCGCCTGCTGCTCGATTAGCCTCACCCGCACCATCGCGCCGATGTGCGCGATGTTTGATGATGTTTAGTAAGTTTTGATTATTGTTTCAGCGTTCTCCTTCAATACCTTCACCCGAAATATTTTGCATTTGGCTCATTGAGAATATGAGCGCGGGAAAGAAGAATTATGAAAAGAATGTTATTTAATGCCACCCAAGCTGAGGAGCTTCGGGTCGCCATCGTAGACGGTCAAAAACTGATCGATCTCGACATTGAGCACGCCGGGCAGGAACAACGCAAAAGCAATATCTATAAAGCGAAAGTTACCCGTGTTGAGCCATCCCTTGAAGCAATATTTGTCGATTACGGCGCTGAGCGCCACGGCTTTTTGCCCTTCAAAGAATTAACCCGCCAATATATTCAGGGCGAAGACGGTGAAGGCACCCGCGCCAAGATCGCACAAAACCTGAAAGTCGGTACCGAACTGCTCGTGCAAGTCGAAAAAGACGAGCGCGGCAATAAAGGCGCTGCACTGACCACCTATATTTCACTGGCCGGACGTTACCTGGTACTGATGCCCAATAATCCACGTGGCGGCGGCGTCTCGCGCCGCGTAGAGGGCGAAGATCGCGCTGAACTGCGTGAAACCATGGATTCGCTGGACCTGCCTGAAGGCATGAGCGTGATTGCGCGCACTGCCGGGATCGGCCGCAATACCGAAGAACTACAGTGGGACTTGAACTACCTCAAGCAGCTTTGGGAGGCCATCGAAGGCGCCGGCAAAGAAATCAAAGCGCCCGAATTGATTTACCTCGAATCGAGCCTGGTGGTTCGCGCCATCCGTGATTTGTTCCACCCCGAAATCGGCGAGATTCTGATTGATACGCCGGAAATTTTCGAGCAGGCACAATCATTTATGTCTACCGTGATGCCGGCCAATGTTGGCAAGGTCAAGCTGTACACGGACGACGTGCCCTTGTTCTCACGCTTCCAGATCGAGCATCAAATTGAAACCGCGTACCGCCGTGATGTATCACTGCCTTCCGGCGGCGCGATTGTCATCGATCACACTGAAGCCCTGGTATCGGTGGACGTCAACTCCGCGCGCGCCACCAAAGGCCATGATATCGAGGACACCGCCTTCCGCACCAACTGCGAAGCCGCTGATGAAATTGCCCGCCAGTTGCGTCTGCGTGACTTGGGCGGCCTGGTCGTAATCGATTTTATCGACATGGAATCCACCAAAAACCAGCGCGAAGTGGAAAACCGTTTACGTGACGCACTGCATTACGACCGTGCGCGTGTGCAGACCGGTAAAATTTCCCGCTTTGGCTTGCTCGAACTGTCACGCCAGCGCCTGCAACCGGCACTGTCGGAGTCAAGCTACATCCCCTGCCCGCGCTGCCATGGTATCGGCCATATTCGCGGCACTTCGTCTTCCGCATTGCACATCCTGCGCATCATCCAGGAAGAGGCGATGAAAGAAAACACCGCAGCGATTCACGCCCAGGTGCCGGTTGATGTCGCGACATTCCTGCTCAATGAAAAGCGCCAGGATATTCACGCCATCGAAGTGCGCTTCAAAGTGAATGTACTGTTGATTCCCAATGTCCATCTGGAAACGCCTAATTATCAAATCGAGCGCCTGCGCCACGATTCTGAAAAACTCGACGTCACCGTGCCAAGCTACCAACTGGTACACAAGCCGGTTGATGATGCGGTCGCCAAGCCCAGCGCAACGCCTGAGGCCAAACTATTGCGTCCCGAGCCGATTGTGAAAGGCATTACACCCGATCAACCTGCACCTAACACGCCAGAGCCCACGCCACGCGCTGAACGCGTAGCAGCCAAGGCCGCTACCAGTGCTGTTATAGCGCCTTCACTCTGGCAGCGTGTCAAAAACATGTTTGCATCCGAACCTGCCGCTGCACCGCAACCAATCGCGCCGCAGCGGGCCAATCGTGACCAAAAAGAAGGTAGCCGCGAACGTGGAACCGGTAACAACGCTAATGCCCGCGGTGGACGCGACGGCGCTAAAGACAGCAAGCGCGGCGACCGCAATCGTAATGGTCAAAGTAGCCAGGGCGGGAACGGCCAAGGCCGCGGTCCGCGCAAAGACGGTGAACCAAATCGCGAGCCTCGCGAACAGAAAGGCCAGGAGCCCAGAAATCAGGAAGCCAAAGGTCCTGACGCGCGCGAAGCACAAAAACCTCGTCAGCCGCAGGCACCCAAGGCTGCCCTGGAAGCAAGGCCCGTTGAGGCTGGTGAGGACGGCGCGCAAGGCGAAGGTCGTGGCCGCCGCCGCCGTGGCCGTGGTGGGCGGGATCGCGGTGAGCGTGGCTCACGTCAGGAAAGCCGTGTTGACAGCACCGTTGTTGCCAATGACACCAACAGCAACGATGTCTCCAGCCCGATGAATCACGTTACGCACGAAGATCCGACCATGAATACAACGGCTGCTGTTGCCCATGCCACACATGTGACAACACCCGATTACGCGCCGGTGCAAACTGCCGCCAGCATCGCCACTGTTGCAGCAGCAGAAGCAGTCGTTTCCGCACCTGTTCCATCTGCCATAGCAGAAACACCACCCGCGCCTGTTGTTGTGCAGGTTGTCGCCCCTGTCCCTGTCATGTTGGCTCCAGCGGCAGCGCCGGTTGCCGCACCGGTTGCCGTTGAAACTTCCCCAACAGCCGCGCCAGCGATGGTGTTTGGCTCGATTGCTGCGGTGGATCAGATTGGTGATGTAGCGCCGGTACGCAACACTCCGCGCCCACGTCGTCGCAATGAGACCTCACAGGTACAGGAACCGCTGGTGTTTATCGAAACCGCTGCTGATAAAGCGCCACCCGTATCGGTCATCGAAGACGAAGCACAGCGTCGGCGCACACCGCGCCCCCGCAAGGCGCGCGAAGCGATGAATGAGCCGTTGGTATTTGTTGAAACAAACAACGCGCCCAACAACGTAGATCAGGGCCCGCAAGCCTAAAGTGTAATCAAGCAATACAAAAAAGCCGCTCATGAAATTCATGAGCGGCTTTTTTCAGTCGCTTTTAGTCGTGATGGTTGATTGGCTTTCCCGTCCGCTCAGTTGATATACTGAAATATCCAAGGGAAAATATTCATGGCAGCTACGACATTAACACCCATCGATTTTTATTTTGATTTCTCGTCTCCCTATGGCTATCTAGCCGCGACCAAAATTAACGCGCTTGCAGCCCGCCATGGACGCGAGGTGAACTGGCGCCCTATTCTGCTCGGCCCCGCATTCAAAGCCAGCGGGAATATGCCACTGGTCGGCCAGCCGCTGAAAGGGGAATATTCGCTACGTGATTTTCCGCGTACCGCCAGATTTATGAGGGTGCCGTTCAACATGCCCGCCTCGTTTCCCATCAGTACACAAAATGCCGCGCGTGCTTTTTACTGGTTGGCTGATCGTGATCCCCAGCAGGCAAAGACGTTGGCAGCGGCGCTATTCAAAACCTATTTTGTTGATGGCTGCGATATCACCTCACCTGATGTGGTGGTTGAAGTCGCCGCGCAACAAGGCGTAAACCGCGATGAGCTGGGTGCCGCATTGGCCAACCCAGCCGTCAAGGAACGATTGAAACAGGAAGTTGAAGCCTCATTGGCGCGCGGCGTCTTCGGCTCGCCTTATATCGTGGTGAATGGCGAGGCATTCTGGGGCAGTGATCGACTAGAGCAAATCGATGCTTGGCTCAAAACTGGCGGCTGGTAAAGAAATTAAGGAGCAAAAATGCAAATCGAAAAAATGGGGCAAATTGCAGTAAACGTAAAAGATTTGCCGCGCGCCATCGCGTTTTATCGCGACCAGCTCAAGCTGCAACATCTGTTTGATGCCGGCCCGAAGATGAGTTTTTTCCAATGCGGTGAAGTACGGCTCATGCTATCCGTTGCCGAAAAACCGGAGTTTAATCATCCCGCATCTATCATTTATTACAAAGTAACCGATCTGCAAGCCGCACATCTCGAACTCACCGCCCAAGGTGTTACGTTTGAACAGCTCCCCACACTTGTTGCGCCCATGCCTGACCATGATTTATGGATGGCGTTTTGCCGGGACTCTGAAAATAATTTGCTGGCGCTGATGTCGGAAGTTCCGCGATCAAAGTAACGAAGAGCAAAATTCAACAACTCAAGTTGTGCAGCCCGAGCAGAAAATTCAGGTCAACTAATACCGAAAAACATCCGGCTTTCCCAGCGCCGGAATCAGCTCCACGATCCCGCCTGCAAAAATTTCCACTGCCAGCGCCGCGAGTAGCAGGCCCATGATGCGGGTTGCAACATTGACAGTTGTTTTGCTCATGCGGCTACCAACCTTGGTGGCAATTCGCAGCGCAAGCCAGGTCGAGATGGCGATGCCAAGCACAACGAGGCAGACGATGCCAAGGTGCAGAAAAGTTTTTTTCTCGCTCGCATAGATGATGATGGTAGACATGGCGCCGGGCCCCGCGAGCAGCGGAATAGCGAGCGGCACAACCGCGATGCTGGCTTTGTCTTCGGCTTCTTTGGCTTCTTCCGGAGTTTGTTTATCGCGTGTGGGCATGGCCTGCATCATCGACAGCGCAGCCGTCATGACCAGGATCGCACCGCCCACCTTGAAGCTGGCGATGCTGATGCCGAACATTTCCAGCACCCGCTCGCCCAACACAGCCGAAACCAGCAAAACGATGAACACACTAACACTGGCAATACGGGCAATTTTCTTTCGCTCAGCTTCCGAGGTATGCGCCGTCATCGCCACAAACACCGGCATAATACCGACCGGATTGACGATCACAATCATCGCGACAAAAATTTTGACGTAGGCGGCAAGAGAGAGTAATCCATCCATATTTTATGAATCGCCTGTTGAGTTTACGACTTGCTACTTGTGCAAAGGTGAAGTCAGCCCACCACGCATGCGCTGCTGATCCAGCAAAAATTCCAGCAACCCTTGACAACCATCCTCAATTAAATCAAGAGCACGCTCAAAATCTTTCGCCTCACCGCTGTAGGGATCAGGCACTTCGACCTCATCTTCGCTGCCATAATCAAGGAGAAACTCAATCTTGTGTTGGAGCCTTGTCGGACACATAGCTTTGAGCTGACGCATATTCATCATGTCTGCCGCGAGGATGTAATCGAATCGCTCAAAGTCACTTGCGCTAACCTGCCTGCCACGTAGTGCGGTAATGTCAAAACCGCGATCAGCTGCATGCTTAATGGCACGGGCATCTGGTGGTGCACCGATGTGATAGTCATGCGTACCAGCGGAGTCAATATCAATATTCCCAGCCAGCGGGCTCTCCATAACGAGTTTGCGGAACACCCCTTCCGCAGTTGGCGAGCGGCAGATATTGCCCATACAAACAAACAACACACTCGTCTTACTCACGCCGCACCCCCAAAGAGCGTATCTGATCCACCCAAGACAAGCATTTTTGTACGTAGCAGGCGCAGCTCGTCCCGCAGCTTGGCTGCCTTCTCAAACTCAAGATTGCGCGCAGCATCCATCATGTCGCGCTCCACTTTCTTGATGGCGGCTTCCATTTGCTTTTCATTCATAACCTCGTATTTTTTTCGATCCTGCGCGGCGATTTTGTCAGTGGTCTGGGTGGCGCGCTTTTCATCGATATCGTATGCACCATCGATAATATCCTTGATTCGCTTGGATACCGATTTCGGCGTAATGCCGTGCTTTTCATTGAACGCAATCTGCAAGGCACGACGACGATTGGTTTCAGAAATAGCGAACTTCATTGAATCAGTCTCTTTATCACCGTATAAAATCGCGGTGCCATTTAGGTTACGCGCCGCACGACCAATGGTCTGGATCAGCGAGCGGGAACCGCGCAGGAAACCTTCTTTATCCGCATCCAGAATCGCCACCAACGAAACCTCTGGAATATCCAGCCCTTCCCTCAACAGATTGATGCCAACCAGCACATCAAACAACCCCATGCGCAAATCGCGAATGATTTCGACGCGTTCAACGGTATCAATATCCGAGTGCAAGTAGCGAACTTTGATGCCATGTTCCGAAAGATAGTCCGTTAAATCCTCAGACATACGCTTGGTGAGCGTCGTCACCAGCACGCGCTCGCCGACCGCCACCCGCTTGTTGATTTCAGACAGCACATCATCAACCTGCGTAGAAGCAGGCCGCACAAAAATCTGCGGGTCAACCAGTCCGGTTGGTCGCACCAATTGTTCAACAATTTGCGCGGCATGGTTCGCCTCATAATCGGCCGGGGTAGCGGACACAAATACGCTCTGGCGCATGAGGGTTTCAAATTCATCAAAACGCAACGGACGGTTATCCATCGCAGACGGCAGGCGGAACCCGTAGCCCACCAGATTTTCTTTGCGCGCGCGATCACCTTTGTACATGCCGCCGACTTGCGGAATCGTGACGTGGCTTTCATCGATGATCATCAGCGCATCTTTGGGCAGATAATCAATCAACGTAGGCGGCGGCGCACCGGCAGGTCGACCACTTAAATGACGCGAGTAGTTTTCGATGCCCTTACAAAATCCGATCTCGTTCAGCATTTCCAGATCGAAGGTGGTGCGCTGCTGTATTCGCTGCGCTTCCAGCAGCTTGCCTTCTTTGGTGTAGTAATCAATGCGCTCGCGCAACTCCGCCTTGATACCTTCAATCGCCCCCAATGTGGTCGCGCGCGTACTCACATACTGGCTTTTCGCGTAGACCGTATAGCGCGGCGTTTTCTGCACCGTATGGCCGGTGAGCGGATCAAACAGCGTGAGTGACTCCACCTCTTCGTCGAACATCGAAATGCGCAGCGCTACGTCGGCATTTTCAGCGGGAAACACATCGAGGTTGTCACCGCGAACCCGAAACGTACCCCGCCGGAAATCCAGCTCCGAACGTGAATATTGCATTGCAATCAATTGCCGGATCATGTCCTGCTGGACAACCTTGTCGCCCGGCCGCACCATCATGCGCATGGCGTAATAATCAGTCGGGTCACCTACGCCGTAAATACAGGAAACTGTAGCAACAATGATCGAGTCTTTGCGCTCCAGCAATGATTTAGTCGCCGACAACCGCATCTGTTCGATATGTTCGTTAATCGAAGAATCTTTCTCGATAAACAAATCACGCGACGGTACGTAGGCCTCTGGCTGGTAATAATCATAATAAGAAACAAAATATTCCACCGCGTTATTGGGGAAAAACTCTTTCATTTCTGAGTACAGCTGGGCGGCCAGGGTTTTATTCGGCGCCATCACCAGCGCGGGGCGACCAATGCGCGCAATTACATTTGCCATCGTGTAAGTCTTGCCGGAACCGGTAACGCCAAGCAACGTTTGATAGGCGAGGCCGTCGTTAATGCCCTCGACCAATTTATCGATGGCGGCGGGCTGATCGCCTGCGGGGAGAAACGGTTGATTGAGCTGAAACGGGGAATTAGGAAATGATATGGTTGGCATTTCCTGATTTTAACAGTTGCCCATGAGCGATTCTATGATTGTTAAAAAAATCCGTTCAGGCTGCCCCATAAATTAGCCCCCTTGAAAACTAGGA
Organism: Burkholderiales bacterium; assembly: GCA_043773745.1. Lineage (GTDB taxonomy): Bacteria > Pseudomonadota > Gammaproteobacteria > Burkholderiales > Usitatibacteraceae > UKL13-2. Next base: position 2,717 of record JAYVEV010000071.1, on the reverse strand, counting down.
CTGTTTTTTAAAGCGGAAAATCCACCATCATTTTGACGACCCATTTATCCGATGCCTCCGTGCGGCCGCGGCCAATACCCATATTGAAATCAATTTTCCCAAATTTTCGATCCCACGCCGCGTAGAGCATCTGATAGCGCTCAGCGCGCGGCACAAAATGTCTTACCGGCCCGAGTTCGGAATAATGTTCTAAGCCGATTTGATCGTTCTTGGTCAGTCGGTAAGCAATCTTTGCCGAAGGCTCAAAACTAACGCGACGGGTTTCTCCAGAAAATGGAATGGTGACGCCGGAGTTAAGCACAAAATGCCATTGAGCTGTCCTGAGGCCAATGATTGGTATCACTTCTAATGTTGTCGAGCGGCCCTCCTGAAAAAATGAATTGCGCGCAAGCTCCGCGTTGATTCCCCAGTAAGCGCCATCATCATCGTCATGTGGCGCGACATATTGCAGCTCTGTACGAATACCATTGCTGCGCCAATTTCCACCATATTGTCCGGTCGGAAACTGCAGACTAAATTCCCAGTTTTTTGCGAATCCATAAGAATATTCCGGCATCGCCTGCATGACTGTTTGCCGTATACTTGACTGCGGGCTGCGAAGCCGGGCAACATTAAAATGAAACTCCACGTTGTCTTCATGAAGTTCTGCGAGCTCGTCGGTAAATACCTTGACTTCGCTCGGCGCAGCGATGACCGACGAGCCTGACAAACAAAGAGCACATGAAGCAAAAACAAGAGGGGATAAAGAATAAAAATATCGGTTCATTTAATTTAATCGTTTGTTTTAAAAAAATTTAGCTGCGCCTGATTCGACAACTGTCAGCTGATAAACAACGGCTCCGTTCTGAACTTGCTCACGGAGCAACAGTGTTTGGTCCTAAATATGTCGAGAACATTTTTCATCCAATCCGATACGCGCTTCATATTGAGCGCGCCAGAAAAACAAGTTGCGATTTTTGATGCTTCAACACATAAAGTTGAGAACATCGTCGAAAAATCGCGCCAAATGGAACTGCGTGCGCAATTTAGTCGAGAACAACTTTTTTGATAGCCCCGACAAACTGCTCCGACGCTCGAATTTCGCGGTTCAACGCCAAAGACTCAACTAAAAACGCAGAGTCAAACATTACCAAGAATCTGGATTGTGCCCGGCAATTCCCAGTATGAGAATCAGTTACGGGAATGACCGCTTTTTTTCAGCGGGAACCGCCGCAGCTGACCCAAACCAGATATTCAGATTTCCCGTAAGCGGACGTTTAACGTCCGAGGTAAGGGGCGCCGCGGTTTTGCGGCGTCCAGCGACCAAAGAGAACGATATTGATTGGGCATCGTGCCGATCAATCGACAAGAAACTTATACGCCCCAGGGCTCATCGCTGGGCTGCTTCCGATGGGGCAATATTTGGGCGAGAGCTTCTTGGCCCACGCGCGATAAGTGAACATAGACACCGGGTTCATCAGGCAGGCACTTTGTCCGAAGGGATGCAGGAAGTGGAATAGTTGATGCCCAATCTCGTGCGCGGCAGTCGTGCCGGCCAGTTGAGCCGCTTCCTCTGCGGTGTAGGTTTCGCCTTCGCGCAGTTGCTTCACCCACTCGTCATTCGTTGTGAAGGCAAATGTGCTCCAGACCGACATCGTCTTGAAGCGCGAGCTCATGCTGGGCGACGTGAGGCCGTTGCTATAGCCGCCGCGGATGGCCGAATGGATCGCGGGAAAAATGTATTCCACACTGGCGATGGGTTGGTTGGTCAGCACCAGCTCGAAGGGCAGGTCGACAAATCCGAGGGCAATCCACATGGGAAATTCATTGTAGGGAGGCGCATCAATCGCCGGGCCGCCATCCAGCGCTTTGATGGTTTTCCAGCGCTCTATCCGCTTTAACTGAAACTCGGCCACCGCAGCGCCAAATGCCTCATAACTCTCTACTTTCAATTCTCCAATGTGCGGGCGTGCAAAAGCGATGAGGTCCGCCAGTGGTTCGCCAGACTCTTTGAAGCCGCTACCAAAAGCCTCTGTAAGGCGTTTACGGTCACCCTTGCCTGTTTTGAAATCGTAAATCTGTTCTAACGCCGTGTTGCGCCGTTCTGCAGGAATGCGGGCGAACAGCGTATCGATGGGTATCTCTTTCACCGGGGCAAAGCGCAGGTCCACGCCAAAGTGCTCTTGAGCCGCCTTCCTGGTCGCCGCAACCAGTACCTGCAATTGCGCTTCAGTCATTCGCGGCAGACGGGAATTGACGACATACGCCACTCGCATCTCAATTGGACCTTGCGGCAATTTCGGCAGCGGCACTTCGGTTGGTGCGGCGCGGGCGAGGCTCCCAGTGAGGACAATTACAGCGATGACATATCGACCGGCACAACGAATTCTATTGTTCATGGTGCTCCTGACTTTTTCATGTGACATGGGTGCTGTCAGCAGAATTGGGCGGCGGCTTTGTACGTCTGCTGCTGGCCGTTATGGCCAATCATACCAAGACTCCAATCGATCCATCGGGACCGACAAATTTCCCGAAATTCGCTTTTTTCAATGAGGAACGGCCTGCGCGACCAGACGAACTCCGAGAGCAGCGCAGACGCGGCTAACGGTATCGAAACGGGGCTGCGCATTCGGGCGTAACGCCTTGTAGAGTGCTTCGCGAGTGAGGCCCGAGGCCTTGGCGATTTCACTCATGCCTCGCGCACGCGCAATGTCCCCCAGCGCGGCAGCCAGCATTGC
>JAYVEV010000070.1:0-7748 GCA_043773745.1 Burkholderiales bacterium | reverse complement strand
TTGATTGAAAAATTGCGCGCCGAGATCGAATCGTCGCACGGCGTGAATGTCATTTATTCGGGCGCGGATATGTCACATCCGGCCGCCGTCACCGAAATGATTGACGACGCGATTAAAGCCTTTGGCAGTGTGGATATTCTGGTCAATAACGCCGGTATCCAGCATGTGGCGGCGGTCGATGTATTTCCGCCTGAAAAATGGGATGCCATTATTGCCATTAATCTCTCGTCAGTATTTCACGCAACCCGCGCCGCGCTGCCCGGCATGAAGAAAAAAAACTGGGGGCGTGTGATCAACATTGCATCCGCTCACGGGCTGGTGGCTTCGCCGTTCAAGTCGGCGTATGTCGCAGCCAAACACGGTGTGCTGGGCTTTACGAAATCGCTGGCTTTGGAAGTGGCCGAAACGGGCATTACCGCAAACTCGATTTGTCCGGGCTATGTGCACACGCCACTGGTCGAAAAACAGATTGATGATCAAGCCAAAGCGCACGGGATTCCACGCGAAAATGTGATCCGCGATGTGTTGCTAGCGCCGCAGCCAAACAAACGATTTGTTGCCGTCGATGAAGTGGCTTCGTTGGCACTTTATCTGGCGAGTGATGCCGCGGTTGCGATCACTGGCGCATCACTGTCGATTGATGGCGGCTGGACCGCGCGCTGATGTCGGTGCCGCTTAACAAATGCGTGTTGGTCACGGGCTTTATGCCATTCGCGGGTGATAAAACCAATCCGTCGTGGGAAATCGCCAAGTCGTTGCCGGAGATGCTGGCTGGTTATCGTGTCGTGTCGCTACGGGTGCCGACTGAGTTTGGTAAAGTCATTACTGTTACCCATAAAGCGATAAAAAAATTAAAGCCAGAGATTGTGCTGTGTCTCGGCCAGGCAGGTGGGCGTTCACGCATGAGCGTGGAACGTGTCGCGATCAATGTTGACGATGCGCGTATCGCTGATAACGCAGGCAACCAGCCGATTGATGCTGCGATTTTTGACGACGCGCCAGCCGCTTATTTTTGCACCTTGCCGGTCAAAGCGATGGTGGCAGCCATGGCGAAAGCGGGCGTGCCCGCCGAGGTTTCCAATACAGCTGGAACATTTGTCTGCAACCATTTGATTTTCGGTGTGCTGCACCATATCGCGACCCATCAATTGTCAACGCGCGCGGGTTTCATGCATGTGCCGTTTCTGGATTCACAAATTATTGACCGCGCCGACACGGCTGCACTCTCGTTAACCACGATGATTGACGGTACAAAAGCAGCGATAATAGCGGCAATAAAAAATCGTAATGATATTAAAACTGTTGGTGGCACGCTGCACTAACCCTTGGGGAGAAGAGCATCATGAGTAAAGTTTATGCTGACGCAAAATCCGCTTTGACCGGCGTATTAAAAGACAACATCACCATCGCGGCGGGCGGTTTTGGCCTTTGCGGCATTCCGGAGAATCTGATTCAGGCGCTGGTTGATTCCGGTGTCAAGGGCCTCACCATCGCGGGCAACAATGCTGGTGTGGACGACTTCGGCATGGGTCTGTTACTCAAAACGCGTCAGGTAAAAAAAGTGATCGCCTCCTACGTTGGTGAGAACAAGGAATTCGAGCGTCAAGTGCTCGCAAATGAACTGGAATTACAGCTGGTCCCGCAAGGCACACTGGCGGAAAAATTTCGCGCCGGGGGCGCCGGCATTCCCGGCTTTTACACCCGCACCGCTTATGGCACCAAGCTGGCAGAAGGCAAGCACACCCATACCTTCGACGGCAAAGAATTTATTTTGGAAGAAGCCATCCGTGCCGATGTATCAATTGTCAAAGCGTGGAAAGGCGACAAGGCAGGCAATCTGGTCTATCGCAAAACCACCCGCAACTTCAACCCAATGATCGCCACCTGCGGCAAAGTGACCATCGCCGAAGTGGAAGAGCTGGTCGAAATCGGCGAGCTTGATCCCGACCAAATTCATACGCCGGGTATTTTTGTGGATCGCATCATCCAGGGTCCGAAATACGAAAAGCGCATCGAGTTCCGCACCATTAGCGGTGGTGCAGCGTCGAAAAAAGATTCACCGATTCGCGATTTGATGGCCAAGCGTGCTGCCAAGGAATTGCGCGACGGCTACTACGTGAATTTGGGTATTGGCATCCCGACCCTGGTGGCCAACCATATCCCGGACGGCATGAATGTCATTTTGCAGTCCGAGAATGGCTTGCTTGGCATTGGACCGTTCCCGACTGAAGCAACCATTGATGCTGATTTAATCAATGCGGGCAAACAGACCATCACCACCATTCCGGGATCGAGCTTTTTTTCCAGCGCCGATTCATTCGGCATGATTCGCGGTGGGCATGTTGATCTGTCGATTTTGGGCGGTCTCGAAGTCGCCGAGAACGGCGATCTCGCCAACTGGATGGTGCCGGGCAAGATGGTTAAAGGCCCAGGCGGGGCGATGGATCTGGTCTCGGGTGTGCGGCGTGTGGTGGTGCTGATGGAACACACCTCCAAGGACGGGGCATCGAAGATTTTGAAAGATTGCTCCTTGCCGTTGACCGGCAAAGGCGTGGTGAATCTGATCATCACCGACCTGTGTGTATTTGAAGTAGAAGCAGGCAAAGGATTGGTGCTGACAGAATTGCATCCCGGCGTGAGTCTGGAAGACGTAACAGCCAAAACAGCGGCGGCTTTTCGGGTTGCGCTGTAAAAGGTAGCGTCCGGAGCCGAAAAGTTAAAACGTAATTTTGTTATCCAAACGCTAACGCCGAAATGCCCAGCACCATACCGACGGCCGCGATACCCCGGCGCGTGGCGTTGCCTTCTTTCAAAATCTGCGTGCCGATGAGTGCGGCAAATAGAATCGATAATTCCCGTGCGGGTGCGACGTAGCTCACCGGTGTGAATACCATCGCGGTGAGAACCAGAATGTAGGAGAGCGGGCTCATCACGCCGATGGCAATAACAGCCTTGCGGTGGTTGCGCCACGCCAAGGTCATCGCGCCCGGCTCGCGCTGATGCGCCAGCGGTACCATCATGATAATGCGGACGAGATTGGCGCCCCAGTCAAAAATGATGGGCGGAATTAAAAAGACCGCCACGCCCTGTTTGTCCCATAAGGTATAGCAGGCGATCATGCTGCCGCACAGTAGCGCAAAGCCCGCGCCGGATTGGGCGTCTTTGCCGAGTAACTTTTTGGGGTTGCCCGTCAACAGCAGCGCCGACGCACCTATCAACAGCGCGCCGGAAATCGCAACGGCCGACATACGTTCGCCCAAAAATAAGGTGGCCGCAATAATCGTCAACAGCGGCCCGGTGGCACGCGCCAGTGGATAGACGACGGATAAATCGCCGCCGCCTCGGTATGCGCGATCCAGCAATAAAAAGTAGGCGAGATGAATCATACCGCTGCCCACCATCATGCCGATCATCGCGGGGGTAAAGTTAAACCCCTTGATGATTAAATACAGCGATACGGGCGTCAACATAACTGTTGCCGTGACCGCTGAGAGGGTAAGTACACCGATCCCGCCACCACTTTTCTTGAGAAGGAAATTCCAAGTGGCGTGCAGCAGTGCGGCAGAGATGACCAGCGTCAGGGCGAGATTATTCAAGCGGGATCAAGTCGCCAATCAATGGCCAAAAAGTAGAAATATAAGGGGGAGGTCGTTTAATGGCCGCTCGTTCGGGGCATTTATGCTTCAAGATGCCCGTCAATGCTTGAGTTTGTATAATAAAATTGTGCGCGTTAGGGTCTATTAGGGTCTGATCGCGTGAATCAAATCCAAATAATCCTCACGTTCAGAGCTGATATAGCCGTGACGAATAAGGCAATCCATGATAACCAGCGCGGCATCAACGGTGAATTGCCCGGGATTCTCAATCATGGTTAAAACATCGGCAATCGGATGGCATTTAAAGGACGCCACTTCGCCATCAAGATTGGTGGGCGTGAAATCGGTGGGCAGCATCAAATCATGTACAAACATAATTTCATGGTGCAGCCCTTCATCAACAGCATATTTGCAGCGCGTCGCTCCCACAGAGCGCGCCGTGTTTGCCAACTCTGCGGGAACGCCGGCTTCTTCACCGGCCTCTTTGATTAAAGTTTCCAGCGGCGTGTAACCACGGGCAATACGACCCGCCGTAAGGTTATCCAGCTTGGCCGGGTCAATGGCTTTGGTATCAGCACGCTTCGAAATCCACATATGTAGTGTCTGATCGCGCAAGGTGAGTCCGTTCAAATGAGCGGCATATACCGTGAGGCCGAAATAACGTGATGCCGCACGCTCGATATGAAATAAAGGCTTGGCATAGAAGCTTTCAGCCACCGTCACTAATTCACCGCGCCAACCTTGAATAACACCTGCACTAGCCAGTTCCTCAACCACTTCAACCAGGGCCGCACTGCGATGTTCAGCGGTTTCAAAATGCCCCAGCATACCGACGCCACGGGCACGCACGGCGAAGTGTTCAGGCCAGTTCTCCAGATGCTCGGCGAATGAGCGCTTCATCCATCCGGCCAACACGCCGTCAACAGTGAAAGGCAGCAATGAATCCGCAGGGTCAAACAAAGACGCGCTTTGTGTGAAATTTGCCAACGGTGAAGCGCTTGACGAGAAGGGCGATGTTTGCATTATTGATGTTCCCAGTTATCCCCGACACCCGCACTAATTACGACCGGGCGTTTTGACAATAGTAGCTTAATTCCCGTAAACTCGACGCGTTGATTGGGAGAGAAGTAGCGTTAGTAAAAACATTCAGCATTCAACATTCAGCATTCGGTTTCAGTCTGAATGCCACCCGCTTATGAATCGTCAACCGGTCGTTGTCAACGATAAACGACCACTACAACTTTCAGGTGAGGCAAGCAGAAAGGGCGCTGGCGATGCGTTCCTTTTTTTATTTTTATAGGTCATGAAAATTTTATGATGAAAGTGATCGGATGAAGGTCATTGTTCTGGGTGCGGGCATTCTGGGCACGGCTTCAGCGTGGTATCTCGCCAAGCAAGGCCACGAGGTGACAGTGGTCGATCGCCAGCCCGCCGCCGGGCTCGAAACCAGCTACGCCAACGGTGGGCAAATTTCGGTTTCGCATGCCGAGCCCTGGGCTAATCCAGCTGCACCGTTCAAGGTATTGAAATGGCTTACCCGGGACGATGCGCCTTTGTTATTCCGCCTGCATGCCGATCCGGCACAGTGGGCATGGGGCTTACAGTTTTTACTGGAATGCCTTCCTTCGCGTACCAAATTCAACACCATGCAGATTTTGAATCTGGGCACCTATAGCCGCCAATGTTTGCAGGAGCTGCGTCGTGAAACGGGCATCGAATACGATCATCTGGCCAAAGGTATTTTGCATTTTTATACCGACGCTAGGGAATGGGCGGCGGCGATTCCGGCCGCCAAGATCATGGGTAATTTTGGCTGCGAGCGTGAAGTCATCAGCGTGGACCGCGCCATTGAGATTGAACCCGCCCTGAAATCGGCGCGCGATAAAATGGTCGGTGCTACTTACACCGCGGCCGATGAATCGGGAGACGCGCATAAATTTACACAAAATCTGGCCAAGCTGTGCGCGCAATTGGGCGTGAATTTTCATTACTCAACCACGATTGAAGCGCTTCATACGAAGGGCGATAAAATTGTCGGCGTGGCAGTGCGATCAGCGGACACCAAGACGCTGCAAACGCTGGTGGCTGATCACTATGTAGTGGCGATGGGCTCGTACAGCCCGCTGCTGTTAAAGACGATCGGCATCACGATTCCGGTCTATCCGGCCAAAGGTTATTCGGCTACGTTTTCCACTGAAGGTTTTGCGGGTGCGCCCGTTGTCAGTCTCACCGACGAAGATTACAAGCTGGTATTTACCCGTCTGGGTAACCGTCTGCGTATTGCTGGCACGGCAGAGCTCAGCGGCTACAGCACCGAATTGAATAGCGTTCGCTGTGAGGCTATTACGCGTCGCGCCCAAGAGTTGTTCCCCGACAGTGCTGACTATGCCAACCCGACCTACTGGACTGGCCTGCGTCCGGCCACACCTTCCAACCGGCCGCTGATTGGTCGTTCGAAATTTAACAACCTGTTCCTCAATACCGGACACGGTACGCTGGGTTGGACAGAGGGCTGCGGCTCTGGCAAAGCGCTAGCCGATATTATTTCTGGGCGCGTGCCGGAAGTTGATTTCAGGTTTTTAAATGTCGATGGTCGTGCGCCGATTGTGGCGATGCCAATGGACAAGCCCGCAGCAGCGTAAAATCAAATCGATCATATCGACCCGCACGGCTTCCACTGCTGTGGTTATATTTCCTGCATCATCTTGTACCCGAAACCAGAAAATAAAAATGACCAATCTGTCCGATATTCAAGCCGCCCAAAAAATCCTTGCCGGACATGTGGTGAACACACCCTGTCTGCATTCGCGGACGTTGTCAGAGATCACCGGTGCCGAGGTTTACCTCAAATTTGAAAATCACCAGTTCACCGGCAGCTTCAAAGAGCGCGGCGCGCTCAACAAGCTCGCATCGCTGACCGTTGCGCAAGCCCAATCAGGCGTGATTGCGGCCAGCGCGGGCAATCATGCTCAAGGGGTTTCGCATCACGCCACCCGTCTGGGTATTCCCAGTGTGATTGTGATGCCGCGCTTTACCCCTAATGTAAAAGTCGATATGACGCGCCGCAACGGTGCTGAAGTGGTGCTCTTCGGTGATAATTTTGATGAAGCCAAAGCGCACGCCTTCGAGCTTGCTCGTGAGCGTGACCTGACTTTCGTGCATCCCTACGATGATGAAAAAGTCATCGCCGGACAAGGCACCATCGCGCTTGAAATGCTGCAAGCGCATCCACAGCTCGATATGCTGTGTATCGCGATTGGCGGCGGCGGATTAATTAGCGGCATGGCGGTGGCGGCCAAAGCGATCAAGCCGTCAATTGAAGTGATGGGTGTTGAAACCACGCGCTTTCCGTCCATGTATGCCGCGATCAAAGGGGTACCCGCCGTATTTGGGCCTTCCACCATTGCCGAGGGTGTTGCCGTGCGCGAGCCCGGTGTACTCACCCAAGCTATCGTCAAAAAATTAGTGAGCGATATTGTGCTGGTCGATGAAGGTGAAATCGAGGAAGCCATTGTGATGCTGCTCGAAATCGAAAAGACTGTGGTTGAAGGAGCCGGCGCGGTATCACTCGCCGCCATGGTCAAGCGCCGCGAGCATTTTGCGGGAAAGCACGTTGGTCTGGTACTTTGCGGTGGCAATATTGATCCGCTGATGCTGGCCGAAATTATTCAGCGCGGCATGGTGCGCTCCGGTCGGCTCGCGCGGATTAAAGTAGAGCTGCGCGATTTGCCCGGCGCGCTGTCAAAAATTACCGGCGTGATTGCCGACGCTAACGCCAACATCGAAGAAGTCCATCACCAGCGGGCCTTCACCAACTTGCCAGTACAAACGGCAGAAGTGGAGTTTGTGCTGAAGACCCGCAACTACGCGCACGTACAGGAAATCGTCGCGAAGCTGAGTGAGGTGGGGTTTAAAGCGCGTACATATCACAATGATGCTTGATTTTTGAGTAAGCGCTGTTTGATTGATGGTTTTATAAACACCACTATCGACGGGTTTTTCCAGCCAAAAGTGCTTGTAAAACCGCCCCAGATATAGGATTTTGCTATTTTACGCGAAGGCTAATTTTCTGCCCATAGCGAGTGCATCGCTTCCCCAAACTGGCTGGCGATCTCTTCAGCGCCTGCATATTGGTGCGCCTGCACCATCCAT
>JAYVEV010000069.1:0-5803 GCA_043773745.1 Burkholderiales bacterium | reverse complement strand
GCGATAACACAAACAAGTATTCGAGTCATCTGCGGTGAATGTCGTTGCATGATTTATCTCCAATTAATGACAGCCCTCAATATTGAATAGGGCAAATAAACAAGGTACATAAAATTAGCCTACTCGCCCCAGGCTAATAAAGCCAACATTGCTGCTTAACGTTCCCAAGTTATTTGGGCTGACAAAAAATTGGGTTGATTTGCGACCTCATGAGCAAAATCGAAGCCTCACCTCAGGTATTACCCGATTTTGCTCCTGCTTGGAAAGAATAGTATGGCTTTACAAGATGTGCTGACCGTCCTTCTGTACAGCATACACATCGGCGCAATCAACCCAAAAGAGGTCTCTCAATGTCAAACAATATGAATCTAGTCGGCAGACGCGTTTTGCTAGTCGACGATAGCAGCACCATTCGCCGCTGCGTTGAAATTTTTTTAGGCGAGGCGGGCTGCGAGGTGATGTTAGCCGATGATGGCTTTGACGCGCTTGCCAAACTTTCAGAATTTGATCCAGACCTTATTTTTGTTGATGTGCTGATGCCACGCCTGAACGGCTATCAGACCTGCGCTTTAATCAAAGGCAGCGACAAACACAAAGACACCCCCGTCATCATGCTATCCGGGAAAGACAACGCCTTTGATCGCGCACGCGGACGGACAGTGGGCGCTAACGCCTATTTAACAAAGCCATTTTCCAAAGAAAATTTGCTGCGGGCAGTTGAAGCCAATCCTTCAAACCACGGTCACGCCTGATTTTATGCCGTCAAGCCATTTGGTATAAAGCCGATCAGCTACTTGATTCAGCGCCTTTAGATTTTCATTCATGGCCACCCGCATTTCTTCTGGCGTTTGCACGCTGGATAAGTGCGGATCGGCCTTTTCCTTGGCCCAATCGCGGCACCAGGACTCTATCATCGTTGCCGTCATTTCAAGATGGCATTGCGTGCCCACTGATTTGCCGATGACGAAGGCTTGGTTGGAAAAAACATCGCCGGTAAGTATGCGTTCCGCATTCGGCGGAATGCTGAACGACTCACCGTGCCATTGAAAAGTTGTCCACTCGTCTAAGTCATTTCCCAGCCACTCTCTTGCCAGTTGAGAGCGCTCAACCCGAACTGGGTTCCAGCCAATTTCCTTTATTGCATTCCTGGTCACAGCCCCACCAAGCGCCTTTGAAATCAATTGGCCGCCCAGACAGCTGCCAAGGCATGGCGTGTCATTTGCAATTGCCTGACGAATCAATTCCAGCACGGTTGGAATCCACGGCAGATCATCATTCACGCTCATCGGCCCGCCCATGAATGCGAATCCAGAATAGGGCGTCAAATCTTTTGGAACGGCCGCACCCTCATCAAGCGCGACGAGCACCCAGGGAATCGAATGTGCATCCAAAAACGTCGCGAAATAGCCAGGACCTTCCGTATGGGCAAAACGGAAGATAGCGATTGGTTTCAATTTAGGCGGCGCGTGCAATCTGTGCTGCTGATGCCTTGTGCATTTTTTCGACGGCCACTGCCAAGCGGCGAATACCCTCATCCAGCTGCTTGGGTGTTGGGGTAGCAAAGCTTAGGCGGATTGCATGATGTACCGGCGCATCGGCATAGAAATGCTCGCCGGGTACGAATATCATTTTTTCAGGCAAGGCGTATTTCAGCAACGCGGCAGAATTAATGGAGGTATCTGTCCATTTAGCCCACAAAAACATGCCGCCGTCGGGCTGCACGTAGGTCAGCGCACCTGAGAGATGCCGTTTCAGGGCGTCCGCCAAAGCTTCATTGCGTTCCTTGTAACTGGCACGAATGCTTGGCAGCCGCTCATACAGGCGGCCCGAATCAAGATAGCGGGCAGCAACCGCTTGGGTGAAAGTGGAGGTATGCAAATCCATACCTTGTTTGGCGATTTCGGCGTAATTAAGAAGTGCGGGCGGCAGGATCATCCAGCCAATGCGAAAGCCGGGCGCCAAGATTTTTGAGAGCGTGGAAAGATAGCCGCACCATGCTTCTGCGCCGGGAATTTCTTTGGCGATTGCGATCAATGGCGGTAGTGCATTGCCGTATGAACGCAGTTCGCTATAGGGATCATCCTCAATGACGAATATCTGATGTTTAACCGCGAGCTGCAATAGTTTTTTGCGGCGCTCCATTGACATAGTTGCGCCCGATGGATTGGCGAATGTCGCGACGGTATAAATCAACTTCGGCTTCACGGTACCGCTATTGAGCATTACCTCGAGCGCATCCACGTTCATGCCGTGATCATCGACTTCCACCCCAACAAATTGGGCCTCGGCCAACGCAAAAGTCTGAATCGCCGCCAGATACGATGGCCGCTCCACACAAACAATATCGCCAGCATCCAGCATCACACGCGCTATCAAATCAATACCCTGTTGCGAACCGGTGGTGACGACAATATCATTCGCATCGACATTGGCACCGCGTGACGACATCAAGGTGACAAGCGCTGCTCTTAATTCAGACGAACCGGCGGTCACGCCGTACTGCAATGCTGATACCGGAATATCGCGCATCACTTCAGCGCTGGCCTGACTTAAGCCTTCGAGATCGAACAGATCCGGCGCGGGCAGGCCGCCCGCAAGGGAAATCATACCGGGCTCAGCAGCGTGCTTAAGCAGGTCGCGAATCGCAGACGATGAAACATTCCGCATGCGGGTCGCAACTTGGTAGTTTGGCGTTGTCATAATGGTTCTCGCTTCATAATTTTTTGATGCGGCATCGTATCACGCGCGGCCATATTCTCGTTGACGGAAGACCCTGCCAAGCAGCAAAATGCGCGGGCAATTAAAGACAATTATCTTACAAAACTTCAATACGGAAGCGGGTTTTCAGGTAAAAAGCCTCAAACTGCGCTCCTACTATAGCGTTTCGAATTTATATCAAACATTGCAGCACGTTTTTTATCCTCTTAAGTCTCTTTAACCCTTCGGCTGACTCCTATGGCTACCAGTAGTTTATTTGCGCTGATTGATGATATCGCCACCATTCTCGACGATGTCGCGGTGATGAGTAAAGTCGCCGCCAAAAAAACCGCGGGCGTACTCGGCGATGATCTGGCGCTCAACGCAGAACAGGTTGCAGGCGTGAAAGCGGATCGTGAGCTGCCAGTGGTGTGGGCCGTCGCAAAAGGCTCGTTCATTAACAAAGCGATTTTGGTGCCATTAGCGCTGGCCATCAGCGCGCTGGCGCCGTGGGCCGTGACGCCGCTGCTAATGATCGGCGGTGCTTATCTTTGCTATGAGGGCTTTGAAAAAATTGCCCATAAATTTTTGCACTCCCCGCTTGAGGATCAGGCGCATCACACTGAATTGGTCGCGGCGGTGGTGAACCCGGCGATCGATATGGTGGCATTCGAAAAAAACAAAATCAAAGGCGCGGTTCGCACCGATTTTGTGTTGTCGGCCGAGATCATTGTGATTACGCTGGGCACGGTTGCCACCGCGACATTCAGCAGACAAGTGGCGGTGCTGTGCGCGATAGCCCTCATCATGACCGTTGGCGTTTATGGTTTTGTGGCGGCGATTGTGAAGCTTGATGATGCAGGCTTGTATTTATCGAAAAAAAGTAGCCGCTTATTACGCGTCATCGGTGGCGGCATGGTGGCAGGCGCACCGTATTTGATGAAGCTGCTTTCCGTGGTTGGCACCGCAGCAATGTTTCTGGTGGGTGGCGGTATTATCGTGCACGGTGCGCCGTCGCTGCATCACGGGATTGAATCGCTAACCAATCATTTTGGCGGGTTAATGGCAAGCGTGATGCCGACGATTGTGGATGGTCTTATTGGCATCATCACCGGGGCGGCTGTGTTAGCGGGAGTCATTCTTGCCAGGCGCATTGCGCTTCTGGTGCGTGCAAAAAATAAGGCCTAAATCTAAGCCTCACACACGCAATGCACATGCCGAATATTATTGATGCCTGCCCGAGCCAAATGCTGCGCGCGATAGCCGGTCATTGATGGCGTCCCACGGCGTGCTGGCGGGCGGTGCTTCGACCAAAATCATCTCGGTCTCAGCGGCATCCAGCGTACGTAAATTTGCATAAAGCCCTTGCGCGTATCCCGCCGGATCAGCCTCTCCGGTGATCCATACTAAACGGCGCGCATTGCGAATGCCAACACCAACCGGTGAAGGTTTTACTTTCGGCTGCGCAGTAAACGCTAATACCGCAACGCGCTTGCCAGCATCAAGCAAGGCATCTATTTTGGCCTGCAATTGCACTGCTGTCAGCAATGCTAGCGGGGTGTGCGGTGCATAGTGCGCCGCGAGTGAGCCCGATACTCGCGGCACGGCCGACTCAATTGCATGCCTCGCGCCAGGCAGTTTTTTTGCGGACACTTTCGCACCGGGCCAATTTTCTATCTCTTTCTCGACCGCTGCTTCTGCTTCCGTCTCTGCCGCCGTCTCTGCCTCTTCCCGCGTCAGCGGCATCTTGCCGATCACATCGCGTATCTGCTCGCTGGAGATGGCGCCAGGCCTTAGCAGCACGGGAAAATCGCGCGACAAATCGAGTATCGTTGACTCAATGCCCACATCACAGGCGCCGCCATCGAGCAGGTAGATCATGTCCCTGGCGGTGTGGCCAACAGCATCGCCGAATTCATCACGCACATGCTGGGCGGTAGTGGGCGATACATGACCGAATTTATTAGCGGATGGCGCTGCAATAATGCCGCTGCCTATTTTCGCAAACGCCGCAAGCAGAGCTTGCGCCATCGGATGCGCGGGGCATCGAATCCCAACCGTTTCCTGCCCGCCCGTCACTTCGAGCGGTATGCGCTTGGAGCGTTTAAGAATCAGCGTTAGCGGTCCGGGCCAGAATGCCGCAATGAGCTGGTGTGCTGCTGCCGGCACTCGAACTGCCCAGTGGCCAAGCGGCGCTCCTTTGGCAATATGCACAATCAGAGGATGATCCTCGGGGCGCCCTTTTGCGACGAAGATTTTTTTAATCGCGTCGGGGTTGGCTGCATCCGCCCCCAAGCCATAAACCGTCTCGGTAGGCAACGCCACCAGATCGCCGCGTTGCAAGGCGGCGGCGGCTTCGATGATTTCAGATTTTTTAATCAACATGTTGCTATTTTGCCGCAAACCCATTGATGTACACAGCACGACTGATAAAATCATCCCATGGATGACAAATTAAATAGTTATGAATACAGCCACCGCCTGAGCGTTGCGCCGATGATGGATTGGACTGATCGGCATTGCCGCTATTTCCACCGATTATTAACGCGGCACACCAGACTCTATACCGAGATGGTCACCACCGGCGCACTGATTCACGGCAGTCAGCCACGCCACCTAGACTTTAATCCGCAAGAACATCCGGTCGCGCTACAACTAGGCGGTAGCGAGCCCGCAGACCTCGCCATATGCGCCAGGCTGGGCGAACAATGGGGCTACGATGAAATCAATCTCAATTGCGGCTGCCCCTCGGAGCGTGTGCAGCGCGGCAGTTTTGGCGCATGCCTGATGGCCGAGCCGCAGTTGGTGGCGGATTGCGTGAAGGCGATGGCAGATGTGGTGTCGATACCCGTTACTGTCAAACATCGCATCGGCATCAATGACAATGAGAGTTATGAATTTGTACGCGACTTTGTCGGCATTGTCGCGGAGGCTGGGTGCACTGTGTTCATCGCCCACGCCCGTAACGCGATCTTGAAAGGTTTAAGCCCTAAAGAAAATCGTGAAATTCCCAAACTGAAATACGATTATGCGTACCAGCTCAAAAAAGATTTCCCGCATCTCACCATCGTGCTGAATGGCGGCGTTAATACCTCAGACGATATTC
>JAYVEV010000068.1:0-39888 GCA_043773745.1 Burkholderiales bacterium | reverse complement strand
GGAGAGTTTTATCGCTACTGATAAAGATGTTCGGATCAACAGTGAGATTACTGGTGTCACTGAGGTTCGATTGCTCGGCCCCGAAAGCGAGCCAATTGGAATAGTGAGTTTTGCTGAAGCTGTAACTCAAGCAGAAACTGCGCAGTTGGATTTGGTGGAAATTGCCCCAACGGCAAAACCGCCTGTTTGTCGAATCATGGATTTCGGCAAGTTCAAATACCGCGAGGCCAAGAAAGCCCACGAAGCCAAACTGAAACAGAAACAAATTCAGGTTAAGGAAATCAAATTCCGCCCCGGCACGGATGATGGCGATTACAACATCAAAGTGCGTAACCTGAAGCGGTTTCTGGAAGACGGCGATAAGACTAAAATCACACTGCGTTTTCGTGGTCGTGAAATGGCGCATCAGGAGCTTGGTATGGAGCTGTTGAAGCGTGTACAGGCAGATTTGGCAGAAGTGGGTCAGGTTGAACAGTTCCCCAAAATGGAAGGCCGCCAGATGATTATGGTGGTTTCACCCAAGAAGAAGATTTAAAGTTCATATTATTGCAGCAATGGGGCATCACCCAGTTTTACAGTAAAAGCTGGAAAACAAACGATGCAAACAAGCCGTCTTCAGGTTTCAAGTGCGAAAATGTTTCGCCACCTGCTGCGGTAAGGCTAATCAAGGAAATGACATGCCAAAAATGAAGACCAAGAGCGGAGCTGCCAAGCGCTTTAAAGTGCGTGGTTCAGGCTCAATCAAGCGCTCGCAGGCGTTCAAACGCCACATTCTGACCAAGAAGACGACCAAATCCAAGCGTCAGCTTCGCGGTACAGCCGAAATCCATGCAACCAACATCGTGAGTGTTCGTGCGATGTTGCCTTACGCGTAAAGGAGCGCCACCATGCCTAGAGTTAAACGTGGTGTTACCGCCCGCGCCCGCCACAAGAAAATCCTCGACCTAGCCAAAGGCTATCGCGGCCGTCGCAGTAAAGTCTTCCGTATCGCCAAAGAAGCGGTAATGAAGGCAGGCCAATATGCTTATCGTGACCGTCGTAACAAAAAGCGCGTATTCCGTGCGTTGTGGATTGCCCGTATCAACGCGGCAGCCCGCAATGGCGGCATGAACTACTCCACCTTCATGAACGGCCTGAAACGCGCCTCGATTGATGTGGATCGTAAAGTACTGGCCGACTTGGCAGTGATGGACAAACCTGCATTTGCGCAATTTATCGAGCAAGCGAAAGCGGCCCGTAATGCCTAATGCGGCGTAAGTAATTTGAATCAACGCAACAGGCCCGCTTCCCTTAAATGAGCGGGCCTTTTGCTTTCTAGTATCAATAAATTTCAGACCATTCAGATTGAACAGCCATGAGCGATCTCCAAGCAATATTGCAGGAAGCCACTGCCGCACTGGCCGTCACCGCATCGGTGCCCGATTTAGAGCAAACCAAGGCGCGATTTTTGGGTAAATCGGGCTCGCTTACCGAGCAACTGAAAGCGCTTGGCAAATTACCACCGGAAGAAAAGAAAGCGGCAGGCGCTGCCATCAACGAGGTGAAAAGCCAAGTTGAAGCGCTTATTAACGCTGCTAAAACGCGTATCTTAAACGCAGAGCTTGAGGCCAAGCTCGCTGCTGAAGCCATCGATATCACCTTGCCGGGGCGCACCTCTCGCAACGGTGGCTTACACCCTGTAACACGCTCTCTGGAGCGGATCGAAGCTTTGTTTGCAACCATGGGCTTCTCGGTCGCTGATGGACCGGAAATCGAGACTGATTTTTTTAATTTCACGGCGCTTAATACCCCCGAAAACCACCCGGCTCGCTCAATGCACGACACCTTCTATATTGAGGGTTCAAAAAACTTACTGCGTACTCACACATCGCCAGTGCAAATACGCCATATGCTGAGTCACAAACCGCCGATTCGCATTATTTGCCCCGGCCGCGTCTATCGTTGCGATCACGATGCAACCCATTCCCCCATGTTCCATCAGCTCGAGGGGTTATGGGTTGATGAAGGGATTAGTTTGGCTGATCTGAAGGGCACCTTGACGCAATTTTTGAATGCCTATTTCGAACGTGATGATATGCAAATTCGTTTCCGCCCCTCTTTTTTCCCGTTTGTCGAGCCTGGCGTAGAGGTTGATATGGAATGGGAAAACAAGGGTGGCAAGATAAAGTGGTTGGAAATTGGCGGTGCGGGTGTACTGCATCCTGACGTACTGAAAAACGGTGGAATTGATCCTGAAAAATATTCTGGCTTTGCCTTTGGAATGGGCTTGGATCGCCTTGCAATGTTAAAGTACGGTGTGAACGATCTGCGCTTATTCTTTGAAAATGATATGAAATTTTTAAGCCAGTTCCACTAATTGCACTAATAGGATTGCAACATGAAAGTATCCGTAAATTGGCTTAAAACACTGGTTGATATCGATTTATCAATCGATGAGCTCGCCCACACATTGACGATGGCAGGGCTGGAAGTAGAGGAAATCAACCCTGTTGCCCCGCCCTATACCCAAGTTGTAGTGGCAGAAGTTAAGGCGGTTAGCCCCCATCCCAATGCCGACAAGCTACGCGTGACCGAAGTAGATGCCGGCACGGGAAGCTTGCTGCAAATCGTTTGTGGCGCGCCAAATGTGGCTGTCGGCATGCGTGTACCTTGTGCCTTGGTCGGTGCAAAGTTGCCCGGTCTTGAAATCAAAGCAGCCAAGCTGCGTGGTGTTGATTCAAACGGCATGCTGTGCTCAGCGCGCGAATTGGGTTTATCCGACGATCATGGTGGCCTGCTGGCACTGCCTGCTGATGCACTGATTGGTCAGGATATTCGCGATTATCTCGATCTCAATGATGTGATTTTGACGCTGAAGCTCACCCCCAATCGCGGCGATTGCTTATCCATGATTGGAGTAGCGCGTGATCTGGCTGCGGTCATCGGCGCAAGCGCCAAACTCCATATCCCGCCGATCGAACCGGTGGCATCCAATATAACTGATGCCCGTGCTATTAAGCTTTCCGCAGGCAAGTCATGCACTGCCTACCTTGGCCGTGTCATCAAAAATATTAACACCAAAGCGGCCACACCGGAATGGATGAAGCGCCGGTTGGAGCGCGCCGGTTTTCGTTCCATTGCGCCGCTGGTAGATATCACCAATTACCTCACGCTCGAACGTGGTCGGCCGATGCATGCATTCGATCATGACAAACTCAAGGGCGATATAGAGGTACGTTGGGCCAAAGCGGGTGAAGAAATGAACCTGCTCAATGAGCAACATGTGGTGTTAAAGCCAGACATGCTGCTCATTACTGATGAGGTTGGGGCCGTGGCAATGGGCGGCGTGATGGGTGGCTTGGAGAGCATGGTGTCTGACGCCACCACGAATGTATTTTTTGAAGCGGCGCACTTTCACCCCGATGCCATTCAAGGCAAAACACGCGAACTGGGAATCAATTCAGACGCGGCCTATCGGTTTGAGCGAGGCGTAGATCCGGCATCAGCTCGCGCTGGAATCGAATATGCAACAGCATTAACGATTCAAATTTGCGGCACGCCAAACACGCAAATTGGGCCTGTGACCGAGGCCATCATTAGCGTCCCACCAAAATCACCCGTGTCCGTTCGCGTATCACGCGTGAATACGCTGATCGGCATGGATATTGAACCTACCACCATATTGGATATCCTCAAACGCTTGCAATGTCAGGTTAGGGAAGTTGAAGGGAAGGGCACCGCATTACCAGCCGTCCTGCTGGTTACACCGCCGTCATACCGATTTGATCTCAACATCGAGGCTGATTTTGTTGAAGAAATTGCCCGCATCTATGGCTATGAAAAAGTGCCGGCGCTGCCGCCGCGATCCTCTGTTGCTATCATGCCGATTTCAGAAAGCCTGCGCACCCGCGCCGCCATCAGGAACAGTGTGGCCAGCCTTGGCTATCAAGAGGTCATCAACTACAGCTTTGTGCCTGAGGCATGGGAAACAGATTTTTGTGCCAATATTAATCCGATCAAACTCTCCAACCCTATTGCCAGCCAAATGAGTGTCATGAGAACCAGCCTTATAGGCGGTTTGATTTTGTCCCTCAAAAATAATCTGAATCGGGGTGAAACTCGTTTACGGCTATTTGAAGTTGGTCGCTGCTTCAATAGCACCGAGGCCACACTGGACGTGCAACCAGAGAAAATTGGAGGATTAGCCTACGGCCCCATGCATGCCGAACAATGGGGCGAAGATAAATCAGCCAAGGTAGATTTTTTTGCGGTAAAGGGCGATTTGGAGTCACTACTGCAAGGCGCTGGTGCACATTTTGAGCCTTTAGTACACCCTGCTTTACATCCGGGGCGTTCAGCCGCCATACATATTGATGGTCAATTGATTGGCTTTTTGGGTGAGCTGCATCCGCGTTGGCAACAGCATTACGAATTACCCGCCGCGCCGATTTTATTTGAACTCGCTGTTGCCGCATTGGTAAAGCAAATCTCTCCGCACTACAAACCCACTTCGCGCATGCAGGCTGTGCGTCGCGACATAGCCGTCAACGTGCCGGAAACGGTGCCTGCTCAAGCCATGATTGATGCTGTTTTAAGCCTTAAATTGAGCAAAATTATCGACTTTAATCTGTTTGACTTATATCGCGGTGCAAACTTGCCGGCCGGGCAAAAAAGCCTTGCGTTTCGTATAGTTATGCAGGATACTGATAGAACTTTAACAGATTCTGAATGCGATCAAGTCGTATCTGATGTAGCTGAAGTAATGTCAAAGCAGTATGGCGCAACTATCAGAAAATAAACATAAAAATGACATTAACACTGACTAAAGCTGAACTTGCGGACTTAATGTTCGAAAAAGTCGGTCTCAACAAGCGTGAGGCCAAAGATATGGTCGAATCTTTCTTCGAGGAAATTCGCATGGCGTTGGAGAAGGGCGATAGCGTTAAGTTATCCGGCTTCGGGAATTTCCAGCTGCGCAATAAACCTCAACGCCCTGGGCGCAATCCCAAAACAGGCGAGGAAATTCCGATCACAGCACGTCGTGTTGTAACTTTTCATGCCAGCCAAAAACTGAAGAGCCTTGTGGAGAAGTCGTTCAATGGAAGCGCTGCCCAACAGTAGCCTGCCGGCAATCCCGGCAAAACGGTATTTCACCATCGGCGAAGTCAGCGAGCTTTGTGGCGTCAAACCACACGTGCTCCGCTACTGGGAACAAGAATTTACGCAGTTAAAGCCACTCAAACGTCGTGGCAATCGCCGTTACTATCAACACCATGAAGTGCTCTTGATTCGCCGCATTCGTGAGCTTTTATACGAGCATGGATTTACGATCAATGGAGCGCGCAATCGGCTAGATGGCCCAGAGGCGATTCCGGCGCCAGCTCGTACAACAAAAAGTAGCCGATCAATGGATGTTCGCCAAGTCAGGAGTGAGTTAAAAAGCATTCTTTCGATGTTGAGCGCGTAACTTTTGTTGTCCATTCAAGTTATAATTTGAAGCTCGGTCGGGGCGTAGCGCAGCCTGGTAGCGCACTTGCATGGGGTGCAAGGGGTCGGAAGTTCGAATCTTCTCGCCCCGACCAATTGAATCAATAGTTTATGGACAATATTTGTAATGTGAAAAGCCAGTTAGCCTGCTAGCTGGCTTTTTTATTTGGTTTTTTGGCGCCAAAATTTTGCCGACAGCACAAAATGGAGGGTCGGCCGTGATTCCTGAAAAATCCGCAGAAAATCTGCTAAGGCTATGATCTCTAAAGGGATGTAGCGATTCCCACTTTTCTCATGTCGTTTCGTTGATCCGCTTTAGGCCAAATTTAGCGTTTGGCGGATCAATTCGCCGCGCGCAACTTGGCAAAATCAAAGACGACGCAAACCTTGTCATTCACGTCGGCATAGCCGCCGCTCTTCCAAATAGAATCTGAACTCTCCAGCGAAAAACAGCAGGCATAGGTTCTAGCGCGGGACTGATCGTAATAATTGGCCGCTGAATAATCAGGCGCTTTTGCAAATTTCGCCCCTGCATTGCCTGGCTGGTCCCCGGCCAATTGTTGTCCGTCATGGATGTCCGCACCAGGGAAGTCTGTGTAGCTGTCGACGCGATTGAAGTGCAAATACGCACCCGAAATCGAGCGCAACAGATTCTCGACGGTCATCACTTTGTAGAGCAATTGACCAGCAGGCGGAACGCTCAGCAGGAGAGCATGTGGCTCAACGATGCCCAAAGGGGCGGTGACGTGCTGATGTGGTGAATTCTGGTCCATGTCATGGTCCCTTTCTTGCGGAAGCCCGCGGCCGACAGGGAGTCCTTCGCGAAATGACAGGTTACGAATGCCTTTGCACGTGACGCGCTACGCCACCTTCAGATTTAACGGCTGCACTTCGACAGCGATGCGCTTTGCGTTTTCCTGCTCGGCCACTCGCAGATCGTACATCGCTTGCAGGTTCAACCAGGTCTGCGCATCACCACCGAAGAACGCCGCCAAACGCAGCGCCGTATCGGCTGTCACGCCTCGCCGCTCCAGCACGATATCGTTCAATCGCGATGCCGGCACATGCAGCTTCTTCGACAGCCAATTCGGCGTCATTTCCAACGGGCCCAGATAGTCCTCGCGCAAGATCTCGCCAGGGTGTACCGCACGCATTCCATTCTTAAACATGATGTACCTTGTTTTCAGTGGTAATCCACGATCTCTACATCCGACGGTCCTTTGTCTGTCCAAACAAAGCACACGCGCCATTGATCGTTCACTCGAATGCTGTGCTGGCCTTTCCGATCGCCCGCCAGCGCTTCCAGCCTATTGCCCGGCGGCGCCATCAATGCGTCCAGCGTTGCGGCCGCCTGGAGTAGCGTCAATTTCCTTGCCGCCACGTCCTTGATATTCGCAAAGCGCTTGGATTTCCCCGACACAAATAGATTTTCGGTGTCTTTGCACTTGAACGAGCAGATCATTCGCGTAATATATACCGTTTATCGGTAAACGGCAAGCCCGTATCCGTTGGACGGGCCGGTGCTCAAAGCGCTATCGCCTTATCGGACGAGCCACATCAACCGCTTTGGCGATTACACGCTTGATCTGGATCGGGAAATCACGCCGATCAACTATAAAATTGAATTTTCCAGATAGATCAATTGGTTAAATGATTTTCTGCGGAATTTTCAGGAATCACGGCCAACCCTCAAATGGGCTTTAGGGCTTCCGCGCATTTGCAGGAGACAAGGATCAAGATATTCCATGATTCCCAAAGCTGCTGCTAGGCCACAACTCTTGGCACAGTGCAAAAAATGACATATTCTCCAATATTTATACCTTCTGTATGTGCTGTACCGTACAATTGAAATAGCGTTACGTCATTAGAATATCTTACTGGAAAATTGCAATTGTTAGATGACCAATGTTAAGCCAAGCTGCTGAATAACCAGTCTTTTACTTTAATTTGTTGCGTATAATTTATATTATGTCAAATTAAATGATTTATTGAAGCGGTTGTTTTGTGCAGCTAAAATCATCCTACTTATTCACTGTTAGCTACACTGCTTCTGGCCCAATACTTATAACAAACCAAAAAAATAAATATGCTCAATCACCAGAATCCTAATGCTGCCATTGCCGCAGACATGCAATATGAAGTTGCGGTCTTAATTGTCGAATGTCTAAATTTGGAGATAACAGCGGATCAAATATTGCCTGATGCCCCACTTTATGGTGAAGGTTTGGGGTTGGATTCGATTGATATACTCGAAGTTGCGCTGGTAGTTTCAAAACGTTATGGCTTCCAGCTCCGCACCGACAGCGCTGACAACAAGCATATTTTTAGCTCGTTACACAGTCTCACCAACTATATAACAGCACAGAGAACCCGTTAATGGCACTACGCGCTCTGCGCTGGCTGGGTATAGCCGCGTTGATCATCGGCTACGCGTTGCTGGCTCATTACACCAGCGAATCAACCGAAAATGGCAATCTCGGAGCCATTGTCGCCATTACGCCAGTGCTTTTGATTTCATTATTGTTAGCATGGCGATCTAAATCACGGATGACGATACTGAGCATTCTAGCAGTCGTATGTATCGCGCTATGGTCTTTTTGGCCAACTCTTGAGAAACATTTTGGATTGGTCTACTGGATCCAACATGTTGGCATGCAGCTGATTTTATTTATGACATTCGGTCGCACGCTACTCAGCGGACAAAAACCGTTATGCACACGCTTTGCCGAGCAACTGCATTCCTCGCCTGAAAAATTAACTATTCCACATGCGCATTACACGCGGCAGGTTACTTTGGCATGGACCTTATTTTTTGCCGCCATGGCCTTGGTTTCTACATTATTGTTTTTTCTCACGCCACTCGCCACTTGGTCAGTATTCGCCAATTTCCTGACCCTGCCGCTGGTTGCGATCATGTTTATTGCGGAGTATTGGGTACGAAAGCAGGTGCTTCCGGATATAAAGCATGTGCCTATATTTGATGCTGTGCGCGCATATTGGGCTACATCAGCGCGTTCGCGTTGAATCTAAATATGGCTCTGCTGCCACTGGTATCGCATACTTTACCCGACTCACACATTGCCAAGGGCAACAAAGGCCCTGTTACGCTACGCCAGTTTTTAGCTGATGTAGATGAACTCGCCGCTAAACTGCCCTCCGCTGATCACCTCTTGAATGTCTGTGAAGACCGTTATCGGTTCAGCGTCGGATTGGCGGCCGCAATCGTGACAGGCAAAATCAGCCTGCTACCATCTGCTCGTACCCCAGAAATGGTTAGGCAACTCAAAGCTTTTGCGCCCGATGTATTCTGCCTGACAGATAACGACGCATGTACGCTGGAAATGCCTCAGTTGCGTTATCCAACAATGAACGCCAAGCAGACCGATAAATTCATCATTCCACAAATCGATAGCGCTCAATGTGTTGCTATTGTCTTTACATCCGGTTCAACAGGTGCCCCACTGCCCCATCATAAAACCTGGGGTGCGCTGGTTAGTAGCGTACGAGCTGAGGCATTACGCCTGGGGCTACTCGACGCCCTTCCCTGCACACTAATTGGTACCGTACCCCCGCAACATATGTATGGGTTCGAGTCTACGGTTCTGATGGCATGGCACAGCGGCCATGCATTGAGCCATGCACAACCGTTTTATCCTGCAGATATTTGCCAAGCGCTTGTTAATGTGCCGGCACCACGAGTGCTCGTATCATCACCAGTGCACCTGCGCGCATTGTTGGATGCAGAATTAGACATGCCTGAAATTGTCTGCGTCGTTTCAGCTACGGCTCCTTTGTCCATTCAACTCGCACATGAAATTGAAGCGCGATGGAAAGCGCCCTTGATGGAAATTTATGGCAGTACGGAGACGGGCCTGATTGCGACCAGACGCGCTACGCAGACTGCCGAATGGCAACTGTTGCCGGGAATAAAGCTGCTCGTTGAGAATGAGAGTAGCTATGCTTATGGCGGTCATATCGCGATCAAGACTGCGATGAACGACGATATCGAGCCTCTCTCTGAAGAACATTTTTTATTGCATGGCCGCCTGTCTGATTTGGTCAATATTGCTGGCAAGCGACACTCCCTGGCCAGCCTCAATCACTTGCTCAATACAATCCCCGGTGTAATAGACGGCGCATTTTATATGCCTAACGAAAAAGATATGGCGCATGTGACCCGGCTGGCAGCCTGCGTGGTGGCGCCTGACCTCAAACCTGTGCAGATATTAAAATATCTCCGTGAATATATTGATCCGGTTTTCCTTCCGCGCCCGCTGCTATTTGTAGATGCATTGCCACGCAACAGCACTGGCAAACTTCCTCGTGCCGCCTTGCAAACCCTATTCACTCAAGCGCATGGCGTGCAGGAAACCGCATGACGTTCAGCACCCAATGGACTGTGCCGATAGATCATCCGGCGTTTTCTGGGCATTTTCCCGGCACGCCGATCATGCCTGGCGTGGTACTACTTGATATCGCCTTAAATGCAATTGTTGATACTAGTGATGTCGTACTGGATACTTGTGAAATAAGCTCGGTCAAGTTTCTGAGCCCAGCCAGTCCGGGCGACGAACTAACTATTCAACACACCACAGCTGTTAATGGGGCAGACACAGTACGTTTCGAGATCGTGGCCGGGAGCCGAAAAATTGCCGTCGGCACAATCATGACCAAGCTGCCGATATGACATCGCGTGCGCCCGATAATCAAGCCAGCTGGGCTCGTACGCCGGAGCGGAGCAACATGCACATGCTCCGGATAATGACTTGGATTTCCCTTCGACTTGGCAGATCTGCAGGGCGTTTCGTATTGCATCTTATCGCGGCTTATTTTCTGCTATTCGCACCTGCCAGTCGACGTGCTTCCAGCCATTATCTGCGCCGGGTATTAGGTCGTCCCGCACGTGGTCGCGAAATGTACCAACATTTTTTCACTTTTGCAGCCACCATTCATGACCGACTTTATTTAGTCAACCGCCGCTTTGATCTTTTTGACTTTGAAGTACATGGCGAGGAGGCACTCCAAAACCTGTTAGCCGATGGTAAAGGTCTGTTTTTGATTGGCGCCCACCTTGGCAGCTTTGAAGTGATCCGCGCGATTGGAAGAAAAAATCCAAAGCTGCGCGTCGCCATGGTTATGCACCAGGATAACGCCAAAAAAATTAACGCCATGCTCGCCGCAATAAACCCAGAGGCCGTGCAAGACATCATTGGTCTGGGACATGTAGATTCCATGCTGCAAGTGAATCAACGCCTTGAAGAAGGCTGTGTCGTCGGCATCTTGGCCGATCGTACTCCAAGCAATGACACACTCTATCCGGTGAAGATTCTCGGTGAGAGCGCTCAATTACCTATAGGGCCATTCCGAATGGCTGCACTAATGCGCCGCCCGGTCATATTTATGACGGGACTGTATTTAGGTGGTAACCGATACGCTATTCACTTCGATAAGCTGGCTGATTTTTCCAGTATTGCTCATGGTCAACGCGATCTTGCTATGCAAGCCGCTATCGCGCGTTATGCGGCATTGCTAGACTATTACTGCCGCGCTGCACCATACAACTGGTTCAATTTTTTCGATTTTTGGCAGCCTGCGTCCAATACCACCTCACCACCATGACAATATTATCTTTCGCTAATATTTTTCGGTTCGCCAGTAGATGTGCCGGCATTGGCTTTCTGATGATTTGGCCTGTTATTAGCCAAGCGGCCGATTGGAATATTGAGCAACTAATGCGCGGACTGGCTCAAACGCGATCCGGTCACGCTAGTTTTATCGAAAAGAAATTTATTGCCATACTCGACAAGCCGGTTGAATCTACTGGTGAACTGTACTTCAGTGCACCTGATCGTCTGGAAAAGCGTACGCTTAAACCAAAACCAGAATCCATGATCGTCAACGGCGGCGAGTTATCAATTGAACGTGGCCGTCACAAATATCGGGTTCAATTACAAAGTTATCCGGAGCTTGCGGCTTTCATCGACAGCATTCGTGGCACTCTGGCAGGTGACCAAAAGGCGCTGGAACGCAGTTACCGACTAAGTCTGGATGGTGGTGCCGAACGCTGGACCCTGCTGCTCCTACCACTTGATGAAAAAATGCAGGGCGTGATAAAAAAAATCCGTATTGTTGGCACTAATGATTATGTGCGCAGCATTGAAATCAATCAGGCAGACGGCGATAGTTCACTGATGATCATCGAAAAATTGGCGACACAATAATGATGGTTACTGACCACCGTAGCATCAGAGCAATTACGCTATGGCTGGTATTTTTGCTGGCTTGTAGTGTGATTATCAGCCGCGCACATTTCACGACGGATTTGTCGGCATTCTTACCACGCACACCAACGCCTGCACAGCAATTGCTGATGGATCAGCTACGGGACGGGCTGGCTTCGCGACTTATTCTGGTAGGCATAGAAGGCGCTGATACGCCTACCCGCGCGCAGCTATCAAAGCAGATCGCGCAGACTTTGCGTGCTGATTCTGCTTTTGTCACCGTTAATAATGGTGAACCGGTTAACACTGAACGAGATCGTGTTTTTCTGTTCAACAATCGTTATTTGTTGAGCAATGCCGTGACACCTGCGCGATTTGGTGTAGATGGCTTGCATTCAGCTTTAGGCGATACGATAGATCTGCTCGCTTCACCTGCCGGCTTGCTGGTCAAATCCGTATTGCCGCGCGATCCAACCGGCGAAATGGTGCAACTTCTCGAGCAACTCAACAGTGGCAACCAACCAAAATTACTCAATGGTGCCTGGGTATCGCGTGATGGTGAGCGCGCGTTGATGCTTATTCAAACACGGGCGGCAGGCTCCAATACCGATGCCCAGCAACAAGCCATGTCTGCGATTCGGCAAGCGTTTGAGCTTGCATCGGCCACAACGGTAAAAGCTAAACTTTTGATGACTGGCCCGGGCGTATTTTCTGTGGTGTCGCGCGACACCATCAAAAACCAAGTCAGCCACTTGTCAGCCATCAGCATTGTGTTGATAGCGGTTTTGCTATTGCTGGTTTATCGCTCCTTCACCGCCCTAGCGTTAGGGTTTTTACCGGTCGTTAGCGGTGCACTGGCAGGGATAGCCGCTGTCAGTCTCGTATTTGGTGTGGTTCATGGCGTTACGCTGGGATTTGGCACCGCGCTGATTGGTGAAGCGGTCGATTACTCAATTTATCTTTTCGTCCAATCAGGACAAACTCGCGAGGATCACCAAAGCTGGATCAAGCGTTTTTGGCCCACGGTCCGCTTAGGCGTATTAACCTCAATAGCGGGCTTTGCGTCGCTGCTATTGTCAGGCTTTCCAGGGCTCGCACAACTTGGTCTCTATGCGATTGCTGGGCTGGTAACGGCAGCTATGGTGACTCGTTTCGTATTGCCGCATCTGTTCCCGGCAAGATTTCATATTCATGATGTCACCCCGATTGGTGTTGTCCTTTCCCGATGGGTACATGATGCCGCTAAGCTGAGATGGGCGGCAATGGTGATGTTGCTGTTAGCCAGCGCCATACTGATTCACCATCGTGACCATTTGTGGAATGACAAAATCTCCTCATTAAGCCCTGTGTCGCAGGCCGACGTGGCGTTAGATGCACGTTTACGCGCGGATATGGGTGCGCCGGATGTGCGCTATCTGGTGGTGATATCCGGTGCGAATCAGGAATCTGTGTTGCGCTCTGCCGAACAAGTATCCAGGGTTTTGCAAACACAAGTAGATAGCGGTGAACTTGCCGGTTTCGAAAGCCCTAGCCGTTATCTCCCCAGCAGCGAAACGCAGCGCACCCGACAGGCTAGCTTACCTACTGAGGATGTGCTGAAAACGCGCCTTGCACAGGCTGTTCGCGGTTTGCCTCTGCAGGCAACACTTTTAGCACCGTTTGTTACTGATGTTACAGCTGCACGCAATCAGTCGCTGCTGCAATTGACCGATCTCGAACATACCTCAATGGCTATGGCAGTTGATGCCTTACTCATTCAGCAAAAGAACCATTGGACTGCTCTTTTGCCACTTACTGCCCCGAAAGATATTGGCATCAATGCCGAGCGTATTCGGGCGGCACTGAACTCAACGAGCTTGCCAGATGTTCTGTTTGTGGATATGAAAGCCGAATCGGATCGGCTGTATTCAGGCTACCTGAACGAAGCCATTTTGTTATCGCTAGGCGGGTTGTTCGCTATTGTCGCGCTGTTGTTGCTGGTGTTTCGTTCACCGATTCGGGTAGCGCGAATTATTGCACCGTTAGCAGCAGCAGTTATTACTGTTACCGCTGGGTTAGTGTGGTTCGGCCAACAATTAATTATTCTGCATTTGGTGGGTTTATTATTGGTTGTGGCAGTGGGCTCTAATTATGCGCTGTTCTTTGATAAATCAGATTCCCAAACTTCTATCTCGCCGCGAACTCTTGCATCTATGCTATTTGCAAATCTCACCACGGTGGCAGGGTTTGGTCTGCTGGCGTTTTCTAATGTGTCCATATTGCAGGCTATGGGCATAACAGTGGCGCCGGGTGTAATTCTGGCGCTCATTTACTCATCAATTTTTGCGCCTCAATCTGATGCTTAACTCAAGTTGGAAGCCCGCGCTGCTAATTCGTGCATCGGTCATACTGCACCTAATAGCCTTGGTTGCCATTTTTGTTGCTCCCAGCCAATGGCTTTGGGCGTTGGTTGCTGTGATGGCCAATCATTTGTTGATTACAACTTTTGGTCTATGGCCTCGCAGCCAATGGTTGGGGGCGAATTGGACACGACTTCCAGCCGCCGCTACAACCCGAAATGAAATTGCCTTGACTATTGATGATGGGCCGGATCCCGCGGTCACACCGCAAGTGCTGGATATACTGGATCAATACGCAACCAAAGCCACTTTTTTTTGCATCGGCGAAAAAGCCGCGCGCCACCCCGATTTATGCCAAGAAATCGTGCGCCGCGGCCATGCGGTTGAAAACCACAGCCAACATCATCGCCATCATTTTGCGCTGCTTGGGCCGCGCGGCTTTACGCGCGAATTACAAGCCGCACAAGACACTCTGACAAAAATTTCCGGCCAGCCACCTTCGTTTTTTCGTGCGCCTGCGGGGTTTCGTAATCCTTTCCTTGCCCCGGTGCTGAACCGAATGGGGCTCAAGCTGGTCAGTTGGTCGGTGCGGGGGTTTGACACCCAAGTGGGCAATGCAGATCGCGTAAAAAATAAATTATTGGGCGGCATGCAGGCGGGCGCCATTCTGCTTTTGCACGATGGCAATGTTGCCCTTACGGCGCGCGGCGTCCCGGTCATTTTGGAAGTTCTACCTACCTTACTGGCGTCTGCCGCAAGCCGTCAGTTGCGCTTTGTTACCCTGCAGAGCAGCATCCGGGAGAACACGCCTTGAATGAAAATAGGCCGCAATTGAATTGGTACCAATGGGCTGCGAGGGCTATCCCTAAACACGTTTATCTCAAAAGTATCGGGACAACACTATTTATAGCTGTTTTTTTTGGCGCTTATTTTTACTTGCTCAAACATCCGGCCTACCCGATTACGGTCATGCCCATTACCCTGCTGGACCATTTGATCGGCTTCCAACCTCAAGCGCTGCCGATTTACTTGTCACTGTGGCTCTATGTTTCCCTACCACCGGCGTTCTTTAGTACACAGCGCGAGCTATACGGATACGGGGTGGCGATGGCATTAATGTGTATTGCGGCGCTGATTATTTTTTTTATTTGGCCTACAGCTGTGCCTGTTGCTCATATTGACTGGGCCCAGTATCCCAATGTTGATTTCCTTAAAAATGTGGATGCGTCAGGTAATGCCTGCCCTTCCCTGCATGTCGCCACCGCATTTTTCTCAGGCATTTGGCTGCACTATTTGTTACGCCGCTTTGGAGCCCCTTTATGGATACTCAGTATCAATTCGATATGGTGCTTGGGCATCATTTATTCAACGATTGCGATCCGTCAGCACGTGGCTGTTGATGTATGGGCCGGTCTTGTGCTGGCCGGTGTGGCCGGTTTAATTTCGTTACGGTATCGAACAAAAGCGTAGCCAGACACCATCATAGGATTGGCCGTTTTTAATAGAACGGGTGACTTGATTTCATTAAAGTTTTATTTAATTTAGATAGGTTTTTTGCTTTGGACTCGCTTCATCTTTCTCATTTCACCGCAACCAGTCCGATTGGCTGTGGACTCATGCAAACCCTCGACACATTACGTCAACAGCGTAGTGGTTTGGCACCGTGTGCATTTGATACAGTCGATCTGGACACTTTTATCGGCAAGGTTGCGGATGTTGACACGGTACAAATTCCCTCGACACTTGCGCGCTTCGACTGTCGTAATAACCGGCTCGCCTTAATGGGGTTGGTACAAGATGGCTTCGCCGAGGCCGTAGTTACCGCCAGGGAAAAATATGGCGCGCAGCGGATCGGGGTGTTCATTGGTACCAGCACTGCAGGCATACTGCAAACCGAGTTGGCATATCGCCGCCGTGACCCGATTAGCGGCGCGCTACCGGCCGATTTTATTTATGCCACCACTCACAACACTTTCTCCGTTGCGGATTTCACACGTAATTATTTTTCACTGACTGGCCCGGCTGTCGTCGTATCATCAGCCTGCTCCTCCAGCGCCAAGGTATTTAGTTCAGCTCGACGGATGATAGCTGCTGGATTGATTGACGCAGCAGTAGTTGGCGGCGTTGACTCGTTGTGTTTAACGACGTTATACGGGTTCAGTTCCCTGGGTCTGATTTCGACACAGGCTTGCCGCCCGTTCGACATTGCACGTGACGGCATATCCATCGGCGAGGCTGCTGCGTTTGCACTGCTGGAGCGCGTGCCAAAGCAATTGGATGATGATGCAGTTTTACTGTTGGGCGTGGGCGAATCCAGCGACGCTTATCACATGTCATCCCCGCATCCAGATGGTCTTGGCGCACGCATGGCGATGCAGGATGCCCTAAAAATGGCCCAGCTTGACGCCGCCGAAATTGATTACATTAATCTGCATGGTACGGCCACTCAAACCAACGATTTAGCCGAGTCCAAGGCCGTATCGGCACTGTTTGGGTCAGTCACACCGTGTAGTTCGACCAAAGGCGCTACCGGCCACACGTTGGGTGCCGCCGGCAGTATGGAGGCAGTGATTTGTGCTTTGTCACTTCAGCATAGTTTGCTGCCGGGCGGCATGAACACCCAACAGCTTGATCCGGCTCTACCACTCAATTATTTGCTGAAAAATTGCGATCAGCCGGTTTCGTATGCCCTCAGTAACTCGTTTGGTTTCGGCGGCACCAACTGTAGCCTGGTGTTTGGCCGGGCTAACGGAAGGGGCAGATAATATGCAGCTCCTTTCCATTTATGTTGAAGGCATTGGTCTGCTAGGCCCTGGACTTATTGACTGGCCAAGCGGCATGGCCATATTCACCGGGCACCGTCCGTACCAAACCAGTCCAACGCTGTTGCCACCTCCGCTGAGCCTGCCTGCTGCAGAACGTCGACGCAGCAGTAACATTGTCAAACTCACTCTGGCCGTCGGATTGGAAGCAGTCGTAGCGGCTGATCAAAATGTCACGCACTTGCCCAGCGTGTTTTCTGCTTCTGGCGGTGATGGCAATAACTGTCATGAAATCTGCCAGATGCTGGCATCCGAAGATCGCCAGATATCTCCTACCCGTTTCCATAATTCAGTACACAATGCCGCTGCCGGCTACTGGAGCATTGCCACCGGCGCGATGACTTCATCGTCAGTGTTGTGTGCGCACGATGCCAGTTTTGGTGCGGGCTTGCTGGAGGCAATGACACAAGCAGTCGTGGACAGGAGGCATATTTTATTGATGGCCTGCGATACTGCATATCCAGAGCCACTCCACGGCGCCCGGCCCATTCAGGACTCATTCGGGGTTGCGCTGGTACTGGCACCTGAAAGCAGTGAAAAAACTTTGGCAAAAATCACCATTAGCCTGACCGATGCGGCGGCGGATCAAATTGATGACACCGCACTGGAAAAACTGCGCCTGGCAATTCCTGCCGCACGCAGTCTGCCCCTATTGCATCAAATTGCGCTGCGCCGCGGCGGCCAGGTCGTGCTGGATTACCTCGATAGCGCGCGACTGGCAGTTGACGTCTCACCATGCTAGATCATGCTTGGATAGCCAGCCACATCCCGCACCAGGGCACCATGTGCCTGCTGGATAGTGTCGTCAATTGGGATAGCAGGCATATCCAATGCCGCGCCAATAGCCATCGCAATAAAGACAACCCGCTGCGCCTGCGAGACCGTCTCAGCGCCGCCTGCGGGATTGAATATGCAGCACAAGCAATGGCAGTACACGGTGCGCTACTTGCGCCTGATGACAACAGTCCGCCGCGTGCAGGCTTCCTAGTGAGTGTGCGCGGCACTAAGCTTCACGTATTGCGACTCGATGACATCGACGCCGATCTTGATATCGAAGCAAATTGCATCAGCAATAGCGGCGACCATATTTTGTATCAGTTCAATATTCATGCGGATGGTCGCCTGTTGATCGATGGCCGTGCTGCCGTGGTCCTGAATGCCGATAGTATTATTGCAACCCAAAATTTGGAAGGACGCCCATGAAGCACGCACTGGTGACGGGTGGTAGCGGTGGAATTGGCAGCGCCATTTGTCGACGTTTAGCCGCAGATGGTTGCCATGTATTAATTCATGCGAATCGCAATATTGACGGAGCACGCGCACTGGCTGATGATATTGCGGAACAAGGCGGTAGCGCACAAGTGCTGGCATTTGATGTGACTGATGAAACCGCAGTGTCTGATACTTTGAGCCCCTTGCTTGAACAAAACCCTATTCAAATTTTGGTCAATAATGCCGGCATTCACGACGATGCCATTTTTCCCGGTATGCGCGCAGAGCAATGGCATCGGGTGATTGATGTGTCAGTGCATGGGTTTTTTAACGTTACCCACAAACTGATGATGCCGATGATTCGTACCCGCTGGGGACGTATTGTGAATGTGTCATCTGTTGCCGCATTGGCTGGCAATGCAGGTCAGGTCAATTACTCTGCTGCGAAAGGTGCGCTTAATGCGGCCACCAAATCATTGGCATGCGAAGTCGCCAGCCGTGGCATAACCGTTAATGCTGTCGCACCTGGCATTATTCAGACATCAATGAGTGAAGCAGTCTTCGATACTCAAGCGATTGCTCGCATGGTGCCGATGAAACGTGCCGGCACACCGGCTGAAGTAGCCGACCTGATCGGGTTTCTGGTGTCGCCACAAGCGGCATATATTACCGGGCAAATTATTTCCATTAATGGCGGCATGATCTAAAGGCGAACTGCAGAATGAATACCCCCTCTCCCACACCTGCTCCAGCTGTCCCCGTTCATGCGCCGCATATTCCGCTGACTGATTACTATAAGACGGAGCAAGACCGGCAAGCCTATTTGCGCAAAATTTTTGATGACACCGCACCAGATTATGACCGTATCGAAGCGATGCTGGCATGGGGTACTGGGTCCCGGTATCGCCGCCAGGCACTGGTTCGCGCCGGCCTGAAAAATGGCATGAAGGTAATTGATGTGGGCGTGGGAACCGGGCTGGTAGCTGCGCAGGCCTGTTTCCTCGTTGGCGATCCAGCGCTAGTAACCGGCGTTGACCCGAGCCCCGGCATGATGGCTGCCAGCAAGTTGCCCAAGACCATGTTATTGATCGAAGGCAGAGCCGAGTCGTTGCCCTTCCCTGATAATCATTTTGATTTTTTAAGCATGGGCTATGCACTACGCCATATCAGTGATTTGGGGGTGGCTTTTACGGAATTTGAACGTGTATTAAAGCCCGGTGGCCGCTTATGTATTCTTGAAATTACCCAAGCGAAAAGTCGCACAGGTCAATGGCTACTCAAAAATTATATGCGCGGGGTGATTCCGCTACTCACGCGATTCATTTCCCGACAAAAAGAGACGGCAACCATTTGGCGGTATTACTGGGACAGTATTGAAGCCTGCGTCCCGCCTGAACAAGTCATGGCCACATTGAGCGCGGCAGGGTTTACGCAAGTTGCTCGGCATGTGGAAGTCGGCATTTTTTCAGAATATCAGGCAATTAAAAATGTCCCGTCACTCGCCTGATCAACAATAGCGGCAGACGCAACAAAAAACCCAAAAAGAGCCGGGTATGCATCCATGTCAGCAACACGTTGTCGCGCAAATACCGGAAATGTGAAACGCCGCCCTGATCCGTACTGTAGTAACGCACCGGCGATAGTAAATTGACTGGCTTGACTCCGCTCCAGCAAAGACGTACGACTGCCTCGGGATCAAAGTCGAAATGACGCATCCAAGGCTGCGCTTGCATCACGCGCCGCAATGCTGCTACCGGGTATACCCGAAAGCCGAATAAAGAATCACCAATTCCAGCCCACAGTGTTTCCAGATTTGCCCACCAATTGGAAATACGACGGCCTTTCACGCGCAGACTAGGCGCACTGGCATCGAAAACGGGTACCCCCAGGATCATTGCGGCAGGTTGCGCCATAGAGGCCGCCATGAAAATAGGAATGCATTCAGGCGAATGTTGGCCGTCTGAATCCATCGATAGTATGTGGGTAAATCCGTCCGCAGCTGCTTGATCCAAACCAGCCAGTACGGCTGCTCCCTTGCCCTGATTACAAGGCAAAACGATAACGCGAAGACCGGTATCCTGCGCAGCTATCGCAAGCAAACCTTCAGCACTACCATCCGTGCTGCCATCAACCACAATCCATACTGGGTTCCAGTATTGGCGAGCTGTGCGCACTGTTTCGTAGACTTTAATGCCGGGGTTATAGCTGGGAATAAGAACAAGATGCGTAGTTGATGCGGCAATCATGGTTGTATTCATGACAAGTGGGCGGCCTGCGCGGGCAGGGAATTAGTGGGAATACGATTTGAACTTTGCATCAGCTCATGTGCAAAATAATCCTCCAGTTCTGCCACAAAATGCTGGGTATTTTTGGGGGGATCAAAACGCTTTCCTAACCGTAATCGATAATGCACTGGCATTGGCGGCTTGCGCAATAACGGCCACCCTTTGCTCAGGTATGCAGAGTTGGTTTCAATCAGAATGGTCTGCACGGGTACTTGTGCATAACGCGAAATTAGACCAGCACTTCCCTTGAACGGGTTAATGGGTGATTGTACGGTGCGTGTGCCTTCCGGAAATAATAACAAGTGACTACCACTGGCAAAATCCTCGATGGCCATCTGGATCATGCGTCGCACGGGCTCATTGCTGATATAACGAGCCAAGCGTGCGCCAGCACCCAAAAAAATATTGCGCATTAGTTCAGCTTTCATTACACAGGCGACATTGGGCAAACGTGAAATGATCATGACGGCATCCAGCAAGCAGGGATGATTGGGCGCAATAATCATTGGCGGCTCATTGCGCAATTCATCCAACACCCGCAAATCAAAACTGAAACGCCGTGACAGTGCCAAACTGGCCAGAAATAAACGAAAGCCCAGCATCGTGACATAACGACCGATTGCGCGCCCCCGATGTACCGGAAGCAACGGGTAAAACACGAGAGCGATCGGCGTCCAAACCAAACATATCAAGCCCAACCACAACAGGGCGATATACAGCAGCAAATGATCATATATATTTTGCATCGCATCGAAAAAAGTGCGCATGATCAAGCTCCAAGGTCCAACTTGGGCAACGTCCGATATCTTGCGCTCGCTTCAATTTCCACGAGCAAGTCTGCACGACAGATATCTGCCTGCAAATACACCGCATCCAGTGAGCCACCAATGTGGCGCGTGAGTTCCATCCGGATTTTTTCAAGGTCGTCAGGATGGCGAATGTATACCTTGTAATGCAAATCAGTTAGAACAAAATTGGCTTGGCTTGACACCCGATTCGTTTCCGTCAGCACCGCCTCAATATTTTTAATCGTCTCCTGGGTCTGCGCCACGACATCAGCCGGATGCAGTGTTACGTGACCGACAATGCTGGCGGTGCCGGAGATAAACAGCACCTCGTCCTGCGCAAGCTGAACCAGACAGGCGCGCGCAAACATGGGACTACGTGGACCATACTGGGTCGGATATTGATAGGCGCTAACTTGACGGGGATTTTCAATGGCTAATGGTTTAACTCGCCCGGCCAAAAATGCAATGGTTAGCGACCCCTGTCCCAAGCCCAGCGCACATGCGGCAGGAATGTTGCCTGCAACGTTGCGCCCATGCGCAAAAAACGCATCCTGCCGCCCCAAATTGAACTGGCGGTAGCGCTCCAATTCAAAACTATGGCCATTAATATCAGCTATGTAATTCCAGAAACGGAACAAATAGGGGTAGTGCATTGATTCTATCAACGCGAATATCTGCCGATAGGCGCATTCAGTCGCCTGCTGCAGCGGTGTTTTACCCTCGCGGGCTATAAATCCTGTTTCCGGTTGCTCGATGACACCAAACAGCAAGTCGTCATCGTATCTGTAATGGATAACCCCGCTTTGCCCCTGTTTCAGATGTCCATTGCCGTGCCATATTTCACAAAATGAATCTGCGACATCGAGCCTTTGCATGGGCACGCGCATGCAGGGTATTTCCATGCTCTGATACACCATATTGTTGCGTTCTGCATCCGCAGAAAAACAAAGGGTTCCAAGCACAGTGCTTTTCCAATGGTCGGGTTTCCCCAAAAAAGACTCAATGGATAAATTTTCATTGCGCAAAAAAGATACCGTATTGTCCATCAATGCACCGTAGCGTCGGCATCATTGACAACGCGAATATTCTGTTTTCGCAAGTGCAATGCATTCAGCGTACGTCTGAAATTAAACAGCGAGGCGATGTAGTAAATCCCCTTAAATACGAGTATCGGTATACGAATTGGGGTTTTGCCGAATACATCGCCCGCGAGCACTGATAGTAGCGCTTCTTTAACGCGAAAAAAGTTGCGCGGCCCCATGAACATATTGCGCAGTACCGGATTAGTCACACGATAAATAAACCAAGAAAATTCTTTAGGGCCGGTGCGCATCGATTTATCAAATCTTCTTAACGCGGCAGATGCCTGCTTAGGATTCCGCAAACAGACATCTACTGTCTCCGCACCGACAAAGGCGCTCTGCATGGCCAGCATCACACCCGACGAAAACACCGGGTCAATAAAAGTGTATGCATCACCCAATAACAAGTAATTTTTGCCATGGGTATGATTACACTCGTAGGAAAAATTACCTGTCGCCTCAACCGGTGAAACCAGATGGGCATTTTTCACGAGCATCTCAAGCGGTTTGCAAAGGGCTATCGTTTCCTGAAAAAAAACATCCAATGACTGCTTCCCGCGGGTTTTAAGGTAATAGGGCCAGACCACCGCGCCGATACTGGTTGTGCCATCTAGCAGTGGAATAACCCAGAACCAGCCATGATCAAACCAAAAAATAGAGATATTTCCGGCGGTTTTACCCTCATTGCGTACAGCACCCGTGAAGTGACCATAAATTGCAGCGCTATTATGTTTCTTGTTACGTTGCTTGGCTTTAAAACGGTTACCGAGAAAGGTATCGCGGCCCGAAGCGTCCAGCACAAAGCGCGCATTCACCGTTTCAATACTTTCATCGTCATATATCGCCTGCACAGTTGCGCCGCTATTGTCAGGAAGGAAATCGACGTTTTGTACCCGGCACCCTTCTACAACTCGAGCGTTTTTTCGGCTGGCGTTACGAATCAGGATTTCATCAAATTCAGAGCGACGAACTTGGTAAGCCATAGGCATAGACTTATCCATGGCATCGCCAAATTCAAATACTTGCTTGTGATCGTGCCAGGGGGAAACAAATTCTGCGCCCCATTTTTCCATGCCAATGGCTTTGACCTCATCGGCCACGCCCAGCTTTTCCAGCAGCGGCAAGTTGGCGGGGAGCAGGGATTCTCCAATGTGAAAGCGCGGGTGGTGCGCCTTCTCCAGCAGCGTGACTTGATAACCACGCTCGGCCAGCAGCGCTGCTGCTGTTGCGCCCGCAGGTCCACCGCCAATGACCAAAACATCACATGTCGAAACGCGGGTGTCGGGCGCTACTGCAGAGGCGCTCATAACTTGGCAGGCATATTTTTTATCATCATAAATTGTATCGCATCATCCCTAGAAGCACGGAATGCCCCAATTTTAGATCATCCTCTGTCATGCCAGAATTCATGTAGGACAGCGCCTCGATTGGCATGCGCCGCACCAAATTATGCAGCCCTAACAACACCTTCCTGCCAACCTTTGGGTATCGAGCCCAGTAGTTTCTTCGTGTAATCCTGTTGAGGATTGAGGTAAATCTCATCAGAATTAGCGACCTCTACAACATCGCCCTCG
This sequence comes from Burkholderiales bacterium, assembly GCA_043773745.1. Classification (GTDB taxonomy): domain Bacteria; phylum Pseudomonadota; class Gammaproteobacteria; order Burkholderiales; family Usitatibacteraceae; genus UKL13-2. The sequence continues at coordinate 16,099 of JAYVEV010000068.1, read as the reverse complement.
GACATCACCATTACCTGATCAGAAATATATTTAACCACCGCCAGATCATGCGAGATAAAGATGTAACTCATTTGGTATTCATCTTGCAAATCCTGCAGCAGATTCAATACTTGCGCCTGTACGGAAACATCTAGTGCCGATACCGACTCATCACAAATCAACACATCGGGCTTCATGGTCAGGCAGCGCGCAATCGCAATACGCTGGCGTTGCCCACCGGAAAACTCGTGCGGGTATTTATAAAAGGAAACATCTGGCAAGCCAACCCGCTTCAACAATGCCATAGCCATATTCACGCGCTCTTGATCGCCTTTGCCAATGCTGTGGATTTTCATCGGTTCCAGCAAAATCTGCCCGACCGTAAAGCGCGGATTTAATGAAGCGTAGGGATTTTGAAAGACGATTTGGATACGTCGCTTATATTTCAAAAAATCTTTTTCCGAAAGCTTCAATAAATCAACGCCGTCAAACAACACCTCGCCACCAGACGCATTATGCAGACGCATTAGCGTTAAGCCGACAGTCGTTTTGCCGGAGCCGGATTCACCGACCAAACCAAGCGTTTTGCCTCGCGCTAATTTGAATGACGCATCTTTGACCGCAGCTACTTCGCGTTTTTTGAAAAAGCCGTCTTTGAGCGTGAACTTCTTGGATAAATTTTTGACCTCCAGCACAATCTGGTCACCCGCCTCATAGCCGCGCTTACGCTGCACAAGATTGTCTTTATTAACGCCTTCAGGACGCAGAAAATCATCGATGACCGGCAACCGTTTCGGCCGCTGATCGACACTGGGGCGGCACGATAGCAGCGCCTTGGTATATGGGTGCTGTGGCGTTTCAAAAATTGCCTTGGCGGTACCCTTTTCTTTAATTTCACCGCTCTGCATCACCACCACATGATCGGCTATTTCACCCACCACGGCCAAATCATGGGTGATAAACAACACCGCCATTTGATGCCTTTGTTGGAGCTTGGCAATCAAATCCAGAATCTGCTTTTGAATCGTCACGTCCAGCGCGGTAGTGGGTTCATCCGCAATCAACAGCTTTGGTTCACAGGCGATGGCCTGCGCAATCATTACGCGCTGTTGCTGACCGCCGGAAAGCTCATGCGGAAACGAGTTCATGCGCAGCTTGGGATTAGGAATGCCAACTTCATTCATTAACTCTTCCGCCCTGCTCCACGCCTGCTTGCGCGTCATGCCTGTATGCAGACGCAGCACTTCTGCGATTTGATCGCCAACCGTAAACACCGGATTAAGCGATGACATCGGCTCCTGAAAAATCACCGAAATATCCTGGCCGCGAATGGCACGCATTTCATTTTCGGGTAATGCCAGTAAATTCCGGCCTTCAAAATTGACTTCACTTGCTGGCGAGATTATCGCGGTCTCTTTAGGTAGCAAACGCACGATCGACATCGCGGAAACCGATTTGCCGCTGCCCGATTCGCCGACTAATGCGACGGTGGAATTTTTGGGCACATCAAACGAGATGCCTTTAACAGCTTCAAAAATTTGATTGCCATCGAGGCGAAATTTGACGTTTAGATTTTTAACTTCGAGTAAGTTATCCATATTGATCGTCATCCGCCTATTTAATTTTCGGGTCAAGCGCATCACGCAAGGAATCGGTCAGCATCGAAAACGCCGTCACTAAAATTGCCATCGAAATACCGGCCGCCGCCAACTGCCACCATTTGCCGATAACCAGTTCCGATTGCGCTTCGGCCAGCATGGTGCCCCATGAAACGGAATCAACCGGCACGCCGAGCCCTAGGTAAGACAAAATCACCTCTGCTTTAATGAACTGCACTACGTGCTGCGAAAGTTGCACCAGACACACATGGCTGACATTCGGCAGGATATGCACAAACATGCGGCGCGAATCGCTGGCGCCAATGGCTTGCGCGGCCTTCACATATTCACGTGAGGCATGCTTGATGTATTCCGAGCGTATCAGGCGGTAAATACCAGTCCAGCCGGTGAAAGCCAAAATCGCCACCACCATCGGCACACCTTTATACGCAGCCAAATGAGGCGAACTGGCGAATACAGCCGCAAAAGCGAGAATCAACAGAATGTAGGGAATCGACGTAAATACGTTATAAAACCATTCCAGCAAGTCGCCGATCCTACCACCCATGTAGCCGGAAATGGCTCCCAGCGTAGTGCCAATAATGGTTGCAAATAAAGCGGCAAACAGCCCAACAAAAATAGATGTTTCTGCACCCTTGATTGCTTTTAGTAATACATCGCGGCCCCATTTGTCGCCGCCGAACGGCAGTGTTTCAGCGCGCGGGATTTCAGTCGTTTTTATTTTTTCAGTGCGTTCTGCCCATTCCTTGTAACGGGGTGCCAGCGGGTCAATATCGGATAAATCAACCGGCTCAATTTTGACCGCGTTCGGGTCAATCTGCGCCCTTACCGCCTCCAGATTTTCAGCCCCTGCCATAAAGCTCGGGTTGGCATATGAAACGCCAGCCTCTTTAGCCCAGTCTTTGGCGATGAGACCGGTATAAGAACCTGCCATCATCAATAAAAACCCGATCACCACGACCAGTGAAATCATGCCCACCTTGTCGCGCTTCAGGCGTCGCCATGCGAGCCTCCAAAGGCCGGGTGATGTTTGATGTAGCGGGGCTGCAGTAGATGTAGATAGTACGGCGCTCATCTGGGCACCCTTATTTAAATGTGACCCGTGGATCGACAGCTTTGTAAAGCACGTCAACCAACAGATTGATAATCATCGTCACCATCGCCAGATAGACGGTGGCGGCTTTGATTACCGGGAAATCGGAACGATTAACCGCCACCAAAATCTCACGGCCCAAACCGGGAATGGAGAAGAAAGTTTCCAGCAGAAACGAGCCCACAAAAATACCGGGAAGCGCGATGCCGATATTAGTCAAAATCGGAATCATGGCGTTGCGCAATACATGCTTCATCATCACCGTTTTTTCCGGCACGCCTTTGGCGCGCGCGGTGCGCACATAGTCGTTATTGATTTCATCCAGAAAAAAACTGCGGTAGAGCCGCAAGGCGGGCGCCAGCCCCACAAATACGGCGAGCGCAATCGGCAGCGGCGCATAGTACGTAATATTTTTCCAGAACGAATCGCTCCAGCCTTGAACCGGGAACCAGCCTAGCTGAAAACCGAAAATATATTGGGCGACGATGATGTAAACAAGGAATGATACGGACATTGCCACCGTGCAAATCATCATGATCATGCGATCGGTTAATGAGCCGCGTACATAAGCAACACCGATGGCGAGAATCACCCCTAGTAGCGTCTCAAGTATGAGTACGGGAATCATGATCGTCAGTGTGGGTGTAATGCGGGTGGTGAGAATCTTGGGCACTTCCTCATTGGTAGCCCATGAGCGCACCGCCTGGCAGCCAGAATTGGCATTCGCTTTGGGCGGCGTATCAGGGGCCTTTGCATTCACTTTCGGCGGTTCTGGCTTATCCGTGTAGCTCTTCCAGGTGCACGTAAAACCGGTTGCGACTTCAAATGCGAAGTAGCCCAGTTGCACATAGGCGGGCTGATCAACACCGAGCTGTTTGCGAATATTTTCAATCTGATCTTTATTGGTGATCTTGCCTGCCAACACCAGTGCCGGGTCACCGCCCACCCAATTGAAGAGCACAAAAATCAGCAACATGACGCCACCCAAGGTGGGAATCATTTGCCACAATCGTCTTAATACATAGGCACCCATCAAACTCCCCTAATCAAAAAATTACTGTTGCATGACTGCTTTTTGTGCAGTCACATCAATATCCAGATACTTGAATGCGGTATAAAGAATGGGATGCTTTTTATAGCCCAATACCCACGGGTTAATGAAATGACTGAAAGTGCGATTCACTCCAAAACGCCACGGGGCATAGGCCACAATCAGACGGTTCATTTCGCGGTAAATTTTGTTACGTTCCGGGCTATCGGGCAGCTTAAGTGATGCCGAGTATAAACGGTCGTACTCGGGTAATTTAAAACGCGAATCATTCGACTCATTCGTATTGGGGCCGTATAAAAGCTGAAGAAAATTTTGTGCGTCAGGATAATCGGCAATCCACGCAAAATTAGACATCTGAAATTTTCCGACTTTGCGATCGCGCAGCAAGTCCGCAAACTGCACTGCTGTAGTCGTCATACGAATACCAATAGCCCCCATGCACTTCACCCAAAGCTCCGCGATCTGGCGACCTTCATTCTCATTCGCGCGATATTTGAATTCGATCGCAATCGGTCTGCCATCCGGCATCTCGCGCCAACCATCGCCGTTCTTGTCAACATAACCGTACATATCCAACAGCGCTTTTGCGCGTGATATGTTGTACTCCTGCTCGACCGCTTTAAAAGTGGGATCGTAACCGACCACGCCAGGCGGAATGGGGCTCTTGGTCGGTGCGGCCTGGCCACGGCGGACAATATCCACTTCCTGGCCACGATCATGCGCCAAGATGAGCGCGCGGCGGAAAGCCACATTTTCCGGCTTGTAGCCGCCAACAATTTTATCTTCCATATTGAAGCCATCCCAGGTAATTTCCGGTTCCTCAGCGCGAAATACCCGCACATTGCGCTTCACCATCGCGGGCGACAATTTACCCAGCGGCAGCAGCTGGCTGACAAAGCCCAGCGGTGTTTCCTCGAGGTAATCATGCTCCAGATTCATGAACGCCAAAAAGCGCGGTTGCTCTTCTTCAATGGGCGAAATCTCAATCCGATCAATCAATGGCAGGGTTTTACCGGCCAATGCTTTGATGGCATCGTTGTCCCATGAGTCATTGGGGTTAGCGTATTGCGTATTGAGCTGATGGCCGCGATAGTTGGTGTTGCGCTCCAGCACAATTTTGGAACGGCGAACCCATTCCTTCAGCACATAGGGCCCGGTACCGACCGGATGCGCCATAGTGTCCGCGCCGTAAGCCTCAATCACCTCACGCGCGACCGGCACCACAATCGGCATCGCAAAGAAATATAAAAAGTTGTAGTCAGCCTGCGTTAGCTTGAACGAAATCGTATATTTATCGAGCACCTGAATACCCGGTACCGGCTTATCGTAATCGTATTTATTCGCTTTTTTTGCGTCCTCTACAAACTGGTCGTAGCCGACAATACGGTCAATAAACAGCCACGCATATGGGCTGCGATTGGCGGGATCGCGGAAGCGTTTGATCGCATACTCCATGTCCTTGGCCACCAGCTCGCGCTTCTTGCCATTGAAGGCGAGGTCATCCGCAAACAAAATGCCCGGCTTGATGCGGAAGGTAAATCTAGTCCCGCCCTCCTCACCTTCCGGCACTTTTTCAGCAGCGAGCGGAACGAGCTTGGCGGGACGCGCCAGCCAATCGTAGGTGATCAAGGTTTCAAAAAAATTCTCGGCAATGCCAACCGAGTAGCGGTCTTCGATTCGCTGTGGATCAAAGCCGGTTTCAGCGGCGCGAAAGGCAATTTTGAGGACTTTCTTCTCGACGGCCCAGCACTGCGATACCGACGTTAAAAATATCGTAGCCGCCAAAAATGCAGTAGCGCCTGCTTGCGCCATTAAACCGAAATTGGTTTTGATTAAAATCATTTGGCGCATTTTTCGTTTTTATTTTTTCTGAAACTCATATCAAAACTATCCAAAACTGTACGATGCGCGGTAAAAGGCAGGGCCATAAATTGAGGCGAAACCACAAAGACAAATCGGGCATTAATCCATTTAACAAACTCCATTACTGGGGCGGATTTTAAGGCAAAAAAGCCTGGAAAAACCCACCAGATATAGAGTTTTATCTTTTTTAATACCCCGCCTTTGCTTTTATGTCGAGGTCAATATCAATGTACTTGTAAGTATCATGCAAGATTTGGTGTTTGCGAAACCCCAGTACCCACGGCTGATTAAAGGTATCAAAAGTGCGATGGGTATTGAGCTTCCAAGGAACGTAGGCAGCAATCAGTTTTGCCATCTGCTGATAAATTTTGGTGCGTTCGGGTCCAGCGGGAATGCCAGCGGCTTCTCGATAAAGCTTGTCGTAGGCGTCCAGACGAAACTCGCCATCATTGGATGAGCCAGAATTGGGCCCGTATAACAGCTGTAAGAAATTCTCGCCATCAGGATAATCCGCCCCCCACGCCAGCGCCCATGTTTGCAATTTCCCCTGCTTGGATTTCTTTCTCAGGTCCGGCCATTTTTCAATCAACACATCCATGCGAATACCGATCGCATCCATGTTCTTTTTCCATAGCTCGACAAACAGCTTATCGAGTTGGGCTGGCGTAGCGGCGAAGGTAAATGTCAGCGGCTTACCATCGGGGGTTTCACGATAGCCATCGCCGTCACGGTCAATATATCCGTAGGTATCAAGCAGCGCTTTGGCACGGGCAGGATCGTAGGTTTTGCCAAGCGTAAATTTGGGGTCATAACCCAACACGCCAGGCGGAATGGGCGATTCGGCTTTGATCGCATTACCGTTGCGAATGGTATTGATTTCGGCGTCAGTATCATAGCCCAGCGAAATGGCACGACGCAGCGCGACTTTTTCCGGCGTATAGCCGCCGACGACAGGGTCCTTCATATTGAAATAGGTATAGGTCACCACTGCTTCAACTTCATGTGTGGCGGTCATGCCGCGTTTGGCAAGATTAGGGGCGATTTTTCCGCCAGGCACAGCCATACTGTTGAACTCATACGGCAGCTTAGCGGTGTCGAGCTCACCGCTCAAAAACGCTAGCCAGCGCGGCTGGGATTCTTCGATAATCGAGATCTCGACGCGGTCAAGTTGCGGGACGCGCTTGCCTTTCATTTCCTTGGCAAGTCGCTGTGAAATAGGATCATCGCCCGGATCTGCATCGTAATATTCTTCGCGGAAATTAGGATTTTTTTCGAGCACAATTTTTGAAGAGCGGCGCCATTCCTTGAGCAGAAAGGCACCGGTACCAACCGGATGTGCGCCTACTTGGTCGCCATATTTCTCAACCACCTCGCGAGCCATCGCTCCCGTTGTCGCCATCCCCAAAATGTAAACAAAATTAAAATCCGGCTTGGTCAGGGTTATACGCAAAGTATGTGGGTCGAGTATTTCAAAACCGGTCACTTTGGCGTCGTAATCAAATTTACCGCTCGTCTTGGCTGCTGTTACGATTGCATCAAGACCAACAATTTTTCCGTCAAACAGCCAACTGTTGGGCGATTTATTTTTCGGGTCCAGCATGCGCATCCATGAATAGACATAATCCTGCACAACCAGCTCGCGCTGCTTGCCGTTGAATGCCGGATCATCCGCAAACAAAATTCCTTTTTTTAATATCAGGGTGTAAACCCTGCCTCCCTCGGTAATCTCCGGCATCGCAGCCAGCGTCTGCGGCTTCAGCCGTGCAGGTCGCGCCAGCATGTCGTAGGTCAGCGGAGATTCGAGTATTTCTTCAAATACGGTATTGGAGTAAAGGTCTGAGACCTTGGCGGGATCGAATTCTGTTTCCGCAATCAGGAAGGCGGTACGAAAAACTTTCTTGGGTGCGTCCGCCGAAACGGATGTAGAAACAACAGCGCAAAAAAATAGCGCTATCAAAGCAGGCTTAAAAACAGGGCACTTCAATTTTTTGCCTCAAATTCTTTTTGTTTGGCGAGGTCGATATCGACATACTTCCACCAGCTTTGGCTTTGCACTAACGGACGGCGAAAGCCTTCGACATAGGGAAACCATAAATCGGTAGAGATGCGGTGGATGTTGATTTTCCACGGCGCGTAAGCCACCATCAGCTTGGCCATTTTTTGATAAAGCTTAGTACGTTCAGGGCTATCCGGCATGATTTCGGCGGCCTCGTATGCCTCATCATATTCCTTGAGCTTGAAGTAAGCGCGATTGCCTTTGAAACCTTCATTGGGGCCATAAAGCGACTGCAGCCAGGTCTCGGCATCGGGCGAGGTGGCTGATCCGCCCAATGACCACATCATCAGTTTGCCGACGTTTGAGGCCTTTAATAAATCCGGCCACTTGGCTTTGTTGAATTCGATTTTGATACCAATATCATCCATTGATCGTTTCCAGACTTCATCAATCTGTTTATCGCGATCGGTCGGCGTAGAGTTGCTTTTAAGTACCAGCGGCGCCCCATTCGGCAAATTGCGCCAGCCATCTGTGCCGCGCTTATAACCATACATATCGAGCAGCGCATTGGCTTTGGCGGGGCTGTATTCATTGGCGCTGGTTTTGAAATTGGGGTCATAGCCTGCCACGCCGGGCGCATAAGGCGTATGGGCAAGCACCGCCTGATATTTGCGCACCACACGGATTTCGTCATTGGTCTGGTATCCCAGCGAAATTGCCCGGCGCAATGCAATTTTTTCGGGTGAATAACCACCAACAACCGGATCTTTCATATTGAAGTACATGTAGTTGATATCCAGATTCGGCACTTGTGCAAACTGGACATGCTGTTTGGCCAAATTCGGCGCGAGGCGATTACCGGGCACCGCGACAGTGGCAAATTCTTCAGGCAGTCGCCACATTAAATCCTGTCCGCGGCCGAGAAAGGAAATCCAGCGAGGCTGCATTTCCTCAATGACGCTAACTTCAATCCGATGGACCATCGGCATGCGCTTACCTTTTTGCAATTGAAGAATGGCTTCTGCCTCTTTATCACCTGGCGCAGGCTCACCATCAAAATACTCCTCCCGAAAATTCGGGTTGGGCTCAAACACCATTTTTGAGGAGCGTTTCCACTCCACTAACTGATAAGGGCCGGTACCAACAGGGTGAGACACAATATCTTTACCGTAGAACTCAACCACCTCGCGCGCCACAGCGCAGCTGGCCCGGCAGTCGGTCAGCACATAAATGAAAATAGGTTTTGACTTGACCAGTTTTATCTGGAATGTGTAGCGGTCGATAGTACGCAAACCTTCAATCACGCCATCGTAATTAAACTTGCCGGGTTTGCGCGCGGCCGCAATCGCTTCATCCACCCCCACCACATTGCCTTCAAACTCGGACACCTGCGATGCGGAATGAGCCGGGTCGAGCACCCGCTTGATGGAATAGACATAATCTTCAGCCGTCAACTCGCGCTTCTTGCCTTTGAAAACCTCGTGCGGCGCAAAATAAATGCCGGGCTTTACATGAAAGGTGAAGACGCGAAAATCGCTGGAAATTTCCGGTAGCGCGGTCAGCGTATTGGCTTTTACCTTGAGCGGTCTCGCCAAATAATCGTAATGCAGGGGGGAATCAAAAATGGCGTTATGCGCAATGGTGGAATAGACATCGCTCACACGGTGCGGGTCCATACCCGTTTCGGCAATTTCGAACGCATAACGCAATACTTTGCGCGGGTCGGGTGCATAGGGCTTGGCGGCCTCGATCGCCTGTGCATTACTGGTCAGTGTAGGCAAAGATGCAATCAAGAACAAATAAGCTACAGCAAGAAACCGTACCGACAAACGCATACTCAATATTCCTCACGATGAACCATCGGACTGGCGACAGCTCAAGGACGATTGTCCCGAATCACCCTAAAAGCGCGGTAACTATAACGGAAAAATAGTCACCCCGCCGTAACCTGTTATGACAGTTTGAGCGCGCCTAAATTCAGCAACAATTTAACCAGTATGTGAGCCCAAAAAAGCAAAGTGCCCGTCTGTATTTCCGTTTGAGCCATTTAGGCTCCAAACGGCACGTCCAGCCTAGTGTTTACTTTTTTATGAATCCTGCGATTCGATACGCCGCGAACCCAATCCCAGCAGCATCCCGACGATTGCCCAAAATAAAATGGCGTTTTGCCGAATGAAAAAATCGTCGACCATATTGCGGACGAATACACCTGTGACCAGCAACAGCCCGCAAAGCCCGGCAATGCGCATGACGGCAGTGCCGCGCAGCATGCCGGCAAAAGCGTGAATCAAGCTGAAAAACACGGCAAGGATCAGTACGGCGCCCAACACGCCAATCTGTAAAAACTGGTTGAGCACGATATTGTGCCCTTGAATAAACAGCGCCTTGTCCAAGGGCTCGGTAAAGCGCGCACTCATGGTTTTTTCCAAAACATCCCGCCCAACGCCGTAACCCGTGAATGGCTTTTCGGCAATCAGGGCAACTGCCTCCCGCCAAATCACGCCCCGATTATCATGTGTCACCATTTCAATGGTGCCACCCTCACCGGGCGGTTTACCTTTGAAGCGCAGCTCGGTGGCGGCAAAAAAAAGTGCTGCAAATAGCGCACCACCCACAATGACCAGCGCAGCCAGTTTGCCAAGCTTGCGTCGATCTTGATCGGCGAGCATAAACAACAGCCATGCGAACATCGCCAGCATCAGGGCAAAGCAAATCCAAATAGCCCGATTAGTGGTCAGAAACGCTGAAATCAGGATGAGTGCCATTGCTACTATTGTTAATGAGCGTGTGATGCGCGGCTTCGCTAAGTTTAGATTCCACGCCAGGGGCAGCAACGGACAAAGCGTAATGAGCCAGGTTGAATAAGGGCCTATACCGCCGAATGCCGGCATGGTCACCACGTCAACCGGATCAAAGACATTCAGCGTCACCATCGCGCTCAGGCCGATGAGCCCCAGTAATAAGGCGAGCAGCCAGCGCCTCGCATCAGTCTGATTTTTTGTCAGCGCATAAAAAACAAATAAGGCGAGCAGTGGTGTGAGCACCTCACTTTTCCACATGCCCACTTGGTGCCAGCGGTCAGATGCCCATAAAGCACAACCAAACAAAGCCAAGGCCCATAAACCCGCCGAGTAACCAATATAGCGCGGCACGGATATTGTCCACGACCAATCCCGCTGCCTTTGCGCGACTATCGCAATAAAAACTACCGCCAACACCAGCAGTCCTGCGCGCAACCCCGTGCTGCCACGAAATGGTGCCACCAGCAGGCATAGGGCTGCAGCATAGGTGGCTGCTGCATGCCAGCGGTCAGAAAGTCTATCGGTGGTTTTCATAAATTCAGCGTTAATGGGGGTGCGGCAACGCGCCGTACTATTCCGGCAAGATGCATTGAAACCTAGAATGACCCGCTGTTGAGATAAACTTCGCTATTCGTGTAATTGTTTTATTCATCTAACGCAAAAAGGATACAGAACCGTGGGTTTCCTTTCAAACAAAAAAATTCTTGTTACCGGCTTGTTATCAAATCGTTCGATAGCCTACGGCATTGCCAAAGCTATGAAACGCGAGGGTGCCGAGCTGGCCTTCACTTATGCTGGCGAAAATATTCGCGAGCGGGTGGAACGTCTTGCCCCCGACTTTGACGGCAAAATCATTTTGCCTTGTGATGTCTCAAAAGACGAGGAAATTGAAAACTGCTTCAAAGAACTCAGCAAACATTGGGATGGTTTGGACGGCTTTGTCCATGCTATCGCTTTTGCACCGCGCGAAGCCATCGCCGGTGATTTTTTGGAAGGCCTCTCGCGTGAAGGTTTTCGCACGGCACACGATATTTCCAGCTACAGCTTTGCCGCCATGGCCAAGGCGGCGTTACCGATGATGGAAGGCCGCAATGCCGCCATCCTTACCCTCTCCTACCTGGGGGCTGAACGCGTAGTGCCAAACTACAACACGATGGGTGCTGCCAAAGCCAGCTTGGAAGCGGTGACGCGTTATTTGGCCGCTAGCCTGGGACCCAAAGGCATTCGTGCCAATGCCATCTCAGCCGGGCCGATTAAAACTCTTGCAGCGGCGGGTATTAGCGGCTTCCGCGAGATGCTGTCGTTCTTTGAACAGCAAGCTCCGCTGCGCCGTAACGTAACGCAAGAAGAAGTCGGCAATGTGGCGGCGTTCATGATGAGTGATCTGGCCAGTGCAGTTACCGGCGAAATTACCTATGTTGATTGCGGTTTTAACGTCATCGCATCAGGTATGCCCGCTTAAATTTGGCGGCAATATTTAGTCGTTATTATTAGACCGCACGTAATATTTTTCGCGCCAGCCTATGATTGTCAGCAACGTTACCGAATTAGCACACGCCCCTGTTCGTGCGGTGATTATCAATTGCAACACCCGTTGGGTGACAACGCTGGCATTGCTCAGTGCGCTTCGTTATGCGGGTGTGCCGGTGTTATTAATCGATTGCGAATCAACCGACGGAAGTTGGGACTGGTTCTCTGAACTCTCGCAAAAATACCCGTTTGATTTGACCAAAGCGCCGTTGCGCCCCCATGGCATGACGCTGGATAATTTGTTCCGGCAAATCCTAGCTGATCAGGTTTTATTGATTGATTCCGATCTGGAGATACTTTCGCCCAATATTACCGCTGACACCCTGCGCGCAGCCTCGTCAGCAGGAATTTATGGCGCGGGCTTTTTGCATGCCGGTGAGTGGATACGTGGCGGTCATGTGCCTGCCTCGGCTCACGGGTTTTATATGGAACGAATGTGGATACCCTTCACCTGCCTGAATGTTGCGCCCGTACGGGCGGCACTTGTGGCAGGCAGCACCTTCATGCACTCGCGTGATTATCTTGAGTTTCCGGGCAGTTTGCTGGTGTCCAAGGCGCTGTATGCCCGGCATCGCCTGCCGATCTTTCAAAATCTTGAATTAAGATTTTTACATCGCCTTCGTCGGCACGGCGCAGAGTTAAGCCCGGCGTTTCGCGAATACGATACCGGCGCCCGATTGCATGAATATTTTCGGCAATCCATGAGTCTTGCATTCAGTGATTTGGGCATGGATGTGTGTTCGGCGAGCGTAAAGCATTATCATGGCGTTACGCGTGCCACTTTATCACCGGGCCGCCATAACGCGACACCACCCAATTTGATTTGGCATGAGGTGATGCAGCGTCTTCATGATGAATATGGCATCGATTTGCTGTAACAAGCGCGGAAGGATTCAAGTTGAAAAATTTCAAAGGCAAAGTAGCCGTCATTACCGGTGCTGCCAGCGGCTTTGGCCGCGAGTTCGCGTTTGCCGGTGCCGCGTTGGGCATGAAGCTGGTATTGGCCGATGTGCAACAGACGCAATTGGATGCCACTGTTACCGAACTTGCGGCCGCTGGCGCAGAAGTTGTCGGTCTGCGCTGCGATGTTAGCAAAGGCGACGAGGTTGAAGCATTGGCACAATTAGTACTCGCTAAATATGGCGGCGTTAATTTAGTCTTTAACAATGCCGGCGTCGGCTCTGGCGGGTTGGTTTGGGAAAACACGGTTAAGGATTGGGAATGGGTGCTGGGCGTTAATGTCTGGGGCGTGATTCATGGCGTGCGTATCTTTACCCCGCTGATGTTGGCACAGGCCAAGCGCGAGTCCGACTATGAAGGCTATATTGTCAATACAGCGTCCATGGCGGGCCTGCTGTCGCCACAACTCATGGGTGCCTACAATGTCTCCAAGCACGCGGTAGTCGCGCTGTCTGAAACGCTGTTCCATGACTTACATTCAGTAACCAACCAAATTGGCTGCTCGGTACTGTGCCCCGCTTTCGTGCCGACCGGTATCAGCACTTCCCACCGCAGTCGCCCAACTGAATTACAAAATGAATCTGACCCAACAGAATCCATGATGGTCGCGCAAAAAATGACCCACAAAGCGGTCAGCTCCGGCAAGATGACAGCCGCTGATGTTGCCAAAATAACCTTTGAGGCTATTCGCAATGGGCAGTTCTATGTCATTACTCATCCCAAAATTATGGCCACGGTCAAGATGCGCCTGGAGGACATTGAGCATTTGCAAAACCCGCGTGATCCATTTGCGCTCAAAGAAGAAAATCGCCCGCAGTTAAATTCATCGGTGCAAAAAACCTCTGCCTGATTTAGCAAGCCATCAATGAAAAAGGGCTGCCTGTTTGCACAGGCAGCCCTTTTTTCTGATTTTATTTACTTGTCAGCTTTCTTTTCCAATGCATCCTTCTTGATCGATACATCGACCTTGGTACGCATATTAGCCACCATGGATTGCAACTGTTGCTGGGCTTGGGATTGTGTGAGGCGCGTACTGGTGGCCTTCAGCTTCGCTTCATCGCTAATGGCCGGTGGAATGACCTTGGCAATTTGTACGAGCAGGTAGCCGCCATTGGGATTCACAACACCCACATAAGCCGGTAACGTTTTTGTCTCGGCGCGCATTGCGGCTTCAATGACATCCTGCGGAAGGCCGCCCGGATTGGTACGGCTCACGGCCAGCAGAGCAGGAAATTTAAGATCCGTAGGCTTGCCTGCTCGCAACAGTGCCAGCTTGGCTTCGCCGTCCTTCTTGGCGAGCTTGTCGGCCTCTTCACGGGTCAGACGCGCGGTAATCGCGGGCTCAACCTCGGCAAATGGACGCAATACAGCGGGCTTTGACTCAAGTGCGCGCGCAACGACCAATGAATTGGTGGCGATCTCGACGGCCTCGGTATTGCGTTTATTTTTGAGTACGTCATCCGAAAACAATGCCGTCATCAACTTGGGATTATTAAAGGGCGGCTGAATGGCAGCGCCTTTGGTGATGAACGGGCTTTGCTTGATCGGCAGATTTACCGCCTCAGCAGCTGCCTTGAGGCTGGTTGATTGCTCGTAGGCCAGGTTACTGAATTTTTCAGCCAGTTCGGCAAATTTCTTTTGAGCCTTTTGTTTTTTTAGCTCGCCTTCAATTTCCGGTGTTGCGTCGGCAAGTGATTTCGCCTTTTCAGGGCGAACATCCGTCAGGCGAATGATGTGATAACCAAAATCTGATTTTACCGGGCCAATAATTTCATCTTTGCTGGCTTTGAAGACCGCTTGTTCAAACGGCGGCACCATGGCACCGCGCCCGAAGTAACCCAAATCGCCGCCAGTCGGCGCTGAGCCCGGGTCCTGTGAATTTTTCTTGGCCAAGTCAGCAAATTCCTTTGGATTTTTCTTTACTTGAGCAAACAAACTGTCAGCCTTGTCTTTGGCTGCCTTTTTCTCTTCATCCTTGGCGGTCGCTGCAACAGCAATCAAAATATGACTGGCCTTGCGCTCTTCTTTTTGCACATAGCGCGCGGCATTTGCGTCGTAATACGCTTTAACTTCTTCTGCAGTCAGTTGAATTTGTGGTGCTAGGGCCTCAATGGACAGTTCAATATACTCAGCCTTAACCTGGGCTGGAATAGTGAATTCAGTCTGGTGCGAGTCATAGTAATTTTTTGTCTGATCGGGAGTCAATTTGACTGCAGCCACAAAATTATCAGGCGCGATGGCGGCAACGGCGATTTCACGTGATTGTTCAGAAGCCAACAAATACTGTTGTGCGCTAACACTGCCGGAAAATGCAGTTTTCGCAATGCTTTCAACAAACTCCTGTCGTTCCATATCCTTGCGCATCAACCCTTCAAAACGCGCGGGTGTATAGCCCTGCGACTTTAGGAAAACATCATAGCGGGCACTGGAAAACTTACCGCCTTCCTGAAATGAAGGCTCATTACTGATGCGATCTCGAAGTGCAGCATCGCTTACCGCCAACCCACCAGCCTGCATGGCAGAAGTAAGCAACCGTTGATCGATTAGCTGATCAAGAACAGATTTTCGCATCTCCGGGCTATCCATAATTGACGCATCGATGCTGCCGCCAAATTGCTGGCGGAATTGATCGAGTTGATTTCGTACTGCGTCGTTAAATTCCTGCGAGCTGATTTTTTCATCCCCCACAGTGGCAATAGCATCTTGCCCGGGCGCAGAGCGTATATAAGAGTCAACCCCCCATAGCGCGAACGGAACGGTAATCAGCGCCAAAATAACTTTGGCAACCCAGGTCTTGGCGGCAGTACGAATGGTTTCAAGCATGGTTGAGTGCGCTTATGAAATGGTTTACGTCAATTCAAAACCAATATCAGACAGCCAATATTGGATCACATATGAAAAGGGGCGAACTTAAAATTAAGTTCGCCCCTTAGGTTGGCGGAGTGGACGGGACTCGAACCCGCGACCCCCGGCGTGACAGGCCGGTATTCTAACCAACTGAACTACCACTCCTACAATCTTTTGCAACTGATAAAACTTTGCAACTGAACTCAATGGGCTAAATCAACTAACACAGCTAAAATCTCAACTGCAAATACTCTAAATTCTGCTGGTGGGTGCTGAGGGGCTCGAACCCCCGACATTCGCCTTGTAAGGGCGACGCTCTACCAGCTGAGCTAAGCACCCGAAGCCTGCTAGTTTAGCGCA
>JAYVEV010000067.1:0-10133 GCA_043773745.1 Burkholderiales bacterium | reverse complement strand
GGCGAAATTTCGACGCGGATGGCCGACAATAAATGTGTAAATATTGCTGTCACCGGTGCTGATGCAGTGATCGGTGGCGATCTCGGTTGTCTGATGAATATTGAAGGGCGCTTGCGACGTAACGGTGATGCCAAGACTAAGGTGTACCACTTTGCCGAAGTGCTGGCGGGGATGGCCAAATAACCATGCAAGTTCAATCAATGTTTTTCAAGCAAACCGCGAGCGTGAAACTGAACGATGCGGTACTACAAAAAGCGCTAAAAAACGCTAAAGGCAAGTTTGTTGACGGGCGCGCCGCGAGTGTGGCGACTATCGATAATTGGGAAGACATTCGCACCCATGCCGCTGATTTGCGGGATCGTGTCATCCATAATCTTGATGCGTACCTGATCGAGTTTGAAAAGAAAGCAACACGACGCGGTGCGGTGGTGCATTGGGCGGAAACGGCAGAAGAGGCCAACGCCATCATTGTCAAAATTGCGCAGGACAATGCCGTTAAAACCGTCACCAAATCAAAATCGATGGTGAGTGAAGAGGTCGCGCTCAACGACGCACTTGAAGCGGCGGGTGTGGTCGTGCTGGAAACAGATTTGGGCGAATATATCTTGCAACTCGCCAAAGAGCCGCCATCGCATATTGTTGCGCCGGCAGTGCATAAATCCAAAGAGCAGGTCGCCCAGCTGTTTGCTGATCACCACCACAAGCCGCGCCTCACCGATATTGCCGCGATGACGCGGGAAGCGCGTGAGGTGTTGCGCGGTCATTTCCTCGCCGCTGATATGGGCATTAGCGGTGCGAATTTTATCATTGCTGAAACCGGCACTACCCTGACCGTGACCAATGAGGGTAATGCCGATATGGTGACGACCATTCCGCGCATTCACTGTGTGATTACCGGCATTGAAAAAGTGATTCCCACGCTGGAGGATTTTGCGACGCTGATTCGTCTGTTACCGCGTTCTGCGATTGGTCAATCTATTGCCAATTACCTCACCCTGACGACCGGTATCAAGGCGCCTGACGAGCAGGAGGGCCCGGAACAAATGCACATTGTGCTGGTCGATGCCGGTCGCACCAAACTAGTCGGCAGTGAGATGAGCGAGATGCTGCGCTGCATTCGTTGTGGCGCGTGCATGAATCATTGCCCGGTCTACCAGAACGTCGGCGGCCACGCCTATGGCTGGGTATATCCGGGGCCGATGGGCTCAGTGTTAACGCCGGTTTATACCGGCATTGAAAACTCGGGTGATTTGCCAAACGCCTCCACGTTTTGCGGCGAGTGTCAGGTGGTGTGCCCGGTCAAAATTCCTCTGCCGGATTTGATGCGTAAGCTGCGAGAGCAGCAATTTGATATGAAGTTGCGGCCATGGAGTGAACGCTGGGCAATCAAAGCGTGGGGCTTTATTGTCAGTCGCCCGAAGCTGTATGCATTGGCTTCCCGCATTGGCGCGCGGGTCGCATCATGGATGGGCGGGCGTGAGAAATTAATACACAATCTGCCCGGCGTGGACGGCTGGACTGATGGCCGCGATATGCCCGCACCGGAAGGTAAAACTTTCCGTGAGCTTTATGCCGCGCGTCGGGTAAAGCCATGAGCGCCCGCGCTAATATCCTGGCCCGTATCCGCGCCAACGATGGCAAGCAGGGCCATACCACTGAAGCAGAGCTCGCAGCTGCACGCGCCGTCATCAGTGCGCGTACGCGCGGTCCGCTGCCAACATTCGCCAAACACGATCCGGTACAGCATTTCATTTTGGAATGCGCGCGCCTTAAAACAACGTTGGCGGAAGTTGATTCAATCTCGGCGGTGCCAAACGAAGTAGCACGCTATCTTTTCACCGTTTTGGATTCACCAACAAAATCCGCCAGTGTGGTTGGCTGGCCTGAATTCGCCGCGCTCGATTGGCAAAGTGCGAATATTGATTACGCCAACCGTCCCGCAATGGGCAGCGATCTTATCGGCCTCACCGGATGTTTCTGCGCCATCGGCGAGACCGGGACGCTGCTGCTACTCGGTGCGCGTAATTCGCCAAAAGTTACCGCGCTGCTACCGGAGACCCATATCTGTATCGTGAAAAAATCACGCTTGGTGGCAACCATGGAAGATGCGTTTCAATTGGCGCGTGATGAAATAGGCGAATTACCCCGCGCCACTTTTTTTGTTTCTGGCCCGTCGCGCACGGCAGATATTGAGCAGACCATTGTGATCGGTGCGCATGGGCCTTATCGCGTTCATGTCGTGCTGGTGCCTTGATGAAATAAAAAACGCTCAGCGCGTGAGGGCGAAAAACGGGCGATTCTCCTGCGCCTCCGCCATTAACACCAACATCGTCGCCGCGTAACTGCATAGGAGGGGCAGATTTTAATGATTGCAGTACATCCCGTCATGATTGGCGCAATTCCGCTCGATTTTATTTTATTCGCACTCGTACTGCTGGGGGTGGCGTGCTTTCATCAGCACACGCTGCGCATCGCGCTTGCGGGGGTGCTGGTCATCTCGCTTTACAAAATCATTTTCACCGGCTTTACATTCGGACCTGGTGTGGCAGGCTTAGCAAGCCACATGGCTCACGAGTGGGTGACGCTCGCAAACCTGCTTGGGTTGCTACTCGGGTTTGCGCTGTTGTCGCGCCATTTTGAAAAAAGCCATGTGCCATTGATCTTGCCGAAGTATTTGCCGGATGATTGGAAAGGCGCGTTTTTAATGTTGGTGATGGTGTTTGTCCTGTCATCGTTTCTCGACAATATTGCCGCCGCGCTGATTGGTGGCGCGATGGCCCATCAGTTGTTTCGGGCGAAGGTTCATATCGGCTATCTGGCCGCGATCGTGGCGGCGTCGAACGCAGGAGGCTCGGGCTCGGTGGTCGGTGATACCACCACGACCATGTTGTGGATTTCGGGGGTAGCACCGGTTGAGGTGCTGCATGCATATGTCGCGGCGTTCGTGGCACTTATAGTGTGCGGAATTCCCGCTGCCTTGCAGCAACATAACTACTCGCCCATTCTTAAAAATAACCATACACATACACACATTGACTGGATGCGAATCGGCATCGTGGCGTTGATTCTGGTATTCGCGGTTGCAGCGAATCTGTTGATTAATCTTAAAATCAGTGATGCGCTGAGTGCCAGCGCAGATTATTTTCCCTTTATGGGTGTGGCGGTGTGGGCAGCAATTTTGATTTCACTACCTTTCAGGCGTCCGGACTGGGAAGTGCTGCCGGACGCATTCAAGGGTGCGGTATTTTTGTTGTCGCTGGTGACTTCAGCATCGATGATGCCCGTTGATAAATTGCCGGTCGCATCGTGGCAAAGCGCATTGGGATTGGGCTTTGTGTCGGCGGTATTCGACAATATTCCACTGACCGCGTTGGCTATAAAGCAGGGCGGCTATGATTGGGGTTTCCTTGCCTATGCGGTGGGGTTTGGTGGCTCAATGATCTGGTTTGGCTCGTCCGCGGGCGTTGCTTTGGTCAGCATGTATCCCGAAGCAAAATCAGTTTCCGGGTGGCTTAAAGGCGGTTGGCATGTAGCGCTTGCTTACGTGGTCGGTTTTGCCGTGATGCTGGCAGTCATGGGATGGCAACCGGTTGTAAAAGAAAATATAAAAGAAAAAAATCCGAATCAAACCCAGGCCAAGACGAATAGAACCTGAATCGAGCGCATGCTGCATCGCAACAATACTGGCCGTTGATTTTAGTCAACGTTGTTCATACCGCTTTCTATTGCGTGCTTATCGTGGGACGATTACGATACAAGTTGCAAAGCAAAAGCTAGCCGGACACATTCGTGTCACGATAAGAATATTTTCTACGTCAATAGTCCGATATTTTTGAGGAGTTTTCATGAAGATCAAGTCAGCAGGTTTGGTCGCGGCGATAGCGGCGATGGTTTCGATATCCGCGTGGGCAGCAGAACCGATTAAGGTCGGTGTTTCCGGCCCATTTACAGGCGGCTCTGCACCCATGGGTGTTTCCATGCGTGATGGCGTGAAGCTCGCTGTTGCAGAAATTAACGCCAAGGGCGGCGTACTGGGACGTCCGATCGTAATGATTGAGCGTGATGATGAAGCGAAAAACGAGCGCGGCGTACAAATCGCGCAGGAACTCATTAACAAGGAAAAAGTCGTCGCTACCCTCGGCTTTATCAACACCGGTGTTTCGCTTGCCTCACAGCGGTTTTATCAGGAAGCCAAAATTCCCGTTTTCAACAATGTGGCAACCGGTTCGCTTGTGACCAAGCAATTTGTGGCGCCGGAATTCGCCGATAACTATATTTTCCGCAACTCTGCGAATGACACCATTCAGTCAGCCATGATTGTTGATGAGGCAGTCGTCAAGCGTAAGTTCACTAAAGTGGCGATTTTGGCTGATTCCACCAATTACGGTCAACTGGGCCGTGAGGATTTGGAAAAAGCGCTCGACAAAAAAGGCATCAAGCCGGTGGCCGTTGAAAAATTCAACGTCAAGGATGTGGACATGACCGCGCAATTGCTCAAGGCAAAACAGGCCGGTGCACAAGCGGTACTGACCTATGCCATCGGGCCAGAGCTGGCGCAGATTGCCAACGGCATGGAAAAGTTAGGCTGGAAAGTGCCGATGATCGGTTCATGGACATTGTCGATGGGTAATTTTATCGATAATGCCGGTAAAAACGGTAACGGCGCGATCATGCCACAGACCTTCATTCAAGAAGGCAATACCCCAAAACGTAAGGCCTTTATTGAAGCTTATGTAAAAACCTTCAAACCAGCCAATGACCGTATTCCATCGCCGGTATCTGCCGCGCAAGGTTACGACTCCGTTTATTTGCTCGCTGCCGCGATCAAACAAGCCGGTACAACTGATGGTCCTAAAGTTCGCGAAGCACTTGAGAACCTGCAGGAAAAAGTTGATGGCGTCGTTGCCACTTACAACAAGCCGTTTACCAAGGATGACCATGAAGCCATTAAGATGGGCATGCCGGTAATGGGCCAAGTTGTTGATGGACGCGTTGTTCCTGCCAAGTAAACATTTTGTACTGAGCCATCGGCGCAATATATTTTCACTGCGGCTGTGCTGAGTTGTTGAATAGCGCGGGGGATGCCTAGTCCCCCGCGTTTATTTTGAGTTCATGTTTATGATGAGTGTTCGATTTCACTTTTTTCGGCGTATTGCCTGAAAAGTTTTGAAAGATCAAAAAGGTAAACCCCAGCTATGGATATCTTCCTGCAATTAACATTCAGCGGCATCGCGCTCGGCATGATTTACGCCGTCATTGCGTTCGGTTATCAGCTCACGTTTGCCACCTCAGGCACCTTGAATTTCGGACAGGGCGAAGCGCTCATGCTGGGTGCATTGGTTGGTCTGAGTCTCGCTGGCAGTGTGATGGGCGGGCCATATATTAATTATTGGTTGATGATTCCGCTAGTAATGTTGTTTGGGGCATTGCATGGCGTGGTGGTGGAGCGCATTGGAGTGCGGCCATCAATTAAAACCAAGAATGAATTCGGCTGGATCATGTCAACAATCGCGCTGGCCATTATTTTCAAAAATGTCGCGGAGAACATTTGGGGTAAGGATGATTTGACCTTCCCCTCGCCGGTTTCAGCGACGCCGTTTCAAATTTTTGGCGCGAACGTGCAAATCATGCAAGTGATTGTTGTGCTGGGCGCGCTAGCCATGATGTTGGCGGTTGAAATGTTTAACCGCAAATCGATTTACGGCAAGGCTGTGGTGGCAACAGCCAATGATTCTGACGCCGCCGGTCTGATGGGGATCAACACCGGGCAAGTAGTGACATTTTCCTACGCCTTGTCATCGGCCACGGCCGCATTCGCAGGCGTGCTGGTGGCACCACTGACCTTGACCGGGTCAACGATGGGCACCGCGCTGGGTCTGAAGGCGTTCGCGGTGGCGATTATCGGGGGCCTTACGTCGGGCGTGGGCGCGATTGTCGGCGGGTTGATTCTCGGTATTGCTGAAACACTCACCGGCTTCTATATTTCGACCGGCTATAAAGAAGTGCCGGGCCTGTTATTGCTGTTGCTAGTGCTTGCGGTCAAGCCATCGGGCTTGTTTGGCAAGACCACCATCAAGAAGGTGTAAGTGATGAAACGCAATAATCTCATTCTCGCTATTGGTGCCCTAGTGGCGCTGGTGTTTTTTCCCATCGCTATTCCCAACCCGTACTACATTCATCTCGCTGAAACGATTTTAATCTACGCTATATTATTGTTCGGCCTGGATATTGTGGTCGGCTATACAGGTGAGGTATCGCTCGGTCATGCGGGGTTGTTCGGGATTGGTTCCTACACAGCAGGCGCACTATTTTTCAAGCTGGGTGTGCCGTTTGCGCTAGCCGTGCCGGCAAGTATTGCAGTAACTGCCGTGTTTGGCGCGCTACTTGCCCTGCCTGCTTTGCGGGTGACAGGCCCATACCTTGCCATGGTTACGCTCGCGTTTGGCACCATTATCCAAATTCTGATTAACGAGATGACCTTTTTAACTGAAGGCCCACTGGGTATCAAAGTGCCCAAGCCGTCTTTCTTTGGTCACAAGTTAAATGAGGTTGAGTATTTCTATGTGGTTGCGGCACTGACCGTGATTGCGCTGATTGTGGTTAACCGGCTGTTGAAATCACACTTGGGTCGTGCATTTCAAGCCTTGCGTGCTAGCCCGGTCGCGTGTGATTGCATGGGCGTTTCGGTTTATCGCTATAAGGTATTCGCGTTTGTGTTTAGCGCGGGTCTCGCTGGCCTGGCGGGCAGTTTATACACCTACTCCGAAGAGTATATTTCGCCCAACACTTATAACTTTGAGCTGACAATTTTGTTTTTGCTCGCGGTGATTATGGGTGGCCGAAAAACCCGCAGTGGACCGATTATCGGCGCATTTATTGTGGTCATGTTGCCCAGTCTGTTGTCTGATATCGAGCTGTTCCGCAAGATTGCTTACGCAGCGGCGACCATTGGTATCGTTGCCTCGGTATGGCTACTGGCCAAACGGCGCAAGACTATTCGCGAAATTGCCGTGCCATTGAGCGCCACCATAGCCATGGCGGTGTTCTCATACAAACTTGAAAACATCATCGATTGGCGTCTAACCATTTTTGGGTTGATGACCCTGTTTGTTGTTTATTATTTGCAGGACGGCGTGATCGGGTTTGCCAAAAATTTGCTGGGAAAAATTTGGCCAAACGCATTCCGCAAGCATGATGAATATCACGACAAGGCCGATGAATCTCTTGCTTGGGAGAAGCATCACAGCGTCAGTACAAGCGGCGATTTGCTTCATGCAAACCAGGTGCTAATGCAATTCGGCGGGCTCAAAGCGCTTAATCAGGTAGATCTGAAAATTGGCAAGGGCACCATTCACGGCCTGATCGGCCCTAATGGTTCCGGGAAAAGCACGATGATGAACGTGCTCACCGGCATTTATAAACCGACCGCAGGCGCCGTTGAATTTAATGGCGGCACTATTTCCGGTATGACTCCCTCCGCTATTGCGCTCGGCGGTATCGCGCGCACCTTCCAGAATGTCCAGCTATTTGGCGAGATGACGGCCACCGAAAATGTGCTGGTCGGTCTTCATCACACTTTCAAGAGCAATGTGCTTGACGTGATGCTGAATACCAAACGCTATCGCTCGGAAGAACACCATGCACGGATTCGCGCAGCCAGTATTTTGCAGTTTGTCGGCCTAACTGATTTTGCGAACGAAGAGGCGCGCAATCTTCCGTACGGCAAACAACGCCTGCTGGAGATTGGTCGTGCGTTGGGCCTGAGCCCTAGCTTGTTACTGCTGGATGAACCGGCTGCCGGATTAACCGCGCCGGACATCAAAGAGCTGGTCGCAATTATTCGAAAAATTCGTGAACATGGCATCACCCTCATTTTGATCGAACATCATATGGATGTGGTGATGTCTATTTCCGACACCGTGACAGTGCTGGATTTTGGGCAGAAAATTGCGGAAGGCAAACCAGCAGAAGTGCAGGCTAATCCTAAGGTTATTGAAGCCTATTTGGGCGGTGATGCGGGTAGTTCCGATGCTCACGCCGCATCTGCCATGACACCTACCGCTGCTTGAGGATCTGACATGCTAACCATCAACAACCTCTACGCAGGCTACGGCAAAGTTGAAGTCCTCCACGGCATTTCACTTGATGTGCCCAAAGGCAAAGTCGTTACCCTCATTGGCTCTAATGGCGCGGGTAAAACCACCACCATGCGCGCCATTTGCGGGATGATCAAGCCGCGATCTGGCGAGGTTTCGCTCAATGGACAAAACGTCGCCGGGCAGGATTCCCATCGCATCGCGCGTGCGGGACTGGCACATTCGCCGGAAGGTCGGCGGGTATTTTCCACCATGAGCGTGCGCGATAATCTTACACTCGGCGCATTTCCGCGTTTAACCGGCGCGCGTCCGAAAGGTGATGTCAAAGCCGATTTGGAGCGTGCGCTGGAATTATTCCCGCGCTTGAAAGAGCGCCAAGATCAATTGGCTGGCACGCTATCGGGTGGTGAACAGCAAATGCTGGCGATGGCGCGTGCATTGATGATGAAACCTGATGTCATGTTGCTTGACGAGCCATCAATGGGTTTGGCGCCGATTCTGGTCGAAGAAGTGTTTCGCATCATCCAGCGGCTCAAGGCCGATGGCATCACCATGTTGCTGGTTGAGCAATTTGCAGCAGCAGCATTGAACGTGGCTGACTATGGCTACGTGATGGAAAACGGTCGCATCTCGGTGCATGGTGTCCCAGACAAACTCAAGAACGACCCTGCTGTAAACGAGGCCTATCTGGGTGGCACCAATAAACATTGAACGCTGTTTTGAAGGCAAAGCAGTCGCTGTAAAGTTGCGATAAATGAAGCCAAAAATACTGATCACCCGCCAAGTTTTTCCTGAAGTGATCAATTTTCTCGCGGCGCATTTCGAGATCGATTATAACGACGCTGACGACGTGATGGCGCCCGCCATACTGCGCGAGCGGTCACGCGATGCAGTTGGTGTTATTTGTTGCCTCACTGAAAAAATTGATTGCGCGTTCCTCGATGCGTGTCCCGGCGTAAAGGTCGTGAGCAATATCGCCGTGGGCTACAACAATATCGACGTGGTCGAATGTAGCCAACGCGGCGTGATGGTCACCAATACCCCCGGGGTGCTGGATGACACGACAGCGGACCTCACTTTCGCTTTGCTGATGACGACTGCCCGGCGCATCACCGAATCTGAATGCTGGTTGCGAGAGGGCGGCTGGAAAAAAAGTTTCGCCGTGCAACAAATGCTTGGCACCGATATTCACCACGCCACGCTGGGCATCATCGGTATGGGCCGTATCGGACAGGCGATTGCAAAGCGCGCGGCCGGTTTCGATATGCGAGTGCTGTACAACAACCGCACGCGGCTTGACGCCGCAGCGGAGGCTATATCGAATGTGCATTACGTAGCGCAAGAGGAATTGTTGCGTGCAAGTGATTTTGTGGTGGTGATGGTGCCGTATTCATCCGCCACCTATCATCTAATAGGGGCCAAAGACATCGCACTGATGAAGCCGAACGCGATCTTGATTAACACGGCACGCGGCGGGGTGGTCGATGATGCGGCGTTGATTGATGCTTTGAAGACAAGCAAAATTGCCGGCGCGGGACTCGATGTTTTTGAACATGAGCCCGCATTGAATCCCGGATTTCTAACGCTGAAAAATGTTGTGATGACCCCGCATATCGGCAGTGCCACGCGGGCTACGCGTATGGCGATGGCGATGTTGGCGGCGACCAATCTAAAAGCAGCGCTAACCGGCGAAGTGCCATCGAACTGGGTAAACAAGTAGAAATCAAGTAGAAATTTTGCTGCCAGCGGCATGGACATGCTATTTACCTATCCGCAGCAGACAATAAAGTTATTGGACAAACTCTAGCTTCCAAGGATGTTTCGGGGCATTTTGCCTAGAAAGGCGCGCTAGTGCTAGTGTTTATTTATTTTTTTGAACAAGGGAGCAAGCATGAAAGTCGCATTTCTAGGTCTGGGTGTCATGGGTTTTCCGATGGCGGGGCACCTCAAAGCAAAAGGCTTTGACGTCACCGTTTACAACCGCACCGAGGCCAAAGCCAAAGCCTGGGTTGAACAGTACGGCGGCGCCTATAAAGC
>JAYVEV010000066.1:0-10169 GCA_043773745.1 Burkholderiales bacterium | reverse complement strand
TACCCATACCAGCGTGGCATTGCGTGATGCCTTGGCGGCGGTGGCGATTCCGTTCATTGAGGTACATTTGTCGAACGTGCATGCACGCGAACCCTTTCGCCACCGCTCATATTTCTCCGACTTGGCTGTCGGTGTTATTGCTGGTTTGGGTGCGGATGGCTATGAATTTGCGCTGGAATCGGCCATTCGCAAGCTCGCGCACAACGCGGGCTCAACCGGGTCAGTCGCTAACCTGCCCGAATCTAATTCACAAAATAAAAACTAGCAGCACCCTTGGTTCGCCAGCGATCCTGGCTGACTTTCTAGTGGCTGATATTAAAACGAGGTGGAGAGATGGACTTAAGAAAAATTAAGACGCTGATTGATTTAGTGCAGCAATCCGGCATCGCTGAACTGGAAATTACCGAAGGCGAAGAAAAAGTCAGGATTAGTCGTAACGGAAATAACACGCCATTCATGCAACCCATGACGCCAACTTCCATGATGTTGCCCCCAGATTTGATGGCGCCAGTGTCGGCCGCCCCGGCTCCAGCTGCGCCAGTGGAGCCAACCGGCCATACGCTGAAATCACCCATGGTTGGCACTTTTTACCGCTCGCCGTCGCCAGGCTCACCATCGTTTGTTGAAATTGGCCAGACAGTCACCAAAGGTCAAACGCTTTGCATTATTGAAGCGATGAAGCTGTTGAACGAGATTGAATCTGACGCGTCGGGTGTCGTGAAAGCCATCCTGACCGAGAATGGCCAGCCCGTTGAGTATGGTCAGCCACTCTTCATCATAGAATAGGCGAGTACCCACTATGGCGGTATTTGGCTCTAATCCGGCTAGTGCGCGTACCGGTGCGCTGTTTGAAAAAATCCTAATCGCTAATCGAGGTGAGATTGCGCTGCGCGTGCAGCGCGCTTGTCGCGAGCTGGGCATTAAAACGGTCGCTGTACATTCCGAGGCTGACGCTGATGCCAAGTATGTGATGTTGGCCGACGAGTCGGTATGTATTGGTCCCGCACCCTCTAAAGATAGCTACCTCAATATCCCGGCCATTATTAGTGCGGCTGAAGTCACGGATGCGCAAGCCATTCATCCTGGCTATGGTTTTTTATCCGAAAACGCTGATTTTGCTGAGCGCGTTGAAAACTCCGGTTTTGTTTTTATCGGCCCCAAGCCAGAAAACATCCGCATGATGGGCGATAAAGTCGCTGCCAAAGCAGCTATGAAACGTCTGGGTATTCCTTGTGTGCCGGGATCTGACGGCGCCCTGCCTGATGATGCCAAAGAAATCCGCAAGATTGCGGCGGCCGTCGGGTATCCCGTCATCATCAAGGCCGCTGGCGGCGGCGGTGGGCGCGGCATGCGAGTGGTGCATACCGAGGCTGCATTGGTGAATGCAGTACAAATGACCAAGGCGGAAGCCCAGTCCGCGTTTGGCAATCCGATGGTGTATCTCGAGAAATTTCTGGAGAACCCGCGCCACATCGAAATCCAGGTTTTGTGCGATGAACATAAGAACGCGATTTTCTTGTGGGAGCGGGATTGCTCGATGCAGCGGCGACACCAAAAAATTATCGAAGAAGCGCCAGCGCCAGAATTAAAGCCGAAGCTGCGCGACAAAATTGGCGAGCGTTGCGCGGATGCTTGTTCAAAAATGGGCTATCGCGGGGCGGGCACGTTTGAGTTCTTGTTCGAAAAAGATGAATTTTATTTTATCGAAATGAATACCCGCGTTCAGGTTGAACATCCTGTTTCAGAAATGATTACTGGCGTGGATATTGTGCAAGAACAAATCCGCGTGGCAGCGGGACATCGCCTGCGCTACCGGCAAAAGGATATTCAACTGCGCGGCCATGCGATTGAATGTCGTATCAATGCCGAGAATCCCGTTACATTTGTTCCCTCTCCCGGCCGCATTACGCGGTTTCATGTTCCCGGAGGGCCTGGGATTAGGGTTGATTCACATGTTTACGCGGATTACTTTGTGCCGCCTTACTATGATTCTCTCATCGCCAAAGTCATTGCACATGGCGACACACGGGAGCAGGCGTTCGCACGCATGCGAACGGCGCTTTCTGAAATGGTGGTCGAGGGGATTTATACGAACCTGCCCTTGCATCAGGAGTTAATGAATGATGCGGCCTTTATTCGGGGCGCGACTTCCATTCATTTTCTCGAAGAGCGTATGGCCAAGCTGAAGAAAATTGCGGGTGGAGAAGCAGATTGATGTACTTGCTCTCCCGCGTATCCCGATGAGCTGGCTTAATCTTACTTTGTATATGCCGCGTGATCACGCGGATGCATTCGGTGATGCTCTGATGGAAGCAGGTGCAATTTCCATCAATGTGGAAGATGCCGCCGAAGGTACCGTTGATGAAAAACCAATTTTTGGTGAGCCCGGTGCAAGCACCGGCCTGTGGGATCGCTGCAAGCTAACTGCCTTATTTCCACCGGACGCAGATCCCGGCATAATCGCCCGGGAAGCCGCGTCAATTCTGGGTTTTGAGCTACCCGCGCATGTAATTGAAACCCTGGAAGATGTTGATTGGGTGCAGCAAAATCGCGATCAATTTCAGCCCATCAAAATTTCTGATCGCGTATGGATAGTGCCTACTTGGCACAGCGCACCCGATACAGAAGCAGTCAACATTTCGTTGGACCCAGGTGCCGCCTTCGGTACTGGCAGTCATCCCACCACCCGACTTTGTCTGCAATGGCTGGAAGCGAATATCAAACCCCAGCAAAAATTATCAATGCTTGATTACGGCACAGGCTCCGGTATTTTGGCGATTGCGGCAATGAAATTGGGTGTACATCACGCTGTTGGTGTGGACATAGACGCGCAGGCTGTTGAGGCTGCCCGTTATAACGCTGCGCAAAACCACGTTTCGATTCAATTTTCCACCACCGACAACGCGCTCGATTATGTTGCAGATGTAACGGTGGCCAACATACTTGCTAACCCGCTTAAAGTGCTAGCGCCGCTGCTCGCAAGCCACACGCAGCCCGGTGGTCAACTGGCGCTTGCTGGAATTTTGGATCATCAGGCCGACGAAATTATTGCTATTTATCAGCCATGGTTTGAACTCAAGGTTTGGCAGCGTGATGAAGGTTGGTCGTGTATTGCTGGAGCTCGACGAAACTAAATGGTGCCCGCCGTTAATTAATGCTGAGCTCGGTTAAAATCCCAGCATGCTCCTAACCACCTGCTCGAATTGCGCCGCGCAATTCAAAGTTCAACCTGAACAACTCAACATCCGCCAAGGTCGCGTGATGTGTGGACGGTGCCGTCAAGTATTCAACGCCTTTGAATCGTTGAAGCGCGTTGAGGACAATTCAGCGACGGCCAATGTCGCTGCCGACCTCGGCAACATTGCAAACGAAGCTGGAATCAAAAGTCTAGCCGATGTTGTGCGGAAAACTGCCTACGCTTCACCTGTAACGACGTCAGCGCATAATGAATTAAGCATTGAAGCTGCGCCCAACTCACCATTACTTAACCAGCCTGTGGCTAATGTTCCGAGCGATTTAAGCATTGTTGAAAATCGGTCAATACTACTTACCGACCACGCATCGATCCTTGAGCGGGCTGACGATAAGCTGCCAATATCAGACGCTCTGATTGTTAAGGAAGACGACAGCTTGTTGGATGGCGCTGACGACGTCGCTGGTAAGCCGCAAATACAGGAAATCAGTGCATTAGATGATCATAATCCGGTATGGCTGCGTGTGGCACCGCCAAAGCCGCCACGTAACAAACTCTGGTTGGTGGGTTGCTTGCTGCTGATTGTCGTCTTGGTCGCTCAGGCGAGTTATTTTTTACGCACAACCATAGTTGAAACAGTGCCTCAGGCCAGACCCTATTTTAGGACAGCATGTGAGGTTTTAGGCTGCGTGATGTCATGGGGCCGAGATAGCAATGCGATCAAAATTATTGAATCTGATTTGATCGAGCCACCCGGCAAACCCGGCCGTCTGCTGGTCACGGCTACCGTCGCCAATCGCGGAACAAGCAAGCAAGATCTGCCGTTCATTGAATTACGGCTGACTGATAACGCGAATCAAGTTTTGGTGAGCCGTATTCTTCAACCAGCCGATTACCTGGGACGTCAACCGTTACCTGATGAAGGTCTGGCACCCAATGCAGAGCTGCTCATAAACTTAAATATTGAGTCCACTAATAAAAGTATCGCGTCAGGCTACGGCTTGCGTGCTTATTATCCATAGCGCGATTACGGGTAGGCCGTCGATAAGGAATTGAAAATCCGATTCACGGCACGATCAATCATGGATGACTCTTATAATAGTGGCATAACCGTCACATATTGCGACGGTATAATGATGTTTTATTTAAGAAAATAGTTAAATATGCCAGCTCTTATTTGTGGTTCCGTTGCTTATGACACGATCATGGTGTTCCATGGCCAATTTGGCGAGCATATTCTGCCCGATCAAATTCATATCCTTAATGTTGCTTTCCTGGTGCCGGATATGCGGCGAGAGTTTGGCGGCACAGCCGGCAACATTGCATACAACCTTAAGCTGCTTGGAGATGAGCCCGTTGTAATGGCTACGGTTGGCGATGATTTTGGTCCGTACCGTGAGCGGTTTGATCAACTGGGCATTGCCCGTACCCACGTGCGTGAGATTCCGGGCACATTTATGCCGCAGGCGTTTATCACCACTGACTTGGATGCTAACCAGATTACGGCTTTCCATCCGGGGGCAATGTCGTCGTCATACGTGAACAAAGTAGGCGACGCCAAGGGCATCACACTGGGAATTTTGGCGCCCGACTCCCGCGACGGCATGTTGCAGCACGCCGAACAGTTTCATGATTTACGGATCCCGTTTATTTTTGATCCGGGCCAGGCTATGTCGGTGTTTAACGGTGATGAATTGCGGCATTTCATCGAACTTGCCGATTATGTAGCGGTCAATGACTATGAAGCACGCATTTTGGAAGAGAGAACGGGCGAGCCGATTTCCAAATTGACCGAGCGCGTCAAAGCATTTTTTGTCACAAAAGGTGCTGAAGGATCGATAATTTATGCCGATGGCCAGCAAATTGTTATACCCAGCGTTAAAGAAAATCGACGCGTTGACCCTACCGGCTGCGGGGACGCTTATCGCTCGGGTCTTTTGTACGGTATTGAGCGCAATTGGGCCTGGGAAAGGGTTGGGCGGCTTGCCAACACAATTGGCAGTTTAAAAATCGAATATCGTGGCCCTCAAGGACATCAGCCAACGCGCGATGACATTGCCTCGCGGTATCAAGCAGCGTTTGATGAAGTCTTATGGTAATCAAGGCCATCTCAATTGAACGTTATGGAGAACAGAATGAATATTAAACAAATCTTTACCATCGGGGCAGTGGCAGCAATTGCGATATTGTCAGGCTGTGCACAGCCCGGCTTGGGCGGTGGCGATTACAGTCGCGCGCAGGTTCGAGGCGAGCAGTCGGTACGTCTCGGTACGGTGGAATCAGTGCGCGATGTGCAGATTGATGCGCCGCGCGAGGGCAGCGGCACATTGATTGGTGCGGCACTGGGGGGCATTGGCGGCTCAACGGTTGGTGGTGGCAGAAATGCTAATGCTGCTGGCGCGATCGTAGGCGCTGTCATAGGCGGCATTGCTGGACAGGCCATTGAAAAATCGGCTAATGAGCGCAAAGGGGTTGAAGTTACTGTGCGCCTTGAAGGTGGCAAATTAGTTGCCATCACGCAGGAAAAAGATGAAGAATTTCGCGTCGGTGATCGTGTGCGTATTCTCTCAGGCCAAGGTGCGACACGGGTTTCAAGAATATAGTTTGTTGAAAAAAAGGCATCGTAAGGTGCCTTTTTTTGGCTTTTGTCCCCTGTAAATAGAGTAGCAATGACAGGTTGGCCGCGATGTGCGTGTTACAGGGTAGACTCGCGAACATGCAAAACCTAGCGCAATCACAAACTATCGATACCCAATTAGCGCCAGTGACCCGGCGTTTTATTCGGGGAATCCGTTGGACTAGATTGGCTATTCACATAGGCACCGGTTTATTGGTGGCAGGGATAATTTTCCCGCGCGTCAGCAATGCGAGGCGGGCATATTTTGTCCAATGGTGGTCGCAAAAAACCCTGCGAATTCTCAACGTCATCTTATCGATTCATGGTGCCCGTCCCGATGCAGCGGCGCGCAATCTGATGATCGCTGCTAACCATATTTCGTGGCTTGATATTTATGTCATTAACGCGGCTCATCCGGCGCGGTTTGTGGCCAAAGCAGAGATAAGGGACTGGCCAGTTGTCGGCTGGTTGTGTGAGAAAGCAGGCACGATTTTTATCCGACGTACCCATCGCCGCGATACCGCCCGAATCAATGATGAAATGCATAACGTATTGGCGACTGGTGACACGATTGGACTATTCCCGGAAGGCACTACCACGGCGGGTGATCGGTTGTTGAAGTTTCACTCATCGCTGTTGGAGCCCGCCGTTGCCAATAATGCCACGCTAGCACCCGCGGCGCTGCGCTACGGCACCAGCGACGGCGAGCAGTGTGTGGCGGTGGCCTATATTAACGATCTGAGTTTTGCCGAATCGTTGCAATTGATTATCAGGCAAAAATCGATCATTGCAGAACTCACTTTTGCCCCCCCTATTTCAACGTTAGGTTGCTCACGTCGAGAGTTGGCGTTAAAAGCTGAGTCAGCTATTGCTGCGATTCTCAATGTGCCCATACCGCAGGCACATCAACGCTTTGGCAATGCGGGCAGCGGCGCACAGGTTCCGTTAACGGATCGGCGGCAGTAGGACGTGCCGTTCAAAACTAGCGTTACTAGTGATATGTGGCAAGGGATTGAATTTAATCCCAGCCCGTCGCCAGATCAGTTTCTGCACAAGGCACTTGAAAAATTGCGCGGTCTTCGAGGCGCAGTGCTGTCAATTTTTGACCCCAAACGCAGCCGCTATCAAGACCGATAAATTGTGGGCTCATATGTATGCCGAGTGCAGACCAGTGGCCGGCAATGATTGTATGGTCAGGTGTACGCGCCGTTTTTACCTCAAACCAAGGACGATATTCTGCGGGGATGGTGTCCGGCTCACCTTTAAATTTAAGCTGCATGCGGCCATCATTTGACAATATGCGCATACGTGTCATGGCGTTAATAATGACGCGTTGCCGGGCAGAGCCACGCAAATCAGGCTGCCAATAATCGGGATCGTTTCCGTACATTATTTCAAGCAGGCTAAGATAAGCAGGCCCGCTTAGTGCGGCCTCAATTTCATGCGCAAGGGACTGCGCTTCAGTCCAACTCCAGTCGGGTAATAACCCGGCATGTACAAGAGCATAGCGGCCCTCGATGTGCAGCAATTTTTGCTGGCGCAGCCATGTCAGCAGTTCGTCACGATCGGGCGCATCCAAAATTGGCTTGATCGTGTCTTTCTTGCTCAGCGGGCGCAATCCCGCAGCAACGCCAAGCAAGTGTAAATCGTGGTTGCCCAAGACGGTTATCGCGCAACTGCCAAGTTGTTTTACAAAACGCAAGCATTCCAGCGACCCCGGCCCGCGATTGACCAGATCGCCCACAAACCAGAGCTGGTCTTTGGCGGGAGAAAATTGGATGTTGTCCAGCAGTTTTTGCAGGCTGATATAACAGCCTTGCAAATCGCCAATGGCATAGACGCTCATTTTAAAAAGCACAGGGGCGGATAACCGCCCCTGTTAGCCTGAGTGGCATATTAATGATGCTTATTTACTAAGCGAGACCATGTAATCAACAGCCGCTTTCACATCGCTGTCAGCCAATGAAGCGTTGCCCCCTTTTGCCGGCATGACGCCCGCTTTGCCTTGGTATCCTTTTATCGCATGCTCATAAAGCGTTGGCTTACCTTGTGCGATGCGTGGTGTCCAAGCCGCTTTATCACCAGCCTTGGGTGCGCCCGCAATGCCAGCGCCATGGCAGGCTACACAGCCGCCTTTATAAACACTCTCTCCACCAGCGGCAGGGGCGGCGCTGCCGGCGGGCACCGCCGCTGGGATGGCCATCGCAACAATAGGCGCGGCTGTAGCGCTGGCACTCACAGTCACAAGAGCGGCCGCAGCGGGGACAATTGTTGGTGCCGGGCCTTTGGTAGCGTCAACGGCGATTGTGGTGGCAGGCGCAATGCGCTTATTGATCGCTTCGGGCGTGTTGACTGTCGCCACGGTAGCGCCCATTTCATGGGTGCCTACCGCAAAGCGAGTTAATAAAATGATGCCAATAATAAGTGCCAGTGCACCGACGCCAACCGCGATGGCAATTTTAAGAGGATCGGCAGGCTTGGTGCTGTCGGAATGGACTTTGGAGTGGTCAGACATAGTGGGTCCCGTGACGCAAGAAAATTAAATTAAGAAAATGAATTATACCGATGAAGCACCGATCGACTCAAATATTGGCGAATAGCACGCACATTTAACATGCGTTAGTTGATGTTGTAGAGGGGCGCTGAGTGGTAAACTTGTTCCGAAATATCAGTGCGCTCGTAGCTCATTTGGATAGAGTGTCGGCCTCCGAAGCCGAAGGTAGTGGGTTCGACTCCCGCCGAGCGCGCCAATTCGTTATAGATCTGGGCACTCCTTCAAGAGTGCCCATTTTTATGCCCGCGATCGCGTGAGCGAGCGTCGAATTGCTGCCTTCGATGAGTGCCACGCCACCCTTGACTCGGATTTCGCTCATCAACAGTTGAAGATAGCGCTTGGTGAAGGCCGAATCGTTCCGAACGAGCTTCGCCTTGACCGTCTCCGTAAACAGCGCGATTTGCTCGTTGTTGATCTGCTTCATGGGGAGTTCCGGGCGCGTCTTAGTAGTGGCTATTTCAGCCAAGGCATTGACCCGCTGACCCCGCAAGTCTGCCAGTCTTGCTTGCCGTACAGGATCATTGACCGGCCGGCCGTTTTCTATGCCCAGATAAAGGTTCTTCAGCTTGGTGTCGATTGCCGCAAGTGCTTTCCCCACCCCTTCAAGCGATTTCCCCTCGGCGGACTTCATCGACTTCAAGTCTTTGCGCAACCCTGCGATGATGTCGCGCATGTGCTCCTCAGTGAACACCTTCTCCGCAGGATGCTTCAGGATTTCGGCATCGAACTTCTCCATTGCCTGGCTGGGCGTTGCGCTAACGCCGTCGGGCGGGGAGCGTAAACCGAAATGTCGAGCCGACGCCCAGCTCACTCTCCACGGTCACCGCCCCTCCATGTGCCTCGACGAAGGTCTTGACAATGGCGAGCCCGAGCCCCAACCCACCCTCCTTGTCGGGATCAGTTTCGTGCTTGTCGAATACGGTACTGCTGCGGTCTGTAGGTATCCCCGCTCCGTTGTCACGGACGAAACAATTGACGCCGCCGCCGTCACACCCATGTTGCGCGCCGATGACGACCTCTCCGTGCGGCGTGTAGGAGATCGCGTTGGCGAGCAAGTTCTGGAAAACCCGTCGTAGCGCACCGGCATCCGCATAAACAACGAAATCCTCGGGCACGGCGTTGGTCAGTCGAGCGCTTGATGTGCCAGCGACCGGGGGGATGTCGTGAATAAGGGCCTCGATCAGCGGCCATAGGTCGAACTCCCGGCACTCCAGCTTGATCCCCATCTCGGTTTCCAGATTCGTATTTTCCTCGAGCACCTTGTGCACCAATACCTCAAGGTATTGAACGTTCCGGCTGAGTGCCTTCAACATCTTGGTTGACTGCGGCGTATCAGTGCCGTCCCGTGAAAGGGTCATCTCAAGCACCCGCGCAGAGAGCGAAATGGCACTGAGCGGCGTGCGCAGGTCATGCGCCACAAACGCCAGGTACTCCTCGCGGCGTTGTTGAA
Source organism: Burkholderiales bacterium (assembly GCA_043773745.1). Taxonomy (GTDB): domain Bacteria; phylum Pseudomonadota; class Gammaproteobacteria; order Burkholderiales; family Usitatibacteraceae; genus UKL13-2. Next base: position 355 of record JAYVEV010000066.1, on the reverse strand, counting down.
CCTCAAGTGCCTTCTGGGTCGCGAACGATTGCACGGCCGAACCGATCGCCGCATCCAGGACGCGATTCAGGATATGGAACGGACGTCCTTGCAGATTCAACCCGTTCCGGTCTCCCAGATCGTGTATGCAGCCGCGCAGAATGTTGTACTCGGCGACGACTTCCTCGATGTCGAAGTCATCCTTGACCCGTTGCAGGCCGTGTGCGGGGGGACTACTGTCGAGGAGAGCATGCGCGATGGTCTCGTCCGACTTGTATCGGAGGGCTGCTGCAAGTTCTACGAGGAGATCGGGTATGTGATCGTTCAATGTCGGCGCGTCGAGATTCCGCGCCGCGGGAAGTTCCCGGACCTGTAC
>JAYVEV010000065.1:0-3069 GCA_043773745.1 Burkholderiales bacterium | reverse complement strand
CGGCGCGGGGACATTCTGCGGCCCTTTTTTATCGAATGCGCCACGATTTTCTTTATCGTAATTCCAACGGCCGCCCAGGGGTTTGTCACTTTCCATCATCACCTGATGGCGCTTGCGCATCATCTGGTAGAAATATTCCATGCGCAATTGTTTATAGCTTTTCGCCCAATCCGAAAATTCGTGGCGCGAGATCAAGAAATGCTGATCTTCTCGGATCGCAAGCGGCACCATGAGCTGTTTACCCAGTGCGAGCAGTGCCTGCTCGATGCGCCAATCGCCCGGCTCAACCATAATAATTTTAGTCGGCTGAAAGCGTTTGATGGCGTCGGTTAGTGCGTCATATAGGGTTGCAAAATCATGGGTGCCAATTTGTGCATAATCGACTGGAAACCCGCGTTGCTGTTGAGCCTCCGCGAAATGGCGCATGGCTGCGAAGAAAAACGCGGTGCGGGTTTTGCTGCTCCAGACGTGTGTAGACTCTTCGACCACTTCGGCCATAAAAATCTGATCGCATTGCGGATCGAAATCGGTGAGCGCAGCACTATGTTCATCGAGCTGATCGCCCAAAATAAACACGAGATGGCGAGTGGCCGACTTGAGCGTTGACTTGGTTTTTCTTGATTCTGCGGAGCTAGATTTGACGTTGGTGGCCATTAATTTTGCCAATTGATTGTGCGGGGGCAGGGAGCAGGTTAGCAATAAACATTAGGGAATCTGGTCAGGCTTGGCATGAGCGTTGGCTCGACATCGATCTGAGCAATATTTTACGTCGGCCCAGTTCTTTGCCCATTTTTTTCGCCAGGTCATGGGGCGCCCACAAGTCTGGCAAGGTTTTTCGGGTAAAAAGGATTTATTGCCTGCAAATGGCTTTTTCATTTCAATTTGTTGTCAAGCAAGTTCAATCAATGCCAATCTGTGGCGGAGTGTGTAATGTTATGTCACTTGGCTGTGGATTACACTATGAAGCGTTATGCATTATTTTAATATTTGACAAGGATTGATTATGCGTCTCTTCCCGATTCCCTCGATGCTGTTGTGGGCATTGATGCCAACGGTAGCGTTGTGCGTGTTGCCCGGTATCAGTCACGGTGCCACAGCAGCCTGTCCGGCTTTGCTGGATCAAAGATTTAAATCGCTGCAAGGGCAGCCTCAAAACCTGTGCCAATACTCGGGCAAAGTGGTCGTAGTCGTCAATACGGCAAGCTATTGTGGATTTACGGAGCAGTACAAGGGCTTGCAGGCTATCTACGACAAATACAAAGAAAAAGGATTAGTCGTGGTCGGCTTCCCCGCCAACGATTTCGGTAAACAAGAGCCGGGATCGAATGCGGAAGTGGCTGATTTTTGTGAACGTACCTACAAGGTCAAGTTTCCCATGTTGGAAAAAACCTCGGTCGTTGAAGGGCAGGCGAACCCCATGCATGAAGCCCTGTTCAAAGCGACCGGTCAGCGCCCCAAATGGAATTTTCACAAATATTTGATTGGCCGGGATGGCAAGTCTGTGCAAAGTTTTGGCAGCCGAGTAAATCCGGAGTCGGTCGAATTTGTGGGTGAGATTGAAAAACAGTTGGCTTTAAAATAACTGAACCTTTACAGGATGTTACTGTAAGAGCATGATGTAGTTCCTGAGAAAATCGCGCCCATTTTTTTGAAGCGGGGCGGCTGTTTCGCCGGGTTTTCCATTTTTGATGTTTCCATTGCTGGGATTGTTTATCTATGGCTGCTGCTGTCGCCACTACCTTTAGTCCGCTTGGTCGCGCGTTGGTGCAGCAGGGCAAACTCATTCAGGGTGATGTGACCGCTATTCTGGCGGATGCAAAACGGGCGAATGTCACGTTTGTCGAGCAGTTGGTTGCATCAAAGAAAATGTCATCCAAGGATGTCGCGCTATTCGCGGCACAAACCTTCGGTGTACCGTTGCTGGATTTGCAGGCAATAGATCCCGATCAGCTATCGACCACTTTGCTGGATGTAAAACTGATTGGTTCCAAACGTGTGATTCCACTGCAAAAGCGGGGCAATCGTTTGTTTGTGGCGACTTCTGATCCGTCTAACGACCAGATTTTTTCGGAACTTAAATTCGCAACGGGTTCGGTCGTCGAGCCGGTAGTGGTTGAGGAAGATCGGCTTGCGCTGCTGCTCAAACGCTTTGGCGAATCCGGGGCCAAGGCGCTGGATAAGATGATGGGCGATGATGTGTCTCTGGATAACATTGACCTCGGTGATGAGGGCATTGTTATTGAGGAGGCGCAATCGAGCGGCGTGGTTGAAGAAATTGACGATGCGCCAGTCGTAAAGTATGTGCAAAAGGTGCTGCTAGACGCCATCAATGGTGGCGCATCGGATATTCACTTTGAGCCTTATGAAAAGTTTTACCGTATCCGCTATCGGGTAGACGGCATTCTGTACGATGTGGCGCAGCCGCCATTGGCGATCAAGGAAAAAATTGCTTCGCGCATCAAGGTGGTATCCCGTTTAGATATTTCAGAAAAGCGGGTTCCGCAAGACGGACGAATGAAGCTGAAGCTTTCCGCTACCCGGGCGATTGATTTCCGCGTCTCAACTCTGCCAACGCTATTCGGTGAAAAAATTTGTATGCGTATTCTCGATCCGTCTAGCGCCACGCTGGGTATTGAGGCGTTGGGCTACGAGCCGGAACAACGGGATGCGCTGATGCACGCCATCTCGCGCCCTTACGGCATGGTGCTGGTGACCGGGCCAACCGGTTCGGGCAAGACGGTATCGCTATATACCTGCCTGAATATTTTGAACAAGCCGGGCATTAACATTGCCACGGCCGAAGACCCTTGCGAGATTAATTTACCTGGCATCAATCAGGTCAATGTAAACGACCGGGCGGGGCTCACTTTTTCAGTGGCGCTGAAGTCGTTCTTGCGTCAGGACCCTGATATTATTATGGTCGGTGAGATTCGCGATATTGAAACGGGTGAAATCGCCATTAAAGCCGCTCAGACCGGTCATATGGTGCTCTCCACATTGCACACCAATGATGCGCCGGCAACGCTGACGCGGCTGATGAATATGGGCATAGCGCCGTTCAATATTGCC
>JAYVEV010000064.1:0-18486 GCA_043773745.1 Burkholderiales bacterium | reverse complement strand
ATCGTGGCCACCATCATTTGCTTGGTTCGATAACCCGTGCGCTGATCAACCGCCTTCAGAAAAGCCAGATTGGGCGAATAGCTTTTTAGCTCAGCATCGTCATAAACGTCTTTGATATTCATGAAGCGCTTGTTGAGCGCGCAGCAGCCGGCGATGGAGCTTTCCGACAAGGGCAATTTGATATCCTTGAAGGAATTGAGACCTGATTTCACTTTCGAAACAATCGACTGGCCATCCTCAGATAAGGTATAAATGGTAAGACGGTCCGCGTCGAATAGCTGACAAACATCACGCGTAACATCCAGCATGATTTCGTCAATATTTGAAGTTGAATGAATTCGATTGGTAACTGCTTGCAGTTTTTTGGAAAACGCAAGTTTCGAAGACATATCCGCTTCTTTTGCGGCACCATTTGTTTTAGGTTCCAGTACAGCACTCATAACGCACTCACCCTGTTAGCTGACATTGGTTGCGCGCCCAACGGCTTGACGCGATGAAAAGCAGCTTATCAAAACGCTTTAAAAATTAAATTCCTGTCCATTTTCCAGCATACGCGGTGCCCAGCGGGCCGCGTCTATTGCAATTTCATTCATCGTCAGTTGTACTTCGCCTGGCTTCAAGTGCGTTACAAACACTTCAACTGATTTTGTTAATTTTGATAGTTCATCCGCCAACATGCTGGGACACAGGTGTTTGGAAGCGATTGCAATCGCTCGTTCCGCATTTGAGAACGCAGTCTCAATGACAAGATATTTCAGATTAGCCGTTGTATTGGCCACTTTCCATAAATCATCATTGGTGCTGGTATCGCCGCTAAACAGAAGGCTTGCTTGCCCACTATCCACCAGAAAACCAACCGCCGGTACAACATGGTTCGCAGGAAGCGCCGTAAATTTTCTCCCGTGCAAATCAACGGTAACGCCTATGGTGATTTCGCTGAACACCATAAATGGTTTTTCTGGATTGGGAATTTGCGAAAAATCAGGCCAAATCTTCCAATTAAAAAGATGGTCCTTCAAGATTTCCAATGTGGCAGCAGTGGCATGCACCGTGACTGGGCTGGTGCGCATCCAGCAAACGGTATCAACCAAAAACGGGATACTAGTCACGTGATCAAGGTGGGAATGGGTCACAAAGATATGATCAATTTTGGCCAACTGCCCAATGGAGAGATCGCCTACTCCCGTGCCGGCGTCGATAAGAATATCGTCATCGACAAGCATAGCTGTCGTCCGGAGATCCCCCCCGATTCCACCGCTACACCCCAAAACTTTGATTCGCATGTTGGCCTCGTGCGCTCTTTGATGAGCAAACTCTTGGCAATCAATTTTTCACCTACGCCGACCGCCACGGCCAAGAGCGCTTACGCAGGCTAGTGACATCACCAATATTACAAATATTATGCGTCATCCATACATAAAACGCTGTGTAAAAACGCACATCCATTCAGCAATATCAGTGTTATCTACATTGTGTCCACTTGGTACGTGGATCTTTTAAGCTGTCATTTTGTAATTTTGCCCACAATCTCAAACCGTAAAACTGGCACCGTAATTTTTTATTTACCAGGTACCATCAACTCAACTCACGGTCTGTAAAAAAATTCCATTTTAACGCCAGCGATTTCGATCAAATCATGGTCGCCTAATTGCTGCGCCTGTCCACCCAGCACAGAGCCATTGATAGTCGGGAAATTAGCCCCTTCCACATGGGTAATGAAAAATCCGTTTGGTCGTCTGGTTATAACCGCGACTTGCACGCCAGGCTTGCCGATAGTGGTTAGATTTTTGGTCAAATCCAGTGTTCGGCCGGCAGCAGCGCCGGACAATACCTGAATAGCCGCTTCGCGTGTTGCCGAGCTTGGTGTTACCGGTGCGGGCGGCGGCATTTGCATGGCGGGCGCGGCAGCTTGTGCAGGCGCTGCGGCGGGCGCAATAGGTGGTGGCGCCGTACCGAGCGGCTTCATATTGGTTTGCGTATCGGACAAATTCGCAGACGCACCCAACCCAGAGGCTGCCATCATTGGCGGCGGCTTGCGAATGATCATGGTTTTTTCAAAATCCTGCTCGCTGACCTGTGCTGGAGCATCGTTGAAATATTTAAGCTTGTGCTTGCCGATCTCAATCACATCATTATTTTGCAAAAAATGTTTTTTGATTGGCTTGCCATTCACCAGGGTTCCATTGGTGGAATTCAGGTCTTCAATAAACGAATCATTCAGGATGGTTATGATGGCCGCATGCTCACCCGATACGGCAAGGTTATCCACCTGGATATCGTTATGCGGTTTACGGCCGAGGGTGGTTCGCTCTTTGTTCAGCGACACTTCCTTCAACACGGTTCCATCGACACTCAAGATAAGTTTTGCCATGGCTATAACCCTAAAAGATTGCTATCACACATAATTGTTTGTGGCGTTTTTGCCAAGCTTGATTGAATATTCATCATTTAAACCATGATTTGATACGCGCCCACAATCCGCGCTCAACCCCAAATTCACTCACTACTTTAATCAGCATGACTGAAATATTATCGCGTCCACCAGCATCGTTTGCGGCTTGTACCAATTGCTGAGCTGTTAAATCCAAGTTTGATCGCAACGCAATTAATGTCATCTGAATTTCTTCGTCCTCGATCATGTCATTGAGGCCATCAGAACATAGCAAATAAAGATCACCTTCCAGCACTTCATAGCTGTGAATTTCCGCGTCAACTTCAGGATCTATCCCCAATGCGCGCGTCACCAAATTTTTGTTATGGGATGATCGCGCATCTTCTTTAGTGATCAAGCCCGAATCAATCTGCTCCTGCAACAGCGAATGGTCACGGGTTATTTGCTCCAGCGCATCATTACGCAAGCGGTAAAGCCTTGAATCCCCGATATGGCCAACCGTTAAAAAATTATCGTAAAACAGACAGGCCACTAAGGTGGTACCCATCCCCGCACATTGCGGATCTTTTTGCGCAGTTTCAAAAATTGCCTTATTCGCCTTGCTGACTTCTGCTTGCAATAGTTGCTGGGAATAAGTCGAAGCTTGTTCACGCTCCATATTTTTCAGTGCAGGCTTCGTCCATCCATTAGCCATGCCTGCTGCAATGAGTGAAGTCGCCATTCCGCTTGCCACTTCGCCTGCGTTGTAGCCACCCATACCATCCGCAAGCACCACCACGCCCGTCTCCGGGCGTGACTCAATGCAATCTTCGTTGTGACCCCGGACTCTGCCCGGATCGGTCACGCTTACAATCTGTAGGGCATTAGTAATCGCCACGTTGCCTCCCGCAACACCATCTTGTTATTAATTGCATCAGCTTCACTCTCATATAGGCCATTCGCAAGACCCTGTTCAAGGTATCCGACACTCTATTTGCTTATCGACACCATTAAACAGATTTAATATCAATTAAATAACATCGCAAACAGAGCCTAGGCTAATACAAAAGCTCGCATTTATAATAACTTAAAATAGACTTTTAAGAAACCTTTCCGAAATTGAAGCAATGTCTATGATTTTTCAGCAAAAAAATCAGTAAATTGTTATTTTCAACAAGCCACACTTGTGACTTGCGGTCTGCTGCTGGCGAGTCTTGCATAGCTGTCGACAATCAGCACTTTAGCCATAACATTGCTTTGCTGACGTCAAAGGTGCTTTTCCACACCACGCATGGCGCGTTTCAATGGAATGCGGTCTAATACTATATTGATAGAAAACATAATTAAGCCAATAAAAATAAGGAGAAATTAAGATGGATCGCCCTGCTTTTCTACAAGATGACCTAGACCCGCAAGAGACGCGTGAATGGCTCGACGCACTCGCTGGCGTACTTGAGGTCGGAGGTCCCGACCGTGCGCATTACCTGCTTGAATCCCTCGTGGACAAAGCGCGGCGCTCCGGTTCAAACCTGCCCTATTCTGCCAATACCGCCTATATCAACACCATTCCGCCACACGCGGAAGATGCCTTGCCTGGCGATCAGGAAATGGAGCACAAATTGCGTTCCATTATTCGCTGGAACGCAATCGCGCTGGTCCTGCGTGCGAATAAGGAATCATCGGAATTGGGCGGGCATATTGCGAGCTATCAATCAGCGGCAATGTTGTATGACATTGGCTTTGATCATTTCTGGAATGCGCCGTCAAAGGCTCATGGCGGCGATATGATTTTCATGCAGGGCCATTCTGCGCCCGGCGTTTACGCCCGCGCCTTCCTCGAAGGACGGTTGACCGAAGAACAATTAGAAAATTTCCGTCGCGAAGTGGACGGCAAAGGTATTTCAAGCTATCCACATCCGTGGCTGATGCCCGATTTCTGGCAATTCCCCACCGTCTCGATGGGTTTGGGACCGATTCAGGCCATTTACCAAGCACGCTTCATGAAATATTTGCACAATCGCGGCATCGTTAATACTGAGGGCCGCAAGGTCTGGGCATTCATGGGCGATGGCGAAATGGATGAACCGGAATCGCTAGGCGCGATTGCGCTTGCCGCGCGTGAAGGCTTGGACAATTTGATTTTTGTCGTTAATTGCAACCTGCAGCGTCTCGATGGCCCAGTACGCGGCAATGGCAAAATCATTCAGGAATTAGAAGCCGATTTCCGTGGCTCCGGCTGGAATGTGCTGAAAGTTATTTGGGGCCGCTACTGGGATCCGCTGTTTGCCAAAGATTCAGAGGGCATCATGTCGCGTCGCATGATGGAAGCGGTGGATGGCGAATATCAGAACTATAAAGCGCGCGATGGCGCGTATGTGCGCAAACATTTTTTCGGCAAATATCCTGAACTGGAAAAAATGGTTGCCTCTATGTCGGATGAAGACATCTGGCGCTTGAATCGCGGCGGCCACGATCCGTATAAAGTCTATGCCGCGTATTCACAAGCCGTGAAGCACAAAGGCCAGCCAACCGTGATTCTGGCTAAGACCATCAAAGGTTACGGCATGGGTAAGGCCGGTGAAGGTCAGAACATTACCCACCAACAAAAGAAAATGGATATTGCCTCGCTAAAGCAATTCCGCGACCGCTTTAATGTGCAAGTGTCAGACGACGTCATCGGTGATATACCGTTTTATAAGCCCGCCGAAAACTCACCCGAAATTCAATATCTGAAAGCGGCGCGCGCAAAACTGGGCGGCTCATTACCGGTGCGTTTTCCGAATATTCCGGCACTCAAGGTGCCCGATCTTTCAGTCTTCGAACCGCTTTTGAAATCGACCGAAGAGCGTGAAATTTCCACGACGATGGCATTTGTACGTGCCTTCACTACCCTCACCCGCGACAAAGAACTGGGGCCGCGCTTGGTGCCCATCGTTGCCGATGAGTCGCGCACCTTTGGTATGGAAGGCCTGTTCCGCCAGCTTGGCATTTATTCTTCCGTTGGCCAGTTATACGAGCCGGTTGATGCGGGTGAATTGATGTTCTACAAGGAAGATAAAGCCGGCCAGATTTTGCAGGAAGGCATCAATGAAGCCGGCGCATTCTGCTCGTGGATGGCGGCGGGCACCAGCTACGCGAACCATGGCCAGCACATGATTCCGTTCTTCATTTTCTATTCCATGTTTGGCTTCCAGCGCGTCGGTGATCTTGCCTGGGCTGCGGGAGATATGCAGGCACGCGGCTTCTTGCTTGGCGGCACCTCGGGGCGCACAACCTTGAACGGCGAAGGCTTGCAACACGAAGATGGCCACTCGCACTTAATGTCAGCCACCATTCCGAATTGCATTTCATACGATCCGACTTTTAGCTATGAATTAGCAGTCATTCTGCACGATGGCTTGAAACGCATGTACGAGAAGATGGAGCCGATCTACTACTACATCACCGTGATGAATGAAAACTACACCCATCCCGCGATTCCCACGGCAGTTGGTGTAGAAACAGACATTCTTAAAGGTATGTATTTGTTCCGCGAATCTAAAGAAACCAAAAAACCGCGTGTGCAATTAATGGGCTCGGGCACAATTTTCCGTGAAGTGATTGCGGCCGCTGAATTGCTGGAACTCGATTGGGGCGTGGTTTCTGACATTTGGAGCTGTACATCCTTTACCGAATTGCGGCGCGACGGCATGGCCGCAGAACGGCATAACATGCTGCACCCGGAAGCCATCGCACAGGTGCCGCATGTAGCCAAGCTGCTGAAGGGGCACAAAGGTCCGGCAATCGCGGCGACAGACTATATGCGTAGCTTTGCCGACCAGATTCGGCCTTACATCAACGAGCGCAAATTTACCGTGCTGGGAACAGACGGCTACGGCCGGTCGGACACGCGCAATCAACTGCGCAAATTCTTTGAGGTGAATCGCTACTATGTGGTGGTTGCCGCGCTCAAGGCTCTGGCGGATGAAGGCACTGTGCCAATGAAAACAGTGTCTGAAGCCATCAAAAAGTATGGCATTGATGTCGACAAACCCGCGCCTTGGACGGTCTAAAAACTGGTAGTTTTGCAGTCTTGCAATATAACTAGTAACTAAAACACAAAAACGATTAGGAGGATTTGCGTGGCAAATCTTGTTGAAGTAAAGGTTCCTGATATTGGCGATTTCGCCGATATTCCCGTGATCGAAATTTTGGTCAAGGTTGGTGACACCATCAAAAAAGAAGATTCCCTGGTCTCGCTTGAAAGCGACAAAGCGACGATGGAAGTGCCGGCCTCGCATGGCGGTGTAGTCAAAGAAATCAGGGTCAAGCTTGGCGATAAAGTATCCATGGGAGCGGTCGTGGCGATTGTAGAAGAGGCGGCAGGCGCTCCCGTTCCAGTTGCGCCATCTACAACAGCAACGGCAGCGACAGTGACTACGGAATCCAAACCTGCCTCTATAGCACCAGCCCCAAAAGCCGCACCGATGTTGGCTCCCCCGCCATCAACCACTGCCAGTACTGTGGCTGTTACGCGTATTACCAGTGACAGTGCAGCGACTGCGAATTCACCTTCGCATGTACACGCCAGCCCGTCCATTCGCAAACTGGCACGTGAGTTTGGCGTTGATCTTGGCCGCGTAAAAGGCTCCGGCCTTAAAGGCCGTATTACCGAAGCGGACGTAAAAGGTTTTGTCAAAACCGAGCTCACCAAGCCAGGCTCCGGCGCGGGCAGTGCCGCAGGTGGATTTGCGCTGCCGCAAATGCCGTTTGTGGACTTCACCAAATTTGGTGAAATTGAAACACGTGCGTTGTCGAGAATCAAAAAATTATCTGGTGCCAATCTGCACCGCAATTGGGTCACGATCCCGCATGTTACACAGCAGGATGAAGCTGATATTACCGAGGTAGAGGCATTCCGCGTCAAGACAAATGAAGAAATTGCCAAGAGCGGCGTGAAAGTCACCATGCTTGCTTTCCTCATCAAGGCGAGTGTAGCCGCACTGAAAAAATATCCCGAGTTCAATGCCTCAATCGAGCCGGGTGGTGAAAATCTAATCCTGAAAAAATATTTTAATATCGGCTTCGCGGCCGATACGCCGAATGGATTGGTCGTTCCCGTTATCAAAAACGCGGATCAGAAATCGGTCATTGAGATCGCAAAAGAAATGAGCGAGCTCGCCGCCAAAGCACGCGAAGGCAAGCTTTCTCCAACCGAGATGCAAGGTGGATGCTTTTCGATATCATCCCTCGGCGGTATCGGCGGCACCTTCTTCACGCCGATCATCAATGCGCCTGAAGTCGCCATTTTGGGCGTTTCAAAATCCTCCATGAAGCCGGTCTGGAATGGCAAGGAATTTGTGCCACGCATGATTTTGCCGATGTCGCTTTCTTATGACCATCGCGTTGTAGATGGCGCCGCTGGCGCACGATTTACGACCTATCTGTCGGCATTGATGTCCGATATTCGCAAGCTGGTTTTGTAGAGGGCTAATAATAGCGATGACAAATTTAATTGAAGTCAAAGTTCCCGATATTGGCGATTTCGCTGATATCCCCGTCATTGAAATTTTCGTCAAGGTCGGTGACACCATTAAGAAGGAAGATTCACTCGTTTCGCTCGAAAGCGATAAGGCCACCATGGAAGTACCCGCCTCGCACAGCGGTGTGGTGAAAGAAATCAAAGTCAAGGTCGGTGACAAAATTTCAATGGGGGCTGTCGTATTGCTGCTGGAAGAAACCGCTGTCACTGCGGTTACACCAGCCGCACCGCAAGCTTCCAATCCGGCTTTCGGTACGCCCGCGAAGCCCGTTTCATTGCCAGCAGCAGTGAGCGCGGCCACCTATGCAGGCACAGCCGATATGGAATGTGAAATGGTCGTAATTGGTGCAGGGCCCGGTGGCTACTCCGCCGCCTTCCGCGCGGCCGATCTCGGCATGAAAACCATCATCATCGAGCGCTATGCGCAGCTGGGCGGTGTGTGTTTGAACGTCGGCTGCATCCCGTCGAAAGCCTTGCTGCACGTCGCGGCGGTGACGGATGAAGCCGCTGCACTCACTGCGCATGGCATCAGTTTCGGCAAGCCACAAATCGATCTCGACAAACTGCGCGGCTGGAAAGACAAAGTGGTGGGCAAGCTCACTGGCGGGCTGGCGGGCATGGCAAAAATGCGCAAGGTTGAGGTGGTGCGTGGTGTCGGGCAATTTCTGGACGCGAATCATATCGAGATTGAAATCACCTCGGGTAACCGTCAAGATAAAACCGGCGAGAGAAAAGTGGTGAAGTTCCAAAAAGCCATCATCGCGGCAGGATCACAAGTGGTTCGCTTGCCGTTTATTCCCGACGACCCGCGCATTGTTGATTCAACCGGTGCATTGGCGCTCAAAGAAATACCAAAAAAAATGCTCGTCATCGGCGGCGGGATTATCGGCCTCGAAATGGGCACTGTCTATTCCACACTCGGCACGCGCCTTGATGTGGTGGAGATGATGGATGGCCTGATGCAAGGAGCAGATCGCGATCTCGTCAAAGTATGGTTGAAGATGAACGAAAAACGCTTCGATAACATCATGCTCAACACCAAGACGGTCGGCGTGGAAGCCAGGCCGGATGGTATTTATGTGACCTTCGAAGGTGCGGGCGACAAAAATGTCGCACCCAAAGAACCTGTCCGCTATGACATGGTGTTGATGAGCGTGGGCCGCGCGCCCAACGGCAAAAAAATCAGCGCGGATAAAGCGGGAGTTGCCGTAACTGATCGCGGCTTTATCGAGACCGATCAACAAATGCGCACCAATGTCCCGCATATTTTCGCGATCGGCGATGTGGTTGGACAACCGATGCTGGCACACAAAGCAGTTCATGAAGGTCATGTTGCTGCTGAAGCGGCAGCGGGACAAAAATCATTTTTTGATGCGCGGGTGATTCCGTCAGTCGCCTACACCGATCCTGAGGTGGCATGGGTCGGCGTGACTGAAGATGAAGCAAAAGCCAAAGGCTTAAAAATTCAGAAGTCCGTATTTCCTTGGGCAGCATCCGGTCGGGCGATTGCGAATGGTCGCGATGAAGGCTTTACCAAATTAATTTTTGATGCCGAGAGCCATCGGATTGTCGGCGGCGCGATTGTCGGCACCCACGCCGGCGATATCATCGGCGAATTGGCGCTGGCTATTGAGATGGGCTGCGATGCAACGGATATCGGCAAAACCATTCACCCGCATCCCACGCTGGGCGAATCAATCGGCATGGCGGCAGAGGTGTTTGAAGGCGTGTGCACCGATTTGCCGCCCGCGAAGAAATAACTGTTTCGCGATGTTGTCCGCACGTAATTTTTGGCTAGTTGCCGGCGCAATAATCATTATTGTTTTGTGGGCGCTTTCACTGATCCCGCATCCACCGACCATCGGCTTTCAAAATGAAGACAAGCTCTACCACCTCATTGCCTACGGCGGAACAATGTGGTGGTGGGGGCAGTACTGGCGCCAGCCTTTTCAGCGCTTCGCTCTAGCCTTAACTTTCGCTCTGATGGGCGTAGCGATTGAGTTTGTGCAGGGCTGGACCGGCTGGCGCACCTTCGATACGCACGACATGATTGCCAATGCTGTTGGTGTACTGTTTGGCTATGCGTTGCTGTATACGCCGTTGGGATCGCTCTTCATACGATTGACCGCTTTTGAGGAAAGCAGACACTAGCATTGACGGGAATCTTCAAGCCTTTTTGCTCGAAAGTGCCCGCCAATGCTGGCGTTTATGATTTTAATTGCAGGCCACCTTCAGGCACGGGGGTCTGCGCCACATTCATCACCATCGCCAGCAGACCGTAATAGCCGCATAGCGCAGTGAGATCAATCACGCCGCGTTCACCGAACAGCGCCAGCACCCGCGAATAGGTGGCGTCTGTCACCTGGCGATTGGTGTGAAGCTCGTTTAAAAAATCGAAAATGGCCGCCTCTTCGGCGCTCATATCCAATGGCCGACTACCCGCTTCAATTGCAGCGGCAACTTCTGCTTTAACGCCAGCCTGCAACGCAATCGGATGGTGGATATGCCACTCGAAATCCTGATTCCACCAACGCGCCACAATTAAAATCACAAACTCGGAGAGGCGCGGCGGCAGCGCGGAGTGATAGCGCAAATATTCACCGGTCTTTTGTATCCGGCGCATCAATTCCGGCGAGCGCAGCAATGGCACGAAGGGTCCGAACACCGCACCACGCGGGCCGCTGGCGAGCTCCTTCGCGGCTTCCTGCTGCTCGACAGACAAATCACTATCCGCAATCGGCGGCATGCGGTCTTGCATCACTACTCTCCCGCCTTGATCTTGTTGTCCTTGATGACCTTGGCCCAGCGGTCGATTTCGATGTTGAGAAATTTTCCCATTTCTTCCGGTTTGGAGGCGACGATTTCCATGCCCTGCGCGATCAGGCGATCGCGCACCGTCGGCTCGCTCAATACTTTGAGGAGTGCCGCATTCATGGCCGCAATAATCGCAGGCGGGGTTTTTGCCGGTGCAAAAATCCCCCACCATGCGACCGATTCATAACCAGGAAAACCTTGCTCTGCCATGGTTTTAACCTCAGGATATTTTGCGATGCGTTTCGCGGAAGTGACGGCGAGCGGCACCAGATTCTTGCCATCCACCTGCGGGCTAATCAAAAACACAGTGCCCGCAATCAGCGGCACTTGCCCCGCCACCGCATCCTGCAAGGCCGGGCCACCCCCTTTGTAGGGCACATGAGTCAGCTGAAAATTACCCTGATTCTGCAACTGCGTCAGCGCCAGATGCGCGAGGCTGCCGGAACCGATACTGGCGAAAGCATATTTGCCCGGATCTTTTTTTGAGGCTGCGACGACTTCGGCAAAATTTTTAAATCCTGTAGAAGGATGAGCCGCCACCATCATCGCCGAACGCGAGATCAGCATCACCGGCACCAAATCTTTTTTCGTATCATAGGACAAATTGGGAATCAGACTGGGATTCACGCCATGCGTGTCAAACACCACCGCGAAGGTATAGCCGTCGGGGTCGGATTTCGCTACGGCAGCGGTGCCAATCGAGCCTGATGCACCACCCTTGTTATCCACAATCACCGGCTGTTTGAGCAAGGTTTGCAGCGGTTGCGAAATCACGCGTGCCACTTGATCAACCGAGCCGCCGGGCGGGAATACCGCCACCAGTTTGATGGGTTTAGACGGCCACGCTGGTGCGTCGGCAAACACAGGCAACATCGAAAACAACATCAGTGAAGTCAATAGCGAAGCCAATGAAACGAGGGTTTTCATGTTTTCTCCTGGTTGATTACATTTTATGTTGCATGCGCAACACTCACCGTGCATGATAATCTGCGTTTTCGCGCCGCGGCTCATTGATGCAACGCAGGTCAGCGCACCGGCCAGAGCAGCATTCAACCATAACGCATGAACATCTCCATTCCATGAAAGCCGCCGCGCTGGATCATTTAGTCATCGGTTGTGCCGATCTGGCGCGCGGCAGTGCGTGGTTGGAACGATTTTTAGGCGTGACATTAAGTGACGTTGGCAACCATGTCCGCATGGGTACACAGAATCGTCTGCTATCACTGGGGCCGGATTGTTATCTAGAATTAATCGCGATTGATCCTGCTGCGGGTACGCCATTCATGCCGCGCTGGTTCGGGCTGGATACACGCGATGTTCAGGAACGTATCGCCCAGAAACCGCGTTTACTCGGCTGGGTAGCGCGCACTGAAAATATTAATGCGCTGGCAGAAAAAACGGGCGGCCTATTGGGCGGTGTTCATGCGATGGAGCGCGGCGATTTCAAGTGGCGTATCACGATCCCCGATGATGGCTATGCGGTCGAAGCCGGTCTGCTACCAACGCTTATTCAATGGGATGTGTCGATACATCCCTGCCAACGATTATCAGACCAACAATGCCGCTTTGAATGGATGGAAGCAGCCCATCCCCATCCGGCGAAAATTCGCTATCTGCTAGACGAGTTGGGTCTGGAAAACGCATTGACCATCACTTCCACGCCGCCCTATTCCGGCATGACCATGTGTGCCTATGTGCGTACGCCAAGCGGCGTAAAAACCCTGATGAGCTAAACTGTCACATGACGATAAAATCACTACTCAAGCGCATTTCCCTCATCCTGCTGGCCATCATTGCCATTACAGGTCTCATTATCGGCATCGAAATCATCGGAGGACAACCCATGGGACTTTTTTCAGGTTCACGACCGGACGCACTCGGCTTTAACAACGGTCAATTCAAACCGCCCTCATGGAAACCTAACACGGTTTCTTCCACCGTTGAAAAATCCGATATCAAACATTTTATAGAACCCCTCAAATTTACAGGCGACGCGAAATCGGCCTGGAATAAACTCACCACCATCGTCAAAGCACAGCCGCGCGCCGTGGTTGTCACTGAGAAGCCGGACTATTTATATACCGAATTCAAGACGGCCAATTTGGGTTTCGTTGACGATGTTGAATTTGCACTGGATGAAAAGGCTGGGGTGATACACACACGCTCCGCGTCACGATTAGGGGTGCGCGATTTTGATGTGAACCGCAATCGTATCGAATCTATTCGTGCCGCCTTTGGCAAATAATAGGGCCCACTTAAGCGAGCCCCAAAATACATAAATCGATTTATTTCCGGTCGATTTCGATGTTTTCTTTGCTGCCGCTATTGGCGACCGACAACATAATGCCCAGCCCGATCAGGATCACGACTCCAATCACGGTCCACGTTGGACCGATCCTGTCCAAAATGCCCAGCTTCCAAAGCGCGGCCAAAAGGCCACCAATTAACACTACAAAACCAACAAGATACATTCCTGCCCATTTCATAACCAGCTCCTTAAGCATTAAGAATTTTTAGGCTGCAATAGCTCGATATGTGCGACCCATTGTAGTGAGGTTCTTGCGCCGCTATATCTGATGCAGTGTAGTGGCATCACTTCACCATAATAATACGCAAGCTACCGTGCTAATGCAGAAATTGTCTGTGTGTTGGCGCAAGTATCACACAGCAACCGTAACACATTCAACCATTGCAGCAACAGCTCAACAGCTTTAAAAAATCAGCTAACGACCTCCGGCGTATCCCTGCCATGCAAATTCTTCAAGCTGTGCAATGTAGTGATCTTCGCAAACTGACGATGGGTCAATAAATGAAGCACGAAACCGTGCCGCAAATTCGTCACGCTCAAATTGTACGGGCGTGGAGGCTGGGTAAAACACGGTCTCTCGCGTTTCTTCAGGCTGAAAAATGGGGAATACATTAGAGTTGCAGGGCAAGCTGGTATCCATAACTTTTTCTTGGTTGGTTAATCGGTAGCAATAAATTGGTTCCGCGCAATTTGGGGTCGATTTGATGTGTGACGAATCTACGTTATCGTTCGGATAAATGCCGGTCTGTTCGGTTTCGCACAAAGCACTGGCTCCAGATAGCGCGGAGAATCATCAGTTTCTTGATGAATTTTTACCGGCAAAAAATATTGATGCCAAAATGAAACTCATTGTCTGGCGTGCTTTTTTGAGCCAAAAATGGCTTAAAAATGGCTACAGCATTGGTGTTTAACTTAAAATTCGCACATTCCAGTTTAAATAGTGCTTCATTTGAGATGTCAGGCGGGCAGCCATTAAATAGCCACTTTGTGCGCTGCCACACGGTCAGATGACCAATCATTCCGCGACAATTGCCGCATATAACCTTGGATTAATCATGGTCGCACCGAATTTGGCAAAGATAGACAAAACTGAGCACCTGAGGAAATGGCGCTGGCCGTTTGTTGCAGCTGCTATTCTGTTTTGTATGGTTGCGGGCATTGCCATCGGCGAGTGGCTCGGATGGACGTTTCTGGCGGAGCCATTACAGCGCACGCTGTCGGAAAAACTTGATCGCCGGGTGAGCTTTTCCGCCGGTGATGGCCCAAGCACATCGCCCCCGGCTTCGTTTCGGATCCGCTTCATCGGCGGCGTGCACGTCGAGACATTACACTTGGAGATCGCTGCACCGGCCTGGAGTAAAGTGCCGCACCTGCTCAGCGCTGACAATGTCGCGCTTGATCTAAATTATATCGATCTGTGGCGAGCCTATCGAGGCGGGCCGTTGCGAATCGATCGCTTGCAAGCAAGCGCGCTGGACAGCAATTTAGAGCGGCAGGCCGATGGTCGTGCTACTTGGCAATTCGGAACAATGCCAGCACCAAATACAACGCCAACAGAACTGTTACCAATCCCAACGTTTGGCCATTTGCAGGTCACCAAGGGCACCCTCCATTATCGCGACGTGCCCTTGACTATTGATGTCGAAGCGCATTTATCTCTTGCGAATGGCACCTCTGTTGTGACGACTGGCGCAGCACCGATGGGGAATCTCGCCGCGCCTAGTGGACCTAGTGGCCCTAGTGGCGAGACTGAAAATCTGTTGCAGGCGAACGCGCGCGGCCATTATCGCGGACTGCCGTTACGGATCGAGATGGTTTCCTCCGGCGTACTGCCGTGGGCAGCCGATGAAGCCCGAGCAACGCCTGTTCCCCTGAGCTTGAATGCCACCATTGGCGGTGCCAATCTTGTCTTTAAAGGCACGGCAATGGATGTGCTACATCTGACACGATTTACCGGGCGCTATACCCTCAAGGGCCCATCTCTGGCGGCGGCGGGCGACATGCTGGGTGTGACCTTACCGACCACCGGCGCTTTCCGTATGGAAGGTGTAGTCGTGCGGCAAAAAAACACCTGGCGCATCGTCGTCAACGACGCCACCGTGGGCGCCAGTCGCTTGACTGGGGCGTTTACCTATGAGGCCGGGCGCACCGTACCTTTACTGGTGGGTCGGCTCGGCGGTACGCGGCTATTGTTGACTGATTTGGGTCCGGTAGTAGGTACCACACCCGCAACAACAGCTGCGGCGACGGATACAGCACGCAAGTCGCTGCCGAAAGCAACCAAAGGCAAAGGCATGGTGCTACCCGACCGCCCCTTCGATCTCGCCGCATTGCGCGCGATGGATGCCAATGTCTTGATTGACATTGCCGAGGTCGATCTGAATTCTAAAATTCTCGAACCACTGCGTCCGCTACACACCCACTTGCAATTGGTCGGTGGTGTATTAACGTTGAGTGATATCGAGGCACGCACCGGTCAAGGCCAGTTGAACGGCGGTTGGAGTCTTGATGGGCGCGGATCGCAGGCTCTGTGGAATGCCGACATGCGCTGGGATGGTGTGCGCCTAGAACACTGGATCCACCAGAACCGCGCCGGAAATTCGCCACCTTATATAACAGGACGGCTGAACGGTAAAACCACATTAAAAGGACAGGGACGATCCACTGCCAAAATTTTGGCCAGTCTCAAAGGACAATTTCGTACCTACCTCCAAGAAGGTACCGTGTCACACTTAGTGATCGAGGCTGGCGGTCTCGATATCGCGCAGGGCCTGGGTGTGCTGATCAAAGGCGACGATCTGTTGCCTGTGCAATGCGCGGTCGCTGACCTGGCTGTCGACGGCGGCGTATTTCGTCCACGTGTAATGGTGATGGACACATCGGACTCTGCGGTCTGGGTTGATGGCTCATTATCATTGGCTACCGAAGCAATTGAGCTGCGGGTGGTAGTGGTACCGAAGGACTTCAGCCCGCTAACTTTACGCTCGCCTTTACTGGTACGCGGCACTTTCGCCAACCCCCAGATATCGGTAGAGAAAGGGCCACTGGGCCGCAAGCTGGCGTCGGCATTCGTACTAGGCTTGCTGAACCCGATCGCCGCATTGATTCCGCTGATCGATATGGGTGACGCAGCTGCCGCAGACAAGGGCGCTGCCGGTTGCGCCGGCTTGGTACAACAAAGCAAAGCCAAACTTCCAGTTGCATCTACGCCAACCCGTTGATGCACGCCGGATTCTTAAGCACCGCTATGCCGGCAATAGTGCGGGCGCTACCAGTGCCATTGCCACCAGATTACTGAGGCGATCTGAATTAAAAAATGCCTTGGGCGACGCTTCTGCATCGATGATGCCGATAATTTTTCCAGCTTCATCGAATATCGGCAGGCATGCTTCCGATTGCACCGCGTCATCGCAAACATAAAAGCCGCCACCCTCTGCGGTGTAGGCCGCCACGTCGTCGATCACCTTGGCGTGGCCGCTCAATCCCACCGCGCTATTCGTACTGCCCTTGGCGAACTCGGCATTAAGCGGAAATTCGGCGCGGCTGGGGCGCCCACGATAGGCGAGCTTCACTAACACGGCGTTCGCCATGCTGTTCTGCCGTGCCTGATAAATCCCCAGCCAATCCGCGCCCGTCAATTGTGTTGAATGTTCAACCAGCTGGTTCAGCAATAACAGCTTGCGTTTATTGGCCTCGTTACGACCACCCAGAATAGGCGTAAGGTCATAGGGCTGTGGTGCCAACTCTTCAATCAGCGAGCAGCTGTTATCATCGGACAGCATTGGCACTTGATAACTGTAGAGTGCATCGTCGGCAAAGCCGGGCGGCAAATCGCCCAGCGCCACGATGAATGCGGCAACAGCCTTTTCTATCACCGGTGTGTAATCGAACAATGAATCGAGGTTGGCGCGAACCAGATATTGTTGAATGCGCGCTTTGGTATTGGTCTGCATCAGATTATTCTTCTTAAGATTGAGTGGCCTGAACAAGCGCCTGCTCAAGATCGGCAATCAAATCCTGAGTATTTTCAATGCCCACCGAGAGGCGCAATAAATCGACTGGCGCCGGTGTACCCGGACCTTCAACACTGGCGCGGTGCTCGATCAAACTTTCCACACCACCAAGCGAGGTGGCGCGCTTCCAAAGCTGAATGTGAGCCGCTGTGGCAATAGCAACGCCCTCTCCACTCGCCGCTGACGATGCCTTCACGCGAATCGACATCATCCCGCCGAAGCCACCCTTCATTTGTTTTGCGGCTACCGCATGGCCCGCAAACGAAGGCAGCCCCGGATATAAAACCTCTGCAACCAGCGGATGTGTTGAGAAGTATTCTGCAATCGTCTGAGCCGATGCCGAGGCCGTCCGCACCCGCGGGTAGAGGGTACGCATGCCGCGCGTGAGCAGCCATGCTTCAAATGGACCCAGAACGCCGCCCAACTGTGCGCGAATCGCACGCACACGTTGCCAGTAGGCGTTGTCTTCGCGGGTCGTCAAGGTGCCGGCAATCACGTCGGAATGACCATTCAGATATTTGGTTGCGGCGTGCATCACGATGTCGGCGCCCAGCGATAGCGGCTGCGTCAACACCGGCGTGCCGACAGTGGAATCTACCGCCACAATAGCGCCGGCAGCGTGGGCGATTTCACAGGTGATGGCGATATCTGTAATTGTCCAGAGTGGATTCGCGGGGGTTTCAATCCACACCAGCTTGGTGCTGCCCGACTTGATAGCGGCGCACACTGCATCAGGCGACTCCATATCAATAAACTCAATCTGTAAACCCCAGTGGGTTGCGAAATTTTTGAGCCAGTTACGCAGCGACCAATACATGACCTTGGGTGCCAGCACATGATCCCCCGGTGCCAGCGCCTGAAATACCGCGGTGGCTGCCGCCATGCCCGATGCAAACAATAACGAGGCGTGCCCCTCTTCCAGCGCAGTCAAGACGGCTTCGGCCTGATCAAATGTCGGGTTCTGATCACGTGCATAAACACGGCCCGAACGATATTGATTATCGGGGTCGCGAATAAAAGTTGTAGAGGTATAAATTGGCTCGACCACACCTTTGGTCTTTTCATCGATCCAGCCAAGGGCCTGAGCCGCGATACTCTCAGGTTTGATTTTTTTCGTGTCCATTGGGCATTCTTCAGTTCATGTTTTCGGTTGGATATTTATTGGCGGGCGATCAATAAACTTCACTTCTAGCCCCCTTGAGCGCATCCAGTCGGCAACCGCAAAACCGGTTGCGCGCGGCCAGGGGCGTAGCTCATGCGGCTGATAGCGCTTGTATTCGGCCAACTCAGGCGAGAGCTTGATTTCACCCGTGACCACAGCGTGATAACAAAGCATCACTTCGTTCTTGCGTTCAAAAATGTAGTTCCCAATGATGTTTGTCTCAACGACATCCAGATTGGTTTCTTCTTTTACTTCACGCGCCACCCCTTTGACCGGGTCCTCATTGCGCTCCAAAAA
>JAYVEV010000063.1:0-12928 GCA_043773745.1 Burkholderiales bacterium | reverse complement strand
CTCATGAAAACTATCGCCATCGCTGGCTACTCCGGTAGCGGCAAAACGACCCTGATCGAAAAAGTCATTCCATGTCTGGTCATGGAGGGCTATCGCGTCTCGCTGATTAAGCACGCCCATCATGAGTTTGATATCGACCAGCCAGGCAAGGACTCGCATCGGCATCGCTTCGCGGGCGCGACCGAGGTGCTGGTTTCATCGAGTAACCGTTGGGCATTGATGCACGAGCTGCGTGGCACGCAAGAGCCCAGCCTTGAAGAGCAGCTTCAACACTTTGCGCCCTGCGACGTGGTGATCGTGGAGGGTTGGAAAAATCATGCCATGCCCAAAATTGAAGTACATCGTAAGTTAAGCGACAAGCCACTGCTGTTTCCGCATGATCATCATGTCGTCGCTGTGGCCAGTGACGAACAGTTGGCCACCAGCCTGCCGCAATTTAATCTGGATGATGCCGAAGGCGTTGCACAATTCATCATTGCCCATCTGGGTTTGCGCAAACCCGTATTTCAAGTGGTGAAGTAAATGCTCAAGGTTTTATATTTCGCCAGCCTGCGCGAGCGCGTCGGCATGGCTAATGAATCCGTTTCGCTGCCGACGGTTGCTACGGTTGCTGGATTGGTTGATGCGCTGCGTGCACGCGGCGGCGAATGGCCTGATGTATTAGCCGCCAATAAGCCTTGGCGCGTGGCAGTCAATCAGGAAATGGCCGGATTTGATACCCCGCTGAATGCAGGTGATGAGGTTGCGATTTTTCCGCCGGTTACCGGCGGCTAGTCAGGCCGAGCGAAAATTCAGAACCATGTCAACTATCCGCGTCCAAACTAAAGACTTCAATATTGCCGATGAGCTTGCCGTGATGCGGCAAAACCCGGCAATTGGTGCGGTCGCCAGCTTCATTGGTTTGGTACGGGATATCAATGACGGGCTTGGTGTATCGTCGCTAACGCTTGAGCATTATCCCGCCATGACAGAAAAGGCATTGGCGGGTATCGTCACTCAAGCGCGGGCACGTTGGCGCATCATCGATTGCACCGTGATTCACCGCGTCGGTGAATTAAAGCCCTGTGATCAGGTAGTACTGGTGATTGTCGCCAGCGGGCATCGGGCTGATGCGTTTGAGGCTTGTCAATTCATCATGGATTATTTAAAAACCCGGGCCCCGTTCTGGAAAAAAGAACGAACCCCACAAGGCGAGCGTTGGGTAGAAGCGCGTGAAAGTGATGATGTGGCTTCATTGCGCTGGCGCACCGATGCCGTTCAAGACGCAAAAAATGAAGCCTAGAAATATTCGGGAGAAGTAAATTGACTGACCCTAGAAAAACCGCCCGCAATGTGCTGGGTAACCCATTGGAAAGCTGCTGCACCGCGCCCATGACAGGCTTTTACCGCGATGGCTTTTGCCAGACTGGCCCGCAGGATACCGGCTCGCACACGGTGTGTTCGCAAGTCACGGCGGAGTTTCTATCGTTCAGTAAAAAAATCGGTAACGATCTATCCACGCCGCGTCCTGAATATGGTTTCCCCGGTCTCAAGCCGGGTGACAAATGGTGCGTCTGTGTATCGCGTTGGGAAGAGGCCTTCATGGCCGGCGTGGCACCACCTATCGTGCTCGAATCGACGCATGAGCGGGCATTGGATGTAGTTGAGCTGGCAGAGCTGCGGGCGCATGCGTTGGTGTAACGCGGATTAAATTTTTTTTGCAGACCGTAATGGGCTGCGAAGAATGGGGCACTCATGTCTTTAATGTTCTTACCATGCGAACATGATGCCGCCGACTACTGCAACAGCCATGCCGACAGAGAGGCTCACTGCCGCACGCGATAACTGTCGTAATGCACCAGCTAAATAGTGTGAGTATTTTTCAGCGTTGGCCAGTTCATCCACCAGCGCATCTCCGCTATTTTTGTCAAATCCGGAACTGAAGCCTGCGCGCGCCAGCGTGCGAAGCGATAGCAGTGCCTCGGCAAGCGCCAAGGCCAGAATGACGCTTGATGCGTTGATCACCCAATGCGCGTATTGAGGCGTTGCTGTGCCGCCTGAAAATGCACGTCCTACTGATACCACGCCGATGATGGCCACTAGCGATGTCGATGCCACCACGCTAGCCCCCATTATTGCGTTGCGCACAGTTTGCACGAGCAATATTTCATAGCCATTTTGTTTCTCAATCGAGCGAAGCCAGTTCAGGATGCTTTGCGGTGTCATGGTGAATGCTCCGTTATCGAACTTTCGTGGCGAGCCACATGCCGATGATCATGGCGGGGATGAAGTACAGCATATCGATTGTGCCCGCACCGATGCTTGCGAATGCCGGGCCTGGACAGAAACCCGCCAGGCTCCAGCCCACACCGAACAGGGAGGCGCCCATGATCAATGGTTTGTCGACACCCACCGTCGTTGGCCAGGAAAAATTTTCGGCAAAAAGTGGCTTCGTGCGCCGCATCAGGACTGGAAATCCAAGAGAAGTTATCATCACCGCACCACCCAGCACAAACAGCAGGCGTGCGTCCCACCGGCCGCCGGTGATTGCGGCAAGATCAAGAAAATTAAGCACATTGGCCGGATTGCTCATGCCGGAGACCACCAGCCCCGCGCCAAACAAAATGCCGATGAGAAGAGATACGATCAGTTTCATAGGTTATCCTTGCCTTCAAACATGGCGGATTAAAAAAACAGTCGCAAAGGCGGCACTCATAAAAACCAGCGTGGCCACGAGCGAGCGTATCGAGCGCCGTCCCAGTCCGCACACGCCATGTCCACTGGTGCAACCGCTGCCAAGTGTGCTGCCAAAGCCGACCAACAGCCCGGCCACCAGCAACATTGGCGGCGATGTCATAGGCAAAGCTGTGGTCGAGGCGAGTGGTTTGAATAAAAACCCGGCGATCACAAGCCCGAGAATGAATGCCATGCGCCAGCCACGGTTATGGCTGCCTTGGGGGCTCATCAGGCCGGCGGCGATTCCGCTCACGCCAGCGATACGGCCAAGGAGCCCCATCAGCAGGACTGCGGAAAGGCCAATCAAGATGCCGCCGATGGTTGCCGCCAGAAACGGCGAACTATCAGGCAGAAGCGATGTGAGATGCGAAATATACATGAATTACCCCTTGAAACTATATACTCCCACCAGTATATTTTATTAATCCAATTTAATACAAGAGGTCTGCCTTGAGTAAACTTAATAACATCGATAAAAAGCGCGCCTTGATCCTGCGGTTGAAGCGCGTCGAGGGCCAGTTACGCGGTATTCAAAACCTGATTGAGATCGAGGCGGATTGCGAAAAAATTGCGCAGCAGCTTGCCGCCAGTCGCAAAGCGCTTGATAAATCATTCTTCGCGATGGTGGGCTGTTTGCTGGAGCAGGAGGAGTTGGGCAAATTTAAAACGCCTGCCAAGCGCGGCGAATATATTTCACAACTGCTGATCCGTTTTGCATGAGGTGACAGATGAAGAACAGGGACGACAAGAGCGACATCATTCAGCTTTTTGATCAGGAGTCGAATACGTTCACTTATATTCTTGTTGATGAGGCCAGCCGGGAAGCGGCGATCGTCGATTCGGTAGACAAAAACATCGAACGCGATCTGGCGATCATTAATGATCGCAGCCTGGCGCTGAAATGGGTTATTGAAACTCATGCACACGCTGACCATGTGACGGCCGCGGGTGCGATTGCGCAGCGCACGGGCGCACGCACTGCCGCACCTGCCCAATGTGGCATGCGGCCAGCAAATAGGCAGCTACAAGACGGTGACAGGATGCCGCTGGGTACAGATTTTATTCAAGCTATTCATACACCCGGTCATACTGCGGGCAGTATGTGCTATATGTGGCATGACGCGGTTCTGACCGGCGATACCCTGCTCATCGGTGGCTGTGGACGTACCGATTTCCAGTCGGGCAGCGCTGATGCTTTGTATGTCAGCATTACCCAAAAACTGTTTATATTGCCGGACGCAACGCGTGTGCTGCCTGCGCATGACTACAGGGGGCGTACTGACAGCACCATTGGGGAACAGAAGCGCACCAATCCACGCTTGGCAGGCAAAACAAAAGAGGCGTTCATTCATATCATGGCGAACCTCAATTTGCCTCCACCCAAGATGCTGGCGGTGGCGGTTGCGGCCAATCAGCGCTTGGGTGTGTCGCACGAAGGACCTATCAATATCGTCGATGGCGGCATGGACGATATTCACTAACGCGCGGCTCATTTTTTATTGCGGCCAAACTCGTTTATTTAAGCTCGTTTTGGGACATTTTTTGCCTCAAAAGCCGCTCTAATGCTAGGGTTTGGTAATATAAATTGTAGCTACTAAACCGCGCAAAAAATCTCCCGCGTCAGTGTAATCATGCGCAAAATCCGCGCATCGCCGATCGTGTAATACATCTTGGTGCCATTTTTGCGGCCGGTAATCATGCCGCAGGCTTTGAGGATGCCGAGATGCTGTGAGATATTGCTTTGGGTGGTGCCAACGGCGTCAACGATCTCTTGCACGATTAATTCGCCTGAGGAAAGCAGGCATAAAATCTTGATTCGCATTGGGTGCGACATGGCCTGCATCGCGACAGCGGCCTGCTCGATATTGTCGGATTTGCCGATCAGCGCAAAAATATCTTGGGGCAGGTTTTCAATTGGCAGCAATTTTGGCGGCACTTTCTTTGGGGCCGGTTTTTTGGCGGCTGCGCTGGCGCTGGTCTTGACGCGGGTATTTTTGCTCGTTGCGGCATTTGCCATAAGAATTTTGCCAATTGAATAAATATTTAGTGAGAGTACTTGACGCGGTGTTTCTTTGTCCATTAGACTTTGCTTATATAAGCGACTGCTAATAAAGATAGCGCATCAATATTGAATGCGCTGCGACAAGAGTAGCCCGAGGAGAAGTGAATGACGGAGCGTAGCCGCAACGATTCCAAGCTGTCGGCTGAAAAGTCCGGTCGCATTCAGCGTGCGCCCGAAGGATTCCTGAGCCCTGCACAGATTGCCGAGGTGACAGCAGGGCGCCGCGACTTCTTGCGGCATGCTTTTATCGCCGCCACAGGAGCAGCAACAGCGCTGACCAGCACCGCTTCACGTGCTGAATTCAAAGGTGATCCCAATATTTTAGAGATGCCCGAACACACCAAAGGGCTCGGCCAGCCGGTTGCGGCACGCGGCTATGGTGTGCCTTCTGTCTGGGAAAATAATTTGCAGCGCCGTGAAAGCCCGGGCCTTACTCGAGTGGGCGCAGCGGGCGTCTCGTTTTGTCCTCTGCAAGGTCTGTTCGGCATTATCACGCCCAATGGGCTGCATTTTGAGCGACATCATCAGGGCTGGTGGGATATTGATCCTTCTAAACATCGCTTCATGATCAATGGGCTGGTCAAAAATCCAAAGGTTTATATGATGGATGATCTGATGCGCCTGCCCTCGGTGTCACGCATGCGCTTTATCGAATGCGGTGCAAATACCGGTATGGAATGGGGCAATGTGGCCGTGCCGACGGTGCAATATACCCACGGCATGCTGAGCTGCTGCGAATTTACCGGTGTGCCGTTGTCGGTACTGCTGGACGATTGCGGATTCGATAAAGTGAAGGGCAAATATCTGTTGGCCGAAGGTGCTGACGGCTCCAGCATGACCCGCACGATTTCGATGGAGCGAGCGCTGGACGATTGCTTCGTAGCCTACGCGATGAATGGCGAAATGCTGCGGCCAGAAAATGGCTATCCGCTGCGCCTGGTGGTGCCGGGCATTCAGGGCGTGTCATGGGTGAAGTGGCTCAGGCGCATTGAGGTCGGTGACATGCCGTACGCGACCAAAGATGAAACCCTGCACTATGTTGATTTGATGCCCAATGGGCTGCAGCGGCAATACACATCCATCCAGGAATGTAAAAGTGTGATTACTTCGCCATCAGGCGGGCAGACGCTGCTCGATCGGGGCTATTACAACGTGACAGGGTTGGCATGGTCGGGCCGCGGCAAGATTAAACGGGTCGATGTCAGCACCGACGCTGGGAAAAACTGGCGCACGGCCAGGTTGGAAACACCGATACTCAGCAAATGCTTTACACGATTTAATATCGGCTGGGATTGGCAGGGCGGCCCCAGCGTGCTGCAAAGCCGTGCGGTGGACGAAACCGGCTACGTGCAACCGCAGTTAAATCAGCTTCGCGAAGTCCGTGGGTCGCGCTCGATTTATCACAACAACGCGATTCAAAGTTGGAAAGTCACCGACGTTGGCGAGGTGAGCAATGTGCATATTAGTTGAATCCATCACCCTTAAAAACTGGCGAAATTTGTTTATGGCGGGCGCATTTTTTATATTTGGGGCAGGCCAAATAGTTAATGCAACAGAAAAATTTTCCGGCATTGGTCGCGCTGCAACGCCAGCAGAAATCAAGGCTTGGGATATTGATGTGCGGCCCGATTTTAAAGGTTTGCCGGTTGGTTCCGGCTCGGTTGTATCGGGCCAGCAAATATGGGAAGCCAAATGCGAATCTTGCCACGGCACATTCGGTGAGTCGAATGAGGTATTCACGCCGATCACTGGCGGTACCACCAGGCAGGATATGGTTACCGGTCAAGTTGCAACTCTGAGGCGACCAGACTTTCCACAGCGCAGCACGCTGATGAAGCTCTCGCAGTTATCAACGCTGTGGGATTACATCAACCGCGCCATGCCATGGAATGCGCCAAAATCACTGACGACCGATGAGGTCTATGCGGTGACTGCCTATATCCTGAATTTGGGTGATATCGTGCCGACTGATTTTGTGCTGTCGGATAAAAATATTCGCGAAGTGCAAGGCAAGTTACCCAACCGATATGGCATGGTGAAGTATGAACCGCTGTGGGATATCAAGGGGAAGGGCGATGTACGCAATACGCTCTGCATGACAAATTGCAGGACGGGAGCAAAGACCGACTCATTCCTGCCTGATTTTGCAAAAAATTCGCACGGTAACCTGGCAGAGCAAAATCGCCTGATCGGCCCCACGCGGGGCACCAATACAGAGGTAAAAAAGGTTGCGGATAAAGTGGCAGCCAGCATCAGCACAGCGGAGATCGCCAAGAAATACGCCTGTACAGCCTGCCATGCAGCTAATAGTAGGCTGGTCGGGCCCAGCTATAAGGATATAGCAGCAAAATATAATGGTGATGCGCGCGCCGGTGCTAAGCTAACAGCCAAAATACGGGCTGGCGGCTCAGGGGTCTGGGGCGCGATCCCGATGCCGGCACATGCCGCAATTAGTGATGAAGATCTGCACGCGCTAGTGCAGTGGAGCTTGTCTGGCGGCAGTTAGACAACCAATGAATGGGAGTATTATTGTTAGTGGTTATTTAATAGAAAATAGTAATAAACGCTCAAAAGAACTCAATAGGAATTAGCGAAATTTTTGTCAGGAGAATATATGAATCGCATCAACAGACGTAGCGTATTAAAAACATCCAGTGGCACCATGGTCATGGCCCTTGCTGCCTCTGCCGGACTTTTCAAGACCAATAGTGCCATCGCGCAAGAGTGGAATAAATCGGCGTTTGAAGTCAAAAACCTTAATGATGTGGTCAAGGCATTGGGTGGTGCCACGGCAACCGAGTCGAAAGATATTTCATTTATTAACGCGCCCGATATTGCTGAAAATGGCGCTGTTGTGCCGGTTGGCGCAACCAGCAAAATTCCCAAAACCGAATCTATTTCAATTTTGGTTGAGAAAAATCCGAGTGCGTTGTCAGCCAGCTTCATAATCCCGGACGGCACGGAGCCAATGATCACTACCCGCGTGAAAATGGGGCAGACCTCTAATATCTACGCACTCGTGAAAGCAGATGGAAAATTCTTTTATGCCGTTAAAGAAGTAAAGGTCACGCTGGGTGGCTGCGGCGGCTGATATCAACAACCCAAGCCTCAGCCTTTACTTAGACACAATAATGTTCAACAAAAATATTTTTGCAAATGCCCATGTTTATTGATGGCGGCTGCAACCAAGGAGAAAATGATGTCTGATCCGATGAGAATTCGTGCCCAATTGACGGGTGATAAAGTAGATGTGCGTGTGTTGATGGCGCATGAAATGGAAACCGGCCAGCGTAAGGATGCCGCCGGTAAAGTTGTGCCCGCGCATTTTATTCAAAGCGTTACGGCCACCTGCAAAGGCAAAACTGTATTGTCGGCGCAGTGGGGCCCATCCATCTCCAAAAACCCCACCTTGTCATTCCGGTTCAGCGGTGCCAAGGTAGGTGATAAAGTCATCGTAACTTGGGTCGACAATAAGGGCGACAAGCGTACCGATGAGGCCGCCATTACGGCAGCGACATAATATGCGCGCGCCTGCTGGTTCATTCGTGTTCGCATTTGTCATGGCAGCGATGCTGGTTTCAGTGTCGGCATGTGCCGCGCCCAAAGAGGCTTTAAAAACTATGGGCATTGATGACCCTGTCAAAGTGGTTTATCACGTCAGTGAAAGTATTGAGCAAGCGACGGCAGCATTGAGAAATATACGCAACCATCTGGCTGCCGACCCAACGGCAAAAATTATTGTGGTTACGCATGCCAACGGCATCGACTTTTTGCTGGA
Organism: Burkholderiales bacterium; assembly: GCA_043773745.1. Taxonomy (GTDB): domain Bacteria; phylum Pseudomonadota; class Gammaproteobacteria; order Burkholderiales; family Usitatibacteraceae; genus UKL13-2. The sequence continues at coordinate 4,373 of JAYVEV010000063.1, read as the reverse complement.
TGGCGCCAAGGATAAAAACGGCAATTTGTTTGACGCTAATGTGCAGGAACTGGTCAAGAAGGGTGTTGAGTTCCGGGTCTGTAAAGTGACGCTGGATCGCCGCTCGATTGATCCCAAGCGTGTGATTGAAGAAGCCAAGCTGGTGCCCAGCGGTGTCGCTGAAGTGGCGCGTCTGCAGGCTAAAGAGGGCTATGTTTACTTAAAGCCGTAGCGTCGCGCTGAATATGCTTGTTAAGTACCCGAGCTGGCGCTGCCAATAATTTAAGCAGTCCGCACCATGCAGTATTAAAAAATCATCGGAGGATGTATGCAAAAACCTATTGGGACCTTAATTGGTGCCTTGTGTGTCGTGGTGATGGCTGCAACGGTTAACTCTGCATCTGCGCAAAGCTCATTGACCAATCAAGGTGGCGATCAAGCCGTCAAAGAGATTGAGCGTTACCGGCAAGCGCTGGGTGATGGTAATCCTGCGGAGCTATGGGAAGCACGCGGTGAGGATGTCTGGAAGCAAAAGCGCGGCCCCAAAATGGTTTCGCTCGAAAAGTGTGACTTGGGTTTGGGTGCTGGTGTGGTGAAAGGTGCTTACACAGTCCTGCCCAAATTTTTCGGTGACTCTGACAAGGTTGAAGACTTGGAAAGTCGTCTTGTAACTTGCATGGTAATGTTGCAAGGCTTTAGCTATGATCAAGCGAAGAAAAATCCATTCGGCGGCCCGGATAATAAATCGGATATGGAAGCGCTGGTTGCCTATATCACCGGCTCCTCGCGTGGGATGAAAATGAATGTTGCCGGCAACCATCCCGACGAAAAAAGATATTACGAGTTGGGCAAGAAAATATTTTTTCATCGCGGTGGGCCGCATGATTTTTCGTGCGCAAACTGCCATGGTGCGGACAATCAGCGCATCCGTTTGCAAGCTTTGCCGAACCTCCTGAAGCAAGAAAACGCCAGAAGTGCTTATACCTCCTGGCCTGCCTATCGGGTTTCGCAGGGTGAAACTCGTTCGTTTCAATGGCGACTATTTGACTGCTTCCGTCAGCAACGTTTTCCCGAGCTGGAATTTACATCCAGCGCTTCGGTTGCGCTGACCATGTTTTTGGCCAAAAATGCCAATGGTGGTGTGATGAGCGCCCCCGCGATTAAACGCTAATTGCAGGAGATAAAAATAATGAATACAAACTCTCTCGGTGTGGTGATAGCGACATTTTTAGCGCTATCCTTTCCTGCGACAGCCGCCGAACCTATTGGCAAAACCACAGCAAAGCCTGAAGCAAAAATTGATTCTAAAAAAGATGCAGTGTTGGCCAAGGCGGCTCAGGAAATGATGCAGGCTTCTTTCAAAACCCGTGGCCAGGCCTCGGTGGATCGGCTCAAACAGGATGAAACGCAGGCGCTGTGTTCGCAGTATCAGGACAATCCACCCAAAGCAGTCCGTGCAAAAATTGAAGCAATAAACCAAAAGTTATTGAAATATCCTGCTGACGGGAAATTGCTGGGCGATTGGAAAGAGGGCGAAAAAATCGCTCAGTCCGGTTTAGGTAAACAATTTACCGACAATCCGGATAATCCCGCTGGTGGCAATTGTTATGCCTGCCATCAGCTCACCAAAACAGAATTGTCTTACGGCAATATCGGTCCCACCCTTTATAACTTCGGCAAGGTGCGAGGGTATTCTGAAGCGATCGTCAAATATGCCTTCGGCAAAATCTCAAACTCAGAGGCGTTTTCCGCCTGCTCCAATATGCCGCGCTTTGGGCATGGCGGCATTTTGACAGAGCAGCAAATCAAGCATGTCACCGCGCTATTGATGGACCCCGAATCGCCGGTCAACAAGTAACTGAATGCGAGCTAGCCGTTAATAAAGAAACCCGGCAAGTCCGGGTTTTTATTTGAAAAATTTATTTTCATAACGCAAAATCTGAAAGCGCGGAATCGAATATGTCGCAATTATCCCGTCGTGAATTTTTACAGGTGCTCGCGGTGGCTAGCGCAGGTGGTCTGGCGCTGGATTCGCAACCGGTGCGCGCTGCCGGTGCGCCCTCGGCCGGCACGGTGTCCGGTCTTTACGAACTCCCGCGCTTCGGCAATGTGCATTTTTTGCACATGACCGATTGCCACGCGCAATTGGTGCCGACTTATTTTCGTGAGCCGAATGTCAATCTTGGCTTATTCGAGGCTAATGCCCGTCCGCCACATTTGGTCGGAGAACACTTATTAAAATATTTTCATATCGCGGCGCACACACCCGAAGCCCATGCATTCACTTATCTTGATTTCGAAAAGGCCGCGCGCACCTACGGCAAGGTGGGTGGCTTTGCACACGTCGCAACACTGGTAAAGCAACTCAAGGAAACCCGCCCCCATGCGCTGCTGCTCGATGGTGGCGATACCTGGCAGGGGTCCGCTACCGCACTATGGAGCAAAGGGCAGGATATGGTCGATGCCTGTCTGGCGCTCGGCGTAAATGTGATGACGGCACATTGGGAAATGACCCTCGGTGCCAAGCGGGTTCAGGAAATTATCGAGGGCGATTTCAAAGGAAAAATTGATTTCGTGGCACAAAATATTCATACCGCCGATTTTAATGATCCAGTGTTTGCGCCGTTCGTGATGAAAGAAATGAATGGGGTTTCAGTCGCGATTATCGGCCAGGCGTTTCCCTACACACCAATAGCCAATCCGCGCTACTTCACGCCCGACTGGACGTTTGGCATCAAGGAAATGGAAATGCAGCAAACCGTCAACGCCGCGCGGGCCAAAGGTGCGGCGGTGGTGGTATTGCTGTCGCATAACGGCATGGATGTTGATCTGAAAATGGCATCGCGTGTCACCGGTATCGACGCGATCATGGGCGGGCATACCCACGACGGTGTGCCGCAACCGGTGATGATCAATAATGCAGGCGGCAAAACAATCGTCACCAATGCGGGTTCTAACGGAAAATTTTTAGGCGTGCTGGATTTTGATGTGAAGGCCGGCAAAGTCAGCGATTTCCGTTACAAACTCCTGCCGGTTTTTTCCAATCTGCTGCCCGCCGATAAAGACATGCAGGCATTGATTGATAAAATCCGCGCGCCCCATCTGACCAGGCTGAATGAAAAACTCGCCGTCACCGATGGCCTCTTGTACCGTCGCGGTAATTTCAACGGTACCTTTGACCAGCTTATTCTCGATGCCCTGATGGAACGAAAAAACGCCGAGATCGCGTTCTCGCCCGGCTTCCGTTGGGGCACATCCATTTTGCCAGGGCAGCCGATCACCATGGAGCACGTGATGGACCAAACTGCCATTACCTACCCGTTTACCACTGTGACCGAAATGACCGGTGCCACGATTAAAACCATTTTGGAAGATGTGGCCGATAATCTTTTCAATCCGGATCCGTATTACCAGCAGGGTGGCGATATGGTGCGTGTGGGCGGCCTGCAATATACCTGTGAGCCTGTCGCCAAAATGGGCGGCCGCATCAGCAACATGACTTTGCAAGGCAGGCCAATCGAGCCCAATAAAAATTACAAGGTCGCGGGTTGGGCACCGATTGCCGAAGGCGCCTCGGGCGAACCCGCGTGGGACATGGTTTCAAATTATCTGCGCGATAAAAAAACCATCAGACCTAAAAAATTGAATCTGCCCAAGCTGGTCGGGGTTAAGGGCAATGCAGGCATGGCATGAGCCACGCAAGCGCCCCCAGGATATGGTTGAATCGACTGCCCATTTTGAGAGCGGGTATTTGTATTGCGGTTGTTTTCGCGCCGCTGTTTACATTACTTGGCGTCGGCGGTGCGGCGCAGGCCGCCGAAACCACGCTTACAAAAGCACAGGATCTGGCCATCGATGCACGTGAAGCGCAACGACTGGGCGTGCCCATTCTCGTCCTGTATAGCCTGCCCGGTTGTCCATACTGTGAAGCAATCCGGCGTTCACATTTGACGCCGATGGACGCGGCTTCCAACAAGGCATATACGCCACGCCGAGCAATAATTCGCCAGGTCGATCTTAAATCCAGCCTTGGACTGATTGATTTTGAAGGTCGGCACAGCAGCCACGCCAGCTTTGCCCAAGCGCAAAATATAAAATTCGCCCCTGTCGTTGCCTTCTATGGAAAAGACGCCAAGCTGCTGATTGATCCACTGGTCGGCACCATGCTGCCCGACTTTTATGGGCAATATCTGGATGATGCGCTCGCCACGGCAACCCGGAAGCTGGGCACGTCAAATACGCCAGAATGATTAAAAAGTTGCGTAGGAATTGACCAAGCACCCTCAGAAACGCTATAATTTAAGACTGTTGTAGAAATAGTTATATTCACAACAATTCCCTGATAGCTCAGCCGGTAGAGCGACGGACTGTTAATCCGCAGGTCCCTGGTTCGA
>JAYVEV010000062.1:0-17955 GCA_043773745.1 Burkholderiales bacterium | reverse complement strand
ACACTCGAAAACCCGGCCATTCTGGAGCAGTTAAAACAGAGCATGTAACAAACAACGCAATGGTGCGCTGCACCATGTTTTTGTAATCAAATGCACGGGAATTTAGGTAGCTAGTAATCAGGAAATTGCAGTACACTTTATTCGGGAAAAGCAAAAATAAACCGTTTTTGAAAATCATCATCTTAAGGAGGTCGCATGGCTTCAGCAGCGCAAGGTTTGCCAGAAGTTTCCCCACAAGAAGAGCGAAAGGTAATTTTCGCGTCTTCTTTGGGCACCGTATTTGAGTGGTATGACTTTTACCTTTTTGCCGTTCTGGCGATTTTTTTCGTTGATAAATTCTATCCTCCCGGCAATCCCACTGTTGCGCTGTTGGCTTCATTGGCAACGCTTGCGGCGGGCTTTCTGGTGCGACCGTTTGGTGCACTGGTGTTCGGTCGCTTAGGCGATTTGATTGGCCGAAAATATACCTTCTTGGTCACGATTGTGTTGATGGGCGGTGCAACTGCGGCCCTGGGTTTTTTACCGACCTATGCGCAGATCGGTGATGCGGCTTGGGTTATTTTGCTGCTGCTACGTCTATTGCAAGGTCTCGCCCTTGGCGGTGAGTATGGTGGTGCCGCAACCTATGTTGCTGAACATGCGCCTCCCGGCAAGCGCGGTCTTTCGACAGCATGGATTCAAACCACGGCTACCCTCGGTTTGTTTTTGGCATTGATGGTGATCTACGTTTGCCGCGTCTCACTGCCTGAAGCCGATTTCAAGCAGTGGGGTTGGAGAATTCCGTTCTGGCTTTCCATCGTGTTGCTGGCATTTTCGATTTACATTCGTTTGAAACTGAATGAATCCCCTTTGTTCCAGCGCATGAAGGCAGAAGGCAAAGGCTCCAAAGCACCGCTTACCGAGAGTTTCCTCCGTTATCCAAACAACAAGTTCGTGTTGTTGGCATTGTTGGGCGCAACGGCAGGCCAGGGTGTGGTTTGGTATACAGGGCAGTTCCAGGTACTGTTTTTTCTGCAAAATGCACTCAAGGTTGATTTCCAAACAACTTATATTTTGCTGGCCATCGCATTAGCCTTATCCACGCCATTTTTTATTTTCTTCGGTTGGTTGTCAGACAAAATCGGACGGAAGTGGATCATCCTGGCGGGCTGTCTACTGGGCGCTGCTACTTATTTCCCTTTGTTCAATATGCTCGCCGATGCGGCCAATCCGGCTTTGGGCAAAGCCACCAGGGAATCTCCAGTAGCGGTGATGGTTGATAACAGCGCGAATCAATGTGAGTTCAGCTTTGCCGCATCGCTTATTCCGCAGCATGCTGATCACAAAAAAGATTGCGTGAAAATCAAGAAGCTGCTGACCGGTTCGGGCATCAACTTTAGCTATGAGGCACCACTGGCCGACGCGCCCATTGCGGTGAAAGTAAAAGACGTCATCGTTAAAGGTACGGATGAAGCAGCTATCAAAGCAGCATTGAAGGCAGCCGGCTATCCAGCCTCGGCTAATCAGGCAGAAATGAATAAGCCGATGGTCGTGTTGATCATCTTTATTTTGATGCTTTACGTAACAATGGTTTATGGTCCCATCGCGGCGATGTTGGTTGAGTTATTTCCGACCAGGATTCGCTATACCTCCATGTCTCTGCCGTACCATATTGGTAATGGCTGGTTCGGTGGTTTCTTGCCTTTCACGGCGACTTTCCTGTCTATTTCCTACGGCAATATTTTCCAGGGCCTTTGGTACCCTATTGTCATCGCATCAATGACGGTTGTTATCGGTGCCTTGTTCCTGCCGGAAACAAAAGACATGGCAATGGTTCGTGATGAGTAATTCAGTATTGGTTGAATAAAAAAACGCCGGGCTTGCCCGGCGTTTTTTATTGGCCCATTGTTTTCACTATCTTTGTCTCAGCAAATTAACGGTTAAACTTGCATTAATATGACAACGTTTTTTCGATATTTAGCCAAAGAAATTTTTATTGCAACCTTGCTGTTGTTGCTGGGGCTGCTCGCACTTTTTGCGCTTTTTGATTTGATCCGCGAGTTGGGCGATTTGGGCAAAGGGGCTTATAACCTGACGACGATGCTGGCTTACGTGACACTTTCACAACCGATGCATGTGGTGGTGATTTTCCCGATTGCCGCGCTGCTGGGTACACTGCTGGCGGTATCGCGCCTGTCAGCCCAGTCGGAATTGACGGTCATGCGCGCTTCGGGGTTGTCGCTGAATAAGCTGGCAATTTTTGCGAGCATTATTGGTTTGGGGTTTTCAGCGCTGACTTTCGTATTTGGTGAATATGTCGCGCCGGTGGCGGAGGAGGCCGCCAAGCGCCTGCGTCTGGCGGCCACCAGTTCGGTGGTGGCGCGGGAGTTTCGTTCTGGCTTCTGGGTCAAAGATGACCTTTCATTCGTCAATATTCAGACCGTCACGCCCGATACCGAGCTGCTCAATATGCGCATCTACGAGTTTGATCGCGCCTACCGGCTCACTTCCATCAGCATTGTGAAAAGTGCGAAATATGAGAGCAATAATCGCTGGGCACTAAAAGACGTCGAGAAGACCACCTTTGAGGGGACGCGGGTGCGGATCGATAAGCTGGCTGTTGCTAACTGGAATTCAGTGATGACGCCTGACTTGCTGTCTGTGCTGCGCGTGAAACCTGATGAAATGTCGATCAGCAATTTAGCCGCATATATCGACCATTTGCGCGACAACAAGCAAAGCAGCACACGTTATGAGTTGGCGCTTTGGACCAAGGTTTTGCAACCTGCAGCGGTGGTCATCCTGATGTTGCTGGCGATTCCGTTTGCGATCCAGTCGAGCCGAGCTGGTGGTGTTGGTGCCCGCTTACTGTTGGGCATTATGGTGGGCTTGGCTTCCTATATTTTTAACCAGATGGCATCCCTGCTCACCACGCTTAACAACTGGCCGCCACTGCTCTCTGCTGCTACACCACTAATTATATTTTTGTTGGTGGCCGTCACCTTGATCACTTGGAAAGAGTACGCGAACCGTCCCCCTTCATTAGGCAGATTTAAACGCGTTTAGTCACAGCTTGCGCGAAAAAATCGTTTATTTTGGTGTGACTGGCGTATTGATGAGTTTGGTGCCCGCCAGACGATCATGCAAAAACTGTCGTTCCGGGTCAAATTTTGCCCACCAGATTGTTGCCACTAAGGGCAAAAATGTCCAAATCGTGATCACAGGATTCATCCGATCCGGAAAAAACAGCAGCACTATGCCGACAGCGGCCGGACCAAAGAAGATCAAGGCGCAGATGAAACGTATCGCTGCGCGTGCGGCAGTGAGTGAATGCCCGGTTTGATCAACTACTGCGAATCGCCATGTTTTCATCGGTAAAGTTTGACCACCATGACACCATAGCCAAATGAAATAAGCTGACGTCACCATGAACAAATAGGCTTGATAAAAAAGGTGTGGAATGCCGCCCATCACATATCCCTTTAATCCTGCAACCGGAAAAGATGCTATTAATAGTAGCGCAAGCAGCAGCAAGCCTTCGTAGGGAATAGTGGCAATACGCCGCCAAATGCCGGGCGCTTCGAGAGGCACCGGTGCTGGCGTCAGAGTTCTAAGCGCATCCAAAATTACCGCCTATTTAACGGTGGCACCCGACTCAGCAGGTGTTGGAACAGGGGCAGTAGATTGTTGCGCCTTTTCGGATTTCTCGCTCCAACGTTCTCTCAGTTCATATTGCTTTTGCGGTGGCAGGCTGGAGAGATTTTTGTATTTATCGCGTGCGGCATGCCGCTGGGCGGGTGTGAGTTTGGCCCATTCTTTGATGCGCTCCTGAAAGCGTTCTTGCTGAATAGGTAATAGCTTCGGATATGCCTTAGCAGCACCAATGAGTTTGCGGTGCTGATACCCGGGAAACTGGTCCCAGTCTTTTTCCAGCGGTGCTAGCACTTTACGTTCGGGCCCGGGAACTTTTTTCCAGGCAACGGGCGGCACAGCTTTTTGGCTATCGCTGGGTATTTGTGCTTTTGGCTGGTTTTGAGGCGGGGTTGCGGTTGGCGACTGTGCGCTGGCTGTAATCGGCATTGTCAGCGCGATAAACGATGAGGCTGCTAACAAAACAGCTAAAACTACAAATGTTGGTACTCTCGCAATTAGCGAGATGAGTCTTTCACCCACGATTGGAAATCCTTGTCCAAGAACGCATTAATCGGCAATTCGCCCGTCAAAAGCTGCGCATCAAGAGCGCCGCTTTCATCAACAATATCGTCATCCATGGCGTTATAGGCCACAGCTGCTACGGCAACTGTTAAAATAGACAGCCAAAACATAGGCTTACGCATCCAGCTTGATACATCCAAGGTTTGCCCCGAAACGGTTACCAAACCCAAAACGTTTATGGGCTCGCGATAATTCGCCATGGCTTTTTGGCGTGCCGTGCGGAGTTTGGCGAGTTTGTCGTCGTCAATGCGGGATAGCCCCCAGCTAAGGGTGCGTGTTACTTTTTGTGCAATTTCTTTTTCATTCATGATCTTGGCCTGAAGATTTTGGGTAATCAACGGATATACGTAACTACTAGTATGGTCGCGGTAAGGTTTCGAGCGTTATGCCTTTGGCCTGTAGCAACAAAGAAAGTGCGTGAACTGCCCGTGAACAATGGGTTTTTACGCTGCCTTCAGAGCAGCCCATTGCGCTAGCGGTTTCAGCAACATCTAGTTCCTCCCAGTAACGCAACATAAACGCTTCGCGTTGACGAGCGGGCAAACGCTCGACCGCTTCTTCAATAATTTTCAGCGTTTGGGACTGTTCCAGCTGGTCAATCGGCGTGACTGGCACGCTTGAAGTATTCTCGGCTTCCAGCGTTTCCAGAAAATCACGCTCGTCGCCGTCCTCATTATTGCCGCCAAAAGACGAAAACAGCGAAGTCCAAGTGGTACGTACTTTGGTGCGCCGATACCAATCGCGGATTGTGTTCTGCAAGATGCGCTGGAACAACATGGGCAGCTCTTCAGCAGGCTTGGCGGCATATTTTTCGGCGAGTTTCATCATCGCGTCTTGGACGATATCCAGCGCGGACTCGTCCTGCTTTACCGCGAAAACAGCTTGTTTGAATGCTCTACGTTCGACGGAGGCTAAAAACTCCGACATTTCTTTTGCAGTAGCCAGGGCATTCCTCGCAAATCAAAAATCGTTTGATGGTCGCGTTACATTAGGTAACACTTTTTTGCTGTTATTCAAGAATAAGCGGAATAAGTGCAGGTCAACAGCGCACGGCAGCATGTACGCAATACTCTAAAAATTATTGCTATCTCACCAGAGTCTAGCAAGTTTTTTGGCAATCAGTATATCGTTGTGCTTGACCAGTTCGCTTGCAATCGGTAAGGTATGAAATAGTGCACTGCACAATTCACCGGGAGACCCCCGCCAAGCATGAAATTGCGTGAGTTTGTCGCTTGCTAAAAGTTTAAGGGCTTGGGATTTTCGGCTGCCGCACAACGGTGCTACCCCCGCAGAGCCAACCCAATCTAGGGGAAACGACGATGCCAACACACCGAAGTAGTGTGTATGGGTCATGTTTCCATTTGTTTTTTTGTCGGCATTAAATTAAATATGCCCTGTTCCACCGCTCATGGCGAATCCATTATGAAACTCTCAGAACTCCCCCAAGCCCGGACAATCGTTGCCGGCGAAACCCTTAGTGGCGCAGAAATTCTCTGCCGCGCCTTAAAAGCCGAAGGAACTGAATTTGTGTTCGGTTATCCCGGTGGTGCCGTACTGGTTATTTACGACGAAATTTATAAGCAGGATGGTTTTAAACATATTCTCGTGCGCCATGAGCAGGCGGCCGTGCATGCGGCTGATGCTTATGCCCGTGCAACGGGGCGCGCCGGTGTTGCGCTGGTCACATCGGGCCCGGGCGTCACCAATGCGATTACCGGTATTGCCACCGCGTATATGGATTCCATCCCGATGGTGATCATCACGGGGCAAGTGCCTACTTACGCAATCGGCCAAGACGCATTTCAAGAGTGCGATACCGTTGGTATCACCCGTCCCTGTGTGAAGCATAATTTTTTGGTAAAAGACGTGGCCGATTTGGCTGTCACCTTGAAAAAGGCCTTCTATATCGCCGCGACGGGTCGACCCGGTCCGGTGGTAGTAGATATCCCTAAAGATGTATCGATGGCCAAGACGCCATACCACTATCCGGAATCAGTCGAAATGCGCTCCTATAAGCCGATCAGCAAAGGCCATAGCGGGCAGATTAAGAAAGCCATGCAGATGCTGCTTGATGCGGAACGCCCGATGCTTTATATCGGTGGCGGTGCCATATTGGGTGATGCATCACCACAAGTAACCGAGCTGGTACGCCTGCTGGGCTATCCGTGCACGAATACGCTGATGGGCTTGGGTGCATATCCAGCTTCGGACAAACAATTTCTGGGCATGCTCGGTATGCACGGCACGGTCGAAGCCAATATGGCCATGCAGCATTGTGATGTGCTGATCGCGATTGGTGCGCGGTTCGATGATCGCGTGATCGGCAACCCAACGCATTTCAGCGCCGGTAATCCCACCCGCAAAATCATTCATATCGATATTGATCCCTCCTCTATTTCCAAGCGGGTGAAAGTCGATGTACCGATTGTCGGCAACATCAAGGATGTACTGCTGGATCTTCTCAGCCAGCTTAAAGCAGCTGAACAAAAGCCCGGTAAAATCATCGCGTGGTGGAAGCAAATCGCTGAGTGGCGGGCTAAAAATTGCCTGAAATACAAGACCTCGACCGAGATTATCAAGCCGCAATACGTCGTGCAGAAACTGCATGAAATCACTAAGGGCGATGCGATTGTTACCTCCGATGTGGGGCAGCATCAAATGTGGGCGGCGCAATATTATGGCTTCGATAAACCGCGCCGCTGGATCAACTCGGGTGGGCTGGGCACAATGGGCGTGGGGTTACCTTATGCTATGGGTTGCAAGCTTGCATTTCCCGAGCTTGATGTGGCTTGCGTGACGGGAGAAGGCTCCATCCAGATGAACATTCAGGAACTCTCCACCTGCAAGCAATACAACATTCCAGTGAAGGTTATTCTGCTCAACAACCGCTATCTAGGCATGGTGCGCCAGTGGCAAGAATTTTTTCACGGTAACCGGCATTCCGAGTCATATATGGATGCGCTTCCTGACTTTGAAAAACTTGCTGAAGCCTACGGTCACGTCGGCATGAAAATCGAAAAACCGGGCGATGTGGAAGGTGCATTAAAAGATGCATTTGCGATGAAAGATCGTCTGGTGTTCATGAATTTCATCACCGATCAGACTGAGAATGTATTTCCGATGGTGCCCGGCGGCAAGGGGATTTCGGAAATGATTTTGGCCGAAGACCTGTAATCTCACATCCAATAAAACCTAAAAAATGCGCCATATTCTCTCCATACTGATCGAAAACGAAGCCGGTGCACTCTCACGGGTGGCCGGACTTTTTTCCGCGCGCGGCTACAATATTGAATCCCTGACGGTGGCCCCGACCGAGGATGGCACGCTGTCGCGTATGACCATTGTTACCTCGGGCTCCGATGATGTGATTGAACAAATCACCAAGCAGGTAAACAAGCTTGTTGATATCGTTAAAATCGTTGATTTGAACGAGGGCAAGCATGTCGAGCGTGAATTAATGCTGGTGAAATTGCGGGCTGTCGGCAAAGACCGTGAAGAGCTCAAGCGCACCGCCGATATTTTTCGTGCGAGAGTGATTGATATCACCGAAAAAACCTATGTCGTTGAGCTGACCGGTACCGGCGAGAAGCTCGATGCATTTTTAGAAGCGCTTGATCGAGCGCTGATTTTAGAAACGGTTCGCACTGGTGCCTGTGGTTTGGGTCGTGGTGAATGGATCATTAAAGTTTAGAAACAGAGCCACCACAAAAATATTTTTATTACCGCTATCAAGGAATGTAAATGAAAGTTTATTACGACAAAGACTGTGACCTCTCGCTGATCAAAGGCAAAAAAGTCACCATCGTGGGCTATGGCTCACAGGGCCATGCACATGCACAGAACCTGAACGACTCGGGCGTCAAGGTTACAGTCGGCTTGCGTAAGGGCGGGGCCTCCTGGGACAAGGCAAAAAAAGCCGGTCTCAAAGTTGCAGAAGTTGCCGATGCCGTGAAATCAGCCGATCTGGTCATGATGTTATTGCCCGATGAAAACATTGGCGACGTCTACAAAGCTGAAGTTGCGCCAAACATTAAAAAAGGTGCCGCGTTGGCTTTTGCACACGGCTTCAATGTTCACTATGGTGTGGTGACCCCGCGCGAAGATTTGGATGTGATCATGATCGCGCCCAAAGGTCCCGGCCATTTGGTGCGTTCGACCTACACGGGCGGCGGCGGTGTGCCGGCTCTGATCGCGATCCACGTCGATAAATCCGGCAAAGCACGCGACCTCGCACTCTCCTACGCTAAGGCCATTGGCGGCTCACGCGGGGGCGTTATTCAAACCAATTTCCGCGAAGAAACCGAAACCGATTTGTTCGGCGAACAAGCGGTGCTCTGCGGCGGTATCGTTGAGCTAATCAAAGCCGGTTTTGAAACGTTGGTCGAAGCAGGCTATGCGCCTGAGATGGCGTACTTCGAGTGCCTGCACGAAACCAAGCTGATCGTCGATTTAATCTATGAAGGCGGCATCGCCAACATGAATTACTCGATCTCCAATAACGCCGAATACGGCGAGTACGTGAGTGGGCCGCGGGTCATCACCAAAGAAACTAAAGCGGTGATGAAGCAGATCCTGCACGACATTCAAACCGGCGAATACGCGAAGTCATTCATCCTCGAAAATAAAGCAGGAGCGCCGACACTGACGGCGCGTCGCCGTTTGTTAGCTGAGCATCCGATTGAGGATGTGGGGGCGAAGTTGCGGTCAATGATGCCTTGGATTAAAAAGAACAAGCTGGTTGATCAGTCAAAAAACTAATTGAACTCATTAATAAAAAAGCCGGGATGCCGGCTTTTTTATTTTGTGGGGTGCGATTACTGTCCGATTGAATGTGCTGATATTTTAAATATGCTGCCGTTATAATCAATGCCACACTTAATATCGACTGGTTACTATTTTGTCTGATCGACTCGCAGTACTGCCGCAATATTTTTTACCCAAACAAGCCCTCACCCTGCTCGCGGGAAAAATTGCGGGCGCAAAAGGGGGGCATTGGACGGCGAGCCTAATCCGCTGGTTTGTAGGGCGTTATCAAGTGAACATGGCCGAGGCGGCTAATCCGGATATTTCAAGCTACGCGAGCTTCAATGAATTCTTCACGCGCGCGTTGCGGACAGACGCGCGACCGCTCAGTGCGGCTGATTTCATTTGCCCGGTTGACGGTGCCATTAGTCAATTCGGCGCAATTGAACATGATCAGATTTTTCAGGCCAAGGGCCATTACTATTCAACCAGCACGCTGCTGGGCGGTGATCGCGAACTGGCTGGACAATTCGAAAACGGTAGTTTTGCAACGCTGTATTTAAGTCCCAAGGATTATCACCGTATCCACATGCCCTGTGATGGCCGCCTCACGCGCATGATCTATGTGCCGGGTGAATTATTCTCGGTGAATCCCACCACAGCTCGTGGAGTGCCGGGTGTGTTTGCGCGCAATGAGCGGGTGGTTTGCGTGTTCGAGTCCGCGGCAGGAGCATTTATATTGACCTTGGTAGGTGCGACTATCGTCGGCAGTATGGCCACGGTTTGGCATGGCGTGGTTAATCCGCCACGCACTGGCGAAATTCGCGAGTGGCGATACGATGATCAAAATATTTCGCTTAAAAAAGGCGAGGAGATGGGGCGGTTTTTGCTGGGCTCCACAGTAGTGATGCTGTTTCCCCCCAATACATGGCGGTTTAACACCGATTGGTCGCCCGCCAATGTCATTAAGATGGGTGAAAAGATGAGCGACAGCTAATTTCGCAAAGTGAAAGCTGGGCGTGCCGTTTCAGCCCTATTGGTCTCGAATACCCCGCCGGTAAAGGAGTTTACTTTTGGCGCAAATAAATCAAAATCCCCGCTGGCGAGTCGTTCCGCTACAATCTTGTGATACCAGTCCTTTTGATAACTTGAGATAAAAATTGTCAATGCCCCTTAAAAAGAAAGGCCTTCTCGACCCCGAGCGTCGTCGAAAGGGCATTTATATTCTGCCAAATTTATTTACGGCGGCGGCATTGTTCGCGGGTTTTTACGCGATTGTGCAGGGCATGAATGGCAAGTTTGAAACGGCTTGCATATTTATTTTTGTGGCGATGGTGCTTGATGGTCTGGATGGCCGTGTCGCCCGCCTGACCCGCACTCAAAGTGATTTCGGCGCACAGTTTGATTCCCTGTCAGACATGGTTTCATTCGGGGCCGCGCCTGCGCTCATTATGTATGAATGGGCACTCAAGCCGATGGGTAAGTGGGGCTGGGTGGCGGCGTTTATTTATGTTGCTTGCGCCGCCATGAGGCTGGCGCGCTTCAATACCAATATCGGCATCATTGATAAAAAGTATTTTCAGGGCATCCCCAGCCCGGCTGCCGCGGCGCTGGTGGCGGGCATGATCTGGGTGTTTAATGATTATCAGATTGCCGGTCATGATGTTAACTGGCTGGCTTGGAGCATCACGGTATTTGCCGGTATCACGATGGTCACCGATATCAAATATTACAGCGGCAAAGAATTCAACCTGCGCAAGAGCGTGCCTTTTTGGGTCGTGCCAACCATCCTGGTGGGCTACCTGGTGGTGACGATCGAACCATCGCATGTGCTATGGGGTTTATTTGTTTGCTATACATTATCCGGATACGTCATGGCAGGCATTGAGCTGATGCGGGGCAATAAAGCATCGGTACCTGTATCAATACCACCATCTATACCGCCGCCCCCCGACCTGTAAATGCCGCGCTAAATTCCGACACACTTGCAAGTTAACCGCTATCGCGTTATATTTTGTCCATGAAGTTGTCATTCGTCACGATCATTAACACCCCCTTGGCAAGCCTTTCTCTAGGCCTGCTACTGCTGCGCGCGCCGCGCACATAACTCCCCCACCCACTACATTTGTTTTAGCCGCGCTCCTTGCGAAACGAGCGCGCGATATCATCCGTATTATTTAATTATTTTGGGAAGTGTTTATGGACAAGTTAATCATTTTTGACACCACCATGCGTGACGGCGAGCAGAGCCCCGGCGCATCGATGACCAAAGAAGAAAAAGTTCGTATCGGCAAGCAGCTTGAAAAAATGCGCGTCGATGTGATTGAAGCCGGTTTTGCTGCCGCCAGCCAGGGCGATTTTGAAGCGATTCATGCAGTCGCCACCGCTGTACGTGACTCCACGGTATGTTCACTGGCGCGCGCACAGGTCGGCGATATTCAAAAGGCGGGTGATGCCATCAAACCCGCCGCACAGGGCCGCATTCATACCTTCATTGCCACCTCGGATATTCACATGAAGCACAAGCTGCGGATGACCCCCGAGCAGGTGTTGGCGGCGGCGGTTGATGCCGTAAAATTCGCCCGCACGCTGACTGACGATGTGGAGTTTTCCGCTGAAGACGCGGTGCGTTCGGATATGGATTTTCTGTGCCGCGTATTTGAGGCCGTGATTAAAGCGGGCGCAAGAACCATCAATGTGCCGGATACCGTGGGCTACTCCATTCCCGACGCAATGGGTGAACGTTTCCGCACATTGTTGAACCGTGTACCGAATGCCGACCAGGCTATTTGGTCAGCACATTGTCACGATGACCTTGGTATGGCGGTGGCCAACTCTTTGGCCGCGGTGCAGGCCGGTGCACGGCAGGTCGAATGCACCATCAACGGTCTTGGCGAGCGCGCGGGCAATGCTTCGTTGGAAGAAATCGTCATGGCGGTTCGCGTGCGCAAAGATTTATTCAACGTCGAAACCCGCATCGATGCCACGCAGATTCTGGCTGCATCGCGCATGGTCTCGACTATTACCGGCTATCCCGTACAGCCAAATAAGGCGGTGGTAGGGGCCAATGCATTCGCGCATGAGTCAGGCATTCATCAGGACGGTGTGTTGAAGCATCGCGAGACCTATGAAATCATGCGTGCGCAAGATGTGGGTTGGAACGCCAATCGGCTGACGCTCGGCAAACTCTCCGGCCGCAGCGCTTTCAAATCGCGCCTAGGTGAATTGGGCATCGTGCTGGAAAGCGAATCATTGCTCAATACCGCCTTCAAAAAATTCAAGGAATTGGCTGACAAAAAGCACGATATTTTTGATGAAGATTTGCATGCGTTGGTGTCTGATGAAGCCGTTACGCCGGCCGTTGAGCAGTACCGGCTGGTTTCAATGTGCGCGCATGTGGAAACCGGTGAAGAACCATATGCCAAGTTGACTATTGCTGATCATGGCAAAGAAATTAAATGTGAAGCCACAGGTGCTGGCCCGGTCGATGCAACTTTCAAGGCGCTGGAATCGATTGTGCACTCCAATGCAGAGTTGCAGCTTTATTCGGTGAACAACGTCACCGAAGGTACTGATTCGCAAGGCGAGGTCACGGTGCGACTTTCAAAAGAAGGGCATATCGTCAACGGCGTCGGCTCGGACACGGATATTGTGATTGCATCCGCCAAAGCCTACCTGAATGCGCTCAATAAAATAGCGGCAAAACGTGTCAGGGTTAATCCGCAGGGGGATTAGCAATTTCCGTCGTCGCTTCCAGCTTGGTGCGCCATCGCCGCAAGCCAAGCCAGACCGACCCTGCCACCAGCGGGATTGATGCTGCCATGACAATATCTGCATTCACTTGCAAACCCAGTGAATGCAGCCCTTTGGTGAGGTATCCAATCAGGCCGATGACATAATAAGTAATCGCCGCGACGGACAAACCCTCCACCGTCTGCTGCAAACGGAGTTGCATTTTTGCGTGGTGATTCATGGAAGCAAGCAGTTCCTGATTTTGCTGCTCGCGTTCAATATCAACGCGGGTACGCAATAGTGAGCTTGCCCGCGCCACGCGCTCGGATAAATCAAATAATCGCTGTGCGGCCGATTCGCAGGTATTCATGGCTGGCGCCAGACGGCGCTCCATGAATTCCTCAATGGTCTGTACGCCTTCCAATCGCTCCTCGCGAAGTTCTGCGATGCGCCGCTTCACCAGTGAATAATAAGCGCGTGCTGCACCAAAGCGAAAATTAGTCGTGGCGAGCTGATTCTCGACGGATGCAGCGAGTGTGGTGAGCTGCTTTAATAGGGCGGGCTCATCATCGACCTGCGGTAGCGTGAGTGAGGTGGTATTGGCGGCCAGCTCAAGCTCGGCTTTGCCAACGGTTTGCACCACCTCGCGTGCAACCAGTAACGCCAGCAAACATGCCATGCGATAGGTCTCAATCTCCAGCAGACGCTGCACAATTCGCCCGCCCTGACGCTTGCCCATTTTTACATCCATCAGCAGCATGCGGCTAAAGCCATCTTCGTGAATACGAAAATCTGTCAGCACAATCGCGGTGCCTCCACCCACACGAGCGCCCACCAAATTGTTATCTGAAAAATCTGGAACGATATCGCGAAGGTCCGGCACATATACACGGTGGTCACGTACCGCAAGATGAATGCCCACCAATAATTTGCCATGCACGCTGGTCAGCCATTGTTCTGGTACTTGCAGCAACACCGGTGTTTTGAAAGGATGATCAAACGGCGCATGGCGTGAAAATGTGAAGGTGGCAAACTCGGTGTGCCGTTCCCAGTTCAATCCTAACGACCCCATTTTTGTGCGGAAATGCAGCGCGCCATGCGGTGGTGGTGCGGCCCCGGTCATTTCGCAAAGGCGCGCCAGATCGCCTAATGCCAAATCATTTTCGCCAATGGCATAGGTAAGTGCCAGATATGAAATCTGCTCGGGCGCTTCAATTTCCTGCGGCGCGCGCGCATGAATCTCATTGTTCAGTGTGTAGCGGTGCGGATGATCAGTCGGTAAGCGCATGGCAAATTCTTTCCTAGGTTAAAGAATGAGAATAGTTGCCTCCTCCATTACCTTGTTGTTTCTGATTCTTGCAAAGAGTATGCCATCTGTGTGTGACATGTGCCTTGCAGTTTTAATAGATGGCTCGCCATAAATAAAAACGGCCTTCCTATTTCTGGAAAGGCCGCCTTATTTAGATCGTGTTTAGGATCACAAAACTAGAAATTGGCCTTAAATTGCGCACCAATGAAACGCGGTTCGTTAATAAAGCCCGTCAGATTATTGAAGTCGATACCGCCAACAACACGAATCTGATTGGTGATATTGCGGCTGTAAACGGCGGCTTCATACTTGCCATCTGCCCATTTGTAGCCGATCCGCAAGCCACCCTCGACCAATGCTTTACCCGTATATTCCTTGGCGTTGTACAGGAAGAAATTGATCTTGCTGCGATAGGTCCAGTCGGTCAATACAAACAGCTCACCACCTGCCAGCGGCATGCTGTATTTCAGTGAGGTGTTCGCCACATACTTGGGTGCCTGCGGCAGTGAATTGCCGTTGAGCGAAACAATGGCTGGGCTAAATCCTGCCGCTGGCACGACGACCGGGTCGGTGAAAGTACAGCCAGAGCCACAAACTTGATTGCGCAGGTTGCCATCCTTAATCTTGGTGTCGTTGATACTGCCGCCGATTGAAAACAAAAGGTTATCCGTCAGGAAAGCCTGAAAATCAATTTCAGCACCTTGCCCGGTTGCCTTGGATGCGTTTAGCAAACGATTAAAGTTGGCTGCTCCGCCTACCGCGGTTAGCTGCAAATCTTTGATGTCGTAATGGAAAATATTGGCACTGATACGGCCGCGCTTATCCCACAGATCAGATTTAATACCGGCTTCAGTGGAAATCACTTTTTCCGCATTTGCCACCGAAGTAGTTGCACCAAACAGCAGGCGGCCCTGGATCGATGGCGCGCGGAAGCCTCTAGCCACACGCGCGTAGAAGTTGGTATCTTTGGTCACCGCGTAGGTGCCGCTGAAATCCCAGCTCACATCAGAGACATCGGTGTTATTACGCAGGCGTCCGATAAAGGTTGGGCTAAACGGCGGCGCTAACAGGCGATCGGCATAAAAATCTTTTTTATCGCTGGTGTAGCGCAAACCGCCGCGAAGACTGAAAGCATCCGTCACGGCAAAATTTACCGAGCCGAATGCCGCGTAGGCTTTGTTATCCTGGTGCTGCTTGGCGATACCATTCACCGCGCCACCCGCGAGCGAGTCGTAATTGAAGCTGTCGATATCAATTTTTTCATTGAAATAGTACAAGCCAGCCAACCACTTGAGTGGCCCCTTCGCGCTGGATTCCAGGCGAAACTCTTGGCTAACCTGCTTGTGCTTCGGCAAGCCATCGGCTGATTCGGCGGTGAACGGAATAAAGCCTGGCCCGAAATTGCCAGCGCCCAGGAAAACCGCGCCGAAGCCGCCGTCAATATCGCCGCGGCTAAACGAGGTGACCGTTTCATAGCCAGTGATGGAGTTCAAGGTCAAGTCATTGAAATTCCACTTCAGCCGAACACTGCCGCCCGTATTGCGAACATTTTGTTTATTGCGGCCGTCGATGGAAATTTTTTCAGGATCAAATCCGGACACGAGGTCATTGGTACCCGATTTGATGATGTTGGCGCGGAACAAACGCGCGCTGCCATCCAATTCACGGTGATGCACATTGAACAGCGCGCTGAAATCGCTGTTTGGCTGATACAGCAATTGTGCACGGACGGCGGAATCGTTGAAACCTTCCAGCTTTTTTGTGGGGCCGGCACTATAGGTGTTGGCCACCCAGTCGTTGCGGCGCTGGCTCTGCACGGAAATACGCGCGGCCCAATCTTTGTTAATTACAAAGTTGCCAGCGCCTTCCAGATTAAGGGTCGAGTATGTGCCATAGGCAATATTGAAATAACCCTCATCGACGCGTCGCGGTTTTACCGAATCAAACTTCACCACACCAGCAGGCGAGTTGCGACCAAATAAAGTACCCTGCGGCCCGCGCAATACCTCGATTTGCTCAATATCAAAAACGGGGAAGCCCTTCAGAATCGGGTTCTCCTGCACCACATCGTCATACACCAGCGAAACCGGCTGCGATGCATTCAAATCAAAATCGGTATTGCCCAAACCGCGAATATAAAAGCGCGGGAAGGCGCGGCCAAATGAGGACTCAATATTCAGACTCGGTACCCGCCCAGCCAGCATGCGAATGTCCTGCCCACTAGAATTAATCACGTCCAGCGTCTCACCGCGCAGAGCCGTCACGGAATTTGGCACATCCTTGATATTTTCTGAACGACGTTCAGCGGTAACGGTGATGGTTTCTAGCTTGCCAGCCTCAGTTTTAACGTCCTTTTCTGGCGCGGCCGCCGTTTGCGCAAATACACTGGTCATCGGCAAACCGGCAGCGATAATAAGCCCCAGTAGGAATGAGCGCTGGGCACGATGAGCGGCGGGTGTGGCGGCTGAGGATTGGTGGCGCATAGGAGCTCCCTGATAGAGGTAATTAAAATTCAACAGCGATTAAAGCGGCGTGGTGCAAAGCAAAAAAATGCTAAAAAATAATTGTTTGAATTTTTTGTGCAGTTGCAGCATTTTATGACCTTGTGGCCAAGGAGTCAGCAAAGGATTGACCAAGGTATTCACTAAGTTGCAAATATGCAACAAATTAACCTGCATTTACGGCTTAAACTTTAGCGGACCACTGCGTGGGCAGAATGCGATAGAGTGGGGCGTCAAAAATTCGGATCAAACCGTGGAGGCAGCATATGCTTTTTGTCAGAATTCACCCATTAAAAATGGTAGCGGCATTAGTTCTTGCACCGTTGGTGTTTGGGTCATTACCGACGCTGGCAGCGCAACCCGCACAATCCATTACCCCCAAGCTTACCTATGGCGAACTCCTCAAAGCTTCCGCGCCCACTGACTGGCGGCCGCTTGATAACGACAATACCATTTATATGGAACTTGCCTCTGGGCGAGTGGTGATGGAGCTCGCGCCACAATTTGCGCCACTGCATGCTGACAATATCAAGGCTCTGGTACGAGAGGGCTATTTTGACGGGCTGGTCATCATGCGAGTGCAGGAAAATTATGTAGTGCAGTGGGGTGACCCGACTGAAAAGAAAATGCCATTAAAAGCCCTGAAAACCTTGCCGCCTGAATTTACGGTGAATCTTAAAAAAGAGATGCCGTTTACGCGCTTGCCGGATGTGGATGGCTACGCGAAAGAAGTCGGATTTTCCAATGGATTTCATGCGGCGCGCGATTCCAAATCCAGGCAGACATGGCTCACGCATTGCACCGCAACGCTGGGCGTGGGTCGAGATAATGATATTAATTCTGGCGGCGGCACCGAGCTTTATGTGGTGACCGGTCATGCCCCGCGACATTTGGATCGTAATATCGCGCTGGTGGGACGAGTGGTGCAGGGGATGTCGTTGCTGACGGTATTGCCGCGCGGCACGAAAGAGATGGGGTTTTATGAAAAGCCCGAGCAGAATGTGCCGATTAAATCTATGCGCGTTGCCGCCGATGTGCCCGCCGCCGAGCGCAGTAACCTGGAGGTGATTCGTACCGATACACCGCGCTTCAAAGCCATGGTTGAAGCACTCAGAAATCGCCGTGGCGATTGGTACAAGGTGTCGGCAGGTCATATTGAATTGTGCAATATGCCGATTGCGGTACGAGAGAAGCCGCGCTGAAAGTCGCCTGCTAAAGCATTATTTAGCCAGGCTCCGAATGCTTGAAATTGGTGAGATGGAGGCCTTGCAATCGCTTGGCCACTAAACAGCCCCCGACGATTTCAACAGTTTCGCTATTGCCTCTGCGATCATGCCGTAGCCGCGCGCGTTGGGGTGAATGAGGTCTGATTTCAGCGCGTTATCGGTGAGAATTTTTTTAAGCACACTGTCGTCAAGCGGAATAGAAAACTCTTTCGCGATGTCAGCATAAAAATCGGGTGGCGCGGGCAGCAGT
>JAYVEV010000061.1:0-3482 GCA_043773745.1 Burkholderiales bacterium | reverse complement strand
AGCCGGTGATACTCAATGGTAGCGCCGAGCTGCTCCAGCTCGACGGGGAAGTATGGTTTTTTAAACAGGGTTTTGAATACGTCTGGCAAATCTGCCTGTACCGCGTAGACGTGAATTTTATTGCCCGGAATAAAAATCGGCGTAAAAAATAATAGGCCGATTAAGTGATCCCAGTGAAAATGGGTAAATAAAATATGCACCTCACCCTCGCCACGACCACACGGCCCCGCCATTAAATCGTAGCCAAGTTGGCGAATACCGCTGCCGCCATCAATAATCAATTGCTGTTGATTGGTTGAAACCTCGATGCATGGCGTGTTGCCGCCGTAGCCGCCAAACCGTTGGCGCGGAACACTGGCGAGAAACCGGTCAACATCGTTGTGCGAGCTAAAGCCGCGTTCGGCAAATTCAACCAGCAGATTGCGCATATGCTGCTGCAATTCTTCCGGCGTCATCGGCGCTGGCAACGAGCCGCGAGCACCCCAGACCTTGACGCGCATCTGGGGGGATGCCTTCGATTCTGCTTTTGTGTCTGCCTTGGCTTCCATGGGAGCATTCATCGCAACGGAATCGTCGCGCAGCAATGGACAAGTGGGGCGGGAAGGTGTGAGCGCATGCGATGTATCAGACTAAGCCAAATTAACTTGGCGCATGATAGCAGTTTGTCACTTTTAAGGCAGAAAACTAAAACGGGGCATTTGCCTGCGCACCGTTACCGCATGCAGCTTTTGATGCTGCATCAATCGCGAAAATTATTAAACTGCAGAGGCACGTCGTCAATTTGTTTTTTACAGAGCGCAATGGCTTCCTGCAGATCATCACGCTTGGTGCCGGTAACGCGAACGGTTTCGCCCTGAATTGAGGCCTGCACTTTCATTTTCGCGTCCTTAATAGCTTTGACGATGCGCTTGGCGAGGTCTGACTCAATACCGTTTTTGACGTTAATGATTTGCCTGACCTTGTCGCCGCCGATTTTTTCCTTGTTCTTTTCGTCCAGCAAGCGTACATCAACACCGCGCTTGGCCATCTTGTTGAGCATGACATCCTTAACCTGGCTCAGCTTGAAATCATCGTCGGCATAAAGCGTCAGTTCAAGCTCTTTTTGCTCGATGCGTGAATCGGAACCTTTGAAATCGAAGCGAGTAGAGATTTCTTTATTCGCCTGCTCAAGCGCATTTTTGAGTTCTACTTTATTGACTTCGGAAACGATATCGAACGATGGCATGGCTATTCCTTTTTGCTGTAGGTCACGGTTAATCCAAACACCGCCACGGATAACCTGAGTGCTCTTTCGCCATATTGAGCGCGGCGAAAGAGCAGGCACACATTACTTTGCTTTTTTGCTTGCTGCGCTGGTTGCCTTTGTTACTTTCGCCGCCGCTTTATTGGCTGCAATGCGCATCCGCAACGCGTTTAATTTGATAAATCCGGCTGCATCTGCCTGATTGTACGCTCCGCCATCATCATCAAAAGTGGAAATCGCCTGATCAAATAGCGAATCGGTTTTTGATTCACGCCCGACCACCAATACCGTGCCTTTGTAGAGCTTGAGTTTTACGGTGCCATTGACGACTTTTTGCGATTCATCGATCAGTGATTGCAGCAGTACTCGCTCGGGCGCAAACCAGTAGCCGTTGTAGACCATTCTTGCGTAACGCGGCATCAAATCATCTTTCAGCGCCAGCACTTCGCGGTCCATGGTGATGGATTCCATGGCACGGTGGGCACGCAGCATGATGGTGCCGCCCGGCGTCTCATAGCAGCCGCGCGATTTCATGCCGATATAGCGATTTTCCACCATATCAAGCCGCCCGATGGCATGTTTTCCACCGAGACGATTCAATTCCGTCAGCACTTTTGCGGGAGATAGTTTTTTGCCGTTGATCAAAACAATATCGCCACGTTCGTAACCCAGTTCCACATACTCGGGTTTACCGGGCGCTTTTTCAGGCGAAACGGTGATGCGCCACATCGAATCTTCAGGCTCAAAATTGGGGTCCTCAAGAATGCCGCCCTCGTACGAAATATGCAGCAAATTCGCATCCATCGAATACGGCGCGCCGCCACCCTTGCGCTTCTTAAAATCAACCGGGATATGGTGTTTGTCTGCGTAGGCCAATAATTTATCGCGGGACAGCAAATCCCACTCGCGCCATGGCGCAATAATTTTGACATTCGGCATCAGCGCATACGCGCCCAGCTCAAAGCGCACCTGATCATTACCTTTGCCGGTCGCCCCATGCGAGATGGCATCGGCACCCACTTTGCGGGCGATCTCGATCATCTGTTTGGCAATCAGCGGGCGGGCAATGGAGGTGCCGAGTAAATATTCGCCTTCATAAACCGCGTTGGCGCGGAACATGGGGAACACATAATCGCGCACGAATTCTTCGCGCAAATCCTGGATAAAAATATTCTGCTTTTTGATACCCAGCTGCAGCGCTTTTTTGCGCGCCGGCTCCAGTTCTTCACCCTGGCCGATATCCGCCGTGAAGGTGACAACCTCGCACTGGTAGACATCCTGCAGCCATTTGAGAATGACGGATGTGTCCAGACCGCCCGAATAGGCCAACACAACCTTGTTGATTTTATTGTCCACCTTGCCGGGCTTTGCGCCCTTGGTGCGACCAATCGCTTCGCTCATGATGATGATTTTCCTGAATGCGCACGCTTGCTCCGCCGAGTCTCGAAGTGTGCAGTTCTACCGGAAAGGTCACCGCTCGCGGGGGGTAGTCAGCTCGCTAAATTAGCGTTTTCTGGCTGCGGAAGTGGCGAAACGGGATCTTGCACGCGCTGACCGGTTTTCAACGCATCCTGATTATACGTGCGTCGATGACGCTTGAAAACCGGCGTTATTGATTTTATGCCTCGACTGGCCAATTACTTTTTCGGAGTCGGCGTGGACGGAACGGCCTTCACATCGCCAATTTGCACTGACGTACCGGTGTCTGTTGCGCCCAATGCGGCGGCGGCAGAGCGCTCGATTAAACGAGTCATGCGGGTAGCCAAAAACTCCGGTGTCATGGATTTTTCGATATTAACGGCAGCGGAAGTCGGGTCCGACAGCTTGGTGTAATCATGGCGCGAGTTTTTTTCCAGAACCTTGAGGGTTTTGGCATCCAGTACGTAAACCTGAATATAAGAAAAAGGAGCCATGTATTGCTTGGAGCGCGAGCGTCCACCGTTCGGCGTGGTGGTGTCCGAATCGGCTTGACTATCGATTTCAGTGCCTAAGAACTGAAAATCACCGCCATCAAAATTAGCACTGGTCAGCGGTTGAACATAGATGCCCAGCCCTTGCAGCTTGGGGCCCATGCCTTCGCGTTCAGACAAGAGAAATTTGGGGGTGGCGACAACGATTTTGTCCCAGTTCTGACGCTCGGGCATTTTCTCAATCGTGGCGACCAGCTTGCCAATCGCAATGCGCTCACGATCCTGCGGCAGGACACCATCCAGCTCCACCGGGTTCAAACTCAAAAATA
>JAYVEV010000060.1:0-5911 GCA_043773745.1 Burkholderiales bacterium | reverse complement strand
AAAGCCGGATCATTTCCATACTGGCATCGGGTAGTTCAAAAACGGGGGCGGTCGTACCTACCTGTAACATAGTCGTTTCCATTGCAAAAATGAAATTGAGCTGAATAGTTATCGGTGTTTGAACGAATATTACCTGAATTGGATTAAATTTATTTTAACCCTGCTGCAGATTAAAACTTTCTGAAAATTGTATGTCCGCCAAAATACTTTCCGCATCGCCTGAAAAATTAAATCCGCCGTTGGGGAACCTGTCGGCCAAAATTTTTTTTCGCGACTACTGGCAAAAAAAGCCATTGTTAATTCGCCATGCATTCCCCAATTTTGTTGCGCCATTAACGGTCAAAGAAATACTGACTCTCGCCAAGCGGGAGGAAGCGGAGAGCCGCCTTATCATGCGCCGCGGTGCAGGTAAAAATGCGGATTGGCAAATGCAGCAAGGTCCACTTACGGCAAAAAATTTTCGCGCGGCGGCTGATGCTGTCTGGACCGTGCTGGTGCAGGATACCCAGCATTTTTCGCATGAAGCACAGCGGCTGTTGCAGCAATTTAATTTTATTCCGCATGCCCGCATTGATGATTTGATGGTGAGCTATGCAGTCAAAGGCGGCGGCGTGGGGCCGCATTTTGATTCCTATGATGTCTTCCTTTTGCAAGGTCATGGCGAGCGCCGCTGGCAGGTTTCAGGGCAGCGGGATTTACGCTTGCAGCCCAATATGCCGCTGAAAATTTTGTCGCATTTTAAGGCAGAAGATGAATGGGTACTCGGCGCGGGCGATATGCTATATCTGCCACCGGGCTTTGCGCATCATGGCATAGCGGAGACCGATGATTGTGTGACATGGTCAGTCGGCTTTCGGGCGCCCTCAAAACAAGAAATCGCCACCGGGTTTCTGGATTATCTGCGCGATGAAATCAAGCTGGATGGCTATTATCAGGATCCCGATTTACAAGTGACCGCCAAGCCGGGAGCGATTGGCGCAGACATGCTTCAGCGGGTATCGGCCATATTGGACGGCGTGCGCAAGGCGTCGGCTGATAGCACCCATTTGCAATCATTTCTGGGATGCTATCTCACTGAGCCCAAGCAGCATGTGTATTTTGATGCCCCGGCAGCCCCCCTCTCGAAAAATGCTTTTACCCAATCTGCGACAAGGTACGGTTTGAGCCTTGATCTTAAAACCCGTCTTTTATACGATAAATCAAAGGTGTTTTTAAACGGTGAAATACTACATGAGCTTGGCGACAACGCTAGCGCATGGCAAACCCTGGCGGATATGCGTACGCTTGCGCCAGCGCGATTCAAATCACTTTCGCCTGCTGACCATCGCGTATTTTATGACGCTTACTGCAATGGTTATATTCACATCGCCCATCCTGATTAAGGTAGTTGCGCAATATCTTTGCTAGCGTTTAGGAGGAACCTTATGACCAGCACTTCTGACCCAGCAGGCCCATTAGATCCGGCAAGTCCGGCGCCTGAGGTGATCTATCGTTTGATGGACAGCAGCGGCGATGCGCTGACAGCCATCGATGACGTGATTAGCCAAGCCCAACATGAGATCAGAATTTTTGATGTGTCGGCGCAAACTCTGCGCGCGCGTGGTTTTGGTGATCCCGAACGCATTGAGTCGCTCAAACAGTTATTGCTCGCCAACCGCAATAATCGCCTGCAAATTGCGCTGCATGAAACCGTTGGCATCGAGCGCGAGCTAGCACGTCTGATGGGGCTGTTGACCCTGTTTTCAGGCCAGATCAACATACACCGGACCGTCGGTGTTGCGCGCGAAGCCAAGGATGTGATGATCATTGCTGATACCGCGCATTTCTGGCGCAAACCGTATTTTGAGCATCCGCGCTCGGTAATGACGCTCCATGACCTGAATGCGACGCAGCCTTTTATTGATCGGTTCGAACAAATTTGGGAAAGCACTGAACTTGCCGTCACCGGCAGCACAGCGGGTCTTTGATGACGTTGGCAACGCCATAAAATGACGAAAATCGCTTGAAACTGCCCGTTAAGCACACTAAAAGCGCTTTTTACTCAAAAATCTACCCATTTTTTGTCCTTTCCCCCTACATATTCTGGGGAACTATTGTGCAGTGCGTCACACCGATGATATACTTGACAGTCGGTCAAATTTGCATCACGGCAACTATCAGGCATCACTCGCGGAACTTTCGCTCCAAGACGGCAAGAAGTCGCCACAGCCGATAAAAATTTTTGATCAAAATTTTTTCAATCTATCCATCAAGGGAAGTCACATGAACAAGTCAATCGTTGTTGCAGCAATCGTCGCAATCGGCCTGGCCGCATGCGGTAAAGAAGCACCTAAAGTCGACGCACCAAAAGTCGACGCGCCAAAAGTTGAAATGCCTAAGGCTGTTACTGACGCTGCTGCTGACGCTGCTAAAGCTACCAGCGCTGCTGTTGTTGACGCTGCCAAAGACGGCGCTGCCAAAGCTGTTGAAGCTGGCAAAGACGCTGCTGCTGGTGCAACCACAGCTGGCAAAGAAATGGCCGGCGCTGCTAAAGAAGCCGTTAAAGATGTTGCTGCAGCTACTAAAGATGCTGCTAAAGAAGCTGCCGTCAAAACAACTGACGCTGCTAAAGACGCTGCTGGTAAAGCAGTTGCTGGCGCGAAAGATGCTGCTAAAGAAGCTGCACCAAAGAAGTAATTCTTCGGTTCGTAGTATTGAAAACGCCGACCTGATGGTCGGCGTTTTTGTTTGTGGATTTGGAATTAAATCAACCGGCACATGTGCAGATATAGATATCGTAATTAGGCTTCGCGCCAAGCAAAGCCAACATCCTGTTCGGCAATTCCGATCCAATCTGTTGCACAGGCGAGCGCTGCGGCCAGTGCGCCCCGCGCCAATTCAGGCGAATTATTTTGCCGCGACAAATGCGCGGCAATCACATGCTTGAGTTTGCTACAGTCAATTTTTGATAGCAGTGAAGCGGCTGTCAGGTTATCAAGATGACCGAATTTCCCCGCCACGCGCTTTTTCAGGCTCGCTGGATAGGGCCCCGCCATGAGCATAGCCAAATCATGGTTGCACTCCAGTACCAGCGCATCGCATCCTGACAGGGTTTCCTCAATATGTGCGGTTAAAGCCCCTGTATCGGTGAGCACCCCCAGGCGTCGTGCGCCATCTGAAAACACAAACTGCACCGGCTCGTTGGCATCATGCGGCACAAAATAGGGTGTTACCTGTATATCGCCAACACTGAAAACTTCGTGTGGGTCGACAAAATTCATCAGCGCGGCTGGGATCGAATTTTCGCGCAGAACTTTCGCCGTACCATGGGTCATCCAGACCGGGATACCGTGCTTGCGGGCAAAGCGTGCCACTCCGCCGATATGATCCGAATGTTCATGGGTCACCACGATTGCATCCAAATCTTTTGGCGAGAGTCCCGCGACCGCGAGGCGCGTTTCGGTGTCAGCCAGGCCAAAACCACAATCCATCATCAGCCGCGTTATTGTCGTAACAGACGCGACCTCGACAATCAGCGCGTTACCTTCACTGCCACTACCCAGAGACGCGAATTTCAGTGCCACGCCAAGTCTCTCCGTCAAAGCGCCCATTACGGCCCATAAAAAACGGGCTTATCTAAACTGACAAGCCCGTCTGTTTCATATTGTTCAACCCTGACATCTCAACAAGACGTGCAGGGCTGATGCACCCTGCTACTTCAACTGTTCCAGCAACAGCGAAAGAATACGCTTCGCCGTTGGAGAATTATCGGCTTTGCCATCAGGTGTTTGTACGACCACTTCAGAAATACCGGCCGACTCAGATACGAATAAACGATACTGCGGCTTATTGGCAGGATCATCCTTGCGCCAGAAGGCGAGTTTGTCCAGGAAACCTTTGGCTGTGCTGGACTTCGCCTCAGCATCCGGATCAATGTAGCGGACAAAGAATAACCCTTTGGAGCGATCGCGGTCTTCTACCGTGAAGCCTGTATTGTCCAACGCAAGCCCGACCCGGCGCCATGCGCGATCAAAGGGCTCATTCACTTTCAATGAACCGCCCTTATCTTTATCAAACGAAGCACGGGCTGCGCTGGTAGAAGTCGTAGCCGATGAGCCTGCGGCCGTCACCGTATTGGCTTTTTCAGCGTTACCGGCAAAGCCAAATTTCAACATCAGGCGCGACAGCATTTCGGCTTCCAGCTCTTTGCTGTTAGTGCGTGGCTGCCAGGTGGTGCTGTTTTTATCGGGATTGTTATAAACTTCTTCCAAACCACGATGGGTAATATAGATATCGGTGGTGCCGGGTTCAGTACCCGCCTCAAGACGGGTGCGGAATTTATCCCGCTCGCCCGACGAATAAAGACCGTCAATTACGCGGCCAATGGTTCTGCGGATAATATCCATCGGAATCTTGGCGCGATTTTCAGCCCAGTCAGTTTCCATAATGCCCACTTCAGGGCTCTCACGATTGAGCACAAAACCAGATTCCGCCCAAAATGCTTTGGCAGTAGCCCATGCGCGATCAGGTGAAGCTTTAACAACCAGCCAACGTTGCTCGCCAGCACGCTCTATTCGCGCATTATCAACTTTGGGCAATACCGAGGTTGTTCCCTGCACCGGCGCGTTGCCGCGTTCGCGATTGTAGGTCGAGAATGTGGTTGCCTTGTTATCAGGAATCACAAAGCGATCATCGGTAATCGGCGAGGTTAAATCTGGCGGCACTTCCAATGATGGCGGCGGCTTGTTGCTGGCCTGCGACCGGTAATCGATACTTTTGTTTTCTGAAAAGCTACCGCAACCCGCAAGCGTGGCGGCAACTGCTGCGACCAGTGTGGTAACGAGACTGATTTTATACGTCGACATTAGGCTACTTCCTTGGTTAGTTCGAGAATGCCTGCTTGACGCATTGCGGCACGTAAAAGTGGAAAATATTGCGGCTGGAACGGCGTCAGCGGCAGCCGAATTCCGGTTCCAATGTGCCCCATTTGATTGAGCGCCCATTTGACCGGGATCGGGTTAGGTTCTAAAAATAACTGGTTATGCAGCCCCAGCAACCGGTTGTTAATTTCAATCGCTTTGGCGCGCTCGCCCTTAAGCGCTGCAACACACATCTCGTGCATCAGTCGTGGCGCGACATTGGCGGTCACTGAGATTGAGCCATGCGCACCCAGTAGCATTAGCGCCAAGGTGGTTGCATCATCGCCCGAATATAGGGCGAAATCTTTCGGGGCTTGCATCAGCAATTCACTGCCGCGCCCCATATTACCGGTTGCATCTTTGATACCGACAATATTCGGAATTTTTGCCAACCTGAGGGTGGTCTCGGTTGATAAGTCCGCGATCGTGCGGCCAGGCACGTTATATAAAATTATCGGCATATCGACTGCTTCAGCAATCGCGCGGAAATGCAGATAGAGGCCTTCCTGAGTAGGCTTGTTGTAGTAGGGCACAACCGATAGCGCGTAATCAGCACCGGCACTTTTCGCCACTTGAGTCAGATGAATCGCTTCTTTCGTCGAGTTTCCGCCCGTGCCGGCAATCACTGGGACTCGTTTGGCAGCGTATTCAACGGCGGCTTTAATCAGCGAGGCATGCTCGTCAAAATCAACCGTAGGCGATTCACCTGTGGTGCCCACAATGACAATACCGTCAGTGCCCTCAGCAATATGCCATTCAATCAATGACTTCAGACGCGCAAAATCAAGCGCGCCATCGGGCAACATCGGGGTCACGATCGCAACTAAACTTCCAGTCAACATAGATTCAGACATAAGTACATGCACACAAATTCCGTAATCCGGCATTTTACCAGATATGCGCGGAAAGCCCGATCCTTTAGGGCGGGGAAGGATAGCGTGGGCGGCGTAGCCGGCCATTGTCAACAAACATAAGGTACTGTACGTTAATATAGTCTTAATGAAACGCCTTCA
>JAYVEV010000059.1:0-11683 GCA_043773745.1 Burkholderiales bacterium | reverse complement strand
GCGCTGGCAGCTTTGATTTCAGCGTCGGTGTACGGCACCCCGACAGAACGCAGTGCACGCATCCGTGGCGCTGATTCATCCGCATCGAGTTGCTGTTTTTGCAGCCATGCATAGGTTGGCATATTCGACTCCGGCACCAAATCGCGCGGCTGGCGCAAATGCAAGCGGTGCCATTCATCACTATATTTGCCACCAACGCGATGCAGGTCGGGCCCGGTACGCTTGCTGCCCCATTGGAAGGGATGGTCATAAACAAATTCACCCGCAACCGAGTAGTGGCCGTAACGCTCAGTCTCGGCGCGTAGCGGTCGAATCATTTGTGAATGACAGTTGTAACAGCCCTCGCGGGTGTAAATATCGCGTCCCGCCAATTGCAGCGCGGTGTAGGGTTTAAGACCGCTCACCGGCTCAGTTGTTGAACGCTGAAAGAACAGCGGCACGATTTCAACCAGCCCGCCAATGCTGATAACCAGCACAATCAGCACCACCATCCAACCAATGTTTTTTTCAATATTTTCATGGGTGAATTTCATTGCTTAATCTCCCTGCGCGGATTGCAAACCGCCAATTTTCAGATCGGGATGGGTCGGCAGCGCGGCGGGAATCGGTGCGTCATAGGCGCTTCCCATCATCACCGTACGGGCAACGTTATAAGCCATGATCAACATGCCGATAAAAAACAGAACGCCGCCAATCAGACGAATCGTCCAATAGGGATAACTTGCCTTGACGCTCTCCACGAAGGTGTAGGTTAGCGTTCCATCCGCGTTGACGGCGCGCCACATCAATCCTTGCATCACACCGGCTATCCACAACGCCGCGATATACAAAACAACGCCTATCGTTGCTATCCAAAAATGGAACGAGATCAAACGCACGCTGTACATTTCTTTCAATCCATACAAGCGCGGCATCAGATAGTAAATAGAGCCAAACGTAATAAACGCGACCCATCCCAATGCGCCGGCGTGTACGTGGCCAATAATCCAGTCCGTGTAATGCGCGAGACCGTTGACGGTCTTAATTGCCAGCATCGGCCCTTCAAAGGTGGACATGCCATAAAACGATAACGAGACGATCAAGAATTTTAGAATCGGATCGTCGCGCAGCTTATGCCATGCGCCTGAAAGCGTCATCATGCCGTTAATCATGCCGCCCCAACTGGGGGCCAACAAAATCAGCGAAAACACCATGCCTAATGATTGCGCCCAATCCGGCAACGCGGTGTAGTTCAAATGGTGCGGACCTGCCCACATATAAGTGAAAATAAGTGCCCAGAAATGCACCACTGATAGTCGATATGAATATACCGGCCGCTCCGCTTGCTTCGGCACAAAGTAGTACATCATGCCGAGAAAACCGGCTGTCAAAAAGAAACCGACCGCGTTATGCCCATACCACCATTGGATCATCGCATCCTGAACGCCTGCATAGGCTGAATAAGATTTCCAGAAGCTGGCTGGGACCGCTGCGCTATTAACTATGTGCAGGAGCGCAACCGCAACGATAAATGCACCATAAAACCAGTTCGCCACATAAATATGCGCGGTTTTTCGCTTCATGATGGTGCCGAAAAATACTACAGCATAGGCCACCCACACGACAGTAATAAGGATATCAATTGGCCACTCGAGTTCCGCATACTCTTTGCCCTGTGTATAGCCTAGCGGCAGCGTAATCGCGGCCAATACAATCACCACTTGCCAGCCCCAAAAGTGAAACGCAGCGAGGCGATCCGATATCAATCTGACCTGACAAGTACGCTGTACCACATAGTAAGAGGTTGCAAATAAGGCGCAGCCACCAAAAGCGAAAATGACCGCGTTGGTGTGCAATGGTCGTAACCGGCCAAACGAAAGCCACGGAATACCGAAAGTCATATCCGGCCAGATCAATTCGGCGGCAATAATTACGCCCACCAGCATGCCGACTACACCCCACACAATAGTCATAATCGCAAACTGGCGGACTACTTTGTAGTTGTAGGTCTGGCTGATTTCAGACTGCATAGTCAATCCTTTTCTTGGGGTGGGTGGTTACGACGCACGAGCTCTGCGCAAACATAATCAATAGTTACATCTCGGTAAAAATGCATTTTGATTTCGATCAAATGCGGGACAAATGAGTGAATCTTTTATCGCCTAGGCCTGCGCTACAGACGAGCTTTATTCACATCTCATTTGGCCTTGTTGGCTCCACCGTTAGCCGCTTTGACGGCTTCCGGGACCCGGTCATCGTCTTGTAAGATGCGTTCGCCCGGCCCGGTAAGGTCGTCAAACTGGCCGGCACCTGCAGCCCACCAAAACAGCGCGCCAATAATGAAGGCAAGCAGCACGCTCAGTGGGATCAGCAACCAGAGCGACTCCATCGTCAGCCCGACGCTCGCAACAGGCGCATTGAATTGAGAACGACGACCAGTCCGCTCACGCCCATACCAATGGCCGCCCACGCCGGGTTAATTACATTGGCGAGCGCCAACGGAATGCCGATGGCGTTATAAGCAATCGCCCACACAAAATTTTGTTTAATGATGTTCTTGGTACGGCGCGCCAATTCTATTGCCGCGGGGATAGTGATAAGGTGGGGGGAAAGCAGTACGGCATCGGCGGTGAGTCGTGGCAAATCTGCTCCCGCAGCCATCGCGATTGAAACATCAGCAGCGCCTAGTACGGGCGCATCATTGACGCCATCACCCACCATCACTACTTTGCCGCCTCGCGCATGCAGTTGTTCGATATACGCCAGTTTTTGCAACGGTGTTTGCTGAGAGCGAATATGCCCTTTTTCGATGCCCAGCTCGGCAGCAATGATATTGACTTGGGCCGCACGATCACCAGAAACCAGATGCACCCGTAAGCCTGTCTTTTGCAGCGCCTGAACAGTAGTAATTGCGTCTGGTTTTAATGCGTCATCGGCATGGAAGGTCGCAAGCCATACGTCTTTTCGGCTGAGGATAAATGCGCCATCATGTTGTTGAATATTGGCGCCAATATTAGTGCAGGCAAAATCCCGATGCCCAAAACGATAAATCTCGCCATCGATCACGCCTTCCACACCGCCGCCCGCGACTAAACGTAATTCAGTAGCAGCTGTAATGAATCTATCACCGACGATATATTTAATAGCTTGGGCAATGGGATGTGCAGCTCCTGCCTCGAGTGCCGCTGCAATTACTAACGCCTCATTGCATGACAGATCATGGCGCGTTTCAATTTTCGATATGCCAAGCTTGCCGATTGTCAGTGTCCCCGTTTTATCGAACACCACATCAGTAATTTGCGGCATGGTCTCCAACACATGACTTCTTGAGATCAACAAGCCGCGATTGGCGATGGTTAGTGTGGCACTGGTATAGGCGAGCGGCGCAGCGAGTGCAATCGCGCACGGACACGTCACCGCCAGCACCGCAACCGCCACGTTAAAGCTTTGCGAACTGTTGATGAATAACCAAATACTGCCCGCGCTAACGGCCACTGCGATCAACGCCGGGGCCACCACGCGCGCTATCCGATCAGTCAGCGCCATGAGCTGCGGCCGCCCGCCTAGAGAACGTTCAGCCATTCGCGCCACTGATGCTAGGGTACTGGCGCTGCCCACACGCTCGACACGGGCGATAAGTGGCGCCCCCAGATTCACCGTGCCGCCGATCAGGGCTGCTCCCACCGTATGGGTAACGGCTCGTGACTCTCCCGTGATAATAGATTCATCCACCTCGCTCGCGCCTTCCAGCAAAATAGCATCAGCCGCGATTATTTGCCCTGTAGCAATCAGAATGACATCGCCTGTGCACAGTTCAGCGCTGGCGATTTCTGATATCTGCTGGTTGCCTGGGTAGCCGGTCAACCGCAATGCAACAGCCGGTGCCGCATTGGTCAACCGCTCAATGCGGCTCAGGGCGCGGTCACGAATGCCGGCCTCCAGATAGCGCGAAGTTAGCAATAAAAAAACAAACATAGTGATCGAATCAAAATACAACGCACCATGCCCGACTGCCAACGACCACAGGCTGGTGATGAATGTGGCGGCAATCGCGAGCGCTATGGGCGAATCCATACTGACATGCCGAGTCTGCCAATCGCGCAGCGCACCAATCCAGAAGGGCCGCGCCGAATAGGCGACCACCGGCAGCGTAAGCAGCAAGCTGGCCCAGCGCATCAGGCTCTGAGCATCCGGTGAAATATCATCGCTGACGGTGAAATAAAGCGGCACCGTAAACATCATCACCTGCATCATTGCCAGTAACGCCACGCCGAGTTGTTTGAGTGCGTCTCGTTTGGACTGTGCTCGCAATGCCTGCCGCTCGCCAGATGCCACAGGTATCCCACGCAAGCCCACACGGGCAATGGCCTCGACAATCACAGTAAGGCTTGCCTGATTGGTGTGCCAGGTCATCTCGGCGCGATGGGTCACATAATTAATATCTGCCGACGTTACGCCCGGTACTCGCCGCAGCGCAGCTTCGGCCAGCCATAGACAGGCGTTGCAGGTGACGCCATCAATATAGAGCGCGGCAGATTGTGTTCCACCGGTACTTTCTGTACGCACGTATTGCGATTGAATCGCCGGAAGATCAAAGGCGGCAAGCTGGTCATTCGCCTCAGCTAATCCCGCGACGCCCGTCGGCGCGCTTCGATCATGGTAGTAATTGCTCAGGTCAGCGTTGATGATGGTAGTCGCAACCGCTTCGCAGCCTACACAACACACAGCTTGAGAAGCACCGTTGAATTGAATATGCAGCTGTGTATTTGGTGGGACGGGTAGACCACAGTGAAAGCAGGCTATCGATATTTTTCCTTCACTGACAAACAGCCTGCCGATTGCCAAACCCGGAACATTAAACATGTTCATCGTGCAATCTTTACAGTGTCCGTGATGATGCTGTGACATAGCTCGGTTAATGTTGCGTAATTTGCGAGCCCCGCCAGCACCGGTACACGATTCAAGCCCAGCAACGCGATCACGATGACAACCGCGCCCGCGATAACTCGCAAGCGTCGATCACGTAGCAAAGATTTCATTTGCGCGCTCAACATACCCGCTGCGGTCATCGCTGGCAGAGTGCCAAGACCGAATGCAAACATGATCGCCGCACCGCTGACAGCATTACCACTCGCCAACGCCACCACCAGCATTCCATAGACAAGGCCGCACGGAACCCAGCCCCAAAATGCGCCCAGCAATGCGGATTGCCCCGCATTTTCAATAGGCAGGAGTCGTTTAGTCAGCGGTGAAATTCTGCGCCAAAGATGCGCACCAGCACGCTCAAGCGGCGTAAGGCCGCGCGTCCATCCGGCAATATAGAAACCGGCAAGCAGCATGACCATGTTGGCCATGACAAATAGTGTCAAGCGTAGCGGCATGGCATCACGCATCAGCAACGCGCCCATGCCACTACCCAATGCCCCCACGATCGCGCCAGCAATGCTGTAGCTAAATATGCGCCCGGCATTAAACGCCAGCACCAAAGGCAAATGTTGAACTGTTGCTGGCTGGGCAGAATTGACATCCAGTGCCACAGACGTTGTGGGGGATATGGGTAATGCGGGCAATACGAGCGGCGGAACAGTCGACGTCTTGTGCATCGTTCTTACGAGCGCCGCCAATGGAAAAACGGCAAGGAGTGTATTTGGGCGATGCGGGGTCGCTGTGAGTATCATCGCTGAAATTGCACCGCCACACATTCCGAGACAGTGCAGGCTACTGGCCAAACCCGTGAGGCATGCCGCCAAGACCATCATGCCCATTTCGGAAGTAAGCATAGATGGCTCCATGGGAAAACTCAAATAACCTTGGAGTAACGCTCGCGTACTGGACCTATTTTGACGGCATTTAAATAACGGTCAAATACCATCGCCACGATCCGCACCAGCAGTCTGCCGCTGGGTGTGATGCAAATACGATCATCGTTTAGCGTCAGCAGCTGCTCGCGCTCCAGTTCCTGAAGTGCTTTCCATTCCGTTGAAAAATAGTCGCGAAATTTAATCGCGTGGGCGGCCTCAACGGCAGGCAGTGACAACTCAAAATCACACATTAGCGTTTGGATAATGTCGCGCCTCAGTAGATCATCGTCATCAAGCTCCACGCCCCGCAATATCGGCAGTTCATCGCGGTCTAGCGCTTCATAATATTGCTCCAGAGACTTTACGTTTTGGCTGTAACTGGCGCCAATATTACTAATCGCTGAAACGCCGAATGCCAATAAATCACAATCGGGGCGCGTCGAGTAACCCTGAAAATTTCTATGCAGCCGCGAGTGGGCCGCTGCTACTGCAAGCTCATCATGTGGCAACGCGAAATGATCCATGCCAATATAGACATAACCAGCTTCGCCCAGCTTGCGGATTGCCAGCGCCAGGATCTGTAAGCGAATATCAGCGCTGGGCAAATCAGTTTCGGCAATCCGGCGTTGCGACTTGAATAATGTTGGCATATGCGCATAGCTGTAAAGCGCAATCCGGTCCGGCTTCATCTTTATCACGCGGTCTAGCGTTCGATGAAAGCCAATAACATGCTGCTTGGGCAGGCCATAAATCAGATCAATATTGATTGATGTGAAACCATTTGCGCGGGCAGTATCAATGGCGGCAGCGGTTTCTGCTTCACTTTGTATACGATTAACGGCTCGCTGAACGTCGTCATCAAAATCCTGCACACCGACGCTCATTCGGTTGAAACCCAGCTTGGCTAGCGTTTCAATTTTGTGCGTATCCACTGTACGTGGATCAATCTCGATTGAAAATTCACGGTTATTATCATCGGCTTGATTGATTGTCATGTCAAAATGCCGGCCAAGAATTGCCATGAGTTCACTTAACTCACCGGCGGACAAGAATGTTGGCGTGCCACCGCCGAGATGTAACTGTTCAACTCGGCGTGAACCGGTCAAATGCTTGGAAACGAGCGCAACTTCATGCTCAACATAGCGCAGGTATTTTGCACTCTTGGAGTGGTCCTTCGTCACCACCTTGTTACAACCACAGTAGAAGCAAATGGTGTTGCAAAACGGTAAATGGACGTACAGCGACAGCGGTTTATGCGACGCGCCCTGCTCGGCAAGCTGCCGCTTGGCGAGCGTCAGCTCCTGCTCATGAGGGCCATAGTCTTCAGCAAATCGATCGGCAGTGGGATATGAGGTGTAACGGGGCCCGGGGCGCTCGTATTTTCTAATCAACTCCTGATTGATAACGGGTGAAGCTCCGGATTGCAGTGCGGGGATGTGGAATGGGATAGGCGTTGTCATTAGTCGCTAACGTAAAAGACATTGTCGAT
The DNA here is from genome assembly GCA_043773745.1 of Burkholderiales bacterium. Taxonomy (GTDB): domain Bacteria; phylum Pseudomonadota; class Gammaproteobacteria; order Burkholderiales; family Usitatibacteraceae; genus UKL13-2. The sequence goes on along the minus strand of JAYVEV010000059.1, from coordinate 4,414 downwards.
GCTTGTATGTTGGCAACCTTATAGCGAACGACTTTGATCCAGATCAAAAGCAGGCTAATTCAATCAAAACGGAGATTCCTTTGCCCTAGCCATCCTTCCCGTCCGCTCTTGCTGAAAGCAACCACGGCGTAAAAACCCACAAGTAAAGCAAAAAAGCGGCTATCCACAACAAGGCCGACAGCAGTACGCTCGGATAATAAAGCTCCGTCAAAAACAGTGGCACCAGCACTCTTGCAACAGCGCTGGCCAACATCAGTAGGTAGGCAACGGTTTCGGCCGGAGAAGCCCGCAATACACGCCCAGTGTGACCTCGCGCGGTACGCGTCATCATGGCCAATGTCATACCGCCAATAACACCCACTGTAATGGCATGAGTGCCCAAGCTGGCGGGGATTGAATCGCTGGCTAACGCCAACCCCCGCAGCAGATACCCAATAGGCAGCCAAAATAATGCGGCATGCAGCACCCAAAGTATGGGATTACGCCATGTTGCAAACGGCGCGCACAAATACCAGCGTACTAACAAGAGAAACGCTGTGGCGAACGCGATCAGGGCTACGAAATAAGGGAACGCGGTAAAGGGATTGACCGCGGTAAAAAATGCCGTCAGAAAAATCCCTACTAGCGCCGCTTTTTCTAACCGTGCATAGCTTTTAGGATTAGCACCTGTAGCGCCATTACGGGTAAACATCGGCATCACACGGCCTGATATGATGGTAACAATGAAAGCAAGTACATCCAGCCCAGCCATGGCAATGGCACGTACATCAAGCGATACTGGAAACGAAAAAAAACCAGCAAAGGCAATGGCATTAAAAGCCAGATTTATCAGCGCAGCCAATACTAGCAGCAGCACGAATATGATGTTTTGGCGATTGCCGCTTCGCCTCATCGGCAGTCCAATCCCCACTGCCGCCATTGCAAAGAACAGTGTCTCAAAAATAATACCCGCCATTGACCATGGTGTCAGGTAAAGAATGCGCGCAGCAAGCCATGCGTAAAAAATCAAGGCAAGCTGACGACCCGACGGGGTGGGCTGCCCCGTCCACGCTTTAACGGCAGTGAGCAAGAAACCGACCACAATCGCGAATGCGAAGCCGAATATCATTTCATGCATGTGCCATGCAACACCATTGAGGTGGCCGCGCAACTGAAAAAAGCCCGTCCACTGCCCCATCCACAACGCCATAGCGATGACGGCCCAAGCCGCTCCGGCCAGATAGAACGGACGAAATCCCAAATTCCAGACTGCCGGCTGTGGCGGCTGGCTTTCGGACAAAATAATTTCCTTGATTTTGCCAATCACCCGCATTGCCCCACGTAGCCGCAGGCAGTACAAAAATCGCAACCGTCTCGGTGAATCATGGTGAAATTGCTGCATTCTGGGCATTTTTTTCCCGGTAGCACATGCATGGCACCGGCTTCAGGGGCTAAATCAATTGCGGCCTGTAACACGCCCATATCGCGTAGTGGCAGTCCGGCTTCGTCGAGAATATGCAGCATCGCGTAACGATGAATAATAAGCCGCGCCATATAAGCGACTGTCGATGGCCACATTTGTTGCCGACGCTCACCATGCGATAGCCCCGGTACGAAGGCCATGAACTGGCCAAGTGGTTCGGCGTAGTTGAGTAACTTGCGCAACTTCATGCCGATCCACGCCGGATCAATCACGCGCATGTCGAGCGAGAGCAGCCTGGCAAGTCCATCAAGCGCACGCGGATAGTTACCGGAGAGACCAAGCGCGCAAGGTCGTGTGGTGATGCCGCCCTCTCCGTCTGGGAGCGTCACTTCCTTGAGCGTCAGCGAGAATCGCTCGCCCGCGACAGGATTATCGATATCAACTGTCCAAGCCAGCGTACCGGAAGGACCGGTCGCCGGTTCATCAAGGCTGAACATCGCGTCAAGCACGGGGGTGGGAGAAGATCTCTGCTCCGTCGCTTGGCTTGCGTCGTTCCCCGGCAATGCCTTTAACATATCGCAGCGCCAGCGAATGACCGCTGCTGTTGCCGCCACGATGCCGGTAAATAACCGGAGTTGCCCGTGCGGCGGAATGGGCATTTCGAAGGCATGCTCTTCAGCGACCGTTGCAAGCGCATCAAGCTTGAGTTGCAACCACGCCGCATCGTTGGTACGCATATCCATCGACAGTGTTTTTGCGAGTGCGCCGAGACCGCGCGGCTGCTCAGTCCCGTTAACCCATACCTCGAACGGACGTACCTTGCCATCCAATTCGTTCGCAAGTTCGCCTACAAACAACGCAAATTCACCGAACGGGTGCCGAATCATATATGTCCAGGCAGGATTCCCGCCCGGCAAGTCAGGGCGCCCCGGCCACCGCAGCGATGCCAACACAGGAGCGGTCAGACGTGTAACCGCGAGGCGTTGGTTCAACCCTTCCGCCACATAGCTGTCGATCAGCTTTGCAGGTTCGTGCATGCTCAATACCGAGCCGAGCACCGCGTTTGGGCGATAGGTTGCCAACCCCTTCAGACCCGAGCGCCAAGCATCCAAATATAAATCCTGAAACTCCGCATACGGATAATCAGCCGGCACATTCACGGTCTTCGAGATCGAGGTGTCGATGTAGGGCGCAACCGCCGCAACCATCTCTTCGTGAGCCTGAGCGCTCATCTCCAACGCGGTAACAAACGCATGTGGCAGCGGCTCAGAACGGCTTTTATTATTACCGTCCAAAGCACACAGGTGATGAAACAGCCGCCAAGCGTGATCTTCCACCGCGTACTCTTTGGTCGTGCTATCCGGCATGCGTTTCTTGCGCAAATAGCTCCAGCTGAATGGCGGCTCAATACCATTGCTCGCGTTGTCCGCAAAAGCAAGACTAATCGTGCCGGTGGGCGCAATCGACAACAAATGTGAATTTCGAATGCCATGCTCGCGAATGGCGGCCTTCAGTGCAGTCGGCAACCTCGAGGCGAAGGTCGGCGCGCTCAGATACATATCGGCATTAAAAAGCGGAAAAGCACCGCGCTCTTTCGCGAGATCAACTGATGCTGTGTACGAGGCATCCCGCATGATCGCCGAGATATTTGCCGCCATCGCACGCGCCTCCGCGGTGTCATAGCGCAGATTGAGCATGATGAGCGCATCGCCGAGCGCCGTGAACCCAAGACCCACACGGCGTTTGTTTTCAGCTTCCTGCTGTTGCTGCGGCAACGGCCACACCGTCACATCGAGAACATTATCGAGCATGCGTATTGTCACGCGCACCAGCGCGGCAAACCCAGCCTCGTCAAAACGCGCGTGCTCGGTAAACGGATCCTGCACAAACTTGACCAGGTTAATTGAGCCTAGACAGCAACAACCATAGGGTGGCAGCGGCTGCTCGGCGCAAGGGTTGGTACTGCAAATTGTTTCGCAATACGATAAATTATTGTCGCGGTTAATGCGGTCGAGAAAAAGCACACCTGGTTCGGCATGATCGTAGGTGGAACGCATAATCTGGTCCCATAAAGTTCGCGCTGGCAGCGTGCGATAAACCCACTGCCCACCTTCCTCCACACTGAGTTGATAAGCGCCCGCCGCCAGTTGCTGCGGCCCAGGCTTGGTGGCGTGCAGCAGCGAAACAGGCTCGTCATTCACGACCGCTTCCATAAACGAATCAGTGATTGCAACTGAAACATTGAAGTTTGTCAGCTCACCGCTGTCTTTCGCGTGGATAAATTCTTCAATGTCCGGATGGTCACAGCGCAACACGCCCATTTGTGCCCCGCGTCGCGCACCGGCGGATTCCACCGTCTCGCAGGAACGATCAAACACACGCATGTAAGACACCGGCCCAGAAGCGAGCGACTGGGTACTGCCGACTGCCGCACCTCGTGGCCGAATGCGCGAAAAATCATATCCCACCCCGCCACCACGACGCATCGTTTCCGCCGCTTCGGCTAGTGCTGTATAAATCCCAGAGTGCCCCTCATCCAGCTGAGTAATGGAATCACCGACTGGCTGCACAAAGCAATTGATGAGCGTGGCAGCAAGTGAAGTGCCAGCAGCCGACTGAATGCGACCCGCCGGGATAAAACCGCTGTACAGCGCTTGCAGAAACTGCTTTCCCCAATGCGCGCGCTGTTCTGGCGCCTCCGCCTCGGCCAACGCACTGGCAACGCGTTTATAAACATCTGCAGCGCATCGCTCATCGCCCTTGGCGTATTTTTCGAGAAGAACTTCTTCGCAAATAGTCTGCGGCGGCAATGTTGATTTTGTTTCTGCCGCAGCCAAGATTTCAGGTGACAGTTCGGTCATATACAGTTTTTCCAGTTAGTTTGTTGGAGCCTAATTTGACATCCTCCCCTCCCTCAGCCTGACGGCTGCCGCTCGTTAGAGCGGAAAGGAAGGGGATTCCTACGGCGCTACGCATGAGCTAGCTCACGCACAGTCGCTTCGGTGGGTTCCT
>JAYVEV010000058.1:0-3003 GCA_043773745.1 Burkholderiales bacterium | reverse complement strand
CTTCGAAGCCTTTTTCGCGGCCAAAGAGATGATTGAAGCGCCGTGCGATTTCGCGGGTCAGCTCGATATGAGAAACCTGATCTTCACCCACCGGCACCTGGTTGGCACGGTAGATCAAAATATCGGCGGCCTGCATCAGCGGGTAGCCTAGGAAACCATAAGTGGTTAAATCGCGGCCAAACTGCGCCTGCTTTTCAACTTGGTCTTTGTAGGTCGGAACCCGCTCCAACCACGAAATTGGTGTAAAAAAGGACAGCAACAACGTCAGTTCCGCATGTTGCGGCACTTTCGACTGTACAAACATGGTGCATTGGGACGGATCAAGCCCGCCCGCAATCCAATCAATCACGGTGTCATAGGTATATTGCTCAATGACCTCTGGGCTCTCGTAATGTGTGGTCAGCGCGTGCCAATCAGCGACGAAGAAGTAGCACGGGTGCTCGTGCTGCAACTTTGCCCAGTTTTTGAGTGCGCCATGATAATGGCCGATGTGCAAGCGCCCGGTTGGGCGCATGCCAGATAAAACGCGATCAGCAAACATAGTGAGGGGTCAAACCCTTATGCACAGTAGCGCATGGAATTGATGAATGGCACGCGCTTAAATTTCCTTTATAGCGCGGCGGGATGGTTAGTACAATTTAAAATTCAGCAACAATCGTTCAATAGTTTGCGTTTGATTTTGCAGTTTGCAATTTTCTTTTGTGATTTTACAAACCTATTTGTGCATCGGGTTGCGCGGAAAATGACAACCCAAATGCAGCACTAGGGTCTCAAAAAAGCGCCACAAAAATTAGGTTTGATTCCTTGCGCCGTCTACACATCGCCGGGAGGCGGATAGTTAAATTTTAGCGCTTTCAGGAAATACCGATCAGAGAATATACCGCTTTCATGCTGATGTCTACTAGCGGAGCAAGGAAACTGTTAAAAACGCCCGACAGCATCAAGGCAATTAAAATAAACATGCCGTATGGCTCTAAGCGTGAATACGAATAGGCCAGTTTATTGGGTAATAGCCCCGCCACTACGCGACCGCCGTCAAGCGGCAATATGGGGAACATATTGAAAACCATGAGAAGCGCATTCACAAAAATGCCCGCGCCTGCCACGATGGCGATGTATTCGAGTGGACCGGCAGCGTTTGGACGGGCACCAGACATGATCGCAATTTTTCCGACAATTGCCCAAGCAATCATCATCGCGAGGTTTGCCGCAGGGCCGGCCAACGCCACCCAAATTGAATCGCGTTTAGGATTTCTAAGTGCGCCAAAATTAACTGGAACCGGCTTGGCCGAACCGAAAATAAACGGGCTTGACGTCAATAGGAGCAGTAGCGGGACGGCAATCGTCCAGACCGGATCAATATGCTTGATCGGGTTCAAAGTCATGCGGCCCATCATGTAGGCGGTGCTGTCGCCGAAGTAGCGTGCCGCAAAGGCATGGGCGGCTTCATGCAGCGTGATCGCAAAAATCAGCGGAATAGCGTAGATCGCAATTTTTTGAATGATTGAGGCGAATTCCATGTTTTTTCTGTCTTTTTTCGTTTTTTGTTGCTTTTGTTGCGTTTAAAAGTATCAAGAAGTGGCCGGTTGTGGCTATTGGCTTTCGTCAAAACCAAACGAAGCAACCTCGCCCTTGCCCCGCCTGATCAAGATGGGTTGTTCTTCCGATAAATCAATGACGGTTGTGGGCTCAATGCCACAGGCACCGCCGTCGAGAATCAAATCAAGCTGGTGGTTGAGCCGTTTGCGAATTTCCTCGGCATCGTTAAGGGGATCATCATCACCGGGCAGCATGAGTGTGGACGACAGCAACGGCTCGTTTAGCTCGGTCAGTAGCGCCCGTGTTGCGGTGTGTTCCGGTACGCGCACGCCAATGGTGGCGCGCTTCGGGTGTGCCAAGCGGCGCGGTAGCTCACGGGTCGCTTGTAAAATGAAGGTGTAGCTGCCCGGTGTATGCGCTTTGAGTAACCGATATTGCGCATTGTTTACCTTCGCAAACGTGCCGATCTCTGATAAGTCCCGGCACACCAGCGTGAAATGATGGCGCTCATCAACATCGCGAATGCTCCGGATCCGCTCCATCGCGGTCTTGTCGCCAATATGGCAACCCAGCGCATAGCAAGAATCGGTGGGGTAGGCGATCACGCCGCCAGCGCGCACGATGCCTACCGCCCGCTTGATCAGACGAGTTTCGGGATGGGTCGGGTGAAGCGTAAAGAATTGACTCATAAAATTAGCTCACGTTTTGGTCAGTTTGCGGCGCTTACCGCAACGCAGTCCAAACCGGCGTTAAATCTTCCGGCAGCAACGGCACGTGTCCCGGCTCGTAATGGCTTTCACCGTGGCCGTGAAAATCTGCCCCGCGGGAGGCCAAAAAGCCGAACTCACGCGCGCGAACTGCATATTCCTTAAACTGCGGCGGCGAATGGCTGCCGGTCATGACTTCAATGCTTTGCCCGCCCAGTTGCTTAAACTCGCCGAGCAACTGCGTCATTTCAGCCTTTTGCAATTTATAGCGCCCTGGATGCGCCAGCACAGCCACACCGCCAGCCGCTTTGATCCAGCTGATTGCATCCACTAACGTCGCCCAACGGTGCGATACATAGCCCGGGCGGCCCGGGGTCAGATACCGGTTAAACGCTTTACCAACCTCGCTTACCACACCGCGTGCCACGAGAGCGCGAGCAAAATGGGTGCGACCAATCATTGTTTTATTTTCAGCAAATTCGTAGGCCACATCGAACATGCCGGGCATCCCGATCCGCGCAAAATCATCACCAATCCGTTTGGCGCGGTTGAGGCGGCCTTCACGAATGCTGTGAAGACCGGCCGACAAAACCGAGTTTTTTTCGTCAATGCCTAGCCCCACGATATGGAGTGTTGTAGACTTCGCGTCGATATTGGGCTCCCACGAAACCGAAATCTCGACCCCGGCAATAAAACGAAGGCCTATGCCGGACGCGGCTTTCCGAGCAGCTGCCACGCCATCGGTCGTGTCATGATC
>JAYVEV010000057.1:0-37084 GCA_043773745.1 Burkholderiales bacterium | reverse complement strand
CCCGGCGAAAAAATTTTGAAGAACGGCGATATCCTGAATATTGATATCACCGTCATCAAAGACGGCTATCACGGCGATAACAGCCGTATGTTTTACCTCGGAGAACCCTCGATTCAGGCCAAACGATTGTGCGAAATCACCTATCAGGCGATGTGGTTAGGCATTGATCAAGTAAGACCGGGCGGCACCTTGGGCGATGTGGGCCACGCGATTCAAGCATTTGCCGAAAAGAACGGCTACAGCGTGGTGCGTGAATTTTGTGGCCATGGTATTGGCAAGAAATTCCATGAGGAACCGCAGATTTTGCATTACGGTAAACGCGGCACGGGCATGACTATGAAACCCGGCATGATTTTTACTGTCGAGCCGATGATTAATGCGGGCCGACGCGACATTCGCATGTTGGGAGATGGTTGGGGCGTTGTGACTGCCGATCACAGTTTGAGCGCGCAATGGGAACACACAGTATTGGTTACTGAAGATGGATTCGAGGTACTCACCGTCTCGGCGGGCTCGCCAGCACGTCCGCCGTTAAGCGTTGTTACCGCTTAACTGATTGCCGCAGCACAGTCAGTGATTGATGGCTCGTCCTGCCAAACCATCTGTCGCGTCGGTTATTGCAGCATCCGCTGCATCAACTGAGCCGTCAATAATTTCAAAGTCAAACGCAGAGAATGCCGATTACGTTAGCGCATGGCGTCTCTGTATGGCCGATGCCAAAGCCGAACTAAAACGACGCTATCTCGACCGTCCAGATCCCGCACGCCACTTACGCGCGTTAGCCGCGCTAACTGATAATTTATTGCAACGTTTGGCAGATGATATTTCGCTACCTGCGCAATATGTCCTTGCTGCAGTTGGCGGCTATGGGCGTGGCTATCTATATCCATCATCCGATGTTGATATCCTGATTTTGCTGCCCGATAGCGCCCATGCAGGTACCGAAGCGGGACAAAACGTGGAGCGCTTTGTAACCCTGTTATGGGACGTAGGGCTGGAGCCCGGCATCGCGGTACGAACCATTAGCGAGTGTGTTGATGAAGCCGCCAAAGATGTGACCGTCGATACCAGCCTTCTCGAAGCACGCGCTATTTGGGGTGATAAAGACCTTGTGGCAACGCTGTTGCTCAAACTGCACGAAGCACGTGATCTTAAAAAATTCTTTGATGCCAAAATTTCTGAGCAACGAAAACGTCATGCACGACACAACGATGTTGCCCTAAATCTCGAGCCCAATATCAAGGAGAGTCCCGGCGGCTTGCGAGATTTACAGATGATGTTGTGGCTATCCAAGGCAGCCCGATTAGGCAATGACTGGAAGACACTTGCTGCACAGAACATTATCACTTTTGATGAAGCCAAATACATCGCGCGTCATGAGCGGGTGCTGATGGATTTACGTATACGCCTTCATTACTTGTCCGGCCGGCGCGAGGATCGGTTGGTGTTTGATCACCAAACCACATTGGCAGCAGAATTAAGAATTGTCGCGGGCAAGCATCGCCTAGCTTCTGAAGCACTGATGCGCCGCTACTATCTCACCGCCAAAGCGATCTGGCAGATGAATTCGATTTTGCTCACCAATCTAATTGAGCGAATTTCGAATCGCACCAAAGATATTGTGCGAAAAATTGATGGCGATTTTGATCTCATCAACGGCAACATCGTCGCCCGCGATGAAACCATTTTTCAGCGGGATCCGCGCGCCATTTTCCACGCCTTTCTGGCTTTGCAGCGGGTTTACGAGGCTGAATTTTTTGCCCCTGAGACCCTACGGGCGCTTTGGCGCGCCGTGCCGCTAATTGATCGCGCATTTCGTGAAGACCCCGAAGTTAATCGGCTCTTTTGGGAAATTTTAAAAAGCGAAAAGGTTACCTTTACCTTGCGCCGTATGAGCCGCTACGGGGTGTTGGGCCGTTACATTCCCGCGTTTGGCCGCATTGTCGGGCAGATGCAACACGACCTTTTTCATGTGTATTCAGTCGATGAACACATCTTGATGGTCATTCGAAATTTGCGACGCCTTGTGCTACCGCGATTTGCGCATGAGTTTCCGTTTTGTCATGAGCTGGCACGCGATTTCGAACGACCTGAAATTCTGTATCTTGCCGCTCTGTTTCACGATATCGCCAAAGGTCGTGGTGGCGATCATTCCGAGCTGGGGAAGCGCGATGCACGATTATTTTGCAAAAAAATGATTCCGATTGGGTTGGGTAAAGCTGATGCTGATTTGGTTTCATGGATCGTCGAAATGCATTTGCAAATGTCTTCTATTGCCCAAAAACAGGACCTGTCTGACATCGATGTAATCGCCGAATTCGCGACGCAAGTCCGCACAGAGCGGCGCTTGACGGCGCTGTATCTATTCACTGTTGCGGATATTCGCGGCACCAGCCCACATGTGTGGAACACCTGGAAAGCAAAACTGCTTGAACAGCTGTTTCGTGCGACCTTAAAACTCTTGCGTGGTGAAGCAGTACCAAATGAGCGCTGGATTGAAAATAAAAAAAGCGAAGCTTTGGTTCTGTTCCGGAACGCGCTAAAACAACCCGATGCCTCACCGACTATGTGGCCGCAGATGGACATAAGTTATTTTCAACGTTTTGAGCCGCATGAAATGGCGCAACATGCGATCGTGTTGACAACGTCTACTTTGAACGCTGCTGACATTTCCCGAGCGCTGGTGAGTGTGCAGATACCCCAGCCGATGGATAGCAAGATTGCCGAAGACGGCTTTACAGTTATGGTCATTACCCGCGATCAACCTGGTTTGTTCGCGCGCATCACAAGTTATTTTGAGCGTCTTGCATTCGATATTGCGGCGGCAAAAATCTTTACTGCATCAGATGGAATAGCCTATGACACTTTTCAGGTATTGCCCAAGCGCGGCAAAGCAGCTGGCTACCGAAACCTTGCCCAAACTATCGAAAGCGAGCTCGCTAAAGTACTTGATACTCAGGGCACCATAACTGACAGCACACCTGGACGGTTATCGCGTCAGGTCAGACACTTTCCCATCAAGCCTGCGGTCACCTTGACGTCCTCACGACATAAGCCATATTACGAACTTTCGATCAGTTGTGGTGACCGTCCCGGTTTGCTATCCACAATAGCCAGACTGCTATTGAAGTTTGAGATCAGCCTGCATGACGCACGGGTCAGTACGCTGGGGCAGCGCGCCGAAGATACATTCGTCATCGAAAGCGCCAAACTTACCGATGCCCAGTTCAGCCGCGAATTTCAAGCCAGCCTAGTGGCCAAATTATCGTCTGTACCCGAGGTTGCGAGCTAAACAGGTTAAAGCCGAACCGCCGCAATACTCTGCCAGCTACGAGCAGCACTAGATTGCCGAATGCACATGTACTGCTAAAAATTCGGACAATCCATCTAGCCGCGCAAGACATCATTATTTATTACTTCTTTTGAAATAATTATATTGACAAACTGTAGACGTGCAGATATCTTAACACGAATCGTTCTCATTTAGTTCACTGCTATTGTTTACTTAATGATTGGATGCATTATCATCAAGACAAAAGGGTTGCATGACTTCACTCGATCGTCGCCAATTATTGCTTTCCACCAGCGCTGGTGCATTAGCGGCTGCAATACCACTTCCCGGCGCTGCTACTCGTAGCGTAGTCCCAATATTGAATCGTCGTAATGCATATGCACAAACAAATTTGGCTGCCAGCAAAGGATCATACGGCGCGAAATTTACATTTGAAGGTTTGGTCAACGCATGGGGCATCGCGATTAGGCCCGCAGGAGCGGGAGGTCATTTTTGGGTCACGGCAGGAGCCACCTCATATCAATTTGTAGGCGATGTTTCAGCGTCTCCCAACCCCGCATTGCGATCCCTATTTCAGGATGATTTAGGAGAGGTCTATATACCTGGAGCTGATAGTTTCACCACGAATGACAGTATCGGTAAAGTAACGGGCACCACATATATCGGCCTGCCTATCAACTCCTCGGCATTTCGCGCCAACCAGCAGGCCGCAATGGTTAATGGACAGAATGTACTATTCGATGGCTCAGCCCGATTTGTTTTTGTCACCGATTCCGGCACCATTTCGGCCTGGACGGATCGAGGGGCCAACGGCAGCACGGTGCGCGTCAATGGGGCCGCGCAATTAATGTTCGACGGTAGCAGTCTGGGTATGGCTTTTTTTGGCGTTGCCGCAAAAACTGATACGTGGGATCGCATATGGGTCGCTGATTTTGGGGCTGATCCGCAGATTCGCCAATTCAATGCGCATTGGGAGTTAGTACCCACCATCGGTTTCACGAGCCCATTTGCGACAGGTGCATTGCGCGATGAATTCCAGCCTGAGCGGGGTAATAAAGCACGGCCCGGTGATCCCGTACCGTTCAATATTCATGTCCTCAACCGGCGCGCATTTGTGATGTATTGCATTAGCCAGATCATGCGTAATGAAGCAGGCTTCATTACGCATGCTGGACAGTTTTTTTCTGCTGAAGAAGATTCGCTTGATCGCGACGCAGAAGCCAAAGCCAGCGGGTTTCCCAATCGGGGCAAGTTGGTTGAATACAACCTGGATGGCGAAATCGTAAAAATATACGAAGACTTGGGCCGACTGAATGCGCCTTGGGGGGTGGCTAGTGCGCCCGCCAATTTTGGCCTGCTCTCCAATATGTTGCTGGTGGGAAATTTTGGCGGTGCCGGAAAAATTGCGGCATTTAACCAAATAACGGGGCGCTTTGTGGACTTCATGCGTGACCCCAACGGCAGCGTCATTGGCCTCGACGGAACGTGGGCCTTAGTGTTCGGCAACGGCGCGAGCCTCGGTGATACGAACGCACTTTACTTTGCATCTGGAACAGAGGGCGAGACCGCCGGGCTCTTCGGCTCGTTTCGCTATATCGGCGATCGCTGAAATTATCTGGCTTGGAAAATTCGATGCAATGAAAATTATTTTAATTAATGAAATTTCAATAAGGAACGAGAAAACTATGCAAACAAAAAAAATGGGCTGTGCACTAACTATCATGGCTGTAACGGTGAGCCTGGCGCTCGCATCAGGCTCCGCTGCTGCACAAAGTAATGAAGCACAATTGCTTAACCGGCTTGAGCAACTTGCCGCCGAACTCGACAAAGTCAAAGCAGAATTAAAACAAATCAAGCAAAGGCAAGACGCACCACTAGCCACTACTCCAAATACGGCACAAGCAATGCCAACGTCAGTGGCTACGTCAGCATCCGCTACTCAGCTAACCGCTTACGGCGAAATCAACTATAGCCGCCCTCGTCATGACTCATCGGCGACCCAAGCTGATGTGGCGCGGTTCGTGATGGGTTTTCAGCACCGGTTTGATGAAAAAACCAAAGTAGTTGCCGAGCTCGAAGTCGAACATGCCGTTACCTCCTCAACTGATAACGGTGAAGTGGCTATTGAACAAGTTTATGTTGAGCATCGCATCAACGAAACAATCGGTGCGCGTGCCGGCTTATTTCTGATCCCGCTGGGGCTCATCAATCAGAGGCATGAGCCACATACTTTTTATGGTGTAAATCGCCCCACCGTTGAAACCTCAATTATTCCTTCTACGTTACGCGAGGCTGGCATTCAATTGTTCGGCGAACATGACAACGGTATCTCATGGAGCGCGGGCATAACGACCGGCTTTGATTTAACCAAATGGGACCCGCTGAATAGGGAAGGTGTTGAATCGCCATTGCGGACATTGCATCAGGAAGGCCAGCTCGCAAAATCAAAAGACTTGTCATTCTTTGCTGCGGCTGACTGGCGCGGCATTCCTGGCCTGAGAGTGGGCGCTGGTTTCACTAGCGGTAAAGCAGGGCACGGTACTATTGGGTTTGTGGCACCTAACGCCCGCACGACCTTGGCCGATATACATGCCCAATGGACACCCGGCGCATGGGATTTTGCGGCAGTCTATGCACGCGGCACCATCTCGGGGGCCGCAGCACTCAATGCAACCTTTGCCGGCGCGCCCTATCTGGTTCCCAAATCTTTTGATGGTTGGTACGGCCAGGCCGCTTACAAAATTCGTTTAAGTGGCGATTACAGACTTTCACCATTTGTACGATTTGAGCACATCAACACTGGTCGCAGCTTTGACGGCGTTGTTGCCGGCATGAATGCCAATGCCTACGCTACAGAGTCAATCTTGACGGCTGGTTTAAACTTTAATCTTTCACCGACAGTTGTATTAAAAGCCGATTACCAGCGCTACAAGATTGTCAGCGATTCTGATCGCCTGAACTTGGGTCTGGGATTTTCATTTTAATAATTATTATTATTTTAAACCCCACTACCCTATGAAATCAGCTTTAGTTTGGCTGCCGGCTACCGCGCTCGTTGTGCTGGCACCCGCCTATGCGGGCCAATATGCCACCTCAGACGAGGCGGCACGGCGCGCCTTTCCGGAGGCAACATCATTCAAGGAAGGTGTTTTTCAACTCACGGCTAACGAGCTACGCATTGTTACAGAAGCCACAGGTTTGCCCGCCAAGCCAATCTTGTGGCGGGCCATGATAGCGTTGAATGCCGACAAGGTGCTCGGCATCATGGTTGTCGATGGCGTGATCGGAAAATTTGAGTTGATTGATTATGCAGTCGGTATTGGCGTTGACGGCAAGATTCGCAATGTAGAAATATTGGCATACCGCGAGAGTCATGGTTATGAGGTACGCCTGCCCGCATGGCGCAAGCAATTCGTTGGCAAAACCAAAACCGATAAACTGCGCGTCAGCGAAGACATCGCCTCCATCAGCGGTGCCACCATGAGCGCTACTCACATCACAGATGGTGTTCGGCGCATCGTCAGCACCGTGGATATTTTGAGAGCATCGGGAAGGCTTTGAACGGACCGGAAACGGCAGATGCAACAGCATCGCCATTATTCCGCAAGCGCGCAAAGCCGCTGCTGGGCACGGTTGTTGAGATCGCCATCTCTGGCGTGGGTGAAAATGTATTTATTCTCGCGACCGACGCCGCGTTTGCCCGCGTTGAAGCCATCCATCGCGCGATGAGTTTTCACGAATCAACGAGCGACCTGACAACCATTGCGAATGCTAAGGCAGGTCAGGTGTTTTCGGTCTCGCCAGACACCTGGAAGACACTCGCGCTGGCATTAAAAATGGAAGCGCACAGCATCGGCCTATTCAACCCAACCATCGCGCCTGAACTGGTCAAGCGTGGAATATTGCCCTCGCCTATCCACAATCATTATCATCATCCAATGCAATCAGGCAGCCTCAAAAATAGCATTGCCCTTGAAGATAATTTTCATATTCGTATACAAAATTCAGTATGGATTGACTTGGGGGGCATTGCCAAAGGTTATGCGGTGGACGAGGCTGTAGCGACACTGGCCAAACATGGCGCTTTAAATGGTGTTGTAAATGCAGGCGGTGATTTGCGAGTATTTGGTGAAATTGAGCATACGGTTAGTGTGCGCGTTCCTTGCTCGCCGCATATGGTGCTGCCTGTTGCAAGGCTGCGCAATTTAAGTTGTGCAACTACGGCCCGTTACTACTCGGCCGATACTGAAGGCAGTATTGTTGGCGCACGCAGCAAAACCGCCGCAAATTATGATTCTGTCAGCGTGATGTCACCGAGCTGCGCAGTGGCAGACGCCCTGACCAAAGTCCTGTGGCTTGGCGGGCCCGATAGTATTGAAATACGTGAGATGCTGTTGCACTTCAAAGCGAACGCCGCACTGATAGACTTGGTCGGCGTTTTGCATCGGCTATAGCAACTCAAATATGCATAAAAAATGATCACAAACCAGCTTAGCACTCGTCATCGGCGCCTCACCTATGCCAGTCTCATATTGTTATGGACCAGCGGATGTTTATGGCTGGGCTTTCATTATTTTTTATCGAGTTCCGGCGAATTGGGCTTAGGTCCTCATCCGCTACAGAGCTGGTGGCTGAAGTTGCATGGCCTAGCTGCAATGGGCTCGCTGATCATTTTTGGCTCATTAATGCCCGGCCATATTCGCAAAGCATGGCAGCATCGAAAGAATCGCGGTTCTGGCGGCAGCTTGATTGCGACGATGATTGCACTGACGCTAACGGGCTACGCGCTCTACTACGTTGGCGGGGAAGAGCTACGACCGCTGATTAGCTTGACCCATTGGATATGGGGCCTCGCAATGGCCCCCCTCATTGGGTTGCATATCGTGCTAGGCCGACGCACACGCAGAATGGCCGGCAAGTGAGGGAGTCGTACAATCAAATAATCATCTAGGCCGCAGGGATATTTGAATTGCGATGATGAATTTTTATCACCGCTCGAGCATCCGAAGAATTAGCGGTAGCGTGCTCTGATGCTGAATGCGCAGGGTTAAAGCCGCCGCAGCCGCCGCAACTGCCACAACCGCTTCCGCAGGACTTACCTGATGGCGATACAACCATCCAGCTTTCCGTGATGGCTTTTGATAATGAGCTCATACCGATTGCCGCCAGCATGCCAGCAAGCCATGCGCCTGATTTTTGAGCCATCCATTTGGGCGCGTATCGTTTGACCACGTACAGCACAGCAAGCGCCACTATCAGAGCAACCATAATATTTTCAATCATGTTGTGTCACCTCAAGCCGCCGACATGGCAAGTGCAACGCGGTAGGTTATAAACGATGCCAAATACGCCAAACCAAATAAATACGCCGCCATCAAGAGTGGATAACGCCAGCTATTTGTCTCACGTTTGACGGCACTCAAGGTGGCAACGCATTGGGGTGCGAATACATACCAGGCCAATAGCGAAAGCGCCGTTGGCAGGCTCCATGTATTCGCAATAATTGGGGTTAACTGCGAGGCCAGCGCATCGCCTGTTTGCGATAGCGCGTACACAGTGCCTAAGGCACTGACGGCGACCTCACGAGCTGCCAGGCCGGGCACCAGGGCAATGCAGATTTGCCAGTTAAATCCTATCGGCGCAAATACAACTTCGAGACCGCGTCCCATAATGCCTGCAAGGCTGTAGTAAATCGCGGGCTGGGTTGCATCTGCCGGGGCGCCGGGGAAACTCGCCAAAAACCACAACAAAATCATTAACGATAAAATAATCGTACCGACCCGTGTCAGGAAAATCTTGATCCGCTCCCACAAGCCCAGCGTCAAATTATGCAAATGGGGCCAATGATAATCGGGCAACTCCAGCATCAGCGCCTGATGTATTTTGCGTCCCGCAAACCATTTGAATGCATATGCAACCGCCATGGCGGAAACAATACCGGCCACATAAAGCGTAAATAGCACCATGCCCTGCAAATTAAAAATGCGCCACACCGTCTGATCCGGAATAAAAGCGGCGATGATCAGCGCATAGACCGGTAGCCGTGCCGAGCAAGTCATCAGCGGTGCCACCATAATGGTCACCAACCGGTCGCGTGGATTCTGAATGGTGCGGGTCGCCATGATGCCGGGAATCGCGCAGGCAAAGCTGGACAACAGCGGGATAAACGCGCGGCCCGATAAGCCCACACGGCCCATTACCCGATCCAACAAAAATGCCGCGCGTGGCAAATAACCGGAATCTTCAAGCGCCAGAATGAAGAAAAACAAAATCAAAATCTGCGGTAAAAAAATCAGCACAGCACCGACGCCACCAATGATTCCATCCACCAATAAACTATTGAGCATGCCGGGCGGCAAAGTGAAACCTACCAGTGCGCCAACCCACGCAACGCTGTCCTTGATTGCATCCATCGGCAATTTGGCCCAGCTAAATACGGCTTGAAATACCAGGAACATCAGTATCGCCAGCACCATCAAACCCAAAACCGGATGTAGCACAATTGCATCGATTTTCTCAGTCATGCGGTGTGTATTGGCGGAATCAACCGGCTCTTCAACGCACGATTGCAAAATACGCCGCACCTCTTGCTGTGTTTCAGACAACAGGATCGGCGCCTCGGCTACGTGGTCGGCGCCGAGTGCTGCGGCATCCAATAAATCCAGCGCAACCAACAATTTGGCCTCACCACCTGCACGTACGGCAACGGTTTCCACCACGGGCACACCGATTTCACGGCTCAGTTTTTCACAGTCAATTTTGATCCCGCGCTTCCGGGCAACATCACTCATGTTGAGTGCCAATACCATTGGCTTACCCAGCCGCTTCAGCTCCAATGCCATACGCAAATTAAGCCGCAGATTGGTCGCGTCAACCACACACACAATGCCGACAGGTGCAATCTCACCCGCGCGGTGCCCCAACACCACATCGCGCGTAATGGCTTCATCCGGCGTGGTGGCGACAAGGCTGTAGGCCCCCGGCAAATCCAGCACTCGCCAGGCGCGCCCGCCGGGCGAAACAAATCTGCCTTCTTTACGCTCGACTGTGACGCCAGCATAGTTGGCTACTTTTTGGCGTGCACCGGTGAGCCGATTAAAAAGCGCTGTTTTACCGCAGTTGGGATTACCTACTAATGCGATGAGTGCCGGGTCAAAATTTACAAATGAATTCATTGTTTACTTTGCTGATGACTAATCAGTTGGCGGCGACAGGTTCAACATCAACCGATATTTGCGCCGCTTCAAAGCGTCGCAGTGCGAAGGTCGTACCGCCGGCATTGCTGCCAACTCGAACTGCAATGGGTTCGCCCGACCAAAGTCCTTTTGCCAATACCGTCACTATTTCGCCCCGCACAAAACCAAGCTCCATCAGGCGATGGGAAAAGTCGGTGCCACCTTCTTGAACATGGGGCGCAACCCGTGAAACCACAGCAGATTGACCCTTGCGCAGCGTATCGAGCGTCTGCGTCATGGTGGTAGTAGTGGGCGCTGTAGAAGACATGGCGAAATCTATTTTTGTTTCAGCGTCGTGCAGGCGCCACACGAGCCATAAAGAGAAAGGGAGTGATCCCGCAGCGTAAAACCGCGTTGTTTGGCAATAAGGGATTGCCGACGTTCGATTGCCTCGTCAAAAAACTCTTCAACTTTTCCGCAATCCACACACACCATATGATCGTGGTGTTCACTGGCGCTTAATTCAAATACGGCGCGCTCGCCTTCAAACTGGCGACGCAATAAAATTTGCGCTTCGGCAAACTGCATAAGCACACGATAAATAGTCGCCAAACCAACATCGATATTGTCCTGAATCAGCAGGCGATAGACATCCTCTGCCGAAAGATGGCGCACAGGACTCTGTTGAAACAACTCCAGGATTTTTAATCGTGGCAGTGTCGCTTTGAGACCCGAATCGCGTAACTCTTTAGGAATTTCCATTCGTCAAACTCGTTTAGATACGATCAATTATCACTCTCGTTCTTAACTGCAATAACAATCGGCAGCGTTTACTTTCGATTGCCACCCAAACGGACTACTATCTGGGTAAATGCACGCACTGTGTCCCAATCTAAAAAGGATCTGCCATGAAGGGCGATAAAACTGTCATCAAGCATCTCAACAAACAACTGACTAATGAGCTGACTGCGATCAACCAGTATTTTTTACATGCCCGCATTTACAAGCATTGGGGTTTATCTGCGATTGCCAAAAAAGAATACGAAGAATCTATCGGTGAAATGAAGCATGCGGACAAACTAATCGAGCGAATTTTGATGCTCGACGGTTTGCCCAACTTGCAGGATATGCACAAAATCGCGGTCGGTGAATCGGTTCCGGAATCACTCGCCGCCGATTTGAAACTTGAATATATTTCCCAAACGGTGGTGAAAGAAGCCATTGTGGCCTGTGAAACTGCCCGCGATTTCGTTTCCCGCGATTTATTTCAGATGATTCTCGACGACACAGAAGAACATATTGACTGGATCGAAACACAACAAGAACTCATCAAAAAACTGGGCATTCAAAATTATCTGCAGACGCAAGTTGGTGAAGTCAGCTCATAATTTTTGCAGCAATCTCGCTAACCAAAACGGCTGCCATTGCAGCCGTTTTATCTACATCGCCAGATTAAAACCGTGTTCCATCTCACGCATTTCTGCCTTGTGTTCTTTAATCACGCGCGACGCTTCTTTTTTACATTTGCCACAGCAAGTCCCTACACCCAATTCACAGTGTATTTTCTGATAGCTGTCACAGCCAAGCTCGACGGCGCGGCGAATTTCGCGATCAGTGACGGCATTGCAAATGCAGATATACATATCGAACCAGCCTTTCCCGCTCATAAATTTAGTACGAATCATTCCTATTACAGATAATATCCGTAATGACAATGATTCGCAACTACAATTTAAAGATGCCGCTGACGAGTCGGCAGGATGCCGATTTTTGTATCGACTAACTGCTTCCGAGGCCTAAAAACCGCTATATCTGGCCGGGAGAGGCCGGGATATTATGGCGCCGCGACTTCAACCGGGGTAAATCCTGTTTTAGACAACAGGCTTATGGTCATTCAGGCTTAACCAGCCTCTGATAACGCGATACAAGTACCAGACCAACACAGCAACCGGCAAAATCCATAACACCAGCATGCCAATGCCGAGCGTGAGCAGGCCTAAAACCCAAAATACGCTCCATGCCACAATGGCCCACAACAACCCCCACCAAAAAGTGCTGGAAAGATATGAAAAGTGTGAATCCAGCCAGGTTCCTCTAACGTCATCGCGCTTAACCAGACCAATAATCATGGCGAGAATCGCGAAGGTCCAAAGTGTAAAGGGGGCTAGCGCGTGCATGCCGTACATCACATGGGTGATGGTGAGTGATCCCGATACATCACGTTCATTACTATTTCCACCGCTAGCTGGTGTGACATCAAT
This sequence comes from Burkholderiales bacterium, assembly GCA_043773745.1. Lineage (GTDB taxonomy): Bacteria > Pseudomonadota > Gammaproteobacteria > Burkholderiales > Usitatibacteraceae > UKL13-2. The sequence goes on along the minus strand of JAYVEV010000057.1, from coordinate 24,356 downwards.
GGTCTCTGCCATGTTTATTACCTTTCAGGTTGGTATTTCAATAACAGCGATTACAACGATACAGCATCGAATCAATCATCATCTTGCCCTACCAACTCCGGAAACAATACCTCGGTAAAACCAAATTGGGACATATCCGTCATTCGCATTGGGTAAAGCACGCCGTCCAGATGGTCGCATTCGTGCTGCACCACGCGCGCATGCCAGCCCGATACCGTGCGATCAATTTTACGGCCGAGTTCATCGAAGCCGGTATATCGAAGTTCGGTTGTGCGTGGCACCACGCCGCGCATACCGGGCACGGACAAGCAGCCCTCCCATCCGTCTTCCACTGCGGACGATAACGGCGTCAGCTCGGGATTGATCAGCACCGTGAATGGCACCGGCTCGGCAGTTGGGTAGCGCGGGTTATTTTTTAATTCAAAAATCACCACGCGAACATTTTCACCGATTTGCGGTGCGGCCAGACCCGCACCGTTAGCCGCAATCATGGTTTCTTTCATGTCGGCAAGTAATTCATGCAATTCGGGCGTATTGAATGCAGCACTGGGCAATGGCGCAGATACTTGCATCAGGCTGGGGGTACCCATTTTCAGGATTGGTCTGATCATAAAAATTTCCTATTTGAATCCGCGCGCCTCAGCGGGCAGCGCCGCATGCAGCTCAACTGCTTTTGCCAGGATGTTGCGTATTTTTTCCATGCCAATTTTCAGCACTGCTTCGGCATCTTCCAACTTGATGCCATCGCTCGAACTACCGCGTCCGGCCGCGTGGTTCATGGAGAGTGCCAGCGTTGCATAGGATAAATCCAGCTCACGCGCAAGAGCCGCCTCCGGGGCAGTCGTCATTCCGACCATGGTGCAGCCATCGCGCTCCATGCGATTTATCTCTGCTAGGGTTTCCAGACGCGGCCCCTGTGTGACGCCGAGCACGCCTTGATCAACCACGCCGATACCTGTCGCTTTGGCAGCCGCCAGATATAACAAGCGTGCGCGGTGGCAATACGGGAAGGTAAAGTCGATATGCGTAACCGGCTTATCACCTTCAAAAAAAGTGTGTTTGCGGCCGTAGGTGTAATCAATGATTTGGTCAGGCACGGCAATCTGACCCGGACCTAAATTTGCCGCCACACCGCCGACAGAATTAACCGCCAATACCCGCTTCACACCGAGCGAATGCAGCGCCCAAATATTGGCGCGGTAATTGACTTCGTGCGGTGGAATCGTGTGGCCATAGCCATGACGGGCAAGGAAAATCACTTCTGCCTTTTGACTGCCAATATTGATTTCACCAAACGTCAAATGACCCGATGGCTCGCCGTAAGGCGTACGTACCACTTCGCGACGGGTAATTTCAAGATTGGTCAAATTGGTCAGGCCGGTGCCACCGATAATTGCGAGCATATTTGAACCGTATATAAAAATTAACAGGGTCTAGCACTGGTGCGGCGATTGGAGCAAAAATAATTCAAACTCCGCGCCAATCCAAGACTTTAATAAAGAGCTCTACTTACTTACCTTTGATCGCATAAATCGCGGGCAAATTCCGCCAAACGCCCGACACATCCATGCCATAACCAAACACGAAGCGGTTAGGCACCGTGATGCCCACATAATCAGCAACCAATGGTTTCTTGGCATTGATTTCCGGGCCGTAATCTTTCACGCAGAACACGGCGCAACTCACACTCAAGGCGCCCTGCTTTTTAACCAAATCTACAATCGCGGCCAGTGTCACACCTTCATCCAGAATGTCGTCCAAAATAATAATGTGACGGCCTGCAATATTATCGCGGGGCGCAACCCGCCAAGTTAGTTCGCTGCCAACCTTCTCGTTGCCATAGCGAGAAGCCTGAACGATATCAAAATCGAGCGGAAAATCGAGCTGCGAAAGCAGGTGGCCACTAAACACCACCGCCCCGCCCATCACCGACAGCAGCAGCGGATATTTGTCGGCGTAATCGCGATTAATTTCGGTCGCGACACGTGCCGTGGCCGCCGCCACCTCTTCGGCGGTAAACAGCAAGTCTCCATCGTGCAATATCGCGTTGGCTTCCGCTAGGCTAAGCATGTGAATTCCCTTTCCCCAATGACTGAATTATAAATTTTAAGCTGAGCGCGCGGTCTGAATATTCGCGTGAGGCATTCATGCCACTATTTTTTGACGACTTTTTTCCGTGCCGTTTTGGGTTTTGTTTTGAGCGTGCCTGCTTTTGCTTTCCCGCTTTTCGTGTTTTTTTCAACGGTGCCAAACGACCGTGAAGCCAGGTACTCCTGAAATTCACGTCCTACTTCGGCGTGCTTCATGCCCAGCGCTACCGTTGCTTTCAAGTAGCCCAATTTTGATCCGCAATCATAACGTGTTCCGTCGAATTCATAGGCAAAAACACTCTCGCGTTTGAGCAGCGACGCAATACCGTCGGTAAGCTGAATCTCCTTGCCCACCCCGGCCCGAATTTTTTCGAGCTCAGCGAACACCTGCGGCGTCAAAATATAACGTCCCACCACACTGAGTGTCGACGGCGCATCTTCCGGCTTTGGTTTCTCCACGATGCCCGACAGCTTTGAAACCCCGGTTGAAATTTTCTTAGCATCGACAATGCCATATTGGGAGGTCTCTTCCCGGGCAACATTCATCACGCCGATGATTGAGGCTTTTTTCTTGGCATAAAGATCCACCATTTGTTTCATCACTGGGATCTCGGCATCGATCAAATCATCCGCCAAAATCACCGCGAATGGCTCGTCGCCCACCAAATGCTTTGCGCACAAAACGGCATGTCCCAAACCCAGCGCCTCCGACTGGCGCACATACACATATTGCACATTTGCCGGCAGCATATTGCGTACTTCGTTGAGCACTTTGAGTTTATTTTTTAATTGCAACTCCGCCTCAAGCTCATAAGCTTTATCAAAATGATCTTCAATGGTGCGCTTGCCGCGACCGGTGACAAAAATCATTTCGGTAATGCCTGCTGCAGCGGCTTCCTCCACCGCATATTGAATCAACGGTTTATCGACAATGGGCAGCATCTCTTTCGGGCTGGCTTTGGTCGCGGGCAAGAAGCGTGTGCCCAGGCCGGCGACAGGGAAAATGGCTTTGGTAATTTTGGTGCTTTTTTTCATTTTTATATTTTGAATAATTAACCCAATAATTCAAGCAGCTTTGCTTCATCCAGCACTGTCACACCCAACTCGATGGCCTTATCCAGTTTACTACCGGCATCTGTACCGGCAATGACAAAATCGGTTTTCTTTGAAACACTACCGGCTACTTTTGCACCAGCAGCTTCCAGTCTTTCTTTGGCATCGTCGCGCGATAGTGTGGGTAGCGTCCCCGTAAGCACCACCGTCTTCCCGGAAAATGGCCCAAGCTCCTTATCTGGCGCGGTCTCCGCAGCATGTAGTGCAGCAGCTTTTTCGTGCTCCAGCCAAATAATACCGCAGGCACGAAGCTGCTCAATGACTTCCCGATTATGCGGCTCACCAAAAAAATGTCGCAGGCTTTGCGCCACGATGGGGCCGACATCGTTCACCAGCAGCAATTCATCAACTGTAGCATCCATGATCGCATCGAGGTTGCCGAAATACTTTGCCAAATCTTTGGCGGTGCTTTCACCAACATGACGAATGCCAAGGCCAAATAAAAATTTAGCGAGCGTTGTCTGTTTACTATTTTCAATAGCGGCCAGTAAATTGCTGGCTGATTTTTCAGCCATGCGCTCCAGATTAGCCAGTGCGGTCAGGCCGAGACGATAAAGATCAGCAGGCGTCCGAACTAGCTGGGCATCGACAATCTGCTCTACTAATTTATCGCCCAAACCTTCAATATCCATGGCCCGCCGCTGAGCGAAATGCAGTAATGCTTGCTTACGTTGCGCGGGACAAAACAATCCGCCGGTGCAGCGGGCGATGGCTTCGCCCTCAAGCTTTTCAATAAGTGACGCGCATTGCGGACAATGTGTGGGCATCACAAACTCGCGCGCATCGGCGGGACGTTTTTCATAAATCACGGCCGCAACTTCGGGAATCACATCACCCGCGCGGCGCACCATCACGGTGTCACCAATCTTTAAGTCCTTGCGACGGATTTCATCTTCATTGTGCAAGGTTGCATTTGATACCGTGGTGCCGCCGACAAACACCGGTTGCAGCCTTGCCACCGGTGTAATCGCACCGGTACGCCCAACCTGTACATCAATGCCCAGTAGCAGCGTAGTCGCTTCTTCTGCCGGAAATTTATGGGCTGTCGCAAAGCGCGGCGCACGCGAAACAAAACCCAGCTTTTCCTGGGCTGCAAAACTATTCACTTTATAGACCACACCATCGATTTCGAATGGCAGCGTGGCGCGGCGTTCACCGATTTGCCGGTAATAATCCAGCAGTCCCGCGACACCGGTGACAACCCGACGCTCGGTCGAGACTGGCAGCCGCAGCGCGCTCAGCCAGTCCATCATTTGCCCATGCGAAGTCGGCAGCGCCGCACCTTCCACCGCGCCTATGCCGTAGGCAAAGAAGTGCAGCGGCCGTTCGGCAGTTAATTTTGAATCAAGCTGGCGCAAGGATCCGGCTGCCGCGTTACGCGGATTGACAAACAACTTCTCGCCTTTGGTTGCTTGCCTTGAATTCAGTTTGGCAAAATCTTTTTTGAGCATGAGAACTTCGCCTCGCACCTCAAGCAGCCTGGGCGCCTGGCCTTCTGGCAGCGATAGCGGAATGGCGCGAATAGTCTTCAAATTCAGGGTCACATCCTCGCCCACGGCACCGTCACCTCGCGTCGCGCCCTGCACAAAGACGCCATCTACATAGGTGAGATTGATAGCCAGGCCGTCAAATTTTGGCTCGCAAGCGTACTCGATCTCAGTACTAGCAGCATCCAGCCCTTCCCGACAACGCCGGTCAAAATTAATGACATCCTCGTCCGCAAAGGCATTGCCCAGCGACAGCATCGGCACCCGATGGGCAACCTCGGCGAATTCAGCCAGAATGCTGCCACCGATCCGGTGTGTGGGGGAATCTTCGCTGGCAAGCGCGGGATAGGCTGCTTCTAATGCAACCAGCTCATGAAAAAGTTGGTCGTATTCGGCATCCGCAATGACCGGCTGATCGAGAACATAGTAACGATAGCCGTGCTCATCCAGCTGCTTTTTAAGTTCTGCTGCGCGCGCTTTGTGTGCAGCTGTGGGCATGGGATCGGAAGGTGAAAATTCAGCCATCTAGGGTCATACCCAATGAAAACACTTATGCGTAAAGGCGCAGCGCCGTGGCGCTGCCTGCTGCCACCCCTTTCGCCTCCATTTGCGCGGTAATGGTCGTAATCGTGTCTGCAATCACCTTGCGGCTCGCTGCTGTGAGCACCTTGCGATTATCATCAACCACTTCACCCTGCAACACATCGGCAATCTTCATCACCACCATGAACATGCGTTCAAAGGTTCGAGCAGCATCGGGCGTGCGCGGCACATCCAGCGCAAACGTAAGCCCGCTCAGATAGCCGCCGGCACGCTTGATGCCGGGTGGCTCCGCCGGATCAAAATTGCGCAAGGTGTAAAGTACGCGGCCAAGTTCATCGCGCATCACATACTCACCCGAATCCAACGCCACAAGTCCATTCGACTCCGCCAACCCGCGCACCTTGGTAACCGCAAATGTCACACCACTTTTGCCGACAACATTAACCGCAATTTCAATATCTGTATCCGCACAAAAAGCATCAATGGTCTGTGCACGCGCCATCGCAGTTTCAACTTCTTCGCGCTGCAAAACAGCCCCGACACTGGCCGCATATTGCGCCACCATATCGTTAAACTGGTTTAGCGCCATCACATCAATCGGGCCGCGGCGATCCGCCAATTGCATGCCCACGCGCAATTCGCGATAGGCATCAAGCGCGGGCAACGTTATTGGCTGCCACAGTCCCGCGTGCAAACCTTCCCAGCGCACGCCTTTGCCGAGCAATTTTGATTGGTTGATGACATTTTCATACTGCGCAGCTTCCAGCGGTGCATCGGCCAAAATAAGCGCAATGGAATCAACATCGGCATGCAGCACCGGTGCCGCTGAATACTGAACAGCCGTGATAAGCGACTCGTGGTTGGCATGAGCCGAAGGCAATGAATGTGCGTCGCCGATGGGCGCAAGGTCGTCCATATCATCGCCTGCATAAGCTGGCAAATTTGCGCCCAGCCTGGGTTCAACACGTTCGCCCGTTTGATGGCGATTCGATTGAGCAGGCGGAGATGCTGATGCCATTAGCGAATCGTCAAACAGCACATCGGGATGCGAAGTGCCAAACGCCTTCTCTGCGCGCTTTTTGTATTTAGACTCCTGCCAACGGTTGTACACAATGACCGCCACAATGACAACAACAGCAATGCCGATCAGCGCCAATTGGAAATCCGAAATCATCACTGCTCCAATTTAGAGGGATTGAATCATTATGCGGCCACCGGAACCGGAACGGCTTCGCTAACCGCAAATCGTTTGGCGGCATTGATATCGACTTCCACGATGCGCGACACGCCTGGCTCATTCATCGTCACACCGACCAACTGCTCGGCCATCTCCATGGTGACTTTGTTATGCGTGATAAACAAAAATTGTGTGGACGCGGACATTTTTTTCACCAAATCACAGAAGCGGTCAGTGTTGGAATCATCCAGCGGCGCATCGACCTCATCGAGCAGACAGAAGGGCGCGGGGTTCAGGCGGAACAGCGAGAACACCAGCGATAGCGCCGTTAATGCCTTCTCTCCGCCCGACAGCAATTGAATCGATGAATTTTTCTTGCCGGGTGGTTGCGCAAAAACCTGCAAGCCTGAATCCAGAATTTCTTCGCCTGTCAATTTCAGGAACGCATGGCCGCCGCCAAACAAGGACGGGAATAATTCCTGGAAATTTTTATTGACGATATCAAAAGTGTTTTGCAGCAGGTCGCGAGTCTCGCGATCAATACGCTTGATCGCTGACTCAAGCGTGTTGATGGCCTCAGTCAAGTCGGCCGACTGCGCATCCAAGAATTCCTTACGCACCCTGGATTGCTCTAACTCCTGCAAGGCAGCCAGATTGACCGCGCCGAGTTCCGTAATCGCGGTATTGAGGCGATTAATCTCAGCCTGATACGCAGTGGAGCGCGCTTTCTTTTCCACCACATCGGCAAGCTCTTCGAGATTCGCGCCTGCCTCTGTCAGCTGTTGCGTGAATTGCTCTTCATTGATGCGCGCTTCCTGCTCCTTCATGCGCAGCTCGGTGATTTTGTCACGCAGCGGAGCGAGGTTGCGCTCAACACTGGATTTCGATTCTTCCAGCTCTCTCAATTTACCGGTGGCCGCCTCCATGGCGTTGCGCGCCTCAGCCAGCGCCTTTTCGCGCTCGGTGCGAGCCTCAAGGGCCGCTTGCAGGCGCTCACGGATATTACCTTCCTGCAAACCTTCCAGCTCGGCTGCCATGGTCAACTGGCTAGCTGTCACCAACTCATGGCGCTTCGAAAGCTGCGCGGTCATTTCTGATAATGATTTAATTTTATCGTGGCATGAACGCTCAAAATAATTGGCTTCCTGCGCGCTACGCTCGGCCGCATTCACGCGTTCGCGGGCGTCCGTCAACGCGCGCTCGGCCGCTTTTTGCTGGTCTTCGATGAGCATCAGGGCGTCGGTCAGTTCCCCAATCCTGTTGCCACCCTCTTCCAGACGGGCCTGCGCTTCGAGCATCTCGGCGCGCTCTTTTTCGATCTCACTTTCGATCAACGCCAACTCTTCGCGAATCGCGTTGCGGCGACCTTCGGCTTGCGACACAGCCTGCGATAACTTGAGCGCGTCCATCTGTAGCTGATGTTCGCGATTTTTGGTTTCCTGGCTTTGCGTACGGAGCTGGCGCAATGTTTCCTGCGTTTCGGTGATGCTAATTTCAGTCTCTTTTTGCGCGGCTTCCAGCGTGTGGCGCACTTCGATTTTGCCCGGCAGCTCGATTTTGAGCGTCTCGATTTCTCGCTGGCGCTGCAACACGCCATGCAGCTCTGATTGCGGGCCGTGGAACAGCAAACCATGCTGCGAATACATATGACCATTCGCCGTTACCAACAACGCACCAAATGGTAACTGAGCCATTTTTACGCGTGCTTCAGCCTCATTTTCCAGCACAAAAATATTGGCCAAACATTCGCGGACAAACGGCAGAACGCCGGCATTATCCGACGTCACCCAAGCTGACAGCGGGGTAAAGTTTGATGGTGCCTGAGTCGATGCGGAAGCACCGTTTTCCAAAAACAATGCCACGCTGCCCGGCGGCGCATCCAGAGCCATGCGGTCAATCGTGGCTGGTTCGGCAACCTTGATTGCATTCAGCTTCAAGCCCAGCGCGGACTCCAGCGCATCTTCCCAACCTTCTTTGACTTTAATCTGTTGCCATAGGCGCGGCGCATTATCCAGATTGTATTTGGACAACCACATCGCCAGACGATTGTTGTTATCCATGCGGGCCTGCTGGTTTTGTAGCGCCAGCAGCGAGGCTTCAATCCTTGCCAATTCACGCGTTGCATCTCCGATCGCATCAACGGAGCGTTTACGGGCGGCATCCAGCTCTGCCATCCGCTGTTCTGCAATGGATATTTTTTCTTCAGCCTGCAACAGCACTTCCTGAATCTCGGCGCGCTCGCCTTCCACACGGGCGATTTCACCTTCATCCGGCACCACCAGCGCCATGTTTTCAGTGGTCAAGCGCGCTTTGCGCTGTTCCAGCTGCGAGAGAATTTTCAGCGCGCTGGATTCACGCGCCTCTTCGAGTGCCTGTCCTGATTCCGCTTCACGCACGGCGTTTTCCGAGGCGCGAGTCGCCGCTATGGATTCGCGCACCTTGTCTTCAAAGGTCGGCACTTCAGCGCGGACAATCTCCACGCGTTCACGCGCTTCGCCAACACGATCCATGCCGCTTGCCAGTTCATGATGCCAGCGCTCCAGCTCGGCGGCGGTGGCTTCACGGCTGCTCCCTACTTCCGCCACTTGTAGGGCCAGTACCTCGATCTGCGCAGTCAAGCGACGACGGTTATCGCCCAGATAGCTGATCTCCTGCTCTAGCTGCACCACCGCCGTGTTAGCTTCAAACATTGACGCCTGTGAAGTCGTCAGCGCATCGGTCTCGGTGTAGTGATCCTGACGCAGTTTATCGAGGGCTGCCTCGACTTCACGCAGCTTGGCGGTTTCGCCTTCAAAGCCGGTTTCTGTTTTGACAATTTCATTGGCGTAGCGCGCCTTCGCAGCGCCCGCCTCGCGCTGTTTGGTATACGCCCACAGGTTCTCGTTGAGCTTTAATTCGCCAAGATAATCGTTATACTTCGCGGCCACTTCAGCTTGAGCGGTCAACTTCTCAACCTGCTTGTCCAGCTCGCCGCGGATATCATCAACACGGCTTAAATTTTCTTTGGAATCTTCAAGACGTGATTCGGTCTCACGGCGGCGCTCACGGTATTTTGAGACACCCGCAACCTCTTCCAAAAACACCCGCAGCTCTTCTGGCTTGGAAGTAATGACGCGCGAAATCATGCCCTGCTCAATAATCGCGTAAGCCCGCGGACCAAGGCCGGTACCCAGAAAAACATCGGTAATATCGCGGCGGCGCACATGCTGGCCGTTGATGTAGTAATCCGAATTGCCATCGCGAGACAGCACCCGCCGTACACTCAATTCTGCATACTGCCCCCACTGCCCACCAATGCGGCCCAGTGAGTTATCAAACACCAATTCGACGCTGGCCCGTGCCACCGGCTTGCGTTGCGCTGAGCCGTTAAAAATAACGTCTTCCATTTTTTCGCCGCGCAAATTTTTCGCAGACGATTCGCCCAACACCCAACGAACGGCATCAATCACGTTCGATTTGCCGCAGCCATTCGGACCGACGACACCAACCAATTGGCCTGGTACTGCAATAACCGTAGGATCGACAAAAGATTTGAAACCGGCGAGTTTTATTTGAGTTAGACGCAACGTGATTTCCTTAAATTACCCTGAACATACGAATAGCAGCTGCCTGAATGGTGAAAACCCGCCACTGGGCGGGTCTTGGCAAAAAATGCAGCTAAAGCCAACCCCGCACTCCACTATGCACAACGCGGGTCAGCTACAATTCCTAATTCTAACGTATCGACTTCTCATTTCCCAATTGATCCCCATGAGCTCATCACAAAAATCATCCCGCGAAAAAGAATCCACTTCAATAAAAGCCGCTAAGCCCTTGAGCAGCAAGGAATCAGCCGCACATTTAACGAGGCTGGGCGACAAACCCGTCACACGCGCCAGCAAAGCGCTGGAAGTCTTCGCTAATCCGGCGCCGCATCGGGATTTTTTAATCCATATGCAAATCCCTGAATTCACCTGTCTTTGTCCCAAAACCGGCCAACCCGATTTCGCGACGCTTTACCTCGATTACATTCCCGAAAAACTGTGCGTAGAACTGAAAAGTTTGAAGCTCTACATCTGGTCATTCCGCGACGAGGGAAAATTTCATGAGGCCGTAACCAATGAAATTCTGGACGATATTGTTAAAGCCACCAAGCCCCGCTTTGCGCGGTTGACCGCGAAGTTCTGGGTACGCGGTGGGGTGTTCACAACCGTTGTTGCCGAGCACCGGGCAAAAGGCTGGAAACCCTTGCCAGTCCTGGGGCTTCAGGGTTTTTCGGACGAAAAGAGTGTAACTGAACGGAAATAAAACTTGAACGATGTCTAGGCTTGGCGCGGAGTTTCAGGTCCCTTTTTGCTTCAAATTGCCCGTCAATATTAGAGTTTCAGTTCCAGCTGGCTTTTTACGGAATGACAAAAGCACATGCAGGCGACTTCGTTGGCAACGGTATGTTTGATGTGGCTTGGTGCGCGCTGATGGCACGATCGAAACTTGGATGATGCAGCAGAATGGCTCGCCAACTATTTCAACAGCTGGCAATGCACCGGCAGGTTTGTGCCGATTCCGTTGCAGTGAATGCATCATCGCATTGACAACAGAATGAGGGCTTGCGGTTTTATGTCTATTTGGACATAATACCGTTATGGAACTGCAAATCAAAAAGTTACGATAGCTTGGTTCCGCCAAGAAAGATTTGAAAGCCATGCCGGACGATGTTCAAGACACGTTCGGTTATGCGCTGTACCAAGCACAAATGGGCAAGAAACATGAACAGTGTAAGCCATTAAAAGGCTTCGGTTCAACCAGCGTTCTGGAGGTCGTAGAGGACTCAAGTGGTGGTACTTTTCGTGCGGTCTATACCGTCAAATTCAGCGATGCAATTTATGTACTTCATTGTTTCCAGAAAAAATCAACGCAGGGCATTGCCACACCCAAGCCAGACATCGACTTGATTCGAGAACGATTGAAAGCGGCAGCGGCATATGCCAAAGGAGAAATGACATGATCGATATTGAAGAAAGCACCGGCAACGTCTATGCCGATTTGGGGTTAGCCGATGCTGACGAAATGATGGTCAAAGCCCAGCTTGCAAGCAAAATTGGGGATATCCTCAAAAGCCGTAAATGGAGCCAGCAGCAAGCGGCCGATGTGCTTCGTATCCCGCAATCGAAGTTGTCCAAAATGCTGCGCGGCCAGTTTCGCGGTATCAGTGAAACGAAAATGCTGGACTGCCTCGCCCGTCTTGGCCGCGAAGTGCAAATTGTGATTGGCCCCGCTCGCCGTGCCAATGCGGTCGGCCATGTCGCGGTGGTGTTTGCTTAACTCCTCCCCAAGCCACTAAACGACAACCTGACGACTGCAATGCTTCTTGAACATGCGCTACCTCGACGCTTCCACAGACGTGAATAAAGTGGGTTAGATCATCGCAGACGTCAGTTATTGCGAGTCAGGCGATTTCAATGGCAACCGTGTGTTCGATGTGGCTTGATGCACCAGCAGAATAGCGCACTGGCCGTATCCATTATCTGTAGTGCGCCCGTTGGGTTTGTACCGATTCCGTTCCAATAGCAGATAAGAAGTCCCCATTGCGCACTAATACTAGCGCCGTACTTTCACATGAATCTTTACATGGAATGAAAATGTACTTTCGTAAATTCTGCACGCTGTATGCCACCACCGGTCTCGTGGCGCTCACTTTATTAGTCTCCATTGCATCTGCCGAATCGTGGCCGACTAAACCCATCAAGATCATTCTGGGGTTCCCACCCGGTGGTGCCACCGATATTCTTTCCCGTGACTTTGCCGCTAAATTATCGGAGGAGCTGAAACAGCCCGTGCTGATCGAAAACAAACCCGGCGCTGGTGGCACGATCGGTGCCGACATCGCCGCCAAAGCACCGCCCGATGGCTACACACTCACCATCGGCACCACCAGCAATCATGCGATTGCCGTCAGTCTTTACAAAAAATTACCCTATGACCCGATCAAAGATTTTGCGCCGATCACGATGCTGGCCGTGTCGCAGAATGTGGTGGTGATCAATCCACTTGTTCCGGCCAACAACATCAGGGAATTGGTCGCATACGCGAAGGCAAATCCGGGCAAGCTCAATTTCGGCTCCTCAGGCAATGGCACCATTTCGCATCTCACCGGCGAAATGTTCAATACACTCAACGGCACGCAGATTACGCATATCCCCTATAAGGGCAGCGCTTTCGTGTTTCCAGATTTGCTGTCTGGGCAAATTTCGGTGATGTATGACTCAACCATCTCGATCGGCTCGCTGGTGAAATCCGGCAAGGTGAAAGCGCTTGCCGTCACCGGTGCCAAGCGCTCGGCCCTGATGCCGGATCTGCCAACGGTCGCTGAATCGGGCTACCGCGATTTTGAATCCACCAACTGGTTTGGTTTTTTTGCGCCCGCTGCAACACCGAAAGATATTCTTGCCAAGTTAAACGCTGCCGCAGTCAAAGTGCTGGCCGCGCCAGATTTGCAAGCGCGCTTTGCGCTTCAGGGCGCGGAAGTCGTTGCCAATAAACCGGCCGAAGCACTGGCGATGGTCAAGGCCGATATTGTCAAATGGGCCGAGGTCGCGAAAAAGTCGGGCGCAAAAATCGATTAGCGAAATAATGATTGGAAGAGCCGATCAAAACTTCCGCCATGTGATGTAGTTGACTACAACACTACCGCTCTATATTATTTAGCGCGCCACAGTGCATACAGGCAACGGCGCTACTTTTGATGAACCATTCGCTAACAGGGAGCGAACATGAACGCAACAATAATGACTGACGGGTTCAGACTGAATGCCGTTGCAAACACCGCTTTAAAAATGGCTGCGCGGTTTTGGTTTGTGGTGGCGGTCTTTGGCCAATTGGCATTCGCGCTCTACATCGCTGCTTTTTATGGAGGCTCGGTCGCGCACGGTGATTGGCTGGCGTGGAATAAAGTCCTTCCCCATGGCTATGCCGAAGGCCATACGATCGGCAATATCGCCATTGCCGTGCATCTACTATTAGCCTTCATTATTACGGTGGGCGGACCACTTCAACTGATCCCACAAGTCCGTACACAGTTCCCGGTCTTTCATCGCTGGAATGGTCGCGTCTACATGTTGACGGCTCTCATCATGAGCACGACAGGCCTTTATTTGACTTTGTCGGGTAGAACGCAGGTCGGCGATATTTCTCAACACATCGCGGTTTGTATTAATGCCGTTCTGATCATGTTCTGCGCTGCCATGGCGCTACGCTATGCACTCGCACGCGATTTCAAAACCCATCGCCGCTGGGCTCTTCGCTTGTTCCTAGTGGTGAATGGCGTCTGGTTCTTCAGAGTGGGATTGATGCTGTCGTTTGTCATTTTTCAACGCCCCTTCGGTTTTGACCCGAAAACGTTTGTGGGTCCGTTCCTTACCTTGCTGGGTTTCGCGCAATACCTTCTACCGCTTGCCGTTCTGGAAATCTATCTTCGCACGCAGGATCGAGCCAATGCGCCAGGTCGGCTGGCGATGGCAACGGGTCTTTTTGTTCTGACCATCGCGATGGGCATCGGAATTTTTGCAGCCCTCATGGGCATGTGGCTACCTCGGATATGACCAGTGAGATAGTAGTGCGAGATGATTTTTCACAAAACTCACCCTCGCACTCTGTCTTGTGCGCAACATAAACTATTATCGCTGCAAAACAGCAAATGCGGCTACCTATACAACCAACGCACTCGCCAACACTATCGCCACATGCTGCGCCGACTTGCCTGCACCATCCTCAATCTGATGGCGGCAGCTGGTGCCATCGGCGACGATCAAGGTATTTGCATCCGCATTTCTGACTGTCGGTAGTAATGCGAGTTCACCCATTTTCATCGACACATCATAATGCGCCGCCTCATAGCCGAACGCACCCGCCATTCCGCAGCAGCTTGATTCTATAGTGGTGGTTTTAAGCGCCGGAATCCACGACAGCACCTCTTCCACCGAGCTCATCACACCGAAGGCCTTTTGGTGGCAATGGCCGTGCAGCAGCGCCTGGGTTGTCTTGGTTATGTCCAAGGGTTTCAGGTTCAATTCAAAGCGACCAGCGTGCTTTTCGCGGACTAAAAATTCTTCAAACAGGAATGCATTTTTTGCCAGCTTCTCTGTTTCTTCGCCGGGAAATAGCGCGATGAATTCATCGCGCAGTGTGAGCAGACACGAGGGCTCCAGGCCAACCACCGCCACGCCGCGCTGAACGTAAGGCCACAATGCATCGATGGTACGACGGGCTTCTTCTGTTGCTTTATCGACCATGCCGGTAGCCAGAAAGGTGCGGCCGCAGCACAGCGAGCGCGCTTGGTTAGCTGCGGTAGCGACGTGCACAACATAACCTGCCGACGTCAATACGCGGCGGGCGGCGATGAGATTTTCGGGTTCAAAGTAGTTATTGAAGGTGTCGGCGAACAGCACAACTTCGCGTGTTCCAGTGGCCGTCGCTGTGGCGGCAGAGGGGAATTGGCTGCTGAAATTTTGCGCGCGCCATTTCGGCAAAGTCCGCCTGGCAGACAAACCCAATATTTTCTCGCTAAGCCATGCCGCGCCGGGCACAATATCGCGAAGATTCAATATCCATGAGGCTTTCGAGGCAATCGGTGCGTAGCGCGGCAGGTAGCCAATGAGTTTGTCCTGCCATGTGTGGCCGTACATTTTTTTGTAGTGGTGCAAAAATTCTATTTTCATTTTTGCCATGTCCACACCGGTGGGACATTCTCGCTTACAACCTTTGCAGCCCACGCATAAATCCATCGCGTCTTTGACAGAATCTGACACTAATCCTTCAGCACCGAGCTGCCCACTGATCGCCAATCGCAGCGTGTTCGCACGCCCGCGGGTGAGATGTTGCTCATCACCGGTGGCGCGGTAGCTGGGGCACGTGGTGCCCGCGTCAAACTTGCGGCAGTGGCCGTTGTTGTTGCACATTTCAACGGCCCCGGCAAAGCCTTTTTCGCTGCGCCAATCAAGTACGGTATCAATTTTTTGGGTGGTGTAGCCGGGCTTGAAGCGGAATAGTGAGCGATCATCCTGCTTCGCGGGATTCACAATCTTGCCCGGATTCATTAAATTCTTTGGGTCGAACAGTTGCTTGATTTCGCCGAGCGCACCTGTCAAACGCGGTCCGAAAAAAGGTGCGATCCATTCGCTGCGCACCAGCCCATCACCATGCTCGCCCGAGTAGGTGCCTTTGTATTCACGCACCAGCGCGGCAGCTTCTTCAGCTATGGCGCGCATCTTGGTGGCGCCGTCTGCGCGCATATTGAGGATCGGGCGCACATGCAGCGTGCCAACAGAGGCATGCGCATACCAGGTGCCTTTGGTGCCGTGTTTGGCAAACACTTCGGTAAGGCGCTGCGTGTAGGCGGCCAGATGCTCCAGCGGCACGCAACAGTCTTCAATAAAACTTACGGGTTTGCCCTCGCCGCGCATCGACATCATGATATTGAGGCCCGCCTTGCGCACCTCCCACAACGCTTTTTGCGACGCGGCATCGGTCATTTTCATCACGGTATTGGCGAGACCGAGATCGCCCATTAACTGCGTTAAATCATCGAGCTTTTGGATCAGCGCGGCGCGGTCATCGCCAACAAATTCCACCAGCAGAATGGCCTGTGGCTCACCAATGAGGGCGGCATCAATGGTCGGGCGAAATGCCGGATTGTTTCGCGACAAATCAATCATGGTGCGATCCACCAGCTCAACCGCAACCGGACCCAGCTTGACAATATGCTGGGTAAGCTCCATCGATTGATAGAACGTTGGAAAATTAACCACGCCCAACACCTTATATTTGGGCAGGGGCGAAAGCTTTAATTCAAGCGATTTAAAATACGCGAGCGTGCCTTCGGAGCCAACCAGCAGATGCGCCAGATTGGGCACAGGCGAGCTGTAATGCAGCGGATCGCGCGGTGCAAAAATATCGAGGTTATAACCCGCGACGCGACGCAGAAGCGGTGGGAAGCGCGCCGCGATTTCGTCTTTTTCGCGCTCACAAATAGCGCGCACGCCGCTCAGAATTTCGCGGAATCGTGCTGAACGCCCCTCTTCAATATTTGCGTACAGTTCGGAGAATTTTTCCACTGCGCCGTCGGCCAACACCGCCTCAATGCCCGCCACGTTATGCACCATGTTGCCGTAGAACAGCGAGCGCGAGCCGCATGAATTATTGCCTGCCATACCGCCGATGGTGGCCTGGGCGGAAGTGGAAACATCGACCGGAAACCAGAGGCCGGATGATTTTAATTTGGCGTTGAGGTGGTCAAGCACCATGCCGGGCTCAACTGTTGCGCGCCGAGTTTCAACGTTGAAGTCGATGAGCGAATTTAGAAATTTTGAGCCGTCGATGACTAATGCTGCGCCAACTGTTTGGCCGCACTGGGAAGTGCCTCCGCCGCGCGGCAAAATCGGCACACCTTGCTCGGTGGCAATTTGCATCGCACACAGCGCCGCGTCCATGGTGCGCGGTACTACTACCCCCACCGGCATGATTTGATAAATCGATGCATCGGTCGAATAGCGGCCGCGCGAAGCCTGGTCGAACATGACCTCACCATCAACTTCGCGGCTTAACTTTTCAGCGAGTGGATGCCGATTGGCATGCGGCGCAAAATGGATGGGCTGGGCACTCATCGACGCGCTCGACGCGGTGGTTTGGGCTGGGCAGTAACGACAGCCTGGGCGGCCAGCGTCTGGCTCACCACTGTCAATTTATGCGCAAGATGATCGGCCAGCAAAAATTTCAGTCGCGCCGGATCGCGCCTCGTCAATGCTTCCAGAATTTCCTGGTGCTCCTGAATGGCCTGATCCCAGCGTGCTTGCGTGAAATTAGCCATGTAACGCACACGACGTACCTGAGCATTCAGGGTGCGATAAAGCTGCGAAAGCACAGCATTGCCGCCGGCATCAATAATCATGAAATGAATCGCCTGATTGCGTTTGAAATAACCGTCACGGTCACCGCGCGCATGATCGGCCAGCATTTCAAAATGGGTTGCACGAATTTCCGCCACCGTCGCGACACTGGCATTGATGCAGGCCAGCTCACCCGCCAGA
The DNA here is from genome assembly GCA_043773745.1 of Burkholderiales bacterium. Taxonomy (GTDB): domain Bacteria; phylum Pseudomonadota; class Gammaproteobacteria; order Burkholderiales; family Usitatibacteraceae; genus UKL13-2. The sequence continues at coordinate 6,886 of JAYVEV010000057.1, read as the reverse complement.
CCTTCAAGCGCGCCCATCACTTGCAGGGTATTGGAAATGGATTCCACATTTAGCGCGGCCACCCGCGCGCCGCGATTTGGCAGCAACTCCACCATGCCCTCACTCGACAGCATGCGTGTGGCTTCCCGTAGCGGTGTGCGTGAAACGCCGAGCTGCGCTGTCAATTCACGCTCGTTCAGGCGCGCACCGGGTGCCAGTGTGCCGTGCACGATCATGTCGCGCAGCTGCTCGGCCGTCGAGGTGTTGAGTGTCCGCTCGGCCAGCGGTATGTCGATGAGATTATTCATTTTACATACAAATAGTAAGTTTAATTTAGCTCTTGCACGGTTGACAAGATGTAATGTCTTCAATATTGTATACAAAATAAAATTCACGTCAATTGTTAAACAAGCATTACTACATCGCTTTTTCTGGAGATCAAAATGGCCTCATTTCAGCGTCCTGCCGGCAGACACTTTCTGCAAATCCCCGGGCCCAGCTGCGTGCCTGATCGCATCTTGCGCGCGATTGACCATCAGGTGATTGACCATCGCGGGCCTGAGTTTCAGGCGCTCGGCAAAGAAGTATTGGCGGGCATCAAAGATATTTTCCAGACGCAACATCCGGTGATTATTTATCCCGCCTCCGGTACCGGCGCGTGGGAAGCAACATTGGTCAATACGCTATCACCGGGCGATCATGTGTTGATGGCAGAAACCGGCCACTTCGCCATGCTATGGCAAAAGATGGCGATCAAGCTCGGCTTAAAACCTGAGTTCATGCCTGGCGATTGGCGACATGGTGTTGATGCGGCGGCGCTACAAACGCGCCTGCTTGACGACAAGGCCCATTCAATCAAAGCCGTTTGCGTGGTGCATAACGAAACTTCCACAGGCGTAATCTCCAGCATTAGCGCGGTTCGCAAGGCGATTGATGCCGCCGGACATCCGGCACTTTTACTGGTCGACACGATTTCCTCATTGGGCTCGATCGACTATCGGCATGATGAATGGGGAGTTGATGTCACTGTTGGCGGCTCGCAAAAAGGTTTGATGTTGCCGCCAGGATTAAGCTTTAACGCGCTGTCACCCAAAGCATTAGCGGCGAGCAAACACTCAACCATGACGAAAGCATTTTGGGCCTGGGATGAAATGCTGGAAGCAAACAAAACCGGATTTTTTCCCTACACACCGGCAACCAATTTACTTTATGGCCTGCGCGAAGCCATTGCGATGCTGAAGGAAGAAGGCTTGGCCAATGTGTTTGCACGACATGATCGTCACGCCGAGGCCACACGCCGCGCGGTGCAGGCGTGGGGGCTGGAAATATTGTGCGCCAATTGCGCGGAATACTCTTCCGTGCTGACGGCGGTGATGATGCCAACAGGTCACGACGCGGATCAGCTGCGCGATACCATCCTTAAAAATTTCGATATGTCGCTCGGCATGGGGCTTTCCAAACTCAAAGGCAAAATTTTCCGGATTGGTCATTTGGGTGATTTTAATGATCTCACCCTGATGGGCACTCTGGCCGGTGTGGAGATGGGGTTGACACTTGCAGATGTGCCGCATAAAAAAGGTGGCGTAGATGCTGCAATGCAATATCTGGCCGACTGCGCTAGATCAAAGACGGCGGCATCACTTGCTGCGTAAACTAAGATCGTAAATACATTGTGCAAGATTTAGACTAACAACATCAGGCCGCCAGAGAGTGGCCCCAGAATGCTTTCAACAAGCAACTATTCTTAAAAACTGTTCGAGGAGAAATACATGAACGGTCGTCAACTATTCGGTGCCTGGCTGGTTGCGTTGATAGTGCCATTCACCGCCATTGCCACTCATATTCATGCACAAACATGGCCCAATAAACCGGTGCGCTGGATCAACCCCTTTCCGGCCGGTGGCGGCACAGATGTATTTGCGCGTCCTATGGGTGGGAAAATCGGCGCTCGCTTGGGCCAAAGCATCATCATAGAAAATATGGGTGGCGCCGCCGGCACCTTGGGCGCGGCGGCGGCGGCAAGAGCAACACCGGATGGCTATACTTTTTTTGTCGGCGCTATTCACCACACCATAGGCGAAGCGCTGTACCCCAATCGTGGTTACAAACTAGAACAAGACTTCGTGCCGATTACCGTTTTTGCTTATGTGCCGCATGTGCTGGTCGTGCATCCGAAGCTGGGCTTCAAAACCGTCGATGATCTGGTGAAATATGCCAAGGCCAATCCCGGCAAATTGAATTTTGGCTCTGCCGGTAGCGGCGCATCACATCATATTGCCGGTGAATTATTCAAGCGGCTGGCGGGCATTGACATGGTGCATGTGCCCTACAAAGGGATCGGCCCGATGATGCAGGATTTGCTCGGTGGCCAGGTGGATCTGGCGTTTGATACCCTCAGCTCATCGTCACCGCAAATCAAGGCGGGCAAACTCATTGCCTTGGGTATTACCTCTGCACAACGCTCGCCGATTTTCCCCGAGGTGCCGACCATGATTGAATCTGGTTATAAAACTTTCGAGATGACCACCTGGTATGCACTGTGGGGCATCAAAGGCACGCCGCAACCGATACTTGACCGCATGTATGCCGAATCGGTCAAAACCCTGAATGACCCAGATATTCAGAAAATCTGGGCCTCGCAAGGTGCCCGTATCGGCGGTGAAAATCCGAAAGTATTTGCTACCTTCATCAATTCGGAAATCGGCAAATGGGGCAAGGTTGTCAAGGACGCCAACATCAAGATTGATAACTAAGCCTAACGGCATTGGTTATATCAACTGTACGTCCGATGGCGAGTTGCTTTCACTAAGCACAGCTTGCCATCGGCCAAAACCTGCACCGCACAGCGCTTCATGGTTAATACCCCTTTAAATGCGACCCTAATCGTGTCAGCATGGGCACTGTTCGTTATCAAAAAACCTAAATTAACGACGTAGATGCAGATGGGGGGGGAATTATGGGCAGCGCAATTGATTCGGTCATTCCTGAGCGTTACTGGACTTGGGTGCTTTGTTTTATATTGATGATGACCTGTGGCGCGCTGGCGACGATTGCACCGTCCGCATCAGCGCTTTGGTTATGGCCTGCAACGCTGTTTGCGCTGCTCACACTGGTCGGGCTGGTTGATTACACGCAAACCAAACAGGCCATCCGCCGTAACTATCCGGTGCTTTCGCATTTCCGCTTTTTCTTTGAATTTATTCGTCCGGAAATTCGCCAGTATTTTTTAGAGTCCGACACCGAAGAATTGCCATTTTCGCGATCGCAGCGCGCCATCATTTATCAGCGCGCCAAGCACGTCAGCGACAAGCGTCCATTCGGCACGCAACTAAATGTGTATGAATCCAACTATGAATGGATCAACCATTCCATCGCCCCCACCGAAATCGCCAGTCACGATTTTCGCATCAGCATCGGCGGGCCGGATTGCAAAGCGCCTTACTCGGCAAGCGTATTTAATATTTCAGCCATGAGTTTTGGCGCACTGTCGGCCAATGCAATTATGTCGCTCAATGAGGGCGCCAAGCGCGGCAAGTTCTATCACGACACGGGCGAAGGCTCCATTTCACGCTACCACCGCCCGCAGGAAAACGGCAGTGGCGGCGGCGATATTGTCTGGGAGTTGGGATCCGGCTATTTTGGCTGCCGCACGCCCGACGGTAAATTTGACGCGGCTAAATTTGCTTTTAGTGCGGGCACCGACCAAGTCAAGATGATCGAAATTAAACTCTCGCAAGGTGCCAAACCGGGGCACGGCGGGGTATTACCGGGGGCTAAGGTCTCGCTTGAAATCGCCGAAGCGCGTGGCGTGGTGATGGGCATCGATTGTATCTCCCCGGCCCGACATTCGGCGTTTTCGACACCGCTGGAATTACTGGGCTTTGTACAACAGCTGCGCGAATTATCGAACGGTAAACCCATTGGTATCAAGCTGGCGATTGGCCATCCGTGGGAATGGTTTGCCATTGTCAAAGCGATGCTGCAAACCAACATCACGCCCGATTTTATTGTGGTTGATGGCGGCGAGGGCGGCACCGGCGCGGCGCCGCTGGAGTTCACTGATCATGTTGGTGCGCCGCTTCGCGAGGCGCTGATGCTGGTCCACAACACGCTCGTTGGTGTGGGCCTGCGCGACCGAATAAAAATTGGTGCGTCAGGTAAAATCGTCACCGCCTTCGATATCGCCCGCACCCTCGCAATGGGCGCTGACTGGTGCAATTCGGCACGCGGCTTCATGTTTGCATTAGGCTGCCTGCAAGCACAGACCTGCCATACCGGTAACTGTCCTACCGGCGTGACCACCCAAGACCCGAAGCGAATGCGCGCCTTGGTGGTCCCCGAAAAATCCGAACGGGTTTATCAATTTCATAAAAATACCTTGGAAGCATTGAAAGAATTACTCGCCGCCGCAGGCCTGGAACATCCCGCGGATCTGGGTCCGGAGCATGTAATCCGCCGTGTGTCGTCAACCGAGGTGCGCTCGCTGGCCGCTTTGCATACCTGGGCGCGACACGGTGAACTCCTGACCGGAGTGCCAGAGCATCCGGTGTTCAAAGTGTTCTGGGAGGTGTCGCGAGCTGATACCTTCAAGGCGCCGCCGAATGTATTGTCGCTGCGGGGCAGCAAGGAAAAGTAGCAACGCAGCCGTTCATCCACGGTCACGCCGCAAACAAATTCCATCAACCGCTCAAAGCGACGTAATCAGCGGCCCGCCTTTTTTGCCCAGCCAGGTCGTGTCGAATCGCTTCTGTGTGGCTCGCAAAGCAGGCATGTCGCCACGCAGGCGGTAGACCTCCATCAGGCCGCGTAACGCCCAGCCGTTGCTGGCCGTTTGCGCAAGCGATTCGCGGAACGCTTTTTCAGCCTCATCAAGTCGGCCCGCACGCAACAGTGCCGCACCCAGTGATTGACGTACCGGGTAATACCAATGCGGGGGTTCCGTATACGGCAGCGAATCCTGCACAAACACAGCGTCCTCATACGCTTTCACGGCCGCGCTGGTATCACCACGCGCATCGGCCAGTCGGCCCAACGCCACCAGCCGCGCCGTCTGCACGATTTCCTTGGCCGGAATATCCCACTGGATGAGCGGGTTGAAATCACCATCGCGCTCAAGCTGGCTCAGGACATTGATCTCTTTTTGCGCCTCAGTCACATTAGCCTTGCGCGCAAACGCCACCGCCCGAGCGTAGTGCCACATGGCATTCACCAGAATAAAATCCTTGCCCGGATCAGGCAGCGCCAGAATGGTATCGGGATCACTGAACTGCACATGGGAAAAATAGGGCGCTGCTTTGACCGTCTGCATCGGCGGCATCATCTTCATAAACGCCGGGTCCAGCACCTGATCGAGCTTGCTCGCGGCCTCAAGTGTGGCCCTGCCGTCGCCCCCCATCAGTGCCGATACCATTACAAAGTGCACATTGTGCGGATAGTAAGCGCCTTTGTAGAGGGGATCGCTGGACTGCTTGGCAAAATAGCGCTCATCAACCGCGATGGCCGCGCGATTGGCAGCCAGCGATTCCTTATACAAGCCGACGCGGTAATAGATATGCGCCGGCATATGCACGATATGACCCGCACCGGGCATCAGCTTGCCCAGTCTGCGCGCATACGGCAGCGCTTTTTCGGGTTTGACCGATGCCTCCATGGCGTGAATATAGTAGTGAATCGCGCCTGGATGATCGGGGTTGCGTTCCAGCACACGCTCTAACGCGCCGATCGTTTCACTGGCGCGACCTTTCGGCTTGGCGCCGCCCGTTTCCCAATAATTCCAGGGCGAAAGATCCATGACGGCTTCGGCGAACAGCACCTGTATGGTGTCGTCCTGACGAAAATTTCGGGCCACGGCGGCCATAGTATCGGCATAGGCGCTATCAAGAACAGATCGCACCACATTCGGATCAGGCGAGTAGCGCGTCGCGAGCGCCTTGATCAGCGCCTTCTCGCGTTCGCTGGCGGTGGAACTTAATACGACGGCTTTTTGTGCCGCCACCACCGCCGGGGCGACGGCCTCGGGAAACATGGGCGCATTGATATTCGGCCCTAATACCAGCGCCTCACCCCAGAAACACATGGCGCATGACGGGTCGAGTTTCTGCGCGCTGACAAAGGCACGGCGCGCTTCCGCGTGATTGAAGGCAAAGGCGAGCTTGAGCCCTTGGTCGAAATAAGCCTGTGCATCCGGATGGGACGTGCTTATCTTGAAATGCAATGAGCCCAGATCCTGGTAAAGCGGTGGAGAATCCGCGCGCAGCTTTTCGGGCGGATGTTGGCCCGGCTGGAACGGTGCCGTTTCAGCCTTGGCAAGGATGAGATTTTTGAGTAATGGCGGCGGACCACTTTGTGTAGAGCCACACAGCCCGCCCAGCGCAAACAGGGGATCGAAATATTTCTCCTTGTTCGAAGGATCGGCGCTGGTTGCACCGATCGTGAACCAGACCAGTGCGCTCAGCCCGGCAGATGCCATTGTTATCATCAGGCGCTGGTACTTCATGATGTCCCCCTTGTTGCGTTCAAGTGGAAATACGTCTGGCACGGCAGCGCCAGTATTAGCAAGCTGTAATGCATCGTAGGCGCAGGCCAGGACGCTGTCAAATTCGATGCCGCGTTATTGCAAACTCTATAGCTGGCGGGCTTGAGCGGGTATTTTTATTTGAACTGCCGGGTTATTTTTTCCCCATATCAAAGCAGCGTAATGCCATCCTGAACGAATCAAAGGTGTGGTTGCAATCAGCAAAGTCTATTATTGGCGGGCTTTTTGAAGCAATTGTGGTTAAAACGGCTCATGGATAAAGGTGTTTGTCATTTTTATATTGCCGAGATGCTGGGTTTTTCTGTGCCGACACGCCGGCAGAAGAAAAAATGATCATTGCCAGTATCGCCAATACAACATTGACTGCTCGCA